>NZ_JBBCAT010000003.1 GCF_037203705.1 Prosthecomicrobium sp. N25
CTCGGAGCCGACCGCTTCAGTCTTGCGAGAGAAGCTGACCCTCACCGGGCCGCCGAACCCTCAGATAACCACCCGAGGACCCGGAAACAAGAGCGAAGTTCACTGCCGCTCGGCAGCGCCACCGCCCTCGTCGTTGGCCGCTATCTAGTCCCCCACCCCGCCGCCTGTCAACACGGCTCTTCGAAAAAGTTTCGGGCCACGGGTAATGCGAACCCGGAAACGCGCGGGAATGCTGGAATCTTGCGGTTTATCCACAGCTTGGGGAAAACACGCTCACGGTCTCTCGCCCCGCGCCAGCTTCTCTTCGAAGAGGTCGAGCACGGGGACCAGGTCCTCGACGCTGTCGATGATCACATGCGCGCCGGACCGGTCGAGCTCCGCCCGCGCCCGGGCGAGCCGACGCTCGTACTCCGCCTCTGGCAGCGCCTCGACCTCCTCGCGGGACAGCCCCATGGCGTTGCCTGACAGCGCCACGCCGACCGTCCAGCAGCCCGCCGCCAGGCCCTCCGCGATGCCCGGTTCCGTGTCGTCGACCTTCACCACCGCGGAGGGCGGGTAGACGCCGAGATCCGCGAAGGTCCGGTACATCATCAGCGGAGTCGGCCGCCCGGCCGGCAGGTCTCCGGCGCACACCAGGTTGTCCGGCGCGTAGCCCGCCGCCGCCGCGACCGGAACAAGCCGTTCCATGATCTCGCGCGTGTAGCCCGTCGTCGACCCGATCTTCAGGCCGCGCGCCCGGCAGGCCGCCACCGTCTCGAGCGCCCCGGGGATCAGGTCGGCGTAGTCGGTCACCACCCGGGCGTTGAGCGGCACGAACACCGCGTGGATCCGGTCGACGTCCTCCCTGGTCGGCATCCCGCCCCGTGCGGCCTGCCAGCGCGCGGCGATCGAGGGATCCCGGAGCAGCGCGTCGATATGGTCCCACTTCGGCAGGCCCATCGGCCGCCGCGCCTCCGCGATGGTGATCTCCACCCCGAAGGAGGCGAAGACCTGCACGAAGGCGCCCATCGGCGCGCGCGACCCGTAGTCCACGATCGTCCCCGCCCAGTCGAAGACGACCGCCTTGAGGTGCCTCATCCGAACATCTCCCCGATCACTTCCTCGGCGATCGCGAAGGCGGTCGACGCCCCCGTCCCGCTCGTCACCATCGCGATCCGGACCCGCTCAGCCGGCCGGTCGACGAACATCAGCCGGTCCGGCGCCGAAGGATAGATGCCGGTCCAGCGCTCCACCACCCGGGCCCCCGGCACGTCGAGAACCGCCTCGAACTCGTCGAGGATGATCCGGTCGACGGATTCCGGCGCGAAGGGGTCGGGTGTCGGCCCGTAGTGGTGGCTGTCGCCGACCACCAGCGAACCGTCCGCCGACTGGACGGCGATGAGGTGCACCCCGTTGGCGAGCGCGTCCCCCTGCTCCGCCTCGAGCCGCGCCTTCAGGGCCGCCGCCTCGGAGAGGGCCACATAGCCGAGATAGCGCACGAGCCCGAGGTCGGACATGACCGCTGCCCCGAGCCGGAACCCGGCCGCCCCGGGCGCGACGCGCATCATGTGCAGTTTGCACTTGGTCACCCCGTAGGCGGCGATCCGCTCGGGGAAGAGCGACAGGAAGTCCTCGCCCGGGCAGACGACCGCCGCCGCCGCCCGCACCGGCCCGGCGCTGGTCTCGAGGTGCGGCGGCTCCACGGCCCTGACCAGCGTGGACCGCAGGATGGTCACGCCCCACGCCGCCTCCAGCCAGCGCGCCAGCTTCGGGATCGCGTCCCGGCTCTCGACCCGGACCTCATGGGGCGAGTGGAGCGCGCCGGCGAGCGCCCCGGTCCGGAGCGCCGGCACCACGCCGGCCGCCTCGGCGGGCGACATCAGGCGGCAGCCCTCCCCCATCTCGGTCGCCCGGAACGCCTCCAGCACCGCCATCGCCTCCGGCCGCCGCGCCGCCACCACGAGGCCGCGGTGCTCGACCCGGATGCCGGCCTGCGGCGCCACCTCGGCCCAGACGTCGCGCGACCGCAGGGCGCGCCGCCAGCACGCTCCGCGCTCCTGCCCGGTCACCGTGACGAAGCCGAAGTTGCGGACGGACGCCCCGTTCGCCTGGGCGTCGCGGTCGATCACCATCACTTTCAGTCCCTTCCGCGCCGCCGCGAGCGCGTGCGCGAGGCCGACGATGCCGGCGCCCACGACGGCGAGATCGTAGTCGGTCATGGCAGCGCCTCCCCCTCCCCTTCCCGCGCCGCCCGGTCCTGGCGCGCCCGCGCCCCGGCCAGGATGCACAGGATTTCGAACAGGATCGTGACGCCCGCCAGCGTGGTCATGCCGCCGACGTCCCAGGGCGGCGAGACCTCGACCAGGTCGGCGGCGACCAGATCGAGCCCGTCGAGCGCCCGGACCAGGCGCTGCGCCTGCAGGACCGTGATGCCGCCCGCCTCCGGGGTGCCGGTCCCGGGCGCCTGGCTCGGGTCGATCCCGTCGATGTCGAAGGAGAGATAGGCCGGCCCGCCCCCGACGACGCGGCGCGCCTCCTCGGCCGCCCAGGCCCAACCCTTGTCGTCGAACTCCTCGATCGGCACGACCCGCATGCCGGACTCGAACGAGAAGGCCCACATGTCCGGCGTGTTGAGGCTGCCCCGGATGCCGATCTGGATGACCCGCCTCGGGTCGAGGAGCCCCTCCTCCACCGCCCGCCGGAACGGCGCGCCGTGATGGAACCGCGACCCCAGGTAGTCGTCGCCCGTGTCGCAATGGGCATCGACATGCACCATCCCGAGCGGCCCGTCCTTGGCCACCGCGCGCAGGATGGGCAGCGAGATCGAATGGTCTCCGCCGACGGACAGAGGCGTGACCCCGGCCCCGACGACTGTCCGGAAGAAGGCCGCGATCTCCGCATGCGCGCCCTCCAGCTCGTAGGGCTTCTCCACCCAGGCGTCGCCCAGGTCCGCCACCCGGACGAGGTCGAAGGGCGCGACGCCGGTCGCGCCGTTGACCTTGCGGATCAGCGAGGAGGCGTTGCGCATCTCGCGCGGTCCGTGCCGCGTCCCGGTCCGGTGGGTGACGCCGCCGTCGAAGGGCACGCCCACGACGGCGAGGTCGACCCCCGCGAGATCCTCCGCATAGGGAAGGCGGAAGAAGGTCGGGATGCCGGTGTAGCGCGGCCGGCGCTGGGGATCGGCGAGTTCGGGATAGCGTTCGATCGACTTGACCATGGTTCGTGTCTCGCGTGATCGCCTCAGGGGCGCAGGACGAGGGAGCGGCCGAGGCTGAGGATCGCCCCGCCGGCGATCGACCAGGCCGCGATGCGCCGCCACCAGGCGGCGTCGACCTTGTGGAAGAGCCGGCCGCCCAGGAAGACGCCGGCGAGGGTGGGCGGCAACAGAAGGAGCGCCGTCGTCCAGGCCTCCGCCGGGATGCCGATCGTGGACGCCCGCATGACGATCGCGGCGACGTCCACGACGCCGAAGAAGACGGTGAGGTTGCCCCGGATCGAGGCGGGTGCGGCGCCGATCGCCAGGAACCAGACCACCAGGAACGGCCCGCCGACCGCGAAGGCGGAGGCGAGCACCCCGACCAGGAAGGCGATCAGGCCGCCGATCCAGGGCCGGTCCAGCCCCGGGGCGCGGAAATGGGCGAGCGACACGAGCGCGGAGGCGAGCACCGCCGCGTCGAGCGCCGGTTTGACCCAGGCCGCCGGCAGCGCACTCGCCAGCGCCGCGCCCGCCACCGTCCCGGCCACGCCGCCGACCGAGAGCGGCACGAGCCGCGCCGGCTCCGCCGCCCTGAGCGCGCCGTCGCGCAGCATCAGAGCCGTGATGGCGAGTTCCACGATCAGCACGGTGGCGGTCGTCAGCCCGGGCGGGAAGACGGCGGCGAGCGCGATCGCGGCCATCAGCGCATAACCGAACCCCGTCATTCCGCGCAGGACGCCGGCCACGAAGACGACCAGGAAGGCATAGGCGATCAGCAAGGGCGGGACTCGACCGCGGGCCGGGGGACTTCATGACTACGCCCCCGCACCCCCGACCACCAGTCCCACGCTGCGGCAGGCGCTGCTCGGAATCTAGGCAGGTGCCGAAGCGCACGTCACGTCACCCCCTGGATCGCCGGTTACACGAAAGCAAACCGCGCGTGAAACCGAAACTGCCGTTCCTGGCCCGCTTCGTGCTTTGCCGTGGGGGCTCAGCCAGAGGGAACGAGAGACATGAGCAAGACGTTGGATCCCCGGAACGACACGGCCGCCACGCTGGCCGCCGCCCGCTCCTTCACCCGCCGCACGATCCTGAAGGCGACCGCCGCGGCCGGCGCCGTCGCCGCCACCGGCCCCTGGTACGTGAAGGACGCGCTCTCGTCCTCGGGCAGCCTCAACCTCCTGCACTGGGACGACGAGCTGCCCAACCCGGTCATCCCCGAGTTCGAGAAGAAGACCGGAATCAAGATCAACTCCACGCCCTTCTCCCAGAACGAGGAGCAGATCAACAAGCTGCAGGCCACCGGCGGCGAGGGCTTCGACCTCTGCCAGCCGACGCGCGACCGCGCCCCCCAGTTCAAGGACCTCGCCCTGCTCCAGCCCTTCGATACCAAGAAGCTGAAGCTCGACGTCCTGCTGCCCGCCATGCTGGAGGGATCGACGAGCGTCTGGACCTGGGACGGC
This sequence comes from Prosthecomicrobium sp. N25, assembly GCF_037203705.1. Taxonomy (NCBI): domain Bacteria; kingdom Pseudomonadati; phylum Pseudomonadota; class Alphaproteobacteria; order Hyphomicrobiales; family Kaistiaceae; genus Prosthecomicrobium; species Prosthecomicrobium sp. N25. The sequence goes on from NZ_JBBCAT010000003.1 coordinate 4,639, forward strand.
AAGCTCTACCACCTGCCGCACTGCTGGGGGTCGGAGGCGATCTCCTGGCGGACGGACCTGACCAAGCTCGACTATAAGACGCTCTCCTACGGCACGCTGTGGAACGAGGAGTACAAGGGCAAGGTGCAGGGCCGGCCCCACTCGCTCCTGCTCGGCATCGGCCTCTGGCTCGACGCCACCGGCAAGCTGCCGTCCAACCGCATGATGGACGCCTTCAAGGACGAGGCGACCATGAAGAAGATCTACGACGAGATCCTCAAGGTCGCGATCACCAAGAAGCCCTGGATCAAGCAGTTCTGGGACTCCGCCGACAACACGAAGTCGGGCCTGATGGAGAACGGCGTCGTCATCGGCCAGACCTGGGACGGCCCGCCGCTGTCGCTGAAGAAGCAGGGCAAGCCGGTCTCCTACATGGCCCCGCAGGAGGGCGCGATCGCCTGGCTCGACGGCTGGTCCATGCCGACCGGCGCCAAGAACATCGAGCAGGCCTACGAGTGGCTGAACTACGTGCACACCCCGGAGGTCTCCGCCAAGGTCGCCGACGGGTCGGGCTACAACCCGATCGCCAAGGGCGCCGACGCGCTCCTCTCCGACGTCGCCAAGAAGAATTTCCAGGAGGCCTTCCCGGACGACGCCACGTCGAAGCTGTGGCACCGCCCGCCGGAGCCGTCCTGGTTCGCGGAACTCCGCACCCAGTACGCGGAGAAGTTCAAGGCGGCCTGAGGCCTCTCGGGCTTCCTCCCGCCGGGGCCGGCCGTCTCCCAGCGGCCGGCCCCGGCAGCTCGCCCCGCCCCCACGGCCCGCTCCGGCCGCGCCCGCCGGACGGCCGCAGCCGGCCTCCACCCGGAGCCCCTCCCCGCATGACAGCCGCCGTCCAGCTCGACCGCGTCAGCGTCCGCTTCGGCACGTTCACGGCCGTCGACGACGCCAACCTGGAGATCCGGCCGGGCGAGTTCTTCTCGTTCCTCGGCCCCTCCGGATGCGGCAAGACCACGCTGCTGCGCGCCATTTCGGGTTTCGTCGAGCCGTCCGAGGGCCGCGTGTTGATCGACGGACGCGACATGCGCGGCACCGGGCCGAACGCCCGCCCGACCGCGCTCATCTTCCAGAACCTCGCCCTCTTCCCGATGATGTCGGTCGCCGACAACATCGGCTACGGCCTGCGCGTGCGCGGGGTCGGCCGCCGGGAGCGGGCCGCCAAGGTCGACCGCCTGCTCGACCTGATCGCCCTGCCCGGCCAGGGTGGCAAGCGCATCGACGAACTTTCCGGCGGCCAGAAGCAGCGCGTCGCCATCGCCCGCGCGCTCGCGGTCGAGCCGCAGGTGCTCCTGCTCGACGAGCCCCTGAGCGCGCTCGACCTGAAGCTCCGCCAGCACATGCGCAACGAGCTCCGCGCCATCCAGCGCCGGGTCGGCATCACCTTCGTGTACATCACCCACGACCAGGGCGAGGCGCTGACCATGTCGGACCGCATCGCGGTCATGAACCGGGGCGTCATCGAGCAGGTCGCCGACGGCCGCACCCTCTACAATCACCCGCGGACCGCCTTCGTGGCCGCCTTCGTGGGCGAGAACAACGCCCTGCCGGGCCGGGTCGTGGAGGTCGACGGCGACTTCGCCCGGGTCGGCACCGAGTTCGGCCCTCTGGCCGGCGTGAACGCCCGCAGGCTGATGGCGGGCTCCGAGGCGGTCCTCTTCGTCCGCCCGGAAGCCTTCGCGATCGGCCGAGAGGACGACGCCGGAATTCCGGTGCGGGTCACCGAGGCCGCCTTCGAGGGCAACGTCACCCACCTGACCCTCGCGGCTCCGTCCGGCACCCGCCTGACCGTCACCCTCTCGGGCGCCGCCGCGCGGGAGGTCCCGCCCGAGGGGGCCGCCGTAACGCTCGCCTACCGGGCCGAGGAGGCGGTCGTCCTGCCGCCCGAGCAGGCCGGCCATGCATAGCGCCCTCGGCCAGTGGGTCATCTACGCGCTGCCGCCCCTGGTCGTGGCGGCTTTCGCGCTGATGGCCTGGGCCGAGCGCCGCAAGGCTCCGGCCGGCCCCGGCTTCATCGCCCGCAACGGCTGGCCCGTCGCGCTCTTCCTCGTGGTCGCCGTCGGGCTCTGGGCGATCTTCATGATCGTCATGCCCCTCATGGCGATGATCGACCTCTCCTTACGGCCGAAGCTGCCGCCGACCCAGTGGGGCGGTCCCAAGGACTTCTACACGCTCGAGAACTACCGCTACTTCCTGTTCGGCTCGACCACCTCGACGGACGCCTGGAACGCCACCCACCTGAAGGCCTTCTTCCTGACGATCTGGGTCTCGATCCTGATCACCATCCTCGACTTCGCGATCTGCTATCCCCTCGCCTACTACATGGCCCAGGTCGCGAAGCCGGCGCGGCTCCGCCTCTTCATGCTGCTCCTGATCGCGCCCTATTGGGTCAACGAGATCCTGCGCGCCTTCGCGTTCCGCATCCTCTTCGCCAGCCAGGGGGTCATCAACAAGGCCCTGCTGGCGCTCGGGCTGGTCGACGCGCCCGTCGACTTCATCGCCGCCGACGTCGCGCTCTATTCGGGGCTCGCCTACGCGTACCTGCTCATGATGATGTTCGCCCTCTACAACGCCATCGAGACGCTCGACCGCAACCTGGTCGAGGCCGCGCGCGACCTCGGCGCCCCCTGGTGGCACATCCACGCCTTCATCGTCGTCCCGCACGCCAAGCCCGGCATCGGCTCCGGCGCCACGCTCGTCTTCATGCTGACCGCCGGGGCGATCGCGGCGCCGCTCATCCTCGGCGGGCCCAAGACCCTGTGGTTCACACCGATCGTCTACGATCGCTTCTATCAGGCCTTCAACTGGCAACAGGGTGCCGCCTACGCGCTGATCCTGCTCGTCGCCTGCATCGTCTTCGTCCTCGGCGTCCTGAAGGTCTTCCGCCTCGGCCTCGGGGAGATCGCCCGATGACCTCCCGCGCGGTCTTCCGGGCCCTGATGGGCTTCTACCTGCTGGTCTTCTTCGCCTACCTGTTCGGCCCGCTCGTGATCATGGGCATCACGGCGTTCAACACCTCGGCCTACCCCCAGATCATGCCCTTCGAGGGCTTCACGCTCGACTGGTTCGGCGTGCTCTGGAACGATAAGGACATGATCTACGGCCTGAAGAACAGCCTGTGGATCGGCCTCCTGGTCGTCCTGGTCTCCGTGCCCGTAGGCTTCGCCGGCGCGATCGTGATGACCCAGGTCTACGACCGCGCGCGCGCCTTCTACTACCTCGTGGTGGTCTCCCCGGTCCTCACCCCCGGCGTCATCATCGGCATCTCGACGGTCGTCTTCTGGCGCCAGACCACCCAGGCGACCGGCCTGAAGTTCATCTACGACGGCACGGTCCTGACCGTCCTCGCCCAGTCGAGCTTCATCTCGGCCTACACCATGCTGATCTTCCTGGCCCGGCTGGCCCGCTTCGACCGCACGCTGGATGAGGCCGCCCTCGACCTCGGCGCCACCCGGGCCCAGGTCTTCCGCCATGTGCTGATCCCCTTCATGGCCCCCGCCATCGGCTCCGCCGCCGTGATCGCCTTCCTGTCCTCCTTCGAGAACTACAACACCACGACCTTCGCGATCCTCGCCGACAAGACGCTGACCACCGTCCTCGCCGGCCGCGTCCGCCAGGGCACGACCCCGGCCCTCTCCGCCCTCGCGGTCGCCGTCGTGGCCGTGACGGTGGCGGGCGCGATCCTGTACGAGCTCCTGAAGCGCCGCGAGGCCGCCCGGGCCGAAGCCCGCGCGGAGGCGGCCCATCGCGCCGAGGTGGAGGAGCTGAACGCCGGCCCCGTGGCCGCCTAGGAGTGCCGATGCGGCCCGTCCTCGACCTCTTCATGCCGTGGCTCGCGCCGGCCGGGCGGTTGGAGGCCCGCGACGGGCCTGGACGAACACGGCCGAGACGGAAGAGACTTGGCCGCCCCACGTGACCCGAACCCCGAGCCCGCCATGATCGCCAACTCGCACGACCTCATCGACCGCGCCTCGCTCGTCCACCAGCAGACCGACCTCGCCGCCTACGCGGAGACCGGCGGCACCATCATCGGCCGCGGCGAGGGCGTCTACGTCTACGACGAGGCGGGCAACAAGTACCTGGAGGCGATGGCCGGGCTCTGGTGCGCCTCGCTCGGCTTCTCCGAGCGGCGCCTTGCCGAGGTCGCCTACCGGCAGATGCTGGAGCTGCCCTACTACCACACGTTCTTCGCCAAGAGCCACGTGCCGGCCGCCGAGCTCGCCGATCGCCTGCTCGCCATCACCCCGAAGGGCATGTCCAAGGCGATGTTCCAGTGCTCCGGCTCGGAGGCCAACGACGCCGCCATCAAGCTCGTCTGGTACTACAACAACGCGCTCGGCCGGCCGAAGAAGAAGAAGATCATCGGCCGCGTCCGCGGCTATCACGGCAACACGGTCGCCTCCGTCAGCGTCTCCGGCCAGCCCCACATGCAGGGCGACTTCGACGTCCCCCTCCCCCAGTTCCGGCACGCGGACAACCCGCACTGGTATCGCTTCCACGAGGAGGGCGAAAGCGAGGAGGCCTTCTCGCAGCGGATGGCCGACAACCTCGAGAAGCTCATCCTCGCCGAGGACCCCGACACCGTGGCGGCCTTCTTCGCCGAGCCCGTCCAGGGCGGCGGCGGCGCCATCACGCCGCCGAAGGGCTATTTCGAGAGGATCCAGCCGATCCTGAAGAAGTACGACATCCTGTTCCTCGCCGACGAGGTCATCTGCGGCTTCGGCCGGACCGGCAACATGTGGGGCTCGGAGACCTACGGCCTGGAGCCCGACATGGTCTCCTGCGCCAAGGCGCTCTCCGCCGCCTACCAGCCGATCTCGGCCCTGATGATCTCGGGGCCGATCTACGAGGCCATGCTGGCGGAATCGAAGAAGCTCGGCACCTTCGGGCACGGCTTCACCTACGGCGGCCACCCGGTCGCCTGCGCGGTCGCCCTGGAGACCCTGAAGATCTACGAGGAGCGCGACATCCTCGGCCACGTCCGCAAGGTCTCGCCCGTCATGCAGGACGGCCTGAAGGCGACCGAGGACCACCCGCTCGTCGGCAACGCCCGCGGCGTCGGCCTGATCGCCGGCGTCGAGATCATGCTCGACAAGGCGAGGCGCATCCCCTTCGCGCCGGAGGCCAAGGCCGGCCTCGTGGTCCAGGACGAGTGCCAGAAGGCCGGCCTGATCGTCCGCGCGATCGGCGACCGCATCGCCTTCACGCCCCCGCTGGTCATCACCGCGGGCGAGCTCGACGAGATGCTCGCCAAGTTCCGCAAGGGCCTCGACGGCGCCCTCGACCGCCTGAAGCCGGCCTGACCCGGCCGGGCCGCTCCGTCAGGCCTTTGTGGCCGAGAAGGCCATGCGTCTCTGGTCGAAGCCGAGGTTGGGCCTCAGCCGCTCCGCCCGGAAGCCCGCGGCCGCGAGCCGGGCGAGCAGCTCCGCCTCCCCATGCCGCGCGAGCCCGATCTCGGCCCGGAGCTTGCGGTAGGGGGAGAAGAACATGGCCGCGAGCCCGCCGAGGGCGGCGAGCACGAAGCCGTGGCGCCAGCCCGTGGCGAGCAGGTTGCGGACGTCCCCGACGAGGTCGTCCTCGGGCGGGATGACGTCGGCGACGACGAGGCGCCCGCCCGGACGCAGGAGTGCCTTCGCATCGCGGAGGAGCGCGCCGAGCGCGGGCTCGTCCAGGTACTGCAGCACCGAGTTGACCACCATCAGGTCGACCCGCCCCGCGTAGTCGCGCGCCAGCTCCTCCGGCGACACGACCCGGATCCGCGCCTCGCCGCCGACCCGCGCGGCGACCCGCCGCCGCGTGTTCTCGGCGGCGTCGCAGAGCACGAGCTCCCCGCAGGCGCGCGCCACCTGCTCGGCCGCCAGCGCGTCGCCGCAGCCCCAGTCGACCACGACCGCGTCCGGCCGCGGCACCAGCGCCGCGATGTCGGCCGCGACCTTGTCGTAGTGCACCCGGCGGTGCCGGTCGTTCACGTAGATCCGGTGCGTGCCGTTCCAGAAGTCGAGCCAAGCCTGTGCCATCCGTCCTCCCGCCAGGGACCCGCGCGACCCTAGTGCAACGCCGCGGCGGAGCGCAACGCCGCCCCGGAAATCCCCGGCCGGGCAAGGAGATCGGCAAGTTTTGGGGCGAGCCGGGCCGACGGACCTGCCGCCGGGCGTCACCACGGCCCCCGCAGCCCCGGGAACCCCCGCCCGCCTCGGGCGTTGCCGCTCCACCTCTCGCCTTCCCGCTGCCGCAAGGCTCACGCTATAAGGGGCGGACAGCCCGGCGGGCCCGGCAGGTCCGGTTGCGCGCGAGGCCGAGGGAGACGGGCGCATGCGGTGGGAAGGCCGGGAGGAAAGCTCCAACGTCGAGGACCGGCGCGGTGAAGGCGGCGGGTTCGACACGGGCGGCGGGTTCGGCGGCGGCCTCGGCGGCGGCGGCCTCGGCATGCCGATAAACCTTGGCGGCGGCGGCATCGGCACGATCATCCTGTTTCTGATCGTCGCCTGGATCTTCGGGATCAATCCGCTGTCGCTCCTGTCCGGTCAATCGGTCGGGCCCGGACCGTCCCAGTACGAGCGCCAGACGCGCCAGCCGGCCCCGCAGGGCTCCGTCCGCCGCGACGAGCTCACCCGCTTCACGGCGGTCGTGCTGCGCGACACCGAGCAGCGCTGGGCCGAGATCCTGCCCCAGCAGGCCGGGGATCTCGTCCGCAAGGCGGCGGGCATGCGCTACCAGGAGCCGACCCTCGTGATCTTCTCCGGCGCGACGCGCTCCGGCTGCGGCACGGCCAACGCCCAGACGGGGCCCTTCTACTGCCCGGCCGACCGCAAGGTCTACATCGACCTCGCCTTCTACGACCAGCTGAAGACCCGCTTCCGCGCGCCCGGCGACTTCGCCCAGGCCTACGTGGTCTCCCACGAGATCGGCCACCACATCCAGAACCTGCTCGGCATCCTGCCGGCCTTCAACGAGGCCCGCCAGCGCATGAGCGAGCGCGACGCCAACCGCGCTTCGGTGCGCGTCGAGCTGCAGGCCGACTGCCTCGCCGGCGTCTGGGCGCACCATGCCCAGAAGGAGCGCGACTTCATCGAGCCCGGCGACATCGAGGAGGCGCTGAACGCCGCCTCGCGGATCGGCGACGACGCCATCCAGCGGACCATCCAGGGCTACGCGGTGCCGGACAGCTTCACGCACGGCACGTCGCAGCAGCGCGTCCGCTGGTTCCGCGCCGGCTTCGACTCCGGCCGCATGGGCTCCTGCGACACCTTCAACACGAGCCAGCTCTAGGCGGCCGCGGAACCACCCGCGCGCCCCATCTGGAGCGCGGAGTGACCGCGCGACGGCCCCCTGCCCTTCGCGAATCCCTTACCGCTCGGCGACTTGCGGCTCGCCCTTGCGCTCGCGGATGAGGTTCACGAATCGCGTGAAGAGATAGTGGCTGTCGCGCGGACCGGGCGAGGCCTCCGGGTGGTACTGCACCGAGAAGACCGGCTTTCCCTTCAGGCGGATGCCGCAGTTGGTTCCGTCGAAGAGCGAGACGTGGGTCTCCTCGACGTTGGCCGGCAGGCTCTCGCGGTCGACCGCGAAGCCGTGGTTCATCGACGTGATCTCCACCTTGCCGGTGGTGAAGTCCTTCACCGGATGGTTCGCGCCGTGATGGCCCTGGTGCATCTTGGCGGTCCGGCCGCCGAGCGCGAGCCCGAGCATCTGGTGCCCGAGGCAGATGCCGAAGGTCGGCAGGCCCTCGTCCACCAGCCGCCGGATGGTCGGCACCGCATATTCGCCCGTCGCCGCCGGGTCGCCCGGGCCGTTGGAGAGGAAGACGCCGTCCGGCCGGTGGGCCAGCACGTCCTCGGCCGTCGCGGTCGCGGGCAGCACGGTGACGCGGCAGCCGGCGTCCGCCAGCAGGCGAAGGATATTGCGCTTCACCCCGTAGTCGATCGCCACCACGTGGTACTTCGGGTCGGTCTGGTGGCCGTAGCCCTCGCCCAGGTGCCAGCTCGTCTCGTCCCACGTGAAGGTCTGCCCGGCGGTCACCCCCGGCACGAGGTCCATGCCGACGAGGCCCGGCCAGGCCTTCGCCTCGGCCTTCAGGGCCTCCACGTCGAAGGCCCCCTCCGGGTCGTGCGCCACGACCGCGTTGGGCATGCCCGCCTCGCGGATGAGCGCCGTCAGGGCGCGCGTGTCGACGCCCGCGATGCCGACGATCCCGCGCGCCTTCAGCCACTGGTCGAGGTGCCGCGAGGCGCGCCAGTTCGCCGGATCGGTGATGTCGGCCTTGAGGACGACGCCGCGCGCGCCCGTCACGGCCGCCATGTTGACGGTCTCGATGTCCTCGTCGTTGACCCCGACATTGCCGATATGCGGGAACGTGAAGGTGATGATCTGCCCGGCATAGGAGGGATCCGTCAGGATCTCCTGGTATCCCGTCATCGCCGTGTTGAAGCAGACCTCGCCCACTTGCCGGCCGACCGCGCCGAGGCCGAAGCCTTCGACGACCGTCCCGTCGGCGAGCACGAGAAGCGCCGTCGGTCGCGGATCCGCCCAGGCGTTCGGGTCCGTTCCGGGGGCGTTTCCGGTCGCGCTCATGGGCTTGCTTCCTGACGGTGTTGATCTAGAACTCGGCCGACCCGATATCGTCGGCAACGGTCGACGGATGAATCCGTCGCGCTGAGATAAGGGCGGACGCTCCGCCCGTCAACGTTTCCGCCCCGTCTTGCCCGGCGGCACCCGCGAGGACCGGCCATGCGCCAGCGACTGAACGACGATCTGAAGGCGGCCATGAAGGCCGGCGACAAGGCGAAGGTCTCGACGCTGCGGATGATCACCTCGGCCGTCAAGGACAAGGACATCGCCTCGCGCGGCGGCGCGGCCGCGGGCACCATCCCGGACGCCGAGATCGTCGAGCTGATGACGAAGCTCATCAAGTCCCGCGAGGAATCGGCCCGCCTCTACGATGAGGGCGGCCGCCCCGAACTCGCCGCCGCCGAACGCGCCGAGATCGCCATCATCCGCGACTACCTGCCCCGTCAGATGGACCCGGCCGAGGTGGACGCGGCCGTGCGCGCGATCGTGACGGAGGTCGGCGCGGCGAGCGTCAAGGACATGGGCAAGGTCATGTCCGCGCTCAAGGAGCGCTACGCCGGCCGCATGGACATGGGCAAGGCCGGCGCCGTGGTGAAGGCCGTGCTCGCGGGGTGAGGCGAGAACGGGAGAGGGCAGCTCAGGCGTCGAACAGGAACGCCGGGTGCTTCACCGCGAAATACCTCTCGCTGACGGCCTCGTTGTCCTTCCTGAAGAGGGCGGCAAGCTTGGCCTTGAGCTCGCCGAGGTCCGGCCGGGACCGTTGCGGCGGCTCGTCCTGCATCAGTTCGGTCCTGATCGTTTCCTTGATCTCCCGGACGGACTTGTTCTCGTCCTTGAGGGCGCGGACCAGTTCGAGCGCCTTGCCCACCTGTTCGGCGCCGAGACCCTGGTTCCGGCTCTCGACCGGGATGACGTCGGCCGTGAGATCGGTGCCGGTCCCCAGCTTGAGGAAGGTCCGTACGAAGCCGGGGAAGTCCGCCCGCAGGTACTCGAACGGCAGCACCACCAGCTTGTCCCGACCGTAGTGGCGCTCCACCGTGCTTAGGAGGGTCGACCAGCGCATCAGCTCCAGCCTGACCTCCTGCTCCCAGTACGGCCGGAACTCGGAGGTCACCCGGCCGTGGCGCAGCCTGTGCAGGTAGCAGGAGAGCAGGAACTCGTCCTGGCGCCGCACCGTGACGATGACCTTGTGCGGCGGGATCCCCAGCTTGTCGGTGAACCTGAACGCGCGCTCCGGCGCGGCGTCCCACGTCTTCTTGGAGGGATTCATCAGGGGACCCGTGCAGCCCTCGTCGCTCAGCAGCACGCAGCGCGTCGATTCGATCTCCTGCCGGAGCGGCGTGAAGGCGCTGTCGGCGGGTTCCGCCTTGCCCCGGATGAACTGGCCGATCTCGCTCTTCTGGAACCTGGGGGTGAAGTGATAGCGCACGCCATGCTTGGCCAGCTCCTCGTCCAGGCTCTTGAGCGTGTGCTGAAGAGACGTCGTACCCGTCTTCGGAGCCCCGATGTGGATCGCGTACATTCTCGTCCTCGTCCTCGATCACCAGTTTGCTACCGAGTCCCTGCCCTCCGGCAAGTCGTCAGTCCAGTCGGGCGCTTCCGCAGTGTAGGCGAACGATGCCATGCCGGCATTGAGAAGCGCGCTGTACAGAGGCAACCGGAACAAGGCGGCATCCGCACTGACGAGGTCCGAGTAGCATGCGAGTTCCTCGACGGCCAAGAGTTCGAAGCCGGACACGGCCAGCGTCGCCGCTGCGAGTACCCGGAACGGGAGCCGACAGACCCATCCGGCGAACAGCGCCATGGCCGCCGCCGCGAGGATCGGGACTGCACAGGCCATGGCGGATTCCTTGGGGCCCGGTACGCCGTTGTGACCATAGGCATGGAACGCGAGACATGCAAAAATAGGCATGTTGGTCGCGACTCGGAACGACCCTCGGCCATGGGCTTCGAGAATGAACGACGGAAATCCACAGAGTTCCGGAGCAGAACCGTGCGTCCGCGCGACGCCGCTCTGCCCGCCGGTGCGCCGTGGTCCAGTGCCCGTCCGGTCGCCCGCCTCCGATGCCCTCCGCCCCCTCACCGCTGCCCGACGCCCGTTGGCGCCGAAGTCGCCTCGGACGCATCCCCGACGCGGCACGCCGGAGCGGGGCGACATCGTTCCCGTACGACCGGCACGCGGACGGGCGCCGGTCGGGATCGGGACGGCCAGGGTGGATCGCGGGGCATCCTCCACGCCCGACGGTTGCGCGCGGCCGCGCCGGACCGGCCTGTGCCGCGCAGCCTGAAGGGTCGAGATGGTGCAGCTCTATCTGCATATCGGCATGCACAAGACCGGCTCGACGAGCATCCAGGACGCGCTCGAGGAGAACCGCGGGCTCTTGCGCGAATCCGGCATCCTGTTTCCCGACCTCGGCGACAACCAGTCCCGCGTCCTGAACCGCGCCTTCGGGACCTCCGAGGACGCCGCCCAGGACACCTCGCGCGTCAATGACATCGCCGAACGCCTCGTCCAGCAGCTCAAGGAGAACCCCGTCGACCGGCTCGTCATCTCGTCGGAGGCGTTGTTCCATTACCGCGCCCGACGCCGGGATGCCCTGAAATCGGTGCTGGATCGGATCACCGACGACGTCCGGGTGATCGTCTACGTGCGCGAGCCGATCGCCTGGGCGACCAGCCAGGCACAGCAGCATCTGCGCCATGGACGCATAACGCTCGACGAACTGGCGTCGCAAACGGCGACCGACGACGGCCGCAGGGGCCGTTCCGTGTTCCCGCGCTACAGAGCCGGCATCGAGGCCTGGATGAACGCCTACGGACCCGGCGCCATGGACATACGACCCTTCGGCTCCGAGCATTTCGTCGGCGGCACGTTGATGTCCGATTTTTGCGCCGCCCTGGGTGCGCCGGAACTGGCGCGCAAGCTTCCCGACGAGCAGCGCAATCCGTCCGTGTCCTACGAGGCGATCCTGCTGCTCGATCGCCTCATGGCGAGAGCCGGCCGCCGGTCGCTCGACGACCAGCCGGAGCTGACCAGCGCGCTGGCGCGTCTCCCCGGCTCGAAGTTCAGTCTCCCCCTGGAGCTGCAGCGGCGAATTGTCAAAGACACGGCCGAGGACGTTCGATGGTTGAGAGAGATCACGAACGCTCCGCTGTTCGCCGACCGGGCCCCTGAAAGCCGGATGCCCGAATGGAACGGGCGGACGCTGGATGCCCTGCTGGGGCTGATGATCAAGGAAAAACCTCGAGAATCCGCCCAGCCCTGGAGCAAAATCCTGCGCTGGCCCAAAAGGCTCTCATGATGTATGGCACGTGCCGTCACCCTCCCACCGTTGAACCAACATGAACGCGTCTCGACCCTCGACGGAGTTGTTGTCCGGCTACCCGGTCTTCATGCTCAACAGTTTCTCGAGATCGGGCGAGACCGTCTTGCTGAGGGCCCTCGCCGCGCACTCGAAGATTAAGGTCGCCCATGATCTGAACGCGACAAACACGCGCGCCGAGCAGAAGCTGGTCTCGCGGGTCCGTCACGGCGGCGCGCGCCTGATCTACGAGTCGGATTTCGCCGCCGGCGAGCCGCGCCCGCCGAGAGGGGGCGTTATCCTCGTCAAGAACGCGGTCTGGATCTCGTCCTTCGCCGTGCCCTCCTTCACGCTGGCCCGCAATCCCTTCGCGTCGATCACCAGCATCGGCGGGGTCGAGGCCGCGGCGGACGAGCGGCGGATCGCACAGAACGTCCCCCTCCGCCTCTGGTGCAGGATCCGCGGCAAGGAGCTGCCGACGACGGACGTGGTCGTCGATGTCCGCGAGAAGATCGGCCGCTGGGCCCGCGGCATGGACAAGCACCTGTTTCCCTATGTGACGAGAACCGACCCGATCGCGGCCCTGGCCGCCCTCTATGCCCGCAAGATGGGATATGCCTACGAGTGCGGCGGGCCCATCCTGCGCTACGAGAACTTCGTGAAGAACCCCGAACCGGTGTTGCGACGGCTGATTTCGTACTTCGGTCTCGAGTGGGAGGACGCCGTTCTTCGGTCTCACGAGAAGTACCAGCCCGGCGAGATCGGCCACGGCGGCATCAAGCTCTGGGAACCCATCCACGACAAGTCCGCCGACAAGTACAAGCGCATGTCGCTGAGGGACTTCTACCGGATCTACTCGATGACGGCCGATGTCCTGTGGAGGTTCGGCTACGCCGTGGATAAGGAGAAGGTGGTTTCGGTCGAGCACGTCCACAACGAGCGCTTCATCGATCAGGACCCTGACTCGCCCCTGGCCGAGCCCTCCGCCCGACCGCCGCACCCTGCGGACGACGACGAGGAAGACTGGCCGGCCCTGCCCGAGGAAACGCCGCGCGCTTCCTGAGAACGGTCGTCGAGAAGCGCGCGGCCGGCCTGGGCCCCGCGCGGCCCGCCCGTCCATGGGCACCCGGCGTCGCGGCCGCCGGACACGGCCATCGCCCCGGGGCCGCAACCGCGGCACGGGAAGGCGGGGCGACCCGGCGTTCGCCGACCACAGGGTCTAGGAGCCCTTCTGGGCGTCCCACTTCTTGACGAAGTCCTTGGCGGCTGCCTCGGCGAAATCCGGGTTCGCCTCGTCGAGGGCCGCGGCAGCCGGACTGAGCTCAACCGTCATGGACTTGGCGTTGCCCTTCTTGTTTGTCCATTTCACGACGACCGAAGCGCCCTCTCTGCTTACGTGTGTCAGGTCCTTTCTGAACTTGAGCGCGTTCGCCTTGGCCTTGAACTTCTCCAGATCCATGGGGGAACCTCCTCTTTCTATGCTTGGTTCGATCGAAATGTTAGTGACTGTGGGCAGACTTGGCAATCCGCGCGTCCCAGCGGCGTTGGGCCGACCCATGAGGCCGCGGGCCGCGTTTTCGCACCACCCGACAACCCCCCTCCCTTCCGTCCGCCGCCGCATCGCAGCACCCCGGCCACGCTTGCTCCCGCGAACGGGAACGGTATAGTCCGGCCCATGCTCCGTCCGTTGCGAACATGGCTGCTCGCGCTTCTGGCCGCCGCCGTCCTGGCGGTCCTGGCGGGCACACCCGCATCGGCGGGAATGGGGCCGGGCCACCACCACTCGCATGTGGGCGCGGACGGGCACGGCGACGGGACGTCCGCCGCGCAGTGGTCGCTCCCGGCCGACCCGATCGGGCACGGCAGCGCCGAACACAGGTCCGGCACGGACAGCTGCCCGTCCTCCGGCCACGGCGACGACGGCGCGTGCTGCGGAGTCGCCTGCCATGCCATGGCGGCCGTCACTCCCGAAGTCGTGCCGCAGGCCCCCGTCTTCGGCCGTCTTCGGCCTGCCAGGCCGGGGGCAGCGCATGTTCCGGGGCCCGTAGACCTCCTCGAAAGGCCACCGCGAGCCTGAGCGCGGATCGGGCCGCCGGCATGCTCCGGCGGCGCGCCAGGCCGTGACCGCGCGGCCGTCTCCCGCCCCTTCCGGCATCGTCCGCACCGCCGCCGCGTGGCGGTCCCTCGTCCTTGCGAGATCCCCCATGAGAATCGTCCTGGCGACCGGGGCAGCCTTGGTGCTGTCCGCGTGCGCGCCGCCGCCCGTCGTCACTGTCGGGCCCGACCCGGCCGATCCGGCCGTCCAGGTGCGCGCCACCACCTATCGGCCGGTGCTCGCGGGCACCGGCACCTTCGGACCGGTCGAGCCCAAGCCCTGGGCCGCGACCAACGAGGCCGTCGGGCCGAGAGGGAAGGGTCCATGACGCTCCGCCTCCTGGCCGCCGCGGCGCTTGCCGTCCTCCTGACCGGCTGCGCGAGCTTCACGCCCGACGGAGGCATGGCCCCCGTCCTCTCGGCGGCGAGCCTCGACCTCCGACAGGAGACCCTGAAGATCGACAGCCCCGAGAAGGCCGCCGCCGCGCAGGCCCGGGTCCGCGATCTCCTGGCCAAGCCGCTCGACCCCGACGGCGCCGTCCGGGTCGCGCTCCTCAACAACCGCAACCTCCAGGCCGAATACAACGCGCTCGGCATCGCGGAGGCCGACTATGTCGCCTCGACCCTGCCCGAGAGCCCGACCGTCACCTTCGAACGGGTGACCGCCGCCGGGATCCTGGACATCGAGCGGCGGCTGATCGCCGACCTGCTGTCGCTCGCGACCCTGCCCGCCCGCCGCGAGATCGGCGAGAAGCGCTTCGAGGCCGCCCGGTTCCGCGCCATCGAGGCGACGTTCCGGACCGCCGCCGAGACCCGCCGCGCCTGGTATCGGGCGGTCGCCGCCACCCAGGCGGTGTCCTTCCTGGAACAGGCGCGGCTCTCCGCCGAAGCCGCCGCGGAACTGACCACCAAACTCGGCGAGGCCGGATCGTCGAGCAAGCTCGACCAGGCCCGGGCGGCGGCCTTCCATGCCGAGATCTCCAACGACCTGGCCCGGGCGCGGCTTCGCGCGGTCACCGAGCGTGAGGCACTCACCCGGCGGCTCGGCCTCTGGGGCGCGGACACGGGCTACCGCCTTCCGACTCGCCTGCCGCCCCTGCCGAAAGCGGTCGAGACGTCGACCGAACTGGAGGCCCGCGCCGTCCTGCATCGGGTCGACCTGACGGCCGACCGGCTGGAGCTCGCGGCCCTCGCCCGGTCGCTCGGGCTCACGGAGGCGACCCGCTTCGTCTCGGCGGTCGAACTCGCCGGCATCTCGGCAACCGAATGGGAGAAGGACGGGCCGGACACCCACCGCACGCGCCGACGCGGCTTCGAGCTGGAGGCGACCATCCCGATCTTCGATCTCGGGGAGACCTCCGTGCGGCGCGCCCGCGAGACCTACATGCAGGCGGTCAACAGGCTCGCCGCCAAGGCGGTCGAGGTCCGCTCCGAGGCGCGCGCCGGCTATGCCGCCTACCGGGCCTCCTACGACATCGCCCGGGCCTACCAGACCCGCATCCTGCCGTTGCGCCGGATCGTCGGCGAGCAGGCCGTGCTCGAGTACAACGGCATGCTCAAGGACGTCTTCACCCTGCTGACGACCGCGCGCGAGAGCGCGGCGTCCAACCTGGCCGCCATCGAGGCGAAGCGCGACTTCTTCATCGCGGCCGTCGACTTCCAATCCGCCCTGATCGGCGGCGGCGCGGGCTCCGGCTCGCCCGCCGCTCCCTCCGCCGCCCCGGCCGAGGCCGGCGGCGAAGGCCATTGAAGGAGCACGTCATGACGCTCTCCCGTCGATCTCTCCTCGGCGCCGGCGGCGCCGCCGCCGCCCTCGTGAGCGCGGCCGCGGTCTCCGGCCGCGCCCAGGCCGCCTCCATCCCCGAGGCTCCGACCATGAAGGAGCCGACCATGCAGCCGCCTCTGCGGCCATCCAGCGGGCCGGACTACCAGCCCGTGGTCACCCTCAACGGCTGGACTCTGCCTTGGCGGCAGAACGGCGACTGGAAGGAGTTCCATCTCGTCGCCGAGCCGGTCACGCGCGAGATCGCGCCCGGCATGGTCGCCCATCTCTGGGGCTACAACGGCCAGTCCCCGGGGCCGACCATCGAGGCGGTCGAGGGCGACAAGGTCCGGATCTTCGTCACCAACAAGCTGCCCGAGCACACGACGGTGCACTGGCACGGCCAGCTCCTGCCCTGCGGCATGGACGGCGTCGGCGGCCTGACCCAGCCCCACATCAAGCCGGGCAAGACCTTCGTGTACGAGTTCCAGCTCCAGAAGAGCGGGACCTTCATGTATCACCCGCACGCCGACGAGATGGTCCAGATGGCCATGGGCATGATGGGCTTCTTCGTAGTCCACCCGAAGGACCCGGCCTTCATGCGCGTCGACCGCGACTTCGTGTTCCTGCTGAACGCCTACGACATCACGCCCGGCACCTACGTGCCCCGGGTCAACACCATGACGGACTTCAACCTCTGGACCTGGAACAGCCGGGCCTTCCCGGGCATCGATCACCTGGTCTGCGCCAAGGGGGACCGGGTACGCGTGCGGGTCGGCAACCTGACCATGACCAACCACCCGATCCACATGCACGGCTACCACTTCGAGGTGACCGGCACCGACGGCGGCTGGGTGCGGCCCGAGGCGCGCTGGCCGGAGGTGACCATCGACATCCCGGTCGGCGCCATGCGGGCCTACGAGTTCGACGCCGTCCACGAGGGCGACTGGGCGATCCATTGCCACAAGTCGCATCACACGATGAACGCCATGGGCCACGACGTGAAGACCTGGATCGGCGTCGACAAGCGCGAGATCGCCAAGAAGATCCGCAAGCTCGTGCCGGACTACATGCCCATGGGCTCGACCGGCATGGCCGAGATGGGCGCGATGGAGATGCCGCTTCCCGACAATACGCTCCCCATGATGACCGGCTTCGCCCAGTTCGGGCCCGTGGAGATGGGCGGCATGTTCTCGGTCGTGAAGGTCCGCGAGGGCATCGCCCGGGACGACTACAAGGACCCGGGCTGGTTCAAGCATCCGCCCGGCACCGTCGCGTACGAGTGGACGGGCGACCCGAAGCCCGCCGCCAGCGCTCCCCCCGCCAAGGTCGTGCCGGGCCGGACCGCCGAGGTGACGGTCGTCAAGCCGGGCAATACCAAGCCGAAGGCCGGCCATCAGCATTGAAGGAGATCGAACAATGAGATCGACGGTCCTCGCGCTCGCCATCCTGGCGGGCCTCGTCGCCGGCCCGGCGGCCGCGTCCCCCGGCGCCCCCGGACACACCCACAGTCATGACGGCTATGCCTTCGGCGAGCCGGGCGACCCGAAGAAGCCCGCGCGCGTCGTCGAGGTGGTCGCCCGGGAGGTCGACGGCCGCATGGCCTTCGAGCCGTCCCGGATCGAGGTGAAGCAGGGCGAGCGGATCCGCTTCCGCATCCGCAACGCCGGGCAACTCGCCCACGAATTCATGCTCGGCACCCCGGCCGACAACGCCAAGCATGCCGCCCTCATGCAAAGATTCCCGGAGATGGAGCACGACGACCCGAACGGAACGTCCCTGCAGCCGGGCGCGACCGCGGAACTCGTCTGGACGTTCTCCAAGGCGGGGACGTTCGAGTTCGCCTGCCTGAAGCCCGGCCACTA
This sequence comes from Prosthecomicrobium sp. N25, assembly GCF_037203705.1. Lineage (NCBI taxonomy): Bacteria > Pseudomonadati > Pseudomonadota > Alphaproteobacteria > Hyphomicrobiales > Kaistiaceae > Prosthecomicrobium > Prosthecomicrobium sp. N25. Next base: position 22,266 of record NZ_JBBCAT010000003.1, read on the forward strand.
CGAGGCCGGCATGAACGGGCCCCTCGTGGTGGTGCCCGCCTCCTCGAAGAAGAAGTGAAGAAAGGATCCCACCATGCTCGCGAAGTTCGCCTCCGCCGCCGCCCTGATCCTCGCCCTCTCGCAACCCGCCGCCGCCCAGGATTCGCTCGTCAACGGCCAGGTCACCAAGGTCGATCCCGGCGCCAAGAAGATCACCATCAAGCACGAGGAGATCAAGACGCTGGAGATGCCGCCGATGACGATGGTGTTCCAGGTTGCCAACCCGGCCTTCCTGACCAAGGTCAAGGCCGGCGACAAGGTCAGGTTCAGCGCCGACCGAGTCAACGGCGCCCTGACGGTCACGGCGATCGAAAAGGGGAAGTGACGGCCGGATCGGTCCCTTCGGGGCTCGCCGACCGGCCTCGGCGGCGAGACCTCGTCGGGACCGGTCAGGGGGCCCGGCCGCCATGCCGCGCTCGCCTAGAGGAGCCAGAAGACGACCGTGGCCAGAGCCAAGGCCAGGGCGGCGAGGCTTGGCACGATGACGGCCATCCCCGACGCGAAGGCCAGTCGAGCCACCCAATCGAAGGGACGATCGGAGTTCCGGCGCATCACAGGCCTCCGTCCGGTTCATCGGGACGGATCGGAGCCGCGACGGCCTTGTAGGCGTGCCAGGTGGCATGACCCAGCAGCGGGAAGACGACGATCATCCCGAGGAGCCCGGTGGCGACGCAGAGGGCGAACAGGGCGAGCACGATCGCTCCCCACGCGATCATGACCGGGAGGTTGTTCCAGACGAGCTTCATGCTGGTGCCCATGGCCGTGAGCGCATCGACGGGGCGGTCGAGCAGCATCGGCACGGCAAAGACGCTGATCGCGAACGCGAAGGCCGCGAACAGGCCGCCGATGGCGGTTCCGACCACGACCATGGTCCATCCATACGCGGTGCCGAACAGGATGCCGACGACGTGATCGAGGCCCGGGAAGGCCGTGACGCCGAAGAAGAGCGCCCACAGGAGCACCGCGGCCCGCGTCCACAGCAGCACGAGCAGGCAGAGGAGCAGGCCCGCGAAGAAGATCTGGGCACCGGCGCGCGGGCGGACGCGCACCATCGACCGGAAGCCGATGGCCCGTCCTTCGCCGAGCGTGCGGCTCTTCTCGTAGAGGCCGATCGCCAGGAAGGGCGCGACGATCAGGAATCCGGCGAGGGCCGGGAAGAGAATGTAGTCGCGCCCGAACGCCACGAGGGTCCAGACGAACGCGACCGAAAGCACGAACACCGCGCCGCCATACGCGAGGCTGGGCATCGGGCCGGCCTTGAAGTCCTGCCAGCCCGCGGCGAGCCAGCGCAGACCCTCCAGCACGGGCAGATCCCGCTGGAGGCGAGGGTCGCGCGTCTCGCCGATGCCGGAGGTCTCGCTCAAGAGCCAGTAGGATCTGTCGGTCTCGCTCACGTCCCCCTCCTTCAGCACGCCGGCATGGCGGCGCGATAGCCTCGGCCGTCGTCCCTCGCCTTCAGATGGGCGACGCAATCCGGTTGCGAACGAACGGCGACATAGACGAGATGCGCATGGGCGCCGACGACCAGCAGAGCCGACGCGAGGATCAGCCAGGGCAGCCAGCGTATGGGCGGACGGGCGCGCATGCGTTCGATCATGGCCGCTTGACGCCGAGGTCGTGGACGTAGAGCGCGAGGGCCCGGATCTCGGCCTTGGTCAGACGCTCGTCCCACGTCGGCATGTGGCCGCGACGCCCCCCGTGCACGGAGGCGATGATGGTGTCGAGCGTGCCGCCGTAGATCCAATAGGCGTCGGTCAGGTTCGGAGCCCCGACCTCCCGGTTGCCCTTCGCGTCGTCGCCGTGGCAGGGCGTGCAGGTGGTCGCGAACACCTCCTTGCCGGCCTCGATGGTGGCGACGGTCTGCGGCGTGGAGAAGTCCGGGTGCGTCAGCGAGTAGACGTAGGCGGCGACGTTGCGCACCTGGTCGCGGTCGAGCATCCTCTCGCGGCCGAAGGCCGGCATCTGCCCGACCCGGCTCTCGGGATGGGCGGTGTTGACCCCAACCCTCAGGGTCTGTTCGATCAGGTCGGGCCCGCCGCCCCACAGCCAGTCGTCGTCCGTGAGATTGGGATAGTTGGTACCCCCTTTGGCATCCCGGCCATGGCAGGCCGCACAATTGTCGCCGAAGAGCTGGCGCCCGGTGCGCCGGACCGTGCGCATCAGAGCCTCGTCGGCGAGGAGGGAGTCGTAGGGCTCGGTCTCCAGCCGGGTCGTCCAGGAGGCGCGCTGCCGAAGGCCGTCGGCCAGCCGCGCCTCCACCGTCGTCTTCTGGTCGACCCCGAGGAGCCCCTTCGTGTAGGTCGTCCCGAGCGGCCAGGCCGGGACGACGAACCACCAGGCGATCGCCCAGAGATGCGTCACGATCAGGAAGATCAGGACGCCGCGGGGCACGGGCGTGTCCAGCTCCTTGATCCCGTTCCACTCGTGCCCGGTCGTCTCGCGGCCGGTGACCGGATCGCGCTCGTTCACCGCCATGGTTCGTCGTTCCGCTCGAGGATGCTCGTCTTCGCCTGGCGGAACCGTTCTCGGTTCCTCGGCCAGAACGCGTAGGCGACGACGCAGAGGAAGAACCCCATCATGTAGAAGAGGCCCCAACTCTTGGAGATGGCGACGAGCGTGTCGTGATCGAGGTCGGGCATGCCGTTCTGCCTCAGTTCTTCGGGTCGGGCTTCCGCTCGGGGGCGTTCGTGTTCTTGTAGGCGGCGCCCGTCAGCCGCCCCAGGACCTGGAGATAGGCGACGAGGGCATCCATCTCGGTGACCTGGGTCGTCACGCCGTCGAAGGCGCTCACCTGCGTCTCCTCGCCATAGCGCTTGACGACGGCGCTCGCGTAGTCGGTCTCGGGGGTGGCCTGCCCGAAGGCATCCCGGGCGGCATTCTTCACCATGTCGTCGGTGTAGGGCACGCCCAAGGCCCGCTGAGCGGCCAGGTGCAAGGACAGGTCGTCCGTCCTGAGGGGCGTTCGGGCGAGCCAGCGGTAGGCCGGCATGTTGGATTCCGGCACCACGTCGCGCGGGTTCGTGAGATGGGCGACGTGCCACAGGTCCGAGTATTTCCCCCCGATGCGGGCGAGGTCTGGACCTGTCCGCTTGGACCCCCACAGCATCGGCCGGTCGTATTTCGATTCGACGGCGAGCGAATAGGGGCCGTAGCGCTCCACTTCGTCCTGCAGCGTGCGGATCATCTGGCTGTGACACGAGTAGCAGCCCTCGCGGACGTAGATGTTCCGACCCGCGAGTTCGAGAGGCGTGTAGACCCGCATGTCCGGTGCCGGCTCGACCGTCTCGTGGATGGTGAACAGGGGGGCGATCTCGACGATGCCGCCCACGCTCGCGGCGGCGAGGATCGCGACCACGAAGCCGATGGCGGAGCGCTCGAGTTTGCGGTGCAACAGTTCGGGCATGCGTCACTCTCCCGCCACGGCCGCGGCGCCGACGGGGATGTCGCTTTTCCGCTCCGCCGCTATCGGCACGGCGCGAACGGTCATCCACATATTGTAGCACCCGACCACCGCCCCGATGAGGAAGAGCAGTCCCCCGAAAGCACGCGCGATGTAATAGGGGTACATGGCGACCAGCGAGTCCACAAACGAATAGGCTAGTGCGCCCTCCTCTGTATAAGTCCGCCACATCAGCCCCTGGATGATGCCGGAGTTCCACATCGCGAAAATGTAGATCAGGATCCCGGCGATCGCGAGCCAGAAATGAACCTCGACGAGCGTCGACGAATACATTCGCTCGCGTTTCCAGAGCGACGGCACCAACGTATAGAGCGACCCGAACGTGATGAGCGCCACCCACCCCAGGGCGCCCGCATGGACATGGCCGATGGTCCAGTCGGTGTAGTGGCTGAGCGAATTGACCGGCCGGATCGCCATAAAGGACCCCTCGAAGGTCGAGAGCCCGTAGAAGACGACGGCCGCCATCATGAAGCGCAAGGTCGCGTCGTCCCTCACGCGGTGCCAGGCCCCGTTGAGGGTGAGCAGCGCATTGCCGGCCGATGCCCAGGACGGGACCAGCAGCATCACCGAGAAGGTCATGCCGAGCGTCTGCACCCACTGCGGCAGGGCCGTGTAGTGCAGGTGGTGGGAACCGGCCCACATGTAGAAGAAGGTGATGCCCCAGAAGCTCAGGATCGACAGCCGGTAGGAGAAGATCGGCCTCTGCGCCCTGACCGGCAGGTAGTAGTAGAGCATGCCGAGGAAGCCGGCCGTGAGGAAGAAGGCCACCGCGTTGTGCCCGTACCACCACTGGACCATTGCGTCCTGCACGCCGGGCCAGATCGTGTAGCTCTTGGCATGACCCCAGGAGACCGGGAGGGCGAGGTTGTTCACGATGTGAAGCACCGCGACCACCAGGATGAAGGCCATGAAGTACCAGTTCGAGACGTAGATGTGCGGCTCCTTCCGCCTCGCGATCGTGGCGATGTAGAGAAGGAAGTAGGTGACCCACACGATCACCAGCCAGATGTCGGCGTACCACTCCGCCTCGGCATATTCCTTCGACTGCGTGATCCCCAGCAGGTACCCGGAGACGGCGAGCACGCAGAAGAGATTGAACCCGAGCAGGACGAACCAGGGACTGATCTGCCCGGCCAGGCGCGCGCGCGACGTGCGCTGGACGACGTGGAACGAGGTCGCGATCAAGGCATTGCCGCCAAAGCCGAAGATCACGCCGGTGGTGTGCGTGGGCCGCAACCGCCCGAAGCCGGACCAGGCGGCGTCGAAGGCGAGTTCGGGCCACGCGAGCTGCGCGGCGACCCAGACGCCCATGAACATGCCGAAGACCGCCCAGACCATGGACAGGACGATTCCGGCCTTGATGGGGTCGTCGTAATAGGAGGCCGCCCGGTCCTCGGTCGGTTCCGGGCCGTAGAACGCGCCCATGACGGGGATGAGCACGGCGCCGGCAAAGATCATCACGATCGCGCCATGCACGCCGAGGAGGTCGGCCCGTCCCAGCACCGTCATCGCGAAGCCGGCCAGCCCGACCGCGACCGTGATCGCGAAGGCCGTCTGCCGCTCGGACGAAGTGAAGCTCGCGATCATCTGGCGGGTCCCCATGGATTCACGATCGTCTCTGGAAGGTGGCACCGCCGGCGGCGGGTCCGGACGACCGGGCACCCCGAGCGGAGGACAGGATTCGAGCCATAACGAACCATTGCACCGCGCACCCTGTTCCGCCGAGCGGATTTGAGGTATCTAGGATGCATCTTTAATGCCCATCGAGCGCGGCGACCATACGTATTTTTGAGGACTCGATGCGTCTGACCCTGCACACGGATTTCGCGCTGAGGATCCTGATGTCCCTCGCCGTCGCCGGGGAGCGGCTCGTCACCATCGAGGAGCTGGCCAGACGGCATCGCCTGCCGAAGAACCACCTCATGAAGATCGCCCGGTCGCTGACCGGCATCGGGGTGGTCGACGGTGTTCGCGGGCGCTCCGGCGGGCTCCGTCTCGCCCGGCCCGCGGCCCAGATCAGGATCGGCCGGGTCGTGCGGGACCTGGAACCGCTCGCCCTGGTCGCCTGCCAGGGCAGCAAGCCGGAAGGCTGCGTCCTGGTGGGCGCCTGCGGCCTGACTGCGGCGCTCGACCGCGCCATGGAGGCCTTCTTCGCCGAACTGGACGGCGTGACCCTTCGGGACGTCGTGGCCGAGCGCCGCGGCCTTCGCGAGCGCCTGGGCCTGGACACCCCCGAGCCGGCGCAACCTCTCGCGTAGAGCGGGTTGCCAAATGCCCCTTTCCGCAAATGTCCCGCTGGCTCCCGGAGGACGAGGCGCGCCAGCTCCGCTTCGCCTTCGAGGCGGAGGTGAAGCGCCTCCTCGCCGCCTGAGGCGGCGTTGAAAGGCCCGCCGGAGCGGGCCTTGCAGCGACGATCGTTTCGCCCGGTCAGTTGCCGGGCGAGCCTGAACTTCAGGGCGCGTGCTCGCTTGTCCCGGGGCCCGGTCGACCCAGGGATCTGCGTTGGTGATCGCGAGCCCGACCGGAGGTCGGCTGCAGGAGCGGAGCGGACGGAAAGAAGAGCTCCCAGACGGCCACGAACATCGCGGCGATCACGGGTCCGAGGATGAACCCGTTCAAACCGAAGCTGGCGATGCCGCCCAACGTGGAAATCAGCACGATGACGTTGGGCATCTGCGTGTCTTTGCCGACCAGAAGAGGGCGCAGTATGTTGTCGGTCGAGCCGATCACCAGCGCGCCGTACAGGATCAGGGTCACGCCCTGCCAGACCGATCCGGTCACGAGCAGGTACATGGCAACCGGCATCCAGACCAGGGCTGCACCGACGGCGGGCATCAGGGACAGGAATGCCATGAGGACGGCGCCCAACACCGGCGCATGAATTCCCAGGAACCAGAACATCAGTCCACCGAGTGCGCCCTGCAACGCGGCCACGAGAAGATCGCCCTTGACGGTCGCGCGGATGACGACGGTGAACTTGCCCAGCAGCTCCCGCTGATGCTCCGCACTGAGGGGCATCGCCCGCTGCACGCGACTGATCAGCGCGTCGCCGTCCCGTATCATGAAGAACAGCAAGTAGATCATGACGCCGATGTCGACGACTACGTTGAACGTGCTCTGGCCGGACCTCAAGGCCCAGGTCGCGATGGACTCGCTCGCTTTCACCATCCCGGCCGACACACGCAGTTGCACGGCCTTGAGGTTGGTCAGGCCGAACCGGTCGAGGAGGTTTCCGAGCCAGGTCGGGAGGGCATCGAACACGCGTTGGGACAATTGCTGGAAGTTGATCTCTCCCGACTGCGTCTTTCCGTAGAGGTCGATCGCCTCCTGCACCAGGGAAAGGCCGATGAGCGCGATTGGGAGGATGACGATGAGCACGATGATCGTGACTGCCGCCAGAGCCGCCAGCGTGCGCCTCTGCCCGGTCCGAACCAGGAGCCACCGATAGAGCGGCGCGAACACGATCGCCACGACGCCACCCCAGAGAATGGCGTCCGAGAACGGCCAGAGCACCCACAGGAAGGCGAGCGACACGGCGAGGAGCAACAGCGTGAGTGCCTTATCGTCCTGAGTTCGCATGCCAGTCCCTCTGGCGAGCAGCATAGCTGGAGTCCGACCCTCTCAGAACGGACAAGGTGGGATACAGGCGACTACATACTCGGTTACGGCCGATCATGCCGGCATACATCCCGGATGGGAGACCATCTTGGGCACATCACTTCTGATTGTTGATCTGAGCTTTATAAGTCGCATTGCACTCGTTCCGCCGCGCTGAGCGATGCGGAGGCGTTACAGATCGCGATCGAGGGTTACGTCTACCTCTATCCGCACATCTCCATGGACGTGACCCGGCGCGTGTTCACCAACGTCGCCCCAGGCGCCGCCCTGGGCGCGCCGGCGAACACTGCGGCCCCATGGTCAGCTACAGCGACGAGCCCGGCTACGGCTTCTACGCCATGAATACGTACGGCCTCTATACGATTGAGGGAAGGGTGATGTTGGATGGGAGGCCGCATCCCGAAGACCTGGTCGGGATGGTCCGGGGACCACATGCTCGCCGACGTCAACTACTACTGGCTCGTAATCGGCGGCGAGGAATGGTTCCTTGTGGACTTCTTCCGGGCGGTCGTGCGCTGGTTCGGCATCGACGAGTGGGCGACGCGCCGACCGACTTGGGGTTGGCGTGAGCGAACGCGCTGGCAGTGAATGACCCACGAGCGGCAATTGCCGATTGGGCAGTCCGGGCAATGAGACGGTCGACGCAGAAGCAGGCCCGGAATAGACCGGACCCGCTACATTCGGACGCGTCACTTCACCTTGATGACGACGTCGGGCTTCTTCTCCTTCACGATCACCGGGGCTGGGGCGATATAGACTGGAGGCGGAGCCACAACCACGTAACCAGGACGCGGAGCCTTCACGCACTCGCCGTGCTTGTTGCAATACTTCTCAGCCGAAGCCGGGGCTGAGAACGTCACGACGGCGGCAACGGCCAGCGCGCCCGCAAAGAGAATTTTCATATCGCACTTCCTCGACCTGTTGCTCCCGTTCTTACCTGCAGTAAGACCCACATACCTGTCAATCGTGAGCGGGGCTTTACCCTTCCGGCATGGCATGTGCGCTAGCCCGGCCCTCCCCTGTCCGCGTCCGTCACAAGCTACAGGGGGTCGGTCAAGCCGGTTTGTTCCGGCAACAACCAAGAGGCTTCGGCTATGCCGCTGGTTTTCCAAAACGAGCCCAGAACCAATCTACGAAACGTGCGGCGTCCCTATCGGCGTCCCGCTCGCCTATCCTCTCCGCCTCAGCCGCCGCCGCATCGCTGCCTCGATCTCGTTTACCGCCGACGCTCAACGATCTAGAGGCATTGTGTGGCCTCGACGATGCCCGTCGATGACGACGAAGCCGTAGTGCCGGCGGCGTCCAGCGACCTCGTCGCCGATGAGGACCAACAGCCCGCCGGCATCGTGCCGCTGCTGTTGGAGAGATCAGGTAGCGCTGCCGAGCAGCGAGACCGAAAGTTTTCGACTTCAAAAAAATCTCAGTTGGACGATGTGGGGCCGAACTCTTGCAGGCCAAAAAAATTCGAGCCTTACGCCTCAAGTGATTGACGTAACGGCACCAGAATTTAGGGACAGAATTATGCGCAGGGGGCAGGAGCACGCGACGAGCGCGCCGAATTTTGACCCCCCTCCCGACAGGAGTACCCCACCCCGGGGCCAGGATTACCGCTTCGCTCGTCGCGCCTCAGGCCAGGCCCAGTTCTCCTTCGAGGCGGCGTCGGCGGCCGGATACGCGTCGTCCACGCCGTGAAGCTGGTCCAGGAACGCGCGAACTGCGGGCAGGTATCGACACCCATCAGCGGGTTGATCTTGGGCAGGCCGCGCTCTTCGAGGACGAAGGCGATCGCCTGCCAGTTCCTGGCCCCAGCGGGACCAAGGATCAGGAGCGCGAGTTCCTACTCGGAGGCATAGAGGGGCGGCGGCCGCGAGCGCCGGGTCCGGCCTGAGCAGGGGCTGCGTCGTCGCGCTCGGGGTCGAGTTCTATCTCGCTGCTGCCCGGGTGTTACCCCGACCGCATCATTCGTGGCGCGATCGGGGTGTTTATCACAGCCAGCCAAATGCTTAGGGAAAACGCCTCAGTTGTCGAGGAAGCTCCTGAGCTTCCGCGAGCGGCTCGGGTGCTTCAGCTTCCTGAGCGCCTTCGCCTCGATCTGGCGGATGCGTTCGCGGGTGACCGAGAACTGCTGGCCGACCTCTTCCAGCGTGTGGTCGGTGTTCATGCCGATGCCGAAGCGCATGCGCAGCACGCGTTCCTCGCGCGGGGTCAGCGAGGCGAGCACGCGCGTCGTCGTCTCGCGCAGGTTCGACTGGATCGCCGCGTCGATCGGCAGGATCGCGTTCTTGTCCTCGATGAAGTCGCCGAGGTGGCTGTCCTCCTCGTCGCCGATCGGCGTCTCGAGGCTGATCGGCTCCTTGGCGATCTTCAGGACCTTGCGCACCTTCTCGAGCGGCATGCCGAGCTTCTCGGCCAGCTCCTCCGGGGTCGGCTCGCGGCCGATCTCGTGCAGCATCTGGCGCGAGGTGCGGACGATCTTGTTGATCGTCTCGATCATGTGGACCGGGATGCGGATCGTGCGCGCCTGGTCGGCGATCGAGCGGGTGATCGCCTGCCGGATCCACCAGGTGGCGTAGGTCGAGAACTTGTAGCCGCGCCGGTACTCGAACTTGTCGACCGCCTTCATCAGGCCGATGTTGCCCTCCTGGATCAGGTCCAGGAACTGCAGGCCGCGGTTCGTGTACTTCTTGGCGATCGAGATGACGAGGCGGAGGTTCGCCTCGACCATCTCCTTCTTGGCCTGCCGGGCCTCGCGCTCGCCCTTCTGCACCATGTGGACGATGCGGCGGAACTCGGTGATCTCCAGTCCCGTCTCGGTGGCGAGGGTCTGGATCTCCTGGCGCAGGTCCTTGATCGTGTCGGAGTCCGACTTGACGAACTCGCGCCAGCCGCGCGTGCCCAGGTTGGCGACCCGGCGCAGCCAGTGCGGATCGAGCTCCGAGCCCTGGTAGTTGCGCAGGAAATCCTCGCGCGACACCCCGTAGGACTCGGCGAGCCGCAGGAGCCGGCCCTCGAAGCCGATCAGCCGCTTGTTGATGTCGTAGATCTGCTCGACGAGGCTGTCGATGCGCACCTGGTTGAGCGACAGGCTCTTCACGTCGCCGATCAGGTCGTCCTTGAGCTTCTTGTAGCGGCGCTCCTGGGACGGCGACAGCGTCTCGTTCTTGAGCGCGCCCTCGACGAGCTGCTCCTGCAGGCGATGCAGCTTCTTGTACTGGTCGGCGATGCGGTCGAAGGTCTCCACGACCTTCGGCTTCAGCTCGGCCTCCATGGCGGACAGCGAAACGTTGCCCTCCATGTCGTCGTCCATGTCCTCGCCGAGATCGCCCTCGGCCATCTCGCCCTCGGCGCCGGGGGCCTCCGCCTCTTCGGCCGGCACCATCGGCGGGCCGCCGATCGCCGGCGCCTTGCCGTCCGGGCCGGCATAGGTCGCTTCCAGGTCGATGATGTCGCGGAGGAGGATCTTCCCCTCGTTGAGCTCGTCGCGCCAGATGATGATGGCCTGGAAGGTCAGCGGGCTCTCGCAGAGGCCTGCGATCATCGCCTCGCGGCCGGCCTCGATGCGCTTGGCGATGGCGATCTCGCCCTCACGCGACAGGAGCTCCACCGAGCCCATCTCGCGCAGGTACATGCGCACCGGGTCGTCGGTGCGGTCGGCCGGTTCGCGGGCCGCCTTGGTGAGCGCCGGGGCCGTCGAGGTCGCCTCGACCAGGTCTCCGCCCTCGACCTCCTCATCGCCGGCCGCGGCTTCCTTCTCGCCGCCCTCGGCGTCCTCGACCTCGTCGGTCTCGATGACGTTGATGCCCATCTCGTTGAGCATCGCGAGGATGTCCTCGATCTGCTCGGAGGTGACCTCCTCGGAGGGAAGCACGTCGTTCAGTTCGTCATAGGTGACGAAGCCGCGCTTCTTCGCGGACTTGATCATCCGCTTGACGGCGGCATCCGAGAGATCGAGAAGCGGACCGTCCTGAGTCTCGGGGGCCTGGGCCTCGGTCTCTTCCTGCTCGGCAGCCTTCGTCGCCATGTAATCCACTCTCCTGAGATGCCACCGGGCGGTCCTGCCCGGCCGGACCGCGGTTCCGGAAAGATCCGGCGCCGAGGCCCTCACGTATGTCCCGTCGATACCAGCCGTCCGCTTAAACCACGCTTAACCGTGCCCCTCCCCGCGCACCCTGGGGGGCCTTCTCGTGCCGGTCCCGATTAGCTAAAGCGCCCGTACGGTTAGACAATAGGGACGACCCCTCGGCCGGCCATTTTCGGCGGAAGGATCGGAGCGTCGTTATTTAGCGGGTGATTCCGATTCCGCAAGGGTGATTCGTGCCGCGATGGGACAGGGCGTCAGAGCCGGCCTCGTGCCGCCGGCGATGGGTTCCCCCTACCGCCGCACCCCCTGGGGCGGCGCGAAGACCGGGGCTGCGCCCTTCTCGGGGCCGCCGAAGGCCGCGCGGATGAGCTTGGCCTCCTCGGCCAGTTCCTGCTCCCGGTGGGCGTATTCCTCCCGTCGCCGGACCACCTCGCGGGAGAGCTCCAGGATGCGCGTCTCGACCGTCTCGTCCGCGTCCGGGCCGACGTTGGTCACCTCCTGGTCAAGGTGGCGCTCCATCGCCTTCAGTTCGATCCGGTCGAGGAAGTGCCAGAGGCAGCGGACCACATAGTCCTCCGGCGGATGGAACTTCAGGATGGGGAAGCGCTCGCGCAGGCGATGGCCCCGGCCGGTCACCACCCGGCCGTCCGGATCGACCACGTCCTCGCCGTGGATCTCCTTCATGAGGAAATAGAAGCGCTGGTCGATGCCCCGGTAGAAGGTCGAGGGCGAGCGGTCCTCGAACTCGGTGGCGATGCGCGTCAGCTCGCGCTTGAACAGTTCGTGCGGCTCGATGCCGAAGTCGAGGTCGAGCATGCGGTCGGCCGCACCCTCGAAGATGTCCGGATACTCGATCGACAGCCCGAGCACGATCCGCTCGATGCCGGCGAGCTCCCCGTCCGCCTGCAGCGCCGGGGCGGCGGCCCCGGGCGCCCGGGTCGGGGCGCCGCGCTCGGCCCGTTCGCTCTGCCAGAACAGGTTCGACAGCCGCAGCCGGTAGCGCAGCCTGTAGCCCTTCTGGACGCGGGCGTCCTTGATCTCCGAGGTGAGATCCTCGAGCCGCTTCTCGAGCGCCGCCTTGCGCTCCGGCGTGTCGATCGTGGCGCCGGTCGTCTCCCGCTCCCACAGGACCTCCGCCAGCGGCACCGCCCGCTGGATCTCCGCCAGGAAGGCCTCGCGGCCGCCGAGCGCGACGATCTCGTCCGGGTCCTTGCCATCCGGGAGGAAGCAGAAGTTGAAGGAGAAGCCGCTCTTCAGCTGCGGCAGGATGCGGTCGACCGCCCGGTGGGCGGCCCGGATGCCCGCCCGGTCGCCGTCGAAGCAGACCACCGGCTCGGCCGCATACCGCCACAGGCGCTGGATCTGGTCCTCCGTGAAGGCGGTGCCGAGCGTGGCGACCACGGACTTGATGCCGGCCTGGTAGACCGCGATCGCGTCCAGGTAGCCCTCGACCACCACGACCTGCCCGCTCTCGTGGGCGGCCGCCCGAGCCCGGTGGGCGTTGAACAGCATCAGGCCCTTGTGGAAGAGCTCGGTCTCCGGAGAGTTCAGGTATTTCGGCTGGTCCTCCGCCGCGATCGCCCGGCCGCCGAAGGCGACGACGCGCCCGCGCTCGTCATGGATGGGGATGATCAGCCGGTTGCGGAACCGGTCGTAGGACGGGCGCCCGTCGTCCGGCTTGATGACGAGGCCGGCGTCGAGCATGGACGGCTCGTCGACCCCCTTGCCGACGAGGTGCCGCTTCAGCGCGTCCCGCTCGGCCGGGGCGTAGCCGACGCGGAACTCCTTCAAGGTCTCCGCCCGCAGCCCCCGCCGCTCCGCATAGGCGCGCGCCGGCGCACCCTGATTCAGCCGGAACGTGTCTTGGAAGAACTGCGCCGCCATCTCGACCACGTCGGCGAGGCTCGCCCGGTGCCGCTCGCGCACAACCTCGCGCTGGTCGGGCTTGGGCAGCGACACGCCGGCGTCCTGGGCGAGCCGCTCCACCGCCTCGGGGAAGCTCAGTCCCTCGGTCTCCATCAGGAAGCGGAAGATGTCGCCGTGCTTGCCGGACGAGAAGCAGTGGTAGAAGCCCTTCTGGTCGTTGACGAAGAAGGACGGCGTCTTTTCGGGGTTGAAGGGCGACAGCCCCGCGAACTCCCGCCCCTGCCGCTTCAGGCGCACGCGCCGGCCGACCACGTCGGAGACGGGCAGCCGGGCGCGGATCTCGTCGAGAAGGGCGGGGGGGAACTTCATGGCCGGACTGTAGCGGATCGAGGCACGTGGTGCAGCAAAAGCTATCACGCCCCCCGCCCTCGGCGCCGCCCCCGGGCAAGAGGTCGATCGCCTCTCAGTCCGGCAGGGCGAGCAGCAGCACGGCCGCGAAGGCCAGGGCCCCGGCGGCCGCGACCGTGACGGCCAGGACTGTCCTCCTCTCCATCACGCCGCCCAACTCGGCCGGGCGATCGGGATGTCGTCGAGGGCTTCGGACCCCAGGTGGCGAGCGACATACTCGGCGCCCTCCGGAGAAATGCCGCCGCGCAGGCGCGCCCGCTTCAGCGCCTCCTCGGCCATCTCCTCGCTCACATCGGCCACCGTCAGCGCGACCGGATCAAAACGGAAGACCTGCAGGGCGACGACGTCGCCCGCCGCGATCCGGCTGGCCACGCGATCGACATAGATCACGTCCGGATCGCTGATATCCGTCTCGGGGATGGAGATCCCGTAGCGGCCGAACTCGGCGACCACGAGGTGGAGCTGGGCCGGATACGCCGTTGAACTGGAACTCATGACAAGGCTCCTTTGCCTCTGAGTCACGCGAAGCGACGCGAATCGTTCCCGCCGGGACCCGGCCGAATGCGAACGGGCCCTCGCCTCCTCGCCCGGCGCCCCCGCCGCCGCGCGGCATTGCTGAGAAGCTTGCGGCACCCTATGTCATGTGACGAAAACCTGACAGTCGGCCGCGCCGACGTGAACCCGAACGGGAGACGCGACCTCATGAAGTGCCCCATCGACGGCGAGAACCTGGTCATGGCGGACCGCCAGGGCATCGAAATCGACTACTGCCCCAAGTGTCGCGGCGTGTGGCTCGACCGGGGCGAACTGGACAAGATCATCGAGCGGGCCTCGCCGCAGGCCGCCCCGCCCCCCTCCCCGCCCGCCGCGCCGGCCGGAACGCCGACCTTCGGTGGCGGCGGCTTCCCCCCGCCGGGAGGCGCTCCTCGCGGCTACGACGCGCCCCGCGGCTACGACGCGCCACGCTACCGTGACGACGACGATGACGACGACCGCCGCCGCCACGCGGGATACGACCCGCGCTACGGTGGGAGCCATCACCATCCCCCCCGCAAGAAGTCCATCCTCGGCGAGATCTTCGACTTCGACTGAAGCGCCCGACGCCCAGGCGGCGGCAAGGCTCTTCCCCCCGGCGTCGGCCGGCCGTAGCTTCGGGGCCGGCGCCGGCACGGCCGGCCATCGCGGAGATCACCATGTCGTTCTTCAAGAAGCTCTTCGGCCTCGGCGGCGGCGCGGAGGGTGGTCAGGCTCCCGCCAAGCCCGCCGGCCGGCAGGAGCACAACGGCTTCACCATCGAGGCGACGCCCTTCGTCGAGGGCGGCCAGCACCAGGTCTGCGGCGTCATCTCCAAGGAGGTCGACGGCGTCCGGCGCGAGCACCGCTTCATCCGCGCCGATCGCTTCGCCTCCAAGGACGACGCCGTGGACATGACCTTTCGCAAGGCCCGCCAGGTGATCGACGAGCGCGGCGACCGCGTCTTCGACTGATCTCGCCAGGCGAGCCGGCACGCGCTACTCTTCCGGGCATGAACGCAAGGACCATCCTCTCCGCCGACGGTCGCGTCCGCCGCGCCTTCACGGTGTCGGACCTCTTCCGCATGGTCGAGGCCGGCATCGTCGGCGAGGACGAGCGGATCGAGGTCGTCGCCGGAGAGCTCTTCCCGATGGCCGCCAAGGGCATCCGCCACGAGGTGCTGAAACAGCACCTCAACCTTCACCTCGCGCTTGCGCTCCCGGCCGGCTTCACCTTCATCCCGGAGCCGGGCTGGACGCTCTCCGAGCTCCTCTATCTGGAGCCCGACTACCTGGTCTTCCCCGCGCGCCTCGGCTTCGCCGAGGTGAAAGGCCCGCAAGCGCTCCTGGTGATCGAGGTCGCGGACTCGAGCCTCGGCTACGACCTCGGCCGCAAGCCCGCCCTCTACGCCGCCGAGGGCGTGCGGGAATACTGGGTCGTCGACGCCCAGTCCCGGGAGACGCACGTCCACCGGGAGCCCGCGGGTACCGGCTACGCCTCCGTCCGCATCTACCCGGCGGCCGTGGAGCTGACGGCGGCGCTGATCCCCGGGTTCAAGGTCCGGATGGCCGACCTGCCGGAGACCTGACCTTCCGCCGCAGACCTCAGGCGGGCCGGAGATCCGGGACGGCACCCATGAAGTCGCGCTTGCCGATGTCGATGCCGGCCTGGCGCAGGATCGCGTAGGCCATGCAAAGGTGGAAGTGGAAGTTCGGCATCACGAAATGGAGAAGGTAGGCCTCGCCCGGCATCTTCATCTGGTTGGGGCCGACCGGGAACACGATTTCGCGGCCCGCGCCCGCATCGACCGCGGACGGCTCCAGGCCCTTCACGAAGGCGACGGTCCTCTCGATCCGGCCCTTCAGCTCCTCGATCGTCTTCTCCGTGTCGTCGTACTTCGGGGCCTCGTCCCCGGCGAGCCGCGCCGCGCCGTTCTTGGCGAAGTCGCAAGCGATCTGCACTTGCCGCGACAGCGCGAACATGTCCGGGATCAGCCGGGTGGCGCCGAGCACCGCAGGGTCGATCTTCTTCGCCACGCAATGGGCCGCGGCCTTGTCGAGGATGGCGGAGAGCGCCTCCAGCGAGCGGACGAAGACGGGCACGGACGCGGTGTGCAGGCTGAGCGACATGGAAATCCTCTCGGGCGGGTCCGGCGATCGGCCGGCGCGGGAGCCTGTCCTACCGCGCGCGGTCGCCCCCGTCCACGGCGCCGGCCGGAGGCGAAGGGCCGCAACCTTGCCCGCCCCCCGGCGCGTGATAACCTCGCCGGCACGATCGGTCCCGCCCGCCGGCGGGCGCGAGCCGATGCCGACCTCTCCGGGCCCTGCCCGGTTCCGAAATCCTTTCCGAGGGTGTCCCTTGTCCATGGCCGCCGAGACCGCTGCCCCTGCCGTCGACCAGCCGCGCGGCGACCTGACCGTCCGCACCATCGCGATGCCGGGCGACACCAACGCCAACGGGGACATCTTCGGCGGCTGGGTGATGAGCCAGATGGACCAGGCCGGCGGCATCGCCGGCGTGGAGCGGGCGCAGGGCCGCGTCGTCACGGTCGCGGTCGATGCCATGACCTTCATCCGCCCGGTCAAGGTGGGCGACGTCCTCTGCGTCTATACCGAGGTCGAGACCGTGGGCCGCACCTCGATGAAGATCCACATCGAGGCCTGGGCGCGCCGCTTCATGACCAATCATCGGGAGAAGGTCACGGACGCCACCTTCACCTTCGTGGCAATCGACGAGGACCGTCGGCCCCGCCCCGTTCCGCCGAAGGCCGACTGAGCGGCCGGCGGGCACGCACGGCCGGAGCCGAAGGCCTGCGGGGTCCGGCCGCGATAAGGTTCGGTGCAGGCGAGCTCCCTCGGGAACCCGCCCGCACCTGTCGCGTTGTGGATCGGACGGCTTGCAGCGCCGTCCGATACCTCATCCCTTCACGGTGCCAGCCGCGTCGGGACTATATCGAGACGGAAATCCTCAGTTCTGGGCGACGGTCATGTCGCCGACCCGCTCCACACGCACCTTGGCGACGCCGCTGCCGATGAAGCCGAGCTGGGCGGCGGCGCCGCGGCTCACGTCGATGATCCGGCCGCGCACGAAGGGGCCGCGATCGTTGATGCGGAGGAGAACGGCCTTGCCGTTGGAGAGATTGGTGACCTTCACCCGTGTTCCCATCGGGTAGGTCCTGTGGGCGGCCGTCATGGCGTTCTGGTTGAATCGCTCGCCCGAGGCGGTCGGCCCGCCGTGGTGGCTGCCGCCGTAGAAGGAAGCCACGCCGACGGTGTCGGCGAGAGCGGAACCGCCTGAGGTCGCTGCGAGGCCGAGGCCGAGGATCGCGACGAGGGTGCGGGGGACGCGCGGGGCGCGCGCCGTCGTCAGAGCAGTGTTCACGTGTCGGTTCTCCGATGGGTTGAATGGGCCTCGAACCGCGATTTTCCGATCAGCTCGAGTTTTGATTGCCCCTAGTCCGTTGTCCTAGCTTGCGGTTGTGGTGATGAGCGCGCCAAACGGCGTGCCCGCGGCACATCCGGGCCGATCCGCCGCCCGCGGCGGCCGGTTCGGTCCGGGATGATCGAACGGTTCAGGTCAGGGGGATGATCCCTGCAGGATCTCGAAGGTCACGTCGACCTCCGCGCCGAGCGTCGCCTCGCCGGCTTCGATCGGGGGCGCAGCGGCCTTGCTCGCCATCGGCCGCATGCGGGGCATCGGCATCTCGCGCGAAGTTTCCCGGATCTCCAGGACACGGCCGAGCCGAACGCCGGCCGCCGCCGCGTAGAGTTCCGCCCGCGCCCGGGCGGCCTTGACGGCCGAGGTCCTCGCCTCGTCGAGCCGCGCGTCGGCATCGCTGACCTCGAACGCGATGCTATCGATGGTGTTTGCGCCCTTGCCGACGAGCCGGTCGATCACCGATCCGGCCTTGGCCACCGGCGAGATCTCCAGCGACAGCGCGTTGGTGACCGCGTAGCCGGAAACCTCCTGGACCTCGCGCCCGTTCACCTTCCGGCTGGCGTAGACCGGCTGGACGAGGAGGCGGGCCGTCGAGATCTTCCGCTTGTCGATGCCCAGCGCCTCGGCCTCGGCGACCACCGCCGACACGGCCTTCGAGTTCTCCGCCAGGGCCTCCCCGGCGGTACGCGCCTCGGTCGCCACCCCGATGGTGAAGCGCACTACGTCCGGCACCGCCGTGACCTCGCCGCGCCCCGTGATCGTCAGGGAGGGCGAGACCGGCTCGGCGGCCTCGGCCGGTTGCACGCGGAGCGCGAGCACCCCGGTGAGCATCACGGCTGCGAGCGCGGTGGCCAGGCTGCCGGACCCTGAGAAAAAGCGCCGCCGCAGATACCGTAACGGCATCGCCGCAACCCCTTCCCGCTCGGCCCGACGACCCGCCCGGAGCCCGGCACAGTGAGCCGGCTCCGGTAAAAACGCGTTTTGTTTCATGCGGATACTCACTTCACTCCGCCGTGATGATCTTTTTACCATACGGCGGATCATGTCCATATCGTGGCGCGCTTGTCCCCGTTCCTCCGGGGTGCTAGTGACCGACCACCCAATCGCGCCGCAACCTTGACGGTGGAAGGCACGCGACGGGCCCGTAGCTCAACGGTTAGAGCTGGCCGCTCATAACGGTCTGGTTGCAGGTTCGAGTCCTGCCGGGCCCACCACGCACACGAGTATTCTCTGATGTGTCAATTCCAGATGGAGATTGCCGGAGCCGCGGTAACACGGCCAGGCAGGCGGTTAGAGCGGGTCTCCATGGGCCGCTGATCGGGGGAATGGATCGGCCCAATCCAAGCCAGTGTCTCGGATCGCGATTTGTTCTTTCCTGATCTGTGGGTCGCGTCCCAAGCAACTGTTCAGGTCAGCCAAGAAGAGGAATGGACCCTTGCTCCCGCACGGGCTCCAGACCCTCGGGGGAAGGGCTCCATCCCGCACTCTCAGCTTCTCACCGTTCAAACAGACACGGGCGAGCTGGTCGTAGAGGAAGTTCATGACCCAGACGTCGTTGGGACGGCATGCCGGCTTTCGGTCGTCCCGAAGCTTTGCCCTGACCCGCCGCTACGGCACCTTGTACCGGAGCTGAGGTTCCAACTCCCTGCAAAGCAGGTACGTTCTCTTGTGTTTCACCTGCCATCCCTCGCGCTGGAGCAGCACCTGGACGCCTGTAGCCGTACCGGACGCGCGTCGCACAGATCTCCCGGATGCGAGCCTTCGGACCGGCCCGACGCGAGCGGTAGTGGAAGGTAGACCTGTCGAGGGCGAGGATCCGGCAGGCTCGCTGGATCGACACGCCCCATACACCCCCGCACCGTGTCGACGAGCTTGCGCTTGCGACCAGGCCTCGGATTTTTCGGCGAACGAATCCTGCACCATTCCTTGTCGAGGGAGAGGTCGGCAACCAGCCTCTCCAGCTTGGCGTTCAAGACGAGCCCGTCAGTTGAACCCATCCTGGATGACATCCAGGCAGATCTGCCTGAAGCGCTGTCTCAACCATCGGTGGGCAGGATCGGCGTCCATGCGGGGATGCCAGATCAGCGAGATGGTCATCGGGTCGAGCGGGAACGGCAGGGCAAGGGTGGCCATGCCGTGCCGCAGGCTCGTCGTATGGCGCTCGGGCACCGTCGCGACGAGGTCGGACCCCCGGGCCATCATGAGCGCAGCCGAAAAACCCGAGACGACCACCGCGATGCGCCGCCTGTGACCGACCGCCGCCAGCGCGTCGTCGACCGGACCAGGCGGTGCGCCCGGGCGCCCCGCATGGACGTGACCGGCCGCCACATAGCCCGCAACGTCGATCGTCCCGGCGGCGAGCGGGTGACCCGCCCTGACCGCGCCAACGAAGCAATCCCTGAACAGCGCCTGCGCTTTGAGCTCCGGACCGAGCACGGGCCCCACGATCCCCGTCTCGAGATCGACCGTGCCCTCCCGGAGTGGCGTGCTGTCCCGCTCCGACTTCAAGACGAAGTCGAGGCGCAGACCCGGAGCCTCGTCGGCGAGCGCGGCGACGAGCGGGGCCCCGAACGTCTCCACGAAGCCGTCCCGGGTCCTGATCGTAAAGGCGCGCTCGATCGCCCGGGGATCGACCGGGCGTTCAGGTCGGAGCAAGTCTGCAGCGTCCTGCAGGAGGGGCGCGATGCGATCCCGCAGGGCGAGCGCGCGGGGTGTCGGGACGAGCCGGCGTCCGGCACGGACCAGGAGAGGATCGCCCGTCGCGGACCTGAGCCGCGCGAGCGTCCGGCTCATGGCCGACGGGCTGAGGCGAAGGCGCTCGGCCGCCACAGCCACGCTCTCGGTGGCGAGCAGGACGTCGAGTGCGACGAGCAGGTTCAGATCGGGAAGCGGCATGCACCGCAATCTAGCACACCCGCATTTGATACGGCGTTCCATGCAGCTATTTCCTGCAATTGCTGCGCGTTCCGCCTCATCAGCCGCGGCACTACAAGAGGCGAGGCAGAACCACCCAGAGGCGCAATCATGACCACGACCCATGCCGACCCCGTTCCAGACATCGCCGAGAGCCAAGGCACGGCCGCCGCGTCCTTGCAGTTCGGGGGGCTCGCCTTGTCTGTCCTGCTGGCCTCGATCGGCACCAGTTCGGCGAATGTCGCGCTGCCGACACTGAGCGCGGCGTTCGCGGTGCCTTTCGCGGCCGTGCAATGGGTGGTGCTCGCCTATCTCCTGGCGATCGTCGTCCTGATCGTCATTGCGGGCGCGCTCAGTGATGGCTTCGGGCGGCGGCGAGTCCTGATGGCGGGTCTGATCCTGTTCGCGGTCGGATCGGCGATCTCGGGGGCGGCGCCGTCCTTCGCGCTCCTCGTCGGCGCCCGGGCGATCCAGGGTGCCGGGGCCGCCGCGATGCTGGCGCTGGCCCTCGCCTTCGTCAGCGAGGTAGTTCCGAAGGAGCGGATAGGACGCGTTATGGGAACCATGGGGGCGATCTCGGCCGCCGGCACGGCGTTCGGTCCGGCGCTCGGAGGATGGCTGATCGCCAGCGTGGGCTGGCCAGCCGTCTTCCTGGTCAACGTTCCGATCGCTTTCGCGGCCCTCGGCCTCGTGGCCCGGACCCTGCCGCGGGACGCCGCCGCTGTGGCGGGGACACAGACGCGGTTCGATGCGGCGGGCGCCGTGACGCTGGGCCTGACCCTCGCCGCCTTCTGCTTCGCGACGACCGCCACGGCGCAGGCCGCCATCCCTCTGCTTGTCATCTGCGCGGCCGGTCTGGCGCTGCTGCTCAGGATCGAATCCCGTGCCGTCGTGCCGGTCATTCCGCTCGCGCTCCTGCGCGATCCGGTCCTGGCGCAGGGCCTGGCCCTCAATGCGCTGGTCTCCATGGTCATGATGGCGACCCTGGTGGTCGGACCCTTCCACCTCTCGCGCGCACTCGGCCTCGACCCGCCGCTGACCGGCATGGCCATGTCGGCCGGGCCGATCGTCTCGGCCTTGGCGGGTCGGCCGGCGGGGTGGTTGACGGACCGCTTCGGCCCGCCCGCGATGACCATCGGGGGTCTCGCCGCCATGACCCTGGGCGCGGCCCTCCTGGCCGCGTCGCCGGTGGCCTCGGGACTGGCCGGCTACCTCGTCCCTCTCGTGGTGCTCACCGCCGGCTATGCCCTGCTACAGGCGTCCAACAACACGGCCATCATGGGCAGCGCCCAAGCGGACCGGCGCGGGTCGGTCTCGGGCCTGCTCAATCTGACGCGATATATCGGCCTCCTGGCCGGCGCCTCCGGAGCGGCCGCTTTCTTCGCCATGGCCTCGGGGCTTGCACAGGATCCGTCTGCCGGCGCCGCTGCGGTCGCGTACGGCACGAGCCTGACCTTCGGCGCCGCCGCAGTGGCCACCGGCACCGCCGTGCTGGTCGCCGCTGCGCGGTGGGCGGGTTCTCCGCAGCACCGAAAAGCTGGACTACGAATGCTGCATAGACCGGATAAGGCGCTTCCACTTGCCGCGCGAAGCAAGTCAGGCTGAATCCGGGTGGCTGGAGAGTTGCAGAGCTGCACTGCCGTTAAAGAGTGACGGTAATGCCTTGAGCGGCCGAACGTTTCTTTCAGCGTTCAGCCGCTTGCCTACCAGTCAGAGCTGGCCACGATCGTGTAACCCGCAGCTCGCGCGCCAAGGTCTGCGCAGATCCGGTCGCCGACTCGGCACCAGCAGTGCCCTGCCAGCGGGTAGAATTCGATTCCGACCACCAACTCGGCCGGAAGGCCGCGGGCCGCGAGGAGTCGCCAGGCCGCCAGGGCGATCTCTTTGCAGGCTGCGCCGGGCAGGCGGGCCGCCGCGGCAATCACCTCGCGGTCGATCGCCGCGACCGTCGCCAGGTCTGGCGACCGCGTCGGGGCGCCGCCGGTGCCGGGCCGGAACGCCGAAGCCGCCGCGCCGAAGCCGAAGATCCTGACAGCGAGCCGGGCGAGAATCAGCAGACCTGTCGCGGATGGACCGCAAATGTCTTGGGCTGCGAGGAACGGTGCCAGGGCGACACGCGCCAAGATTCTGCGCATCCGGCGGCGAATCCGTCCCGAGCCGGTTTCGACCAGGCCGCGCCGCGCCAGATCGGCGCGGAAAGCGGCGAGATCGGCCGAGACCACGTCGAGGGGCACGCCGTAGTCGACAGCCACCGCGGCGGCCGCGTCCGCGGACGGTCCCGCTAGCATGCCGCGCAGCATGTCGGCGGCGACGGCCGTCAAACCGTAGAATGCGCCGTCCAGGTCCACCAGTCGCGCACCACCGTCGGGCGCGGCGACCAGATGGACGCCGAGGGCGAGCCGGCAGTCAGGAAGGCCGCCGTGGCCCTGTGCTGCCGCGCCGTTCATGCCTGTGTCGCCTCCATGTCCGGCACGGCATCGCTCAGGCATGGGACGGAAAGCGGAGGCGCGGCAGCGGAGACATGGCGCTCGAGCCAGATGAGAAGTGCCAGCATGAGGTCGATCCCCAGCGACTCTCCAGGATCCGTCAGCGCGCCCATGGCGGCCCGCCGGAGACTCCCGGCCAATCGCCCGCCATCGACGATGCCGAGATCCCGCTCCGCGGCACGGGCCAGCCGCTCGAGCTTCGGCAGGTTGCGGGCGAGGCCTCGGAAGTAGACCTCGTTGAAGTTCCGCTTGTCGGTTCGCTGCCGGATGATCTGCGGCACGCGGTCCGCCATCGCGTCGGCTAGGATCGGCTTCGACCGTTTGGGAACGGCGCGGGGCCTGAGGCGCAGGCCGAGTGCGAATCCGACCAAACGCGGATCCAGGAGGGGGTTCGCGACCAGGATGCCCTGTTCGGCGGCGAGACCGCGGCGCGGATCGCCGGCCAGCGCCGCGATCGAGGCGGCTGCAACCGAGAGGGCCGTGGGACCCGTGCCGCAGAAGAGCCGGGCCTCGGCTTGCCGGAACAGATCGGCAAGCCCTGCCTCCCGCGCGAAGTCCGGCGCGATCCAGGCCGGCACGGCCGCCGGACGGCCGAGAGCGAGCCACCGGCCTGCCGGGCCCCGCGCCGCCAGGGGTCGTAGGCCGAAGCGCCGCAGCACCGTGAAGGGATCCGCCCCGAACACCTGCCCCCAGGCAACACATTCGTGCCACGCGGACACGAAACGTCCAGCTCGGACGAGGTCTGCGACGTCGTATGGCGGGATGTCGAAGAGATCGTCGCCGCCGATCCCGGTCAGGATGGTGTCGGCCCCCGCTGTCCTTGCGGCGCCGAGAAGGGACAGATCCTGCGCCCCCGCCAGGACCGCGCCATGGGGCTCGTCCGTCGCCGCCTCGGCGTCGTCGTAGGCCAGCAGGTCGTCGGCCAGGATGAGATGCGGACGCAGCGATGGCGCGGCCGCGTAGGCGGTCTCGACAAAGGCCGCCTCGCCCGCGAGCGATCCGATCGCGCGGTAGATCAGCGAGAGGCCATAAAGCGGGGCAGCGCGCCCGGCCAGCGCCGCGGCGGTCAGCGCCACGGTCGAGGAATCCAGGCCGCCCGACACGTGGACCGCCGTCCGATCGCCGAGGCGCTCGCGAACGGCCGCGTCGATCAGCATGCGGGCATGCGCCGCGAGCTCGGCAGGCGTGGCGTCACCGGGATCGAGCGCCCGCTCCGCCCAGTTCCACGCCGCCCCGACGACCACCGGACCGTCCGGAAGGTCGACCGAAAGCAGCCGACCCGGACCGAGGCGATTCACCCCCTGCAGGATGGCGCGGTCGGTCACCCCGTCGGGCGAGGCCAGGAGCGGGGCGGCCAGCCATGCAGAAAGAAAACCGCGGTCAAGTGCCGACGTGCCAGGCGGGACCAATGTGTCGGCGGCCATGGAAGCCTCGAACTGCCCGTCCGACGCCCGCCAGTATAGGGGAAAAGCCCCCAACGGGTCGCGCAGGGCGTGTATCCGCCGCGCGCGCAGATCGTGGACGATCAGGCAGAAGTCGCCTTCGAGCCCGACCAGACCGTCGGCACCGCGGCGCTCGAAAAGATCGAGGCACCGCGCGGCATCGCCATCCGGCGTGGCGGGACCCGCGCCGCCGCCGGGCAGGTCGTGGCGGTAATGAAGCCGGCCGAATAAGGCCACCGCAGTCCGGCCGGACCGCGCGGTACCCGCCAACCGCCCCGCCTCCACAGCGCCGAGACGCCGGAAGACGACGCGCGACGCCTCCGCCCATACCGCGAAACCGCACCGCATGGTCGATCTCCTCGGCGCCGGGCCCCCGCCCCCGCAGCCCGGCGCTGACGAGAGCCTCGAGTATCTTAGGAACCCGAGCACCTCGCCAGCATGGCGTCAGCAGTTCGGCCGCGTCAGGGTTTTCCCGTTGCCGATGCAGTCCCAGTAAGTCTCAAGCATGGGGCCGCGAATAAGCTCGCGTGTTTCCCCGGCCTCAACCATCGCAGGAGCTTCGTATGACTTATCGGTCTCGGCCGCAGAGTGTTGATGAGCCGACCGTTCTTTCGTGACACGCATGTGAACATCCCTTTTCCAGGTTGAAACAAATATTCAATTTAGTTAATGTATTCGCGAGGGCCATGAGTTAGATCAAATGAATGCATCCGGACGAGCGCGGATCCCGCCAGCTTCGGTATCGCGAGGTCCGCTGCCGTCGCCACGTCGCTGACGAACCGGTCGCGTTCGGGCGTCCGGAGCGCCGTCCGCCACGATCCGGCCGGCCTCCAGTTCCACGACACGGTCGGCCACGTCGAAGTAGCGGTCGTCGTGCGAGACGACGATTAACGTCTTGCCATTCCGCTTCAATTCAGGCAGCAGGTCCCGATAGAACACCTCCCGGAAGGCGGGATCCTGGTCGGCGGCCCATTCGTCGAGTAGCACGAAGGGTCGGCGGTCGAGCAGCACTTGCACGAAGGCGAGGCGTTTGCGCTGGCCTGTCGAAAGGCCTCCCGCGATGACCCGGTCGTCCCGAAGTTGGACCTTGTCGGCGATCTCCAGCCGCCTCAGGGCGCCCGCCGCTGCCTCGGCGTCGCCGTCCGCTGCGAAGATCAGGTCGTCGAACAGGAAGTAGTCGAAGAAGATCACCGAAAAGAGCTGCCTGTAGGCGTCCGCATCGCTGGCGGCTCCGACCGGCCGCCCGTCGCAAAGCAGTTCGCCCGCGCTCGGTCGGTACAGTCCCAGCAACAGCTTGAGCAGCGTCGTCTTGCCGCTGCCGTTGCGGCCGACCAGGAAGACCGTCTCGCCGCGCCGGATGCTCAGATCGATCGGGCCGAGCACGAAGGGCACGGGCTGATTGGGCACGGACGGGAACGCGAAGGTCGCGCCGGCGAGCGCGACCGTATTTCCGGCGAACAGTCCGCCTTCGACAGGACCGGGGACTGCAGGGGCCGGTCCGATCTCGCCGCCTAGTCCGGCGACCCGGCGCAGAGAGGCCATCGCATCCGCAACGAGAGGCACACCGCCGACCAGCCGGTCGATCGGACCCTTCGTGTAGGTCAGGACCAGAAGGAATCCCGCTAGGGCGGCGCTGTCCACCGATAGCCAGTGCCCGACACCGAGGACCGCCCCCAACGTTGCAAAGAATGCGGTCGAGTTGCACGCCTGACCGCCGAAATAGAGCTGGAGCGTCGACGACAGCCGCCCGCGGATCCTCTCCACCGCGCCCTCCAGGCGCGCCATCGTGCGTTCCCGGCGGGCCCGGCCGATCCGGATCTCCTTGGCGCCGTCGATGATGGCCCGATAGGTGTACTGAAGTTCGTCCTGCTCGGCGCGCGCGGCCGCAAACCCTTCAATGCCGGCCCGATTGGCGGCGAGTTGCAGGCGGAAGCCGGCAAGCGCACCGAGGGCGGCCACCAGGAACAGAGGCAGTGAGAGCCAGGCCAGGTAGCCGAAGCAGCCGGCGATTACCGCCAGCGAGACGATCATTCCAGACAGATTGATCGTGAAAGCGCTGAGCACGCCGACGTCCACGTCCAGCATCGACAGGAGCCGATGCGGCTCCGCCGCCTCGATGTCCGCGAGCGGGGCCGCCGCCACGCGTCGGGCGAGGTCACGCCTCAGGGCTGCGACCACATGCTGACCGACCCGACCATTGGCCACGCCGCCGATGAACTCGCCCGCCACGCTCACGACCGCCAGTGCCGGCACGAACAGGGCCATGCGCAGGAGCGAGCCGCCATCCTGCAGCTCGCCATGCAGGAAGGCCAGCACCGCCGCGGTGGCGAGGCCGGTGATCCCGCCCGCGGCAACACCCAGGGCGGCGAGCGGCCAGAACGGCCGGAGCGTCTCCCAGGCCGCCGCGAGCACGCCGACCGGACGGACCTCCGTCATGGTGTTGTCCGGGGTGCGTAACGCCGCTGGATCCGCTTGGCCAATATCGCCGTCGGCACGATGCCGACAATGATCGGAACGAGGACGATCAGGACCGCCCAGGCCGGATCCTGCGGCGCCACCCAGCTCGCGATACCTACGCCGATCCCTGCCGCCCCGATCGCATAGACCGCGACCAGAAGTGTGATCAGACCGGCGGCCCGCCATGACCACTGGCCCTGCTGCTTGGCTTGGCGGTACGCGAGAATCGCGGCGGCCAGAACGGCCAACAGAGAAAGGAGGCTGGTCATCGTGCAGGCCTCATGGCGAGCAGGCCGCTTTCGACTGGCCGGTCAGCGCCGCCGTCTCCGGTGATCCACGGCCCGCCCGGCTATGGACGGCCAGCCAGTACCGGGGTTCGCATGCAAACTATTCCTAGCTGCCCACGGCGCTTTGACCAATCTCAACAACGCCGACAGCGCCGGCGGATGTCCGATTCCGCACATGGATGCGAGCACTGCAGTTCAAAGCGCCGTCGTTGACGGACCTCAATGCCCAGAGGGCTACGAAGCCCGAGGCTTCACGGGCCGCTCCCTCCGGGAGCCAGGCCGGATGCAAGGTCCGCCAAGGAGGCCGCCGCCCATGCTCGCATCTCTGATGAAGGCCCTTGTCGTGCTAGTATTCTTGCTCGTCTCCCGGGCAGCTTCAGCAGAGGAGCTGACTGGGATCTGGCGCGGCATCATGATGACGCCTTGGGGTCAGGCAATGAACATAGAGGTCATATTCATGCCGAATGCCCACTACACCAGCGCGGCATCCATGAACGAACTGATGACTCGCCACTGGGGCCATTACTCGGTGGGACAGAACTGGATTCATTTCGACTTGCAAGGTTGGAATCCGACTGAATACTGCGTGCCCGCCGGCTGTACGCGTCTTGCCTGGCCTCAGTCTGAAACCTGGTCGATTGTCTACTTTGACGGCCAGATTTTGCGCACGCCGAACGGGGAACTTCATCGGGCCCAATAGGCCGACGGACGCGGCTACCGAGGATCACATGACAGGCGTCGGCGCGCGCCACCATGGGCGCGGCCGAGAAGCCCGCGACGACCTCCGCGATACTTCGCTCGTGGCCGAGCGCCGCCGGCGCGTCGTCGACAGGGCCGGTCATCGGAACATGGACGACGAAGACCAACGGCCAGCCTCTGGAGGCGATCGGCCCCGCTCCCGAGGGTCGGGCCGAAGGCCGTGCGCGAGGCCGGGATCGCCCCCATGCGTCATCTGGTGTGAATTTGGATGGCTTCGCGGCCGGTTGGTCGCCGTCCTGGACCTGGATCGGCACTATTGCTGATCGGACGTTTCCCAAACGTAATGAACCCTATTTCAGTAATCTGTCATATTCGGAATTATGTTTGTGAACCCGGCGTGACCGGGCCACGAATGAATAAGTTCTCGGAACGCGAACCCAAGCCAAGCAGTAACAATCTCTTGGCCCGATCCGCTCGGGAGGGCAGACCATGTCGCAGTTCGGCGCCGGCCATCGGGTTTCTCGTGCGGGCCGGAGCGGAGGAGTTGCGCTCGCCTTGGCCTCGATTCTGGTCACGGCTCAGGCAGCGCAAGCCCAGAGCAACGATCTGACGCCGCTGCGTCCAGGCGAGGCCTTTCTCACCCGCTTCTCCGGTACTGCCCCCGGGCCTGACGGCAAGGCGGTGATCGACGTCAACGGGGTCGTGGGCAGCGTCCTCGATTTGAGGAACCCGGGCTTCAGGGCACAGGGACAGCACTGGCTCGACGAGCCGCAGCGCCTGCCGGTCACCGCGGCCGACGTCGGTCAGGTCTACGGCGTCGCCCTGGACGATCAGAACCCGCCGAACATCTATCTGACCGCCACCTCAGCGTTCGGTCTGCACCGCACCGCCGACGGACGCGGCTGGATGGCGGGCCAATGGGGACCGGCAGGGGGACCCGGTACCGTTTGGAAGCTCGAGGCGGCCCGCAACTACGCGCCCCGGTCCTTCGCCAACATCACGCTGGACGGCCGAGAGAACAGTGGCGCCTCCCTCGGAAACCTGGCCTTCGACAAGGCGCATCGCCAGTTCTTCGTCTCGGACCTGGAAACCGGGATGATCCATCGGCTCGGTATGGACGGGCGCGATCTCGGCCGCTACGACCATGGCGTCGACGGTCGCTCCGCCCACTACGACGTGCCTGCCGCCCGCAACGCCAGTCTGCCGCCGGTCGTCTTCGACCCGCTCGGCACCGCCCGCATCAACGATTGCGGCGAGGGCCCCTTCGCCGAAACCCCGTCGTGCTGGAACGTCGCCGATCCACGCCGGCGAGTCTGGGGCATCGGGGTCAGGACTGACAAGGCCAGCCGCGAAACTCGTCTCTACTACGCCCTGTGGAGCGGCGTCGCGCTCGGCCGTGCGGTCGCCGCCGACATGGCCGAGGGCGAGAAGACGGGCACGGTCTGGTCGATCCGAATCGCACCCTCGGGCGACTTCGATCGCACGAGTATCCGCCGCGAGTTCGAGATTCCCGAGTTCTTCGTCGCCAAAGCGGACTTCGAGCGCGCCGGTCCCAGCCATCCGGTTGCCGACATCAGCTTTCCGGACTGCTACGACCAGCCGCTCATGGTTCTCTCCGAGCGGGGCGGCCTGAAGAACCTCGGCCTCGACGTCGAGGAGCCCTTCGCGACGTCGCGCGAAAGCCGCGTCCTGCGCTACGAGCAGGACATGAACGGCGACTGGAAGCCCACCGGCCGGTACGACATCGGTCATGCCGAGCGCAAGCCGCCGCGCGAGCAGCCCTGGATCCGTGCCAACGCGTCCGGCGCAGCCGCATTCGGGCTCGGCTACACCTCCGCCGGGACGGCGGACCCGGCCCGGCCCGACCAGACCCTCTGGATCGCGGGAGATCATCTCTGTTCGCCCGAGGGTCCCTGCTACAACCCCGCAACCGGAACCTTCGAGGACGACTCGCAGGTGCACGGGCTGCAGGGCACGCCCGAGAGCGCCTACGCGCCGCTCGCCCCGAGCGGGGCCTTCCGGGTCTATCCGGCGCGCGGCACCGTCTCAACCGCGGACGGCCCCCAGCAGTCCTACATGGTCGACGCCGACGTGAACGTCGACGGGTCCGGCGCCCCCAATCCGGCCGATCTCGCCCGCAACGACGCCACCATGATCGGCGACGTCGCCATTTGGCAGCCCTGCGAAGGACAGGCCGCCGGGACCGAAAGCCCGGTCGAGATCGGCACCGCGCCGCTGCCGACCGGCCCCGTCGACCTGTGGATCCGCAAGTCGGCCGTGGAGGACTGCGACATCGACGGCTTCTGCAGCTTCGCCATCACGATCACGGCGATCGGGGAAGGGGCCTGGCGCGCGCCCATCTTCATCCGCGACATGATCCCCGACGGAGCGGAACTCGTCTCCTTCACGCCTGCCGACCCCTGGCTGTGCGAGGTGATCGACGCCCTCCTGTGCTGGCGGCCGGCTGTCGTGCTGCTGCCCGGGGAGGACCTGGTGCTGCGGATCAGGATCCGCCTGCCCGAGGTGATCCTGATGCGCGCGCCGATCGAGCTCGACAACTGCGTCCTGATCGAGTGGCCATTCGTCGATCCCGACGACGCGCCGGCGATCGAGATCACGGTGCGCAACATCCTCGTGCTGATGGGGTACCTGCCCGCGCGCGGCCCCGGCGACCTCGTCTCGGCCATTCTGCGCTTCGAACGGGACATGCGCCTGGAAGGGACCGGCCGCATCGGCCCGCGCCTCGTGGACGCGCTGTTCGGCAGTCTTGCGCGCATGAACGGGGACGACGATCCACTGAATGACATCGCCTGCGCGCCCATCCGGGTCGGATTGCCGCCGATTCTGGTGGGCGGACATGGCCGGGCCAGCACCCATCGCCGCTTCGGTTCCTTCGAGCATACCCGCGCGATGACGCACCGGCGCTGGGCCTCCCCGGCCCACAATCCGTGGCAGAGCCACTTCCGCTGGGGCTCCGCCGTGCTCCCTCCGGTCGATTTGCACAGCCGTGCCCAGACGCACGCCCGTTGGGGCTCGGTCTGGCACAGCCGCGCCCGAACTCACCGTCGCGACGGCTCGTTCCCGCCCAATCACGACCGTCGCCTGTCGCACGACCGCTACGACTCGGTGCACTCGACGGCGATGTCCCACTACCGGACCAGCTCGATCCACGCGGTCGATCGCTCGCACTACCGCTACAGCTCGATCCACGGCCGTCACGAGTCGCACGACCGGTTCGGCTCGATCCACACGCGCGCCGAGACGCACCGGCGTGACGGCTCGATCCACCACCGAGCGCTGTCGCACGCGCGCGTCGAGTCCAGCCACAATCGCGACCGCTCCCACAACAAGGCCGGCTCGGAGCACCGGCGCAAGGATTCGCTGCTCGGCGGCGGCTTCGCCAGCCCATACCACACCCGGGCCATGTCGCACTTCCGCGGCGCCTCGGCCGGCCACGACACGTTCGGCGATCCCGCGCATCGCCGCAGCGATAGTCTCGGTCCGATCATCAAGGACAAGGACAAGACCGTCGTGAAACCCGAGGAGCACCATCCCGAAACGCCCCCGCCCGCCATCCCCAGCGTGATCGCCGCACCGCCTCCGGCCGGCGCACCCGTCGGGGAGGATCGGCACAACCGCCTGCTCAGCCAGGATCAGCGCGGGACCACCGGAGAGGGAATCGTCAAGGGGCACACGGTGGCGCAGAGCCGGGGCAGCACGTCGCGCCACACGACCGC
Organism: Prosthecomicrobium sp. N25; assembly: GCF_037203705.1. Taxonomy (NCBI): domain Bacteria; kingdom Pseudomonadati; phylum Pseudomonadota; class Alphaproteobacteria; order Hyphomicrobiales; family Kaistiaceae; genus Prosthecomicrobium; species Prosthecomicrobium sp. N25. Next base: position 53,710 of record NZ_JBBCAT010000003.1, read on the forward strand.
CGAGAGCCGCGGGCCGACGCCGGTCGCCGTCCATGGACGGGCGGCCAGCCGCGCCGACGTGAGGCCAGTGCACCGGACTGCGGCAAGCCGGGCGGCGAGCCATTCCCGCGAGGAGAGCCGCGGTCCCGTCGTGATCCACTCCAAGGCGGTGAGCCGCGCCCAGACCGTCGGACCCGTCCACGCCAGGAAGGCGAGCAGGGGGATCATCACGGTGACCCCGGATCACGTCGCACCGCCGGTCTCCGTCTTCGGTGGAGGCGGGCATGGCAAGAAGGCCAGCAGAGGCGGCCATGGCGGCGGCGCGATCGGCGGACACGGCCCGAACACCATCTTCGGTGACGGCGGGCACGCCAAGAGAGCCAGCAGGGGCGGCGGATTCGGCGGCGATCACCACGGCGGCGGCCTGGGCGGCTTCGGGGGCGGAGGCCACGAAAAGTGGCACAGGAAGGGTAGCTTCTTCTGATGGCGGCAAGCCGGCGCGTGCTTTGGCGGCGCTCCGGCTCGCCTGCTGGCGTTCGGCTGCGGAGCGGCCGCTGCGGATCGGGATGGACCACCATGTTCGAGCGTACCCTGGGCCTCGGCCGCCTTCTCCTCTGCCGCCTTCTCCTCGGCCTCCTCGTCCTCGTTCTGGTCGTGCCCCCGCGCGCGCGCGCGGAGGAGGCCGCGCGGCCGGCCGGATGGCCAAAGCTCTACACCAACCAGGAACTGATCGAGGAAACCGCGAAGCGGGCGGCCATCGACACCAACGATCCGCTCGCGGTGCTCGACTTCGTGCTCAGGAGCCTGCCGGAGAGGGTGAAAGTCTATCCGACCGAGAATTACTTTTACTTCTATTTCTACCACAATCAGGTCAAGTGGGCGGGCAATATCAGACTCGACCCTCAGGAACGTGAGAAGGGCCTGGTCAACTTCGCCTACTTCGAGGACTACACGGGGTGGGCGATCGAAAGTCGGATCAACCACCGCCTGCTCGGGGCGGCGGAGGGCGTAGAGGTCGAAAAGCTCGCGGAGCTCGTGTGGCGGGTCTCCTTTCGCGGCACCGCGGTCGTGTTCGAACTGAACGACCTCGCTCAAGTGGTTCCGCCCACCGGTTACCTCCGCCCGCAAGAGGTCTATATCGGGCCCGTATCGGACGAGTCCGGCATTCGCTTCTTCCTGGTCTGGAACCGAGAGCGACGGCTCTTCCACTACATTCTCGACGAAGCCGCCCCGGTCACCGAGGCATGGCGCTCGTCCCGCGTCTCACCGCGCATTCTGATCGGCAAACGTTCCGGCTTCGCGCTCTTCCGCGACCGTTACCGCGACCGCAAGATCCTGATCGGCGTGTTCGCGGCCAACGCCGCCGTCAACAACTATTATGACGGGCCGTTCGACCAGCTTCCCGACAATTTCATGAAAGGCGAAACCTTGCGCGAGGCGATCCTGGCCTTGGAGCCGCAACTCAAGGGCAAGATCGACGCCTTCGGAAACTCTCCGGATGGTCGAGAGCGCTACCTGATCGGCCCCTACATGCAATGGCGAACGGAGGAGGATCTCGCCGTAGTCTCCCGCTGCACGAACGACCGGCGAGTGACGGGCGAGCGCTACTACGACTGCTTCATGGTGGAGCCCTGAGTCACCCGACAAGTGCCGTCCAAGGGGGTGCCGCACCGCCCATTCCTGGTCTGAGTCTCGCGCCATCGGTGCCGGCGCGTCCGGCCGATGGCCATTGGCTGTGAGCCAGCGATCAGCCTGGAGGAAGCGCCACGGCGAGCCATTGCACGCGATGAGGCGCGCGCAGCGCCCCGAAGCAGGCCTCCACTCAATTCACCATCATGTCCCGGATCATCTCCCCGGAAAGACCTGCCATTCTCGCGGTCCAGCCGATGATTTCCCGGTTATGGCAGCCGAGGACGACGGCGAGGCGGACCACCTCGCCGTTCCAACAGGTGAACTCCAGCCCATCCGAGCACCAGCGCACGTTCGATCGGAGAGTCGCCACTTCCGGCTAAGGCCGGTGTCCGGTCGAAACGGAGTGCACTTCAGTCGATACCAAGTGGCCATCGCATTGGCGTGAATGACGTAACGTCCCCTAGCATTTTCATGGGGCCGAGTTAGTAGACGCACTGACTACGATCTCATTGAGAATTCGTTCTGGTAAGTCTACGGTAAACGCGCGCCTAAGGTATCTTTAGGCCATTAGGAGAAGCAGATCATGCACCCGACCGCGCCTAAGTTGGCCATCTCAGTAGCTCTCGCTGCACAATTCCTTATTCTACCCACAGCGGCTGAAGCGAGGTACGGTCGTGGAGCTGCCTTCGTGGGCGGCGCCGCTGCCGGCGCTGTCGTTGCTGGTGCTGCAACGGGGAGATACGGCTACTACTACGGAGCACCAGTTGTCGTTGCGCCGCCTGTTGTTGTTGCACCGCCTCCGGTTCGGGCCTGCGGGTATTACCCATACCCGCCTTGCTACTGATTGGGTGATGCGCCCTCCTCTCGGAGAGTGATCTTCATATGTTATCAGGAGAAGCATAGTGAAAACAGTTGCACCTGCGCTTGCGCTAGTCGCGAGCCTCACCGCACCGTCCATGGTCATCGCGCAGAGCGCCCCGCCAGCTAATGCTCCACCGGTGGTCGACAATGCGCCGAGATCGGCGGCCTGTGTGATCACGAAAGCGATGACCTGCAAGCCGGACGGCTCTTGCACGGCAGCCACCTCGATTGGCGAGATAAAGTTGCCGATGAAAGTCACCGTCGACTTTCAGCATCGCGTCTTGATGAGTACGGACAGCGATGGGTTTCCCGTCGCCTCGCCGATCGGCACATTGGTCGGAGGCGATGGCAAGGTTGTCCTCCAGGGAGTTGATCGCGGAGTGGGTTGGGTTATGCACGGATCGAGAAGTGACCTTCAGGTTTCTTTCGCAATGACTTCACACAACACGGTACTCGCCGCGTTCGGGACCTGCGAGATCGAAAACGAGGATTAGGTTGACACCCGTGTTTTGTGGCGCTGAAGCGCGCCCACCGTCCAGTTATTATCCCGCATTCACCTTCTCCAGGTGAGCATGCTTCCCGGGGCGAAGGATGGGCGAAAGATGGGTCACGGGCGGTGGCCCCAAACGCTTCGGCGGGCACGTGAGCATCGGCGAGGCCAATGGCGAGTGTAGGGTCCGGGAGGCTCACGCCCTCGCGGGTTAAACGCTCGCCCTGCCGGTGAAGCGGCAGGTCCGTGCCGTACTTTGCGGTGACGATCTCGGCCAGCAGGCTCGGCCCGCCCCCGACGGTCCGCGCCGCGCTCGCCGCCCTGTCCGAGAACGGCCTGAAGGCGATCCCGGACTCAAAACCGGTCCAGGTCGCCCGAGGCGCTCCGCTGGTTGGAGGGCCGGCGCGGCTTCTATCCATCCTTCTCTGGGCGAACCTGTCCAAGCCGAGGTCCGCGGCGATGTCATGTGCTTCGGGACCGGACACGGCCGCCGCGTTGCGCAGGAGGACATTGCCCAAGTCCTCGGTGGTGCGCGCCTTTAACAGCTGATCGACGGCGAAGCGATCGTTGCGACTGATGCTTTCGAAATTGCCGAGTTCGAATCGGGCAGATGTCGAGCTGAGGTTTAGCGGTTCAACTCCTACCGGGGCTCAGCCGGCGGGCAGTCCGGCAGCGAGGAGATCGGCGCTTTCCCGATTTTCCTCCGCCGTGTGCTGGTAGCAAGCAGACTTCCGCCACTTTGCGACCGTCAGGTTAGGCGCTCGGGCGAGCGCTCGCTCAATGCTTGCCCTGGCCTTGTCCTTCTCACCGAGCCGCCAGAGGCTTACCGCGGTGAGCACAGCGGCCTCAACCGAGCTTCCAGCATCCACCTCTGCGAGAACGGGGAGCGCCTCCTGCGGTCGCCCGGCCGTAATCAGCGCCCATCCTTTGACCTAACGATAGTAGCGCGAATGGATTGGGTCGGTCCACGCCGGGACCGCCAGCATCCCGGGACCACCAGGCGACTCTTGGTCGGTTCGAACTGCCGGAATAGCGGGCGCGCCTGGGAAGGGAGAAATCGACCCTTCCCCCTTGCCACTTGTATACAAGCACACTAGAGTGCCAGCATGATGGCGAACGAAACCTCACTGGCCGATCAGACCGACGCCGGGACAGCGGCTGACCGGGCCTACAGACTGATCCGTCGGGCGATCCTGGATCTGACCTTCCTGCCGGGCAGCACTCTGTCGGAATCGGCGCTGGTCGATCAGATCGGTGTCAGCCGGACGCCGATCCGGCAGGCGCTGCAGCGGCTTGAACACGAGAATCTGGTCAGGATCCTCCCGCAGCGCGGCACCGTCGTCGCACCGCTGGACATGGCCGGGTTCCGCGAAGCCCTCTTCACGCGGGTCTCACTGGAGACCGCCTCGGCGGCCGAGGCGGCGCGGCGTGCCACGCCGGCGGATTGCGCGGAACTCGCTGCCCAGACCGGGGAGCAGGAGCGGGCCGTGGCCGCCGGAGACGACGCCACGTTCTTCAAGTTGAACGAGCTCTTCCACCGCCGGATCATGGCGCTCGCAGGTGTGCCGAACGTCTGGTCGGTGGTGGAATCGGCGAAGGTGCATCTCGACCGGTTCCGCGTCGGACATCTGACGCTCACCGATCCCTATCCCCTGAAGCCGGTGGTCGCCGAGCATGTGGCTCTGGTCGATGCGCTCGCCCGCGGGGACGCCGCATCGTCGGCCGCGCTGATGCGCATCCACGTCGAGAAGGTCGTGCCGCGCGCGGAGCTCCTGCACGCCCGCCGGCCCGATCTCTTCGAATGGCCGCGCGGTCTCGTCGGGCCGACTCGGCTCCGATCGATCCCGACACGATAACAAGCGAGCACGAAAAAGCTCGTGGCTTCAACGGAGGAGACGCATCATGACAGGTCTGTCCGTATCACGGCGCGGCGCTCTCGGGCTCGCAGCCGGTTTCGCCGCAGCGCTCGCCGGCGGTAGGCTCGCCGCCCAGGAGACCGCCGCGCCGGCAAGCCTGAAGCGGGCCGGCAAGACGGTGCTCAACTTCCGGGCCTGGGAGCGTTATCCCGCCAGCGACATTCCCGAACTCAACCGCTTTCTCGACCGCAATCCGGACTTGTCGATCCAGTGGGTGAGCGCGCCGTTCGGCCGCTATCGGGATGCCATGATCGCCGAGTTCGTGGCACGCACCCCACTCGACATCGTTCAGGTCCCGGAGACCGAACTGGCCGGCTGGGCGGACAGCAACTGGCTCATGCCGCTCGACGGCCTTCCCGGGCTGGACGGGATCCTCAAGGCTGCGACCCCGACGGCGGTCGCCGGCACCAAGGCGCTGGACGGCCGGACGGTCGCTCTGCCGTTCCTCTCGGACGCGTTCGGCTTCGCCTATGACCACGAGGTGCTGACCAAGGCCGGCTTCGGCAAGCCTGCGAGGAATCTGGACGAACTGCGGTTGCAAATGCAGGCGATCAAGAAGGCGGGCCTGGAAGAGTACCCGCTGAGCCTCGCGACGAAGAAGCAGCCCGGTCAGTTCTGGAGCCTGTGGGCGACGCTCTACGCCTCTGGCGGCGAATTCTTCGACGACGCCAACGCACCGCTGTTCGATCGCCCCGGCCATCCCCTCGAGGCGATCCTCGACTGGTATGTGGCGGCCATCAACGACTGGAAAGTGACCGCCCCCGACGACATGCAGCGCGACTGGGGCGCCTCGCGCACCGGCATCCGCTCCGGCACCGTCAAGTTCGGCTACATGGCGCAATATGCCTTGGCCGAGTTCAACGTCTGGCCGGACTCCAAAGCGGCCGGGAAGATCCGCATGGGCCTCGTCCCGGGGCTCGAGCGCAATGACGTGGCCACCGTCGGCTATGCGCACAGTGTCGGCCTCGCGGCGACGACGAAGGAAAAGGACGCCGCCTGGAAGACCTTGCGCGCCTATGCGGGGCCGGACGAGACGGGCGTCTTCACCATCCCGCGCGCCCGGCTTCTCAGCGAGGGCGGCCGCAGCCCCTACCCGGACCTGATTGCCGATCCGGCGGTCGGCGAACTGGTCAACCGGATGAATGTCGGCGACACGGCCGACTTCAACAGGCTCTCGAAGCTCGGTCGACAGCGGAAGGGCATCAAGACGACCTGGTACCCGGAATGGGAGCCCTTCATGATGGCTCAGTTCCAGGAAGCGCTGATCAAGAAGACCACCGTGAAGGCGGCGATCGCCGCTTCGGCCGCCGAGGCCCGCCGGCTGGCCAAGGCTTGAACGGGCCACGCCATATCCGCCGGCCGGCAGGGGACGCCCCGCCGGCCCCCCGCTCCGAGCCAGGACGTCACGCCTCATGTCAAGCTTCGCGGATCTTCGGCGCGCCCTCGTGGCCGCCGATCCCAGACTGAGCCGCTTCAACCCTCTACCCCGGATCCTGTTTCACGACGACTTCGACGAGGGCGTGAACGGCTGGTGCGAGTTGATCGGCAATCACGACGGCAATCTCGACAAGGTGCGCCCCGTCATCAGCGACATGCGGCCGCCGCAGATCAGCAACGTCAGCTTCTTCGACATCGGCACCCATGGCTCCGTCGACGGGACCTATGCGCTGAAGCTGGCGACCCGCGCGCGAGCGCATCACATGGCGCTCGCCATCAAGCGTTTGACCTATGTGAAGCCGGGCCTGGTGCAGTTCGAAACCTACTTCACGATCAAGGCGGAGGGTTGGATCGGCACCCTGCCGGAGCGCCACAAGTCCTTTGACGGCAACGTCGACCCGAGCGTCTTCGACTTCGGCGACTTCTGCATCGGCAACGACGTTTGCGATCTGGAGTTCGGCCGGCGTTACCACTGTGCCCTGCGCTATCTCAACACGGACGACGACGGCAATCTCGTGCGCAAGTGGATGTACAAGACATCCCTGCAGACCTCGACCCGCATGGTGATCGAGGGCGCACCCCATACCACCGACTACCATGTCGCCAATCCGAACGATTGGGCCGAGGTCCCCGGCGGCGAGCAGAACCTCTGCTACAACGAGCTGCCGACGAAGGTAAACTGGCACTACCTGAGATATGTATTCGACACGTCCGCGGGGCGGAACGTCGAGTTGCAAGTCAACGACAAAATCATGGATCTCAGGTCCATCCCGGTTCCCACCTACGGCAAAGGCTATTGGGGCCTCGAGAAGCTGCTGAACTTCTGCGTCGACGTGCGAACGCACCGGCCGGTTCGAAATTTTCTTTTCCTCGATTCCGTACTTGTCTCGGTCGACTGGTGAACGCCATGCTGAAACGCTCCTTCACCGCCGTCGTCGAGCGCAACGTCACCGTCGAGGGACGTCTGGAGACCGAACCCTACGAGACAGGCTGGGCCGGCGAGGCGCGCTGGTTCGTGCATGTGCTGGCGGCCGACGCCGACACGGTCCTGCGGATCGCCTCGGAGATCTCGCCGGACGGACTGACCTGGTGCGCGCATGAGGCCGATCCCGTCAGCCGGCGGGGCCCGGGCCTCGTCAGCCTGCCCCTGACGATGGTCGGTCCGTGGCAGCGCCTGGTCCTGACGACGGAGCCGGCCGCACCCATCAAGGTGATCGTCTATCTCACGCTCAGGGAGTGACCGGCATGACGCGGCGGCGCGCCTGGTCGGCGCCGAACGAGCCTCAGCCGTTCCTTTTCTTCGTCCTGAACTCGCCGGCGATCCTCCTTCTGGCTGCGCTGGTTCTGTATCCGATCGTCTATTCGTTCTGGTTGTCCCTGCACGCCTACAATCTGCGCCAGCCCAACCGTGTCCGGTTCATTGGCCTCGACAACTATGCCACGGTGCTTTCCAGCGACCAGTTCTGGAGCGCGGCGGGAAACACGGCGATCTTCTGCATCGCCTCGATCAGCCTGACGGTGACGCTCGGCACCCTGCTGGCGCTGCTCCTCAATGAACCGTTCCCCGGGCGCGGCATCCTGCGCGCGGTGATGCTCCTGCCTTGGGCGATCCCGCCGGTCGTCAACGGTCTGATCTGGCAATGGCTCCTCGACGGCCAGCACGGCCTCATCAACGCGCTGCTTGTCGGCGGCGGCCTGCTCGCCGAGCCGCAGGCCTGGCTCAGCAAGACCTCGACCGCCATGCCGGCGCTGATCCTGGCGCAGGTCTGGAACCATGTTCCGTTCGTGGCGGTCGTCATGCTGGCGGCCTTGCAAACGGTGCCGGGCGAACTCTACGACGCCGCCCGGCTCGAGGGCGCGAACCTGCTGCAGCGTTTCCGATATGTCACATTGCCCTGGTTGTCCCATGCACTGCTGCTCGTCCTGGTCACGCAAACCATGGTGGCGCTCAGGACCTTCGACATCATCTACGTGCTGACCGGCGGCGGGCCCGGCAGCGCCACGACGGTGATTGCCTGGCTGACCTACGTCACCACCTTCAACCTCACCGATTTCGGGCGCGGCAACGCCTACGCCTACATCATCGCGCTGATCACGATGAGCCTGTCGCTCCTCTATATCCGCCTGTTGTGGAAGCGCGGGGAGATCGGCCGATGATTGGTCTCCTCGGCGCCGAGCGCATCCGGACCGGCCTGTTGATGCTGGCGGGACTCTTCTTCTTCATATTCCTGTTCGGTCCGGTCTACTGGATGGTGGTGACCAGCCTGATGACCGAGACCGAGATGCTCGCCGCGCCGCCGCATTTCGTCCCGCGGGAGCCGACCCTGAGGAACTACCTGACCTTCCTCGGCCAGGGCGACCCGGACTATCTCAAGATCGCCTACAACCGCGCTCCCGCGGTCTTCGACATCGCACCGGCACTGAAGAACAGCCTCGTCATCGCAATCACGGTGGCGCTCCTCAACATCATCATCGCGACGCCTGCGGCCTATGCCTTCGCGCGCCTGAACGTTCGCGCGAGCCTCCTGGTGCTGATGGGCTACCTGGCCATCCGGATGATTCCGCCGATCATGATCGTGGTGCCCCTCTTCCTGATCATGCGAAATCTGGACCTGATCGACACGCTGCTGTCCCTCGTTATGGTCTATTGCTTCTTCACGGTGCCCTTCTCGATCTGGATCCTGCAATCCTACTTCAAGGCCATGCCTGCCGAACTGGAGGACTCGGCGCTGATCGACGGGTGCTCGCGCTGGCAATCGGTCCGCTATGTGCTCCTGCCGCTTGCGAGGCCCGGCCTGACCTGCGTCGCCATCCTGTCCTTCATGAGCTGCTGGAGCGAGTTCCTGTTCGCCGTCGTCTTCTCCAAGACGCCGGCGAGCAAGACGCTGACCGTGGTGGCGGCCAGCTTCGCCGACACCGCGGCGATCCAGTTCGACTACGTCATGACGGCCGGCGTGCTGACCGCCCTGCCACCGTTCTTCCTGGCCCTGTTCTTCCAGCGCTACATCGTCGGCGGCCTGGCCGCCGGTGCGGTGAAGGGGTAGGCCATGATCCGCCTGCCCGAGATCGGCGTCGGCTGCGCGGCGCTCTCGATCGTCTCGCCGGAGACCGGTGACGAGGCCGCCGTCGAATTGCTCGTCCGCGCCTATGACCATGGGATCCGCTACTTCGACGTCGCGCCGCTCTACGGCGGCGGGCGCGGCGAGGTTCTGCTGGGCCGGGCGCTCGGGCGAATGGGCGGCCCGGTCGCGGTCTCCACCAAGGTCGGCTATGCCGGCGCGATCCCCTACGGCGGCCGCCAGGCGCCGGAAGATCGGCGCAAGGACTTCTCGCCGGATGCGATCGAGCGGGGCGTCATCGAGAGCCTGCGACGGCTCGGTCGCGATGTCCTCGACATTCTCTATCTGCACGATCCGCCCGCCGATCTCCACGACATCGAAGGCGGAGCCCTGCCCAGGATCGAGCGATTGCGCGAGCAAGGCCTGATCCGGGCCATCGGCGTCGGCACGTCGAACGCCGCAACCGCCCAGGCCGTGCTCGAGCGGCTGCCGCTCGAGGTCCTCCTGCTCGCCGGGCGCTTCACACTCATTGACCGGACCGGCGCCGGTGTGGTGGCGCGATGCCATGCCATGGGGGTTTCGCTGGTCGTCGGCGGCGTCTTCAATTCCGGCCTGCTCGCCGCAGCGCGGCCGGCGGCCGGCGGCAGCTTCGACTACGGACCGGCGCCCGAACCCATGATCGCCAGGGCGGTGGCTGCGGAGCGGATCTGCAAAGCCGCCGGAATCCCGCTCAAGGCGGCCGCCTTGCAATTCGCCCGCCGCCAACCGGGCGTGGCCACGACATTGCTCGGACCGCGCACCCGCGGCGAACTGGACGACCTGATGGCGCTCCTGGCGCTGCCGGTTCCGCGATCGCTTTGGAGCGAACTCGACCGGATCGGGGCGGGAGGCGACCCGCCGTGTTGATCGACACCCATGTCCATGTCTGGCAGCCGGGTGACGGACATCGTGTCCTGATCCGCGAACGCATGTCCTCCCTCGACGCCGACTTCGGTTTCGAGCGTTTGGAGCCCGAGTTGCGGCCGGCCGGTGTCGGCACGGTGATCCTGGTCTCGGCGGCGCAATCCTATCAGGAAACGCGGCGGCTGATCGGCGTCGCCGAGCGCTGGCCCGACCATGTTGCCGGGGTCATCGGTTTTCTCGACATGGAGGCGGAGGATTTCGGGCAGCAGCTCGCCGCGGCATGCCGCGACCGCGTGCTCGCCGGGCTCAGGCTGCCGCTCGTGGTGTTCGACGATCCGGATTGGATCCGCCGCCCGCGGGTCGGCGCGGGCCTCGAGGCGCTCGCGGCCCGGGGGCTCGTCGCGCAGGTGCTGGCGGCACCCGTCCATCTCGCCGCCTGTGCGGACGTGCTCGGTCGGTACCCCGACCTGAAGATCGTCATCGACCATGCCGGGAACCCGGGCCCCCTGCACCGCGAGGATCCCGTCTGGCGGGAGGGGCTCGCTGCGCTCGGCCGGCTGCCCGGGGCGTTCTGCAAGGTCGGCGATTTCTCGCCTCCCGCCGGTCCCCGCGCCGACGAGCACCGACGTGCGGCCGTGCTGCGAGAGGTCGCGGCCTGTTTTGGTGAAAGCCGGCTGATCTTCGGATCGAACTGGCCGGTCTGCCGTTTGCAGTATCGATATTCCGAGGTTGTCGCGGAGTTGAGCGCGACGGCCGAACACATCGGGCTCGACCCGGCGCGACTGCAGCGCGCGATGACGGCGAATGCCAAGCATCTCTATGCGAACTCGCACCCTCCCGGCCGATGACGACGGTTCGCGCTGCCGTCCTGGGACCTCTTGGCTCGGCTGGACGATGCGAGGCCGAACTTTTGCAGGCCGGAGAACGTCGCATGGCCGCGAGCGACTGATGCAGGAGTATCAGAGCCGGGGCAGAACCATGCGCGGGTGGAAGCGCACGTTATCGCACAATTCTGGCACCATCTCGGCTGCGGAAGGAAATCCGCAGGACTGAGCACGTCACCGTGAGCAACCTTCCATTCATTGTCGAGCTTGCGTTTAGAGCGTATCCTGCAGTGCCCTTAAGATTAACTAGTACAATAGGGCATTCGCGAAAGGGAGGACTTGAACATGGCACACTACATGCTCCGCTGGCAGTTCACGGCAGTGTCAGCAAAGGCCATGATATCAAAACCACAAGATCGTTCGATCCCCGCGAGAGCGCTCATTGAAGGGTTTGGTGGGAAAGTTCACGCCTACTACTTTGCGTTTGGAGAGTACGATGGAGTCGGGATCTGCGAGTTCCCCGACAATGTCTCTGCAGCTGCATGCTCGATGACCGCCGCGTCGACAGGTGCATTCTCCAAATTCGAGACGACCCCGTTGCTGCTAGCGACGGAGGCTGAACAGGCCATGAGAACGGCGCAGAAAACCAGCACCAGTTACACTCCGCCGAACGGCTGATGGTCTGGCCGAACGAGCGCGGGGGCGGCATCCATGCGGAAAGCGGGGGCCGCCTCTCCCCCTGAATGCAGGTCGATGGCCGCTCTCGAGCCTCGAACCGTGACACCGCCAGCCGAGGGCCGAAGCGGCGGGAACATCGGCGACCTGAGACGGGGGACCGCCACTTCCGAACGAGCCGCAGCGTCGCCTCCGCCGAAATCGCAGCCCGTGATGCCATGAGGACGTCGAGCCCTCACCCGCAGCCGCAGTGCGACCGGAACCAGCCTTCGGCCGCGGCGGAGAGATCCGGCCACGCGGCCGCGAACCCGCCGAGGCCCCGCACGGACGCGCGGTAGCCGTCCATGAGCCTCGCCTCCAGCCCGGCCGCATCGACGCCCGTCACCGTGCCCCCCGCGACGATCCGACGGCCCGCGACATAGACCTCCCGGACATGGCCCGCATTGCCGCGGGCGAACAGCATCGCCAGCGGGTCGACCGGCACGTAGGCGTGGCCGTCCAGCCGGTCGAGGTCGAGCACGACGAAGTCGGCCGGAGCGCCCGGTTCCAGGACGCCTGGCCCTGGCGCCCCGACGGCGGACCGCCCCGTCGCGACGATCGCCTCCAGGAACCCGCCGGGCGTCCAGGTCGCGTCGAAGCCGTGCCCGCCATGGGCGAGGCGGACGAGCCGGTACTCCCGGACGGCGTCGTCGTCCTCGTCGAAAGCGAGCCCGTCGAGCCCGACACCGACCCGGCAGCCGCGCCGGACGGCCTCCCGGATCGGACCGATGCCGGACCGGAGGTGCAGGTTGGAGCTGAAGTTGGTGACGATCCGGACGCCGCGCTCGGCGATCAGGTCGAGTTCGTCCGGCCGCGCATGGACGCAGTGCGCGAGGGTCAGCCGGTCGGACAGGAGGCCGATGCGGTCCAGGAACGCCACGATCCCCTCCGGGTGGGCCCGGTCCGCCCACGCACGCTGGTGTACGGTCTCCAGGAGGTGCATGTGGATCCGGCGGCCGGTCCGTGCGGACGACTGCGCGATAGCCTCCAGCATCGCCGGCGAACACCATTGCACCCCCGCCGGGCCGAACTGCACGTCGACGGTCGGCCCCGCCATGGCGGCGGCGATCTCCTCGACCGTCGCGACGTATTCCGCCGGCGTCGGCGGCTGGCGCACGAACAGGGCCTCGACGACCGCCCTCGCGGGCGGCTCCAAAGCGCCGAGGACCTGAGCCGCGTCGCCGTACACGATCGGGTTCACGTCGCGCACGGCCGGCGCGAACGCGATTCGGATGCCGACGTCCCCGGCCGCCCTCGCGATCTCGCGCGCCTCGTCGACCGGGCCGAGACGGCCGCTCGGCTTGGTGTAGTGGATCATCATGGCCGCGATCCCGGCCCGGGCCGACCGCGCCATCGCGGCGGCGGCCTGCGCGTAGGCCTCCGGCGGCGCGCACAGCGCGTTGCGCAGGATCCAGGTCTCGAGCGGCATCTCGACCGCCCCGAAGGCGGATGCCCGCGGCCGGGCATGGTCATGCGCGTTGACGAGGCCAGGGAGGACGAGGGTCCGGCCGGCGCCCGGCGGCGGCGCGGCAGACGCGATCTCGCGGATCACGCCGTCGGCAAAGCGGATCGCGACGTCTTCGCGAAGCCCGCCCGCGCCCCCGCAGGCCGCGGCGCTCGCATAGACCTCATCCATGGGCCGCTCCCCCATCGGCCGGCACCGCGAAGGCGAGGCAGTCTTCGGCCCTGAAGGCGGCGACCACCGCCCGGCCCCGTTCCGGCTCGACCGGCAGGCCCCGCGTCGCGGCCTTGACGACGAGGTCGGGCCCGCCCGCCGTCGTGAGGACGAGCCGCAGGGCGTCGCCGAGATAGACGACCCGGTCGATCTCGGCCGGAATGCCCGCTTGCGCCCCGCCCGGTGCCGACAGCACGACGTGTTCGGGCCTGAGGCTCAGCACCACCGCGTCGCCGGCCGCGATCGGATCGACCGGGCGGGCGCGAATGCGGAAGCCCCCCTCGACGACCACCAGGGCCTCCCCGCCCGTCACCGCCTCGACCCGCCCGGCGAGCCGGTTGTTCTCGCCCACGAAGCCGGCCACGAAGGCGTTGGCGGGGCGCTCGTAGAGAACGGTCGGCGGTGCGAGCTGCTGGATCCGCCCGTCGTTGAAGACCGCGACCCGGTCAGACATGGTCAGGGCCTCGCCCTGGTCGTGGGTGACGTACACCATCGTGACGCCGATCTTCTCGTGAAGCTGCTTCAGCTCGTACTGCATCTGCTCGCGCAGCTGCTTGTCGAGCGCGCCGAGCGGCTCGTCGAGCAGCACCAGTTCCGGGCCGAAGACGAGCGCCCGGGCGAGCGCGACCCGCTGTTGCTGGCCGCCCGAGAGCTGCGCCGGCCGGCGCTCCGCGAAGCCGCCGAGCTTGACCATGTCGAGCGCCGCGCGGACCTGGACGGCCGCATCCGCCTTCGAGACACCCCGGACCGCGAGCGGATAGGCGATGTTCTCGGCCACCGTCATGTGCGGGAACAGCGCGTAATTCTGGAACACGACGCCGATACCGCGCCTGTGGGGCGGCAGGACCGTGATGTCGCGCCCGCCGAGCAGGATGCGTCCGGCCGTCGGCACCTCGAAGCCGGCGAGCATCATGAGCGTCGTCGTCTTGCCCGACCCCGAGGGTCCGAGCAGCGTCAGGAACTCGCCGCGCGCGATGTCGAGGTCGAGGTCGTCGACCACGACGGTCCGGCCGTCGTAGCTCTTGCGGATCCCGCTGAACCGGACCAGCGGCCCCGCGCCTTGCTCGGCCCGCGCCTCGCCCGTCATGGCTCAGTCTCCGCTCCAGGCCGGCAGCGACGGCGGGAAGGCCGCCTCGACCGGCCGGCCGGCCGGGTCGTAGGCCGCGTGCGATCCCCAGACCTTGCCGCTCGATGCCGACACGGCGGCGAGCAGCGCCTCCTCGTCCGCGACCGTGAGACGGCCGTCCTCGACCAGCACCCGCCCGTCGACCACGACGGCCTCGATCATGTCCGGCGTCGCGAGATGGACCAGCGCGCGGATCGGATCCGGGTTGACCCCGAAGGCGAGATGCCCCGTGTCGACCACCACGAGATCCGCCTTCGCGCCCGGCGCGATCCGGCCGAGATCGTCGCGCCCGAGCGCGGCCGCCCCGCCGAGGTTGCTCGCCGCGAAGACGTCGGCAGCCGGCGCTGCTTCGTAGGTCCGGTCGACCAGCTTGTTCATGATCGACGCGGTGCGCATCTCCGAGAACATGTCGAGCGGATAGGTGTCGGTCCCGAGCGCGACCCGGACCCCCGCCTTGCGGTAGCGGTCGAAGCTCTCCATCGCGACGCCCCGGCGCGAGAAGGCGACCGGCGAATGCGCCACCGTCACCCCCGCCGCGCCGAGGAGCGCGACGTCGTCGACGACCGGGAACCCGGTCAGGCTGTGACCCGCCAGATAGATGGCGTGGGCCAGGATCGTGTCCGGATCGAGCACGTCCTCATCGGCGAGGAGTTGCACCGGGGTTCGACCGGTCCGGCTCATGGTCTCGAAGAATTCGCGGTGCTGCTCGACGAAATGCATCGTGAACGGCACGCCGAGCGCCCGCGCCAGCCGCTTGCCCTCGCGCCGGAGCGCCGGCGTCGACACGTAATACTCGTCGAGCACGATCGCGCCGGACCAGAGCCCCCCGGCCAGGCCCCGTTGCTCCTCGACGAAGCGCGCCGCCGTCTCGAGCATCTCGAAGCCGCGCTTCTCGTCCATTTCGAGCGCGACGCGCCCGTCGTCCTCCAGCCAGTAGCGTCCGCCCGTGGCGATCGGCGACCAGACCAGCCGGATGCCGAAGTCCGCCGCGACGCGCAGCATGGTCTCGCCGCCGTCCGGGCCGCCCGGCCCGTAGGCCAGCACGGTCGTGACGCCGTGCCGGATCAGCGTCGCGAAGCCGTAGCGCAGCGACGCGAGCCCGTCCTGCGGCGCATAGAATCCCGGCGCGCCGGAGCGACGCGACGGCAGGAAATGCAGGAAGCCGGAGCGCAGGAACTCCCGCCGCCCCGCATCGACCAGCAGCCGCGGCCCCTCGTGGGCGCCGACATGGGCATGGGTCGAGATCTGGCCGGGGATGACGATGGCGCCGGCGGCGTCGATCCGGCGCCGCGCACGACCTTCGAAACGCCGCCCGACCGCAGAGATGCGGTCGCCCCGGACCGCGACGTAGCCGCCTTCGATCACGGCATGCCCGCCGTCCTGATAGGCGATGACGGTGCCGCCCTCGACGAGGAGGTCGTGTGGTTCCGCGCTGTCGCTGGTCATGGTCCGGTCTCCGCGATCGGGTTGCGCAGGCGCTCGCCGCGCCGCCTCAGGGCCTCCATGACGCCCATCAGCGCCACGGACACCACGAGGAGGACCACGGCGGCGGCCGTGATGGTCGGGCTGATGTTCTCGCTGACGCCGCTGAAGATTTGCCGCGGCAGGGTCCGCTGCTGCGGGCTGCCGAGGAAGAGCGCGACGACCAGCTCGTCGAAGGACGACACGAAGGCGAAGAGCGCGCCCGAGACGACGCCCGGCGCGATGATCGGCAGCGTCACGGTCCGGAACGCCCGTGCCGGCGCGGCGCCGAGGCTCGCGGCGGCGCGCACGAGATTGGGGTCGAAGGACTGCAGCGTCGCCGAGACCGTGATCACCACGAAGGGAAGCGCCAGCACGGTATGGGCGAGGATCATGCCGAGATAGGTGCCGACCAGCCCGATCGTCGCAAAGGCGTAGAAGATCGCGACCGCGAAGATCACCACCGGGACCGCCAGCGGCGTGACCAGGAGCCCGATCACGTAAGGCTTCCAGCGCGACCGGCTGCCGTGCAGACCGAGCGCCGCCAGCGTCCCGAGCGTCGTCGCGACGACCGTGACGACGAGGGCGATCACCGTGGAATTGAAGAGGGCGCCGGTCCACACCGGGTTCGTGAAGAAATCGCGGTACCACTGCGTCGACCAGCCGGGCACGGGGAAGACGAGGAGCTGGCCGGACGTGAACGAGAGCGGCAGCACCACGAAGACCGGGATCACCAGGTAGGCCAGCACCAGCCCGGTGAAGACCCGTGCGGCGAGCCGGACCAGGCGTTCGGCCGCGGGAGCGGACGCGGCGGCCATCAGCGCACCTTCAACCGTTCGAATCCGACTGCACGGCCGAGCACCGCATAGACGGCGGCGACCAGCAGCAGCAGGAAGGCGCCGAGCGCCGAGGCGAGCCCCCAGTTGACGGCCGAGTTGGTGAAGTAGGCGATGAAGTAGCCGATCATCTGGTCGCCCGGTCCGCCGACCAGCGCCGGCGTCACGTAGAAGCCGACGGCCAGCACGAACACGAGGGTGCAGCCGGCCGCGACGCCGGGTAGCGACAGGGGCAGGAAGACGGTGCGGAACACCCGGAACGGCGGCGCCCCGAGCGACGCCGCGGCGCGCAGGTGGTTCGGCGAGATCCCCTTCATCACGCTGTAGAGCGGCAGGATCATGTAGGGCAGCAGCACGTGCACCATGGCGACGAACACCCCGACGCGGTTGAAGACCAGCGCCAGTGGCTTGTCGACGAGCCCGAGCGCGATCAGCCCCTTGTTCACCAGCCCCTCGTTCTGCAGGAGGATCACCCAGGCGGTGGAGCGAACGAGCAGCGACGTCCAGAACGGGACCAGCACGAGCATGAGCAGCCAGTTGGCCGCCGCCGGCCCGGCCGAGGCCATGACGGCCGCCACCGGGTAGCCCACGATCAGGCACACCGCCGTGACGCCCAGGCTGACCACCAGCGTGCGGCCGTAGAGGTCGATGAAGATCGCCTGCTCGGGCGCGACGCGGGAGATCGAGCCGTCCGGCGCCCGCTCCAGGTCGAGCGCGCCGAGGAGATAGAAGTCCGTCACCGGCCCGCTCTGCCGCTGCAGCACCGCGAGGTAGCGCGGATCGCCCCAGCGCGCGTCGATCTCGAGGAGCGCGTCCCGCTTCGAAGGCACGCCCGCATCCGGCAGCCGCCGCACCGTCTTGGTGACGAGACCGCGGTAGCCCGGCACCGCATAGTTGAGGCGCCGGCCGATCAGTCCGACCGCCGGCGTGTCGCCGAGCCCCCGAAGGTCCTCCACGAGGGCGGCGTAGAAGGCCTCCGGCGGCCGGTCGCCCTCCGACCAGAGGGCCGCCGCCGCCGCGGTGCGCGGCAGGTAGCGGGGGATCTCCGGGTTGTCGACCGCCCGCCACAGGAACAGGCCGATGGGCAAGACCAGGAATGCGACCACGAACAGCACGCTCGGCGCCATCAACCCGGCCATGATCCACCGGTGGCGCCGCTGCGACCGCTCCACCGCACGGCCGAGCACGGCGTCGAGGGCGGCCCCCTTGCCGACACTGGCGCCGGCCTCGGCGGTTCCGGAGATGCTCATGCGATCACTGCGCCACGAAGGTCGCGAAGCGCTGACGGATCGAATCGCCGTTGTCGAGCCAGAAGTTGATGTAGAGGCTGCCCGCCTGCATCATGCCCCGGTCGGCGTATTGCCCGGGCAGGTTCTCGCGCTTCTCGGCCGACAGCAGCGGATACGCATCGGCGTTGGCCGGCGGATAGCCCATGATCTCGGCGTAGCGCGCCTGCGTCTCCGCGGTGAGCTGGTACTTGACCAGCCGGATGACGTCGTCCTTGCGCGGCGATCCCTTCATCACGCCGAGATAGATCAGCGCCGAGGTGTAGCCGGCGGGCCAGACGATCTTGAGATTGCGCTTGTTGGTCCGGTTGGCGATGTTCACCCGACCCTGCCAGGCGTAGACCATGTCGACCTCGCCGGAGAGGATGAGTTGCATGGACTCGTCGCCGCTCTTCCACCATTTGACGTGCGGCTTGATCTCGGCGAGCTTCTTGAAGGCGCGGTCGACGCCGCCCGGGCCGGCGAGTACGGCCGGGACGTCCTTGGGCGCGACGCCGTCCGCCATCAGCGCAGTCTCCAGCATCTGGTCGGGCTGATACAGCATCCCGCGCTTGCCCGGGAACTTCTGCGTGTCCCAGAAATCGGCCCAGGACTTCGGCCCGCTGTCACCCTTGTACTTGTCGGCGTCGTAGACGAGCCCGCCCGGCGAGACGAGGTAGGGCGCGCCGCACTTGCCGAAGCCGCCGATGGCCGCGAAGGGCTTCTCGTCGACATGGGATTTCCAGTCGATCTTCTCGAGGAGCCCCTCTTCGCAGCCGGCGGCCTCGTTGATCGGATTGAGGCTGACCGCGTCCCAGACGAGGTTCTTGGTCTCGACCTGGGCGCGGATCTTGGCGAGTTCCTGGTTGTAGGTGTCGACCACGATCTTGAGCCCGGTCTCCTTCATGAAGGGCTCGAAGACGGCGATCCGCTGGGCTTCCGCCGGCGCGCCGCCCTGGTTGACGACCGTGATGGTCTGCGCCGAGGCGCCCGCCGCCGACAGGACGAGCCCCGCGCCGGTGAAGAGTGCCGCGATCCGGATCCGCATGGTCCCATCTCCTCTGAAGAACGGTCGGGTTCCGGCCGGAGCGCGCGGCCGGACGCGTCGGGATCGCGCCGCGCGGGGTCGCGCGGGCGGGCGGCGGCGCGGGCCTACTGGGCCGCGAAGGTGATGAAGCGCTGCAGCAGGGCGTCGCCGTTGTTCAGCCAGAAGTCGAGGTAGAGCTGCCCGCTCTGTAGGGAGGCCTTGTCCATGTGTCCGCTCGGCAGGGTCGCGCGCTCGGCGTCGCTCATCAGCGGGTACGCCTTGGCGTTGGCGGGCGCGTAGTCGATGCGGCGTGCGAATTCGGCCTGCTGCTCCGGCGCGGAGGAGAAGCGGATGAACTCGATCGCCAGATCCTTCTTGGGCGTGCCCTTCATGACGGCGATGTACTGGCTCCCCGAGACGTGGCCGCCACCGAAGACGATCTTGAGGTTGCGCTTGTTGTTGCGGTTCGCCGCCGCGACCCGGCCGTTCCACGCGAAGGTCATGACGACCTCCCCGGTCAGGATGTTCTGCATGGATTCGTCGCCGCTCTTCCACCACTTGATGTGCGGCTTGAGCTCCCCGAGCTTCTTCAGCGCCCGTTCGACACCGCCGGGGGCGGCCAGGACCTTCATGGCGTCGGCCGGCGGCACGCCGTCGGCGATGAGTGCGATCTCGAAGGTCTGCTCGGCGCGGTAGAGCAGGCCGCGCTTGCCCGGGTACTTCTGCACGTCCCAGAAATCGGCCCAGGTCTTGGGCGCCTTGTCGGCCGGGATGACGTCGGCGTCGTACACGAGGCCGCCCGAAACGAAGTTGTTCGGCAGGCCGCACTTGCCGATGCCGCCGACGGCCTCGAAGTCCTTCGGATCGAGATACTTCGACCAGTCGATCTTTTCGAGGAGCCCCTCCTCGCAGCCCGTCGCCTCGTTGATGGCGGTGACCGAGACCACGTCCCACTGCAGGTTCTTGGTCTCCACCTGCGATCGGATCTTGGCGAGTTCCTGGTTGAAGGCGTCGTCCACGACCTTGTGCCCCGTCGCCTTGGCGAAGGGCTCGAAATAGGCCGCCTTCATGGCTGCCCCGGCGGTGCCGCCGTTGTTGGCGACCGTCAGAGTTTCGGCGCGAACCTCGGCCTGCGCGAGGAAGCCGGCCGCGAAGGCCGCGAGAGCGAATGCCATCCTGGCTGCCATGTCCGTCACTCCGTCGAATTGGTTGCGCTTTGGTCGCGACTTGTCGCAAGCAGGCGTCCTCCGCGGCGTTCCGGCCCGACGTCTCCTGCGATATCGATCCTTGATAATGCCCGGGTTCCTGTCAATACTGGACCCGATAGAGATGACATGAATCTGACGCTGGCGCGAACGAATTAGGCAGTTGCACTCAACCAAATCAGCATTGGTTGATGATTTGACTGGGGAATGGACATCCGGCGATGAACGCTGAGGCCGATCTCGACAGGCGCATCGACACCGTCCTTCAGGAAATGGTCGGTCCCGGCGGTCGTCTGCCGACCGAGCGGGCCCTCGCCGAACGCCTCGGCGCGACCCGTCACGCGGTGCGCAAGTCGCTGGCCCGGCTGGAGAACCAGGGCCGGCTCTGGCGGCATGTCGGCCGCGGCACCTTCGCGGGCGCCCGGCCGGTCGCCGATGCGAGCGACCCGGAGCGGGTCGGCCAGTACGCCAACCCGCGCGAGATCCTGGAGACCCGGCAGATCCTGGAGCGCCACATCGCGGGTCTCGCCGCCGTGCGGGCCTCGCCGGCGCAGATCGCCGCCATCGAGGAGGCGAGCCGCCGCTGCGCCGCCGCGCGCAGCATGGACCTCTACGAGATCTGGGACGAGAACTTCCACCGGGCTTTGGCCGCCGCGACCGGCAACGTCCTGCTGCAGTCGCTGTTCGAGACCGTCAACCGGGCGCGCAAGCAGGTGGTCTGGGGCAGCATGCGCCGGGCCGTTCTGCGCCCCGAGCGGCGCCAGTTCTTCTCCGACCAGCACGCCCGCATCGTGGAGGCGATCCGCCACCGCAACGCCGATGCCGCCTTCGAGGCCATGCACGCCCACATGGCGACGATCGGCGAGGTCTACGCCACCCTGGAGGCCACCCAGGCCGCCAACCGTCCCCTGATCCTCTAGGAGCGCCCCTTGCAACCTGCCCAGGCTGATCTCATCGTCCGCGGCCGCATCGCCACCATGGACGCCACGCGGCGCGTGATCGACGACGGCGCCCTCGCGGTCGTCGGCGGACGCATCGCGGCGCTCGGCCCCCATGCCGAAATCGTCAGGGACTGGACTGCCCCCAGGAGCCTCGGCGACGCCCGCTCGATCGTGCTGCCCGGCTTCATCGACGCGCACACCCACTGCAGCCAGTGCTTCGTCCGGTCGCTGACCACCGGCGAGCTGCCGATGATTCCGCGCATCTACAACCCGGCCCAGCGCTCGCTCGACGCCACTCAGGCCGGCCAGACCGTCCGCCTGATCGCCGCCCAGCTCCTGCGCTCCGGCATCACCACGCTCTGCGAGGGCACGCTCAATCCCGCCCACGAGGAGGCGATCGTCGGCGCGATCGAGGAGGTCGGCATCCGCTGCAACCTCGCCCGCGGCTGCGCCGACCAGGATTTCCATCACGCCGCCCTCTATGCCCAGGTTCGCGACCGGTCCTGGCTGAAGGCCCGCGAGGGCGAGGCGGAGATCGATCTCGCCCGCTCCGCCGCCTTCCTGGACCGCTACCCGGCCCGGGGCGACCGGCTGATCAGGGGCGCCGTCAACGCCTCCGCGCTGCTCGGCTTCTCGGAGCGCTACTTCCGGGACGGGCATGCGCTCGCCCGCGAAAGGGGCGCCACCCTGCAGGTCCATGTCGGGCGCGACCGGGAGGAGGTCGAGTTCTGCCTCGCCGTGTTCGGCCGCAGGCCCGTCGAGCGCCTCGCCGACCTCGGCGTCATCGACCGGCACCTCGTCGCCGTCCACGCCGTGCTGGCGAGCGAGACCGAGATCGAGCTCCTCGCCCGGGGCGGCGCGTCGCTCGCCCACTCCCCTGTCGAATGCGTCGCCAACCTCAACGCCATCCCGAACCTGCCGCGCTTCCGCGCCGCCGGCATCCGCGTCGCCCTCGGCTGCGACAACCAGGCCAACGACATCTTCGTCACCATGCGCGCCGCCTGGCTGATCCACGGCGCGAAATGGGGCGTCGGGGCCTACGATCCCGAGTTCCTGGCGCCCGGCGACATCATCGCCATGGCGACCTCGGAGGCTGCCGACGTCCTGTTCATGGACGACCTCGTCGGCTCGCTCGAGGTCGGCAAGGCGGCCGACATCGCGCTCCTCGACGGCAGCGGCCCGCACCTGATGGCCATGCAGCACCTGTCCAGCGAGATCCTCCGCTACGCCAGCCGCGCCGAGGTGAAGGCGACCATCGTGGCCGGCCGGGTGCTGTACGAGGACGGCGCCTTCGCGACGATCGACGTCGAGCGCCTGCGCGCCGACGCGGACGCCGGGGCCGCCCACGTCCGGGGCGTCCTGGCCGACCGGCGCTACCGCGCCCTGCCCCACTTCTGACCGGGCGCCGCCGCCGGAAGGGCGTCACGCCGAGGTCAGCGGACCGGCGCGATCCCGGGCCGGTCCAGGCCCCGACACGCGAACCCCCGAAGTCGGTCGGCATGGCCGTGCCGCCGGGGTCGTTCGGCGCCCGGGACGGCGCCCGACCGAGTGACGGTCGTCGGCGGCTCATAGGCCGTAAACGGGCTCCGCCCCTGCGATTCCGCGCAGAGTGTGCGCGCCGAGAGGTATCAGGGGAGCCTCGACCCTGAGAGCCAACGCTTCGGACAGGACGACGCGCCGCCCGAGCTTCTTGGCCAGGTCCTGCAGGCGGGCCGCCCGGTTCACGGCCGGCCCGACCACGGTGAAATCGAGCCGCCGGGGCGCGCCGACATTGCCGAAGGCCACGTCGCCGGCGTGCAGCCCCAGGGCGAAATCGAAGCGTCGTCCGGCATCCATCCGATCGACCGCCGAACCGAGGTCGCTGGCGGCCTGAATTGCGTCCGCGCAGGCACGCTCGATCGATCGGGCCGGCGTGGCCGGAAAGATGGCCAGGACGGCGTCTCCGATGAACTTCAGGACCTCGCCGTCGTGACCCGATATCGCGGTGACGGTCAGTTCGAACCAGCGGCCGAGCGCCTCGATCACCTCGGCGACCGGGCGCGATTCCGTCAGAGCCGTGAAGCCGCGCAGGTCCGCGAACCAGATCGCTGCCGTGATCGTCTCCACGCTGCCCCGCTCGATCGTGCCGCTGATGATGCGGGCCCCGCTGCGCGCGCCGACATAGGTCTCGAGCAGATCCGCCGTCAGCCGCTGCCAGACGAAGCGCTCGATCCACGGCGAAGCGCCCGCGGCAAGGGTCTGCAACCGGTCGAGGTCCGCGGACGTGAAGCCGCCGGGACGGCGCGTCGCGAACGAGAGCACGGCGGTGCGCGTTCGGTCGAGGAAGGGCAACGGCACCATGTAGTAGTCGGTCATCCCGGCGCATCGCAGCTCTTCGAGCAACGGCATGTCGGGGACCGGGCCGTCCAGCCGGCGTCTGAACGGCACACCGGTCTCGTCGACGACCCGTGTCGGGCTCAGGAAGTAGGCCGGGTTCTCGGCCAGGCCGTCGCGGACCGTCTCCGAATGCTGGACGGGAGCGTGATCGGTCCAGACGAGCATCTGCCCGCTGATCTCGGGATGCAGGAATTCGATCCCCAGGGCGGCGCGCGACAGGCCGGCCCCCTCGCGCTGCAGGTGATCGCAGAACCCGACGAAGAGCGCATCGAGGGTCTTGAACCCGGCGCCGCTTTCGGCGAGCCAGAGCATCAGCTGGTCGGTTCGCATCCACCCCTCCGCGGTGCTGCCGGTCGGAACTGGCTGCCGCAGCCGTCATATGGGGTGGAGAAGCGTCCCGACCAGCGAGCGCGGGCCAGACCGGGCCGTTGTCGCCCGCGCTTCGGCGCGCCCGCGAAGCGCCGGATGACGGCGTGCCGGTCAGGTGTTCAGCGACTGTGCGAAGGGCAGCGGTCCCAGGGAGCAGCGCTACTGCGGGCGAGGCGTCAGCGTGCCGCCGGCCTGGCGTGGGGGGAATTCGACCAGCGACTTCATGTGGTCCTCGAGCATGTCGCGGACGATGCCGCCGATGAAAGACTTGCGCATGGCGACCAGGTTGGACCGGTGTCCGTCCCGCTGCTCGAACGGATCCATCCGCAGATTGAAGATCAGCGCGCTGTCCACGTAAGGATCGAAGAAGCCGTTGCGGGTCTTGAAGTGCGTCTTCCAAGGTCCGAAACGCAAGGCCGTCATCTGGCTTTCGTTGTACATGATGACGAAATCGCGCTTGGAGGGGGTTTCGCCACGCCAGTGGGACAGATTGTCGATGCCGTCGATCTTCACTTTGTGGCTCTGCAGGAGTTGTTCGCGCACGTCTTCCACGCCAGCGGCCCGAGCGAGGGTGGTAAAGAGGTCCAGATGCGTCTGTATGCCGTTCGAGACCGTGCCGGCCCTGATGGCGGCCGGCCAGCGGATCAGCATCGGCACACGGACGCCGCCTTCCCAGGTGGTCGCCTTCTCGGATCGGAACGGCGTCGTTCCACCATCCGGCCACCAGGCCGCCATGGCGCCGTTGTCCGTCGTGAAGATGACGATGGTGTTCTCGCGGATGCCGAGGTCGTCGACCTTCTTCAGGATGGCCTCGACCTGGCGATCGAGTTCGATCATGCCCGAACCGTAGACGTCGTCGCCCGACGAGTAGGGCTGTGCGAGCAGCCGGCTCTCCGGCCGAAGAAACGTGTAGATGTGCATGCGCGAGGGCGCGTGCCAGATGAAGAAGGGCTCGCGCGCCCTCGCAGCCTCGTCCATGAACCGCAGCGACCTGTCCAGGAACTCGTCGTCCACGGTCTCCATGCGCTTGCGGGTCAAGGCTCCGGTGTCGATGCAACTCTGCTTGCCCCAGGGACCGAACCGCGGATCGGCCGGCGCGGGATTGTCGTTCGCGGTCGCCACGCAGTCGAGCACTCCGCGCGGACGCCAGCGTGCGTTGAAGGCCGGGTCCTTCGGCCAGTCCGCATCCTCGGGCTCGTCCTCCGTATTGAGGTGGTAGAGGTTGCCGAAGAACTGGTCGAAGCCGTGGACGGTCGGAAGATGCGGGTTCCGGTCCCCCAGGTGATTCTTGCCGAACTGACCGGTCCGGTAGCCCAGCCGCTTGAGGACCTCCGCCAGGGTCGGATCACGGGGGTCCAACCCGATCGGCGAACCGGGCCCGCCGACGGTCGTCAGCCCGGTGCGGATCGGCATCTGGCCGGTGATGAAGGCCGCGCGGCCGGGCGTGCAGGTCGGCTCCGCGTAATGGTCGGTGAAGAGCATTCCCTCCTTGGCAAGGCGATCGATGTTCGGCGTCGGGACCATCATGCCGTGAGAATAGGCCCCGACGTTGGTGATGCCCACGTCGTCCGCCATGATCACGATGATGTTCGGGCGACCGTCGGCCGGAGCCGGCTGTTGGGCCGCGGCCGGGCCGATGAGGCACAGGCCGGCCGCGAAGACCGCGAGGATGTGGCGCATGAACGGCATCTCCGATTGGCGAGGGACGGTGGACCGCGCCGCGCGATGAAGACCGCGGCGCAAAGGCTGGGCTACGGGAGACGGGAGACGGGCCGGCAGGGCCTCGGCGACCACGGGGCCGAAGGGCGTGACCGGTGCCGGGCTCGGAGCGAAGGATCCGCAGCAACTCATGGGTGCCGCTCCATCAGAAGCGCGCCGACAGCAGGAGCCCGGCGCCGTACCAGGTCTTTGCGTTCACCCCCGGAAGAGAGGAGATGCCCGCGCCGGGCCGGGCTGCGGACGCCCAGACTCCGGTGGCGATTGCCGGGGACCAGAGATGGGTCCACTCTCCGTAGAGTTCGCTGGCGAGATGCCGCTTCTGCACCCCCGTCGCGATGGTGAGCCCGCCGGACCCGAACGAGGGCCGTGCCCCCTGTCCGAACTGGATCGGGCTGTTCAACTCATCCGCATAGGAGAGGATGTACTGGGCCTTGAAGAAGTCTCGTTCGGTCAGGACCAGGTTCAGCGCGAGCCGGTGGTGACGCACGTTCGAGTTCAGGAACGCGTAGGCGCCGTTTGCGCCGAACCACCAGTTGTCCAGACCATTGCCATAGTAGAGAGGGTCGAACCGTTCGTAGCCGCGCGTGCGCGGGTCGTCGCCGCTGAACGAGGCGTAGCCGTAGGACAGCGCCGGCAGGAAAGGCAGGCCGGTGAACCGGTAGCCGATCTCCCCGTAGATCGCCTGCGCCTTCATGGCGATGCGGTCGTTGTCCTCCCGCGCGTATTCGGCGCGGATCCACCCGCCGGGCAGTCCGAAATCCTTGCCTTCCAGCCGCCCGAACACCTGCCAGGCCCGGAGGCCGTCACGCCCGTCCGGGATCAGAAGCGGCAGGGTCGGCAGGGGATAGACCTGGCGCGATTGCAGGACCTTGATCACCGCGCCGCCGACGCGCGATCCCGTCCCCCAGCCGTATTCGACGACGGCAGTGGCAAGCTTCGTCCGCGTATCGTTGGAGGAGAGTTCGTCGGGGTCGAGAAACGCGCCTTCGACCTTCAACCCGCCGACGCTCACCCGGGCGACCGTCGCGTTCGCCCAGGCGGTCCGGGGAAGGAGGTTCCCGTCGCCGCGTTCGAAGCCGTTCCCGCCACCCTGCCAGATCAGCATCCCGGTCCCGATGCCGTAGTCCCGGCGGCCCGTGGAGAGATCGATGTTGAGGCTGTCGGCCGGATTGGTCGTGCGCAGGCCCGCAAAGGCGTTCTCGATGCGTAGCGTGCCTTTGTTGCGCTGGTCGAAGGCATCGGTCCCTAGGGTCTGGGACCAGCCGGCACTCAGTCCGCCGTAGAGTTCCACGGCGGGTCCGACCCGGAATACGACGTCGACCCCCGGCTCGAGCCACAGCTCCGCCCAGGTCCGCCTCTCCCTGAAGCGCGCCGGGCCGAGTGCGGCGAGGCCGTACCAGGTCCCCGCATAGCCGAACCCGCCCGCGAGCGCCTCGAGCCGAGCCTTCACACGCCAGGTCCCGTCGTCGACGATGACGAGGGGATCCGGTGCGGGCGCCGCCGGGGTCGCCGGCGGCTCGCCCGCGTATGCAGCCGGAATGATTGCCGCGCAGGAGAGGAGGGGAAGCAGCCAAGCGTGCCGTGCCATTCCTGCCTCCTCGGAACAAGGTCATGGAACTGGTCAGGAATGCGGTGCCCGGCCGAATCCGGATGGCCCGCCTTCACGATGCCGTCGTGCCGGGCTCCGCCCGGACCGCCGAGTTCGTCGGTCGACCCGCGAGCGGAGGACCGGGATGCCGGCGCCTGCCCGCCGGCAGGGCCTGCACGGGTGCCGAAACGCCGAGGCCGCGAAACGGGACGGAAAGCCTCGGCCGCCCTATTCCGATACCGGCATGACGTCGATGCAGCTCCCGCATTCCCGAACTGCCATTCGGCCGCGTCCGCAACCGAGCGACCGAGGCTTGTCACATTCTTGTATTTTGATCATTTGACATACCGAATGTTGAAAGGCCTGATAAGTGACGGGCTGGCCAAAATGAGCGAACCATGACGAAACATGAACTGCGCGATTCCCGGGAGTCTTTGCCATCCACTCCTGCGCGACAGGTCTTCGAGTTTTCACCTAAGGCATTGTTTCTCAAAAACTACGAACAGGCTCAGTACCATTTCGTCCAGTTTGTCTCGGAGCATCTGGCAGATTGTTCGCGCGAGTTCGACGGCGATCTGCAGGAGATGCTCGTACTCGCGATCGTCGGGCAAGTGACGCTCAATTGGCGCTTGGCCAACGCACCTGAACCCGTCGCCCCCCCGAGTATCACCGCATCGCGGCTCGCCGACGTCACGGGTATTCCGCGCCAGACTGTGAGAAGGAAACTACTCAGCTTGCAGCGTCGTGGCTGGGTAGAGCAGCATGAACGAGCGTGGCGGCTTGCGATGAAAGACGGCATCACGCCCGCTTCAAAGGATCTGGCAGCGCTCAATGGCCGCGGAATCGATCGGGCCTCGCGACTGCTGTCTGCATTTCATCGACTTCGACTGGATGATCGGTCGGCTTGAATCCAAGCAGGCGGGTCGGGCGCTGCCCCTGGACCATCCCCGGCCGCCGTTCGACATCGCCAAGAACCCGAACAGGGCCCTTCGGCCCGCGGAGGACCGAGTTCCTCGGCAGGCACCACGGGCGGCGCCCTGCGAGGAGCGCCCGCCGCGATGTCTCGCCCCTCCGCTCGCGAGGGGGCGGTTCAACGGATTCGCGACGCAGGCCCCCGCCGGGCTGTCCGGCCTGATCAGCCGACGTGGCGGCGCCCACTCCAAGGGGTCAGGCTAGCGGTGATGTCCACCGCCGCCACCGCCACCGCCTCCACCGCCCCGACCGCCTCCGCCCCCGAAGCCGCCACCTCCGCCACCCCGATACCACTGGGTGCCGCCACCTCCGCCACCCCGATAGAACTGGGCGCCGCCGCCACCCCAGCGGTTGCCGCCGCCACCCTGCCAGCCCGGAGAATGACCGCCCGGCTTGCCGCCGTGCCAGCCCGGGGGAGGACCGCCTGGATGGCCGCCATGGCCGCCATGCCCGCCGTGGCCGTGATGGTTGTTGTGATGGTGTTTGGGGTAGCGGTAGGGGCGGCCCCAGTACCACGGATACCCGTAGTAGGGCCCGCCATAGTAGCCGCCGTAGTACCCGTCCCCATACCCGTAGTCGTATTCCTGGTCTTCCCCGCAAGCATCCGGATGATAGTGCCATCCGTAGGACCGGCTCCAAGCCCGTCCGCAGTGATACCCGTGGACGAGCTGGACCACGGCCTCGTCCGGCCGTTCGTACCCGAGGATAGTCCTTGTGCCAGAGAGTGGCAGCGCCCCCGCACCCGTCGGGAACGCCAACATGCCGCTCAAAACCACCGTCAGTGCAGTCGAGCTCTGTGCAGTTCTCATTTTACGAACTCCGTACCACGGGATGGGCGCGAAATACCTGATACAGTCCCACGGTTGCGCCCAAGCATTCCGTCCCCCAATGCCGAATATTGACTCGAACCCAATGTCTGCAAATAAGGACCATTACGAATTCGAAGAATCTTGTTCGAAAATAGGGCTTGGTGGTACATGCCATATTCCGCCTCGGGGCGGTTTTCATGCGGACAACGGCGAACTATTCAGGCCGGAACAAGAACCCACCGAGTTCGTCGTGGACCTCAGACCGGATCCACGAAGGGCCGATCTTTCGATCCGCCATGGCCGGACTCGTCCGGGCGATGGCGAGGACACGGTCGCGCGGATCCCCATCCCATGTGATCCGAGGGTCTTCAGGCCCCGGGGCCAAGACGTTGGACATGGCGAGGGCTCCGGTGTGCTCCCCGCAGCGTCGGCCCCCAGCGCCGACGGCCTCCGGGGTGCCATGACTGCGGGCCGGCAAGGCAAGTAGCTTCGGGCGAAAGTGGTCGGCGCGCCGAGGATGACGCATGACCCAGATCAAGGCAAAGCTCGGAGTACTGGAATATCAGAAACTCTTGGGTAGCTTAGAGCGTCGCCATGTCCCGGGTTGGCTTGATATCGTTCCGATCCATGAAGCCATTTCGAAACCGACCGGCGGCAAGCAATCAGGATGCGCGAGGGCGAGGATCCCAAACTTGCGCACCATCCCTGAAGGTCATTGGTCAGAGTCGGAGGAATGCCATGTCAAGTCTGCGTGTCGGTCTGGTCGCGCTCGTCAGCGCGGTCCTCAGCCTTCCCACCTCACCCGCGATGGCGATCGGCGGGCTCGGAGCGCTCAAGAACCACGCGGTCGAAGGCCAGGTGGAGCAGGTTCGCGCAGGTGGTGGTGCCGTGCGCCGCCCAGCCGGCGGCGGCGCAAACCGCGGCGGCAGCGTCAACCGCGGCGGCAACGTGAACCGCAACGCCAACGTGAACCGTAATGCGAACGTGAATCGCAACGCGAACGTGAACCGCAACACCAACGTGAATCGCAATGCGAACGTGAATCGCAACACCAACGTGAACCGCAAGACGAACGTCAACGTGCATCACGGCAACGTCAACGTGAAGGTCAAGGGCGGATACTACCGCCCCTGGGTCCGTCGGCCGTACTACGGAACGGTCGTGGCCGGCGTTGCGCTCGGCACGGTCATCGGGGTGGCGGCGGTCGGCACGGTACCGGTCGCACCGGCTCCGAACCTGTGCTGGTACTGGTCGGACAACAGCCAGGTGAATGGCTATTGGGATTACTGCCAGTAAGGCTCGGGAAATCTGGCTGTGAACGCGTTCGGGGTCAGGTCGGTGGCCGGCCCCGAACGTCTGCCTCGGTCGAACGGGGTTCGCCCGCCGGCCGGACAGGGCAATGCGGCGTGTGACGCCGTCCGTCATCGCAGGGGACACCTGAAGCACCTGCCGCCGGCGACGCCGAGGCTCCGGCCGCTGGCCGGCTCTTCGGCCGACATCGGCGTCGCCCGCATCGGGCCGCATCCAAGCAGCGCGCCGGGTGGTCGTCTCCAGACCGCACCTGCGCCGTCGCGGACGGCCCCCGTAGCTGAAGTGCGCAGGCCGCGAAACGGCGCTCAAGGCGGCCCGGAGCCCCGGGCCGCGCCGTCATGCCGGTGATAGGCGCCCGGGAAACCGCGGGCCGTCAGATCCCGAGCTTCGCAGCGGTGTCCTCGTCGAGTTCGCCGGTGGCCTGGAGGCCGTTCCGGGCCTGGAAGTCGCGCAGCGCCTGGTCCGTGCCCGGGCCGAAGATGCCGTCCACGCTGATGTCCATGCCGTCGCGCACGAGAGCCTCCTGCAGGGCCCGGACCCGGCTGCCGCGCATGCGCGGCGAGGCGAGCCTCAGCGACCCGGGCCCCGTCGACACGCCGTCTCCCCCCGAGGCTCCCTCGTCGGAGACGATTTCGTAGACCCGGTCGTCATCGAGATAGGTCGCCCTGTAGAGGACGTCGCCGCACATGTAGAGGGACTCGCCCTGATAGCTGTTCGTCGCGCAGTCGACACTGTCGGGAAGCGTATCGACGAAGGCGAGCGAGGCTCCCGCGACCGCTCCCGTGAAGTACCAGCCCCAGGCCGGATACCAGTGATAGTCCCCCCAGTGCCAATGGGGCGGGCGGGGATAGGGCGGCCGGGCAGCCGGAGGCCGCCAACCGGGCGGCCTCGAGCCCGGCGGGCGCCACCCCGGCGGACGGGCACCAGGCTGGAGCGGCGGCCGGTTACCCACGCCGGGCGGCCTTCCGCCGGCTCCGGGGGCGTTGGCGATCGGGGGCGTGGGCTTGACGCCGGGACGCTGGCCGTCACCGGGCCGCTGGCCGGCACCGGGCTTCTGGCCTGCGCCGGGCCGCTGGCCGGCACCCGGCTTCTGGCCGGCACCTGGCCGCTGGCCGGACGGCGGGCGCGAGGCTGCCGGCGGCTTGGAGGGACGGGTCGCGGCGGCAGGCGGGCGGCCGCCGCCGCCCCCGCCGTAGACCGGTCGCGGCCCGTAGCCTCCGCCGTGGAACCCACCCCCGTATCCACCACCGTATCCGCCGCCGAATCCGCCGCGGCCACCGCCGCCCCCGAAACCGCCGCCGCCGCCGCGACCGCCGCCGCCGCCTCCGCGCGCCTCCGCGCTCCCGATCGCTCCGCCCCCGGACGGCAGGTCCGGCATCGAGCCGTAGGCGATGAGGCCGGCCGCGATGGTGGCAAGGATTTTCCGCATGGTTCTCTCCTTGCTCACTGGGCGGGCTTCGGTTCGGGCGACGGGGCTCCCGCGGGCGCCGCTGTCGCCGGCTTCGTCGACTGTCCGCCGCCGGCCACCGCAAGGCGCATGAAGTCCGCGGGCGGGCTGAACCGGAACCGGGCCGGGTCGACCGCCGGAGCATCGTTCCATTCGCTGAGGTAGGCCCGATAGACAGGCGCCCCGCGCTTCGCGCGCTCGACCCCGACGATCATCAGCGGCACCGGCCGCGCCTCGTCGGTCGAGATCCAGACCTGCCAGTCCTCGTCCGCGCCGCGGAAGCTCAGGTGATGGACCTCCCGGCCGGTGATCAGGGTCGTGCCGTGATACGCGGCGTCCTTCACGCCCTCGAGGAGCCGGTCGGGAAGCTTCTCGCTGAGGATGGACCAGAGCGGCAGCACCGTGCCCGTCTTGTCCCGGATGGCCTCCACGAGCGCGTCGTAGCCGCCGCCGAAGGGCACGCTCACATAGAACTTCTCGTCCGGCGCCGCGACCGCGAAGGTCGCCCCGTCGTAGAAGTAGTCCCGCCGGGCGCCCTCCCGCTCCGCCTTCACGAAGAAGCCGTCCTTGCGCGAGAAGAGGGTCTCTCCGCTCCTGATGGACGTGATCTTCCGGCCGTTGTCGGCGGACTGGTCGTAGGTGACGAACCAGCGGAAGGACAGGGCCGGCCGCCCTGCGAGGTAGCGGGCGGATTTCAGGGCGAGGTCCCGGGCCGAGGGCTCCGGCGCCCCGTCCTGCGCGCGCGCCGGAAGGACCGCGAAGGCGGCGGCGAGCGCGACGGACAGAAGCTGGACGCGAACGTTCATGGTGCTCTCCACCCCTTCGGATCGGCATCGGCCGCAGGTCCGGAGCGGCGGCGCAGGCCACCTCGGCAGCCCCGATCACCGGGCCGACCGGCCCTTCGACATCCGCATGGTCCGCCGACCGGAGGCCGCGCGAGGTCGGTCGCGGCTCTGGACTGCGCGAGATTGGGCGAACTTCTGTCCCGCTACTTGATCGGCTGGGCCAGCGGGTCCTGCAGGCCGCCGGTCGCCCCGTCGCGCAGGTGCCACGGGCGCCGCCGGTACGGCGCGACGCGGACCCGAGGTCGCACGAATGGCGAGCTACGGGTTTGCCCCATGCCCGATTGTCCCAAGCCATCAAGCCGTCGAGCTCACGATCCACCAACGTGAGCATTCATCAAATATCGCCGGCCATGGGTCCGTCCGAGACGGAACACTGGGCTCGCTTTCTCATTGCATAACTTCACCCTCGGAGACGAATTGGGGCGCAGGGGAAGCATCAATGAGGGAAGACGTGCTCATCGAATGGGTCGAGGCGGTCGATCGTGTACAGAAGGCGACCGAGAGACTCGTCGAGGCGTCCAGGACGACGACCAGACTGCCCTACGCTGAGGCTGAACTGTCGGCCGCGATCCGACACCTTGAGCGGCTATCCCGCATCCTGGATACCAAGTCGGCCAACTGACCGGCGGCCGCCGGCGGGCCCCGACCGGTCTGTTCCCGACCCAATCGCCGCGCCTCAGACACGCGCAAGCGTGGCCCGGCAGGTTCCAGGCACGCGGAGGCGACAAGGCCCGGGGAGTCGACGAGGCGACCGGGCGACCGGGGAAAGGCCGCTTGCCTCGGCATCGCGGTGCCCGTCATCTGGCCCGGCGGGCCATGTTCCGAACAGAAATGCCGAGGACCCGGACCGCTCGGCGATTGCCGAACGTCCGGGTCCTCGGCCTCGAGCTCTGCGACCTTGCCGGCCGGCTGCCGTCTCGGGTGCGGAGCGCCTGGAGACCCCTGTCGGGCCACCGTGGCTCGTCCGCGCGCAGCCGGCGAGCCGTCAGCCGATCGACACGGTCATTCCGCTCAGGGCGACCGAGAACTGGATGCCGATCTGCTTGCCTGTCAGGGTCAGGATGACGCCGCGGGAATTCTGCAGCTTGACCGTCGTGGCCCCGCCCGCGACGGCCACGCCGGCGCCGAGTGCGGTATAGGTCCCGGTAATGTCGGAGGCCGTGGTCAGGCCGGTGGCGCGACCGACGAGTTCGGCCTCCGCCACGCCGATGATGGCGCCGAGACTGACGCCGCCGATCTTCAACGGATACTGCCGGCCGCCGAAGTTGAGGACGCCGCTTCCACCGCCCAGGCCGACCACGAACCCCGCCTTGACGATCTTGATGCGCACCGAGCCGGTGGCCGCATGGGCCGGTACGGTCCCGCCGAGCAACGTGGCGGCCATTCCACCACCGAGAAGACCGAGAAGGGTCCTTCGCGATTCCGAGCGCTGAATCATGAGTCAATCCTCGCCTGCGTTGGTCAGACGTCCCGCGATGGCCGGAACGTCCCGGACGGCCGGCCACACGCCGCCGTCACGGGTACCGACATGGTCCGATGGCCGACCCTGCCCGACATCCGGCACGCCGACTTGTCCATTCGGGACATGCGGCGACCACCGGGCTAGGCCGACCCCCGTAGCCGCCCGCGGGCGGCCCGAAGCGGTGCGTGGTGACGACGCTCCGGCCCGCGACGGCAGGTGGTCCGGATGGCTACGGACACGGCCCAAGCGATCAAGCGGGGCGGCCTTGCCGTGAAAGGATCGCACGCTCGCCGCGGGGGGCCTGCGGGATACCGATCGACGTTCCGGTCGCCACGGGGGCCCTCCTGCCGCATTGCGTCATGCACCGGCAGTTCCGACGGAAGGAAGAGACCATGAAAAAGTACACTTCTCTGCTTGGCGGCTCGATCCTCTCGATCATGATGCTGGCCCAGCCTGCCCTCGGCCAGAGCACCCAGGTCCAGGCCCCGGCTCTCGCCGGGTTGAGCGCCGCCGACCTTCAGGCCATCACCGACGCCAGGATCGGGATCGTCAAGGCCGCGCTGCAGCTGACCCCCGAGCAGGCGAAGCTCTGGCCCCCGATCGAGGAGGCGATCCGTAACCGCGCGCTCGGACGCCAGAAGCGTCTCGCCGCCCTGCAGGCCGGACTTGAGCGGGGTGAAGCCGATATACTCCAGCTCATGCGCGAGCGGGCCGACAACCTGATCGCCCGGGGCACCGAGCTGAAGAATGTCGCGAACGCCTGGCAGCCGCTGGCGCAGACGCTTTCTGCCGAACAGAAGGAACGCCTCGCGCTCTTCGCCTCCCATTTCCTGGACATGGTCCGTGACGCGGTCGAAGCCCGGCGGCAGCAGATCGAGGACGAAGCCGACGAGTGAAACCGGGCCCGGGGAAGGTCCGACACTTCGTCCTGTGATCGCCGGGCTTGTCCCGGCGATCCACCCCCGGCCGCGGCGGCCTCTCCTGCCGACGAGAGGGCCGGGCGATCGTCCGGCGGTTTCCTGCGCCGCACAGGACCCACCGAAACCGGGTCCCTGCGCAAAAATGAGACGCTGGGATATGGGCGGTCCGCACCTGCGGCGGCAGCTTTTCCTCCAGGCGCGAGCAAGTCCGCGCTGAACGACGAGCGAACCACCGCCCGGCGCGAAGACCGGGCGGGTCCGCGGCGTCAAGGGAGGAACACCATGCGCAACTCATTGCTCGGCGCCGTCGCGGTCGCCGCCCTCATGCTGCCGGGCGCAGCCTTCGCCCAGAGCGGAACCATCAAGATCGGCATCCTCGTCGCGCTGGAAGGCGCCTTCGCGGCCGGCGGCCAGGACGGCGTGCGCAACGTCGAGCTGGCCCTGAAGCAGGTCAACAACACCATCGGGGGCAAGAATATCGAGACCGTGGTGGCGCCGACCGACACCAAGCCGGACACGACCGTCCGCATGGCGCGCAAGCTCATCGAGCAGGACAAGGTCGACTTCATCATCGGCCCGCTGTCCGGCTCCGAAGGCATCGCGATGCGCGACTTCGCCAAGACGATCCCCGACAAGGTCGTCATCAACGGCATCTCGGGCGCGCTCGAGACCACCTGGGTCGACCCGGCGCCGAATTTCTACCGCTTCAACCTCGACGGCGCGCAGTGGGGCTACGGCCTCGGCACCTACGTCGCGAAGACCAAGGGCTGGAAAAAGGTCGCCACCATCGCGGCCGACTACTCGTTCGGCTACACCAACTTCATGGGCTTCGCGGTCGACTACTGCAAGGCCGGCGGCGACATCGTGCAGCGCTTCTGGCAGCCGCTCGGCCAGGCCGACTTCGCCGCCATCATCGCGCAGCTGCCCGAGAACGTGGACGCCATCTACCTCGGCCTCGGCGGCACCGACGCGATCAACTTCCTGAACCAGTACCAGCAGGCCGGCGAGAAGATCCGCCTGATCGGCGGCACCATCATGGCCGACCAGACCGTGCTGACCGCCAAGGGCAAGGCCAAGGACGCGCTCAAGGGCACGCCGACCTCCGGTCCCTTCGCGATCGACGACCCGAGCCCGGCCTGGACGTCCTACGTCAAGCTCTACCAGGACTCCATTCCGGCGGCCCAGCGCTTCCCGACGCCGTCGCTGTTCGGGCTCGGCTACTACGTGGCCACGCAGGCGGCCATCAAGGGTCTGGAGGCCGCCGGCGGCGATCTCTCCGATGGGCAGGCCAAGTTCAAGGCGGCGCTGAACAAGCTCCAGCTCGACAGCCCGGTCGGCAAGATCACGCTGAACGAGAACCGCCAGGCGACCGGCACGGTCTTCATCACCGAGGTCGTCGATGGACCGGACGGCGGGCTGACCAGCAAGATGGTCGGCCGCGCCGACAACGTCACCCAGACGCTCGGAATGTCGACCGAGCAGTTCAAGGCGCTCGGCCTGCCGTCCCGCGACGTCGTCGACTGCGCCAAGCTGCGCGCGGGCGGCTGACGCCGGCCGTCGACCCAAGACCGGCGGCCGGCCGGAAGTGCCGGCCGCCGCACCCGTCCCATGACGAAGCGTACCGGGCCCGCTGCGGTCCGGTCGCCGGCGTGAACGGCTCCCCCTGGGAGCGTCCCTCCCGGGCGGGAGTGTCGCCGATGACGTTGATCGGGTATCTGACGCGAACCCATTTCGCCGAAGCCGCCATCGAGGACGCCCTGCCCGAGGAGGCCGGCGACCTCGCCCGCGCGCTCGTCCTCGTCGACCGCGAACCGGGCGTCGAGGCGGCGCTCGACCGGATCCGCGAGGCGCTCTGCGGCACGCGGCTCACGGTCGTCGAGGCGCCGCCCTCGGCGCCGAGCCGGGCCGCCGTCGCGCCGATCGCCAGGAGCCTGCGCGGCATCCCGGGCGGGACCCTCGTCGCCATCGGGGGGGCTGCCGCCGTGGGGCAGGCGCGCCTGGTCGCCGAGCAGGCCGGGCGGCGCGGCGAGAAGCCGCTCGTGATCGCCGTCCCGGTCGGGCTCTTCGATCTCGGTCTCGCCCGGCAGGTCCGCCCCACGGACGGACGGCCCATGCCCTGCCCCCGGCCCGACCGGATCATTGCCGACCCGACCGTGCTCGACCGGGTCCCGGGCCGGCGCCTCGCGGCCTCCGCGATGGAAACACTCGTGCATGCCATGGAGGCCTATGCGAGCCCCGGCTACAACCCGCCCGCCGACGGGCTCGCGCTCGAGGCGGTCCGGCGCATGACGCGCTGGCTGCCGGTGGGGCTCGAGGCCGGCGGGCAGCGCGAGGCCCGCCGCGAGCTGATGGCGGCCGCCCTCACGGCCGGCCTCGCCATGGAGAAGGCGGTCGGCGGGGTCGACGCGCTGGCCTGCCCGATCGAGGCCGAACTCGGCGCGGGGTTCCTGCCCGGCGACGTGCGCGCGCCGCTCCTCGCGGCGGTCGCGGAATTCAACGCCCAGGCGGTCGGCGACCGCTATGCGGCGCTGGCCCGGACCTTCGCGCCGGAGGACCGCGACCTGTCCTTCAGCCGCGAGATCGGCGCCTTCGCGCGGACCGTCGGAATGCCCACCACCCTCAGGGAGGTCGGCATCGACCGGGCCCGGTTCGACCGCTTCGCCGAGATCGCCGCCAGCGATCCGGCGTCCCTGGCCAATCCGCGTCGGATGACGCCGGTCGACTGCCGCCGGATCCTCGAGGCCGCGTGGTGAGGCGCGCCGGGACCGCCTTGCCGGCCGGCCGCGCCGCGGGCGCGCCAAGCTGTCGTTTTGCTGTTGTCGGCCGTCCGACATCCTCTACATTCATGAAAATCCGCAGAAAAACAGAAAATGCGGGAGGGAACGAATGAGCATTGCTCACGTTGTCGCACACGGCGCGTTCGGGCGCGCCTGCCTTTTCGAGCTGGACCGTGCCATGGTCCCGCACGCCCACAGGGAGGGTCATCTGATCTTCCACGTGAGCGGACCGGCGGCCCAGGTCGTGGTCGACGGCCGGCCCCTGCCGCTGTCGCCCACCATGGCGACCGCGATCAGCCCCTGGCAGCCGCACTATTTCCAACCGGTCGACCGGCGCCACCCGACCCTGACGCTGGTGCTCTACATCCGGCCCGGCTGGTTCGTGGAGGCGAGCCGCGAGGCGACCGAGATCCTGCGCTTCGGCCGCTCCACGGTCGAGACCGGGGACCATCTCGCGCGCCTCGTCGCCGACACGGCCCGAGTGCTCGCGTCGCATCGCGACGGCGACGGCGGCCTGGAGGACCGACTGGGAGCCCTGACCCAGGCGGCCTTCGACCTGACCTGGCAGTGGACGAGCCCGGCCGACGTGATACCGGGGGACACCGGGCGCCTGCGCGACTTCCGGCTCCGCCGCGCCATCAACCACCTCGCCCGGACCCTCGGCGAGCCCATCGACCTCGCCGAGGTGTCGCGTGCCGCGGGGCTGTCCAGGCCGCACTTCTTCAAGCTGTTCCGCGAGCAGATGGGGCTGCCCCCGACCATCTTCCTCAATGCCCTGCGCATGGAGCGCGCGATCGAGCGGCTGGCCCGGGGCGGCGAGACCGTCTCGGAGATCGGGTTCGATCTCGGCTTCGCGACGCCGGCGAGCTTCTCGCGCTTCTTCATCGCCAACGGGGTCGTGCCGCCGAGCGCCTACCGGCGGAGCGTCGTCGGGCTCGCGCACTGAGGCCGGGCGCGCCGCCCGAAAGAAGAGACGTTCGGGAAAGCGCGCCGGCCGGAGCCCGTTCTAGTCTCGCCCTCGACGGGTGCGGGCAGCCGCGACCCGATACCGCCGGACTTCCCGCAATGGAAGACTTCGTCAAGCGCCGTCCGCTCTGGAGCCTGGTCATCGTGGTCCTGGCCGCGGTGCTCTTGTGGCTGATCCTGGCGCCCTGGCCGCCGGAACTCTCGGCCAAGTGGGGACGCAAGCAGATCTTCCTCAATGCGCTGTTCGGCGGGATCACGCTCGGCGCGCTCTACTTCCTGGTCGCGGCCGGGTTCACGCTGATCTTCGGCCTGATGCGGGTCGTCAACCTGGCGCACGGCTCCCTGTTCCTGCTCGGCGGATATCTCGGCTACGAGGTCTCGACGGCCACGGGATCGTGGTTCCTCGCCTTCCCGGTGGTGTTCGTGGTGGTCGGTCTCCTGGGCCTCCTGATGCAGCGCTTCATCTTCACCAAGATGGAGGGCGAGGAACTTCGCCAGACGCTGGTCAGCATCGGCATCTCCATCGTGCTCGCCGACCTGATGCTCTGGTACTGGGGCGGCCAGTCCTATTCGATCCTCGCCCCGGAATTCCTGCAGGGTCCCGTCGAGCTGCCGATCGTCAGCGCCGTCAACGCGACGACCGGCGCCGTCACGTGGCTTCGCTACCCCTCGGTGCGGATCTGGATCCTGGCGGCCGCCATCGTGATCGGCGTCGCCATGTGGCTGGTGCTGAACCGGACCGCGCTCGGCATGCTGATCCGGGCCGGCGTCGACGACCGCGAGATGCTGGCGGCCTCGGGGGTCCGGATCCAGCTGGTCTTCCTGGCGGTCTTCGGCTTCGGCGCCGGGCTCGCCGGCATGGCCGGGATCATCGGCGGCACGTTCCAGTCGCTC
Source organism: Prosthecomicrobium sp. N25 (assembly GCF_037203705.1). Classification (NCBI taxonomy): domain Bacteria; kingdom Pseudomonadati; phylum Pseudomonadota; class Alphaproteobacteria; order Hyphomicrobiales; family Kaistiaceae; genus Prosthecomicrobium; species Prosthecomicrobium sp. N25. The sequence continues at coordinate 93,516 of NZ_JBBCAT010000003.1, forward strand.
TCGCCCGGGGAGGACACCCGCTTCCTGCTGGCGAGCCTCGTCGTCGTGATCGTCGGCGGCATGGGATCGATCGTGGGGGCCGCCGTCGGCGCGCTGGTGATCGGCGTGACCGAGCAGATGGGCTTCGTCTACGCGCCGACCTACTCGATCGTGTTCACCTTCCTGGTGATGGCGGCGGTGCTCGCCTTCCGGCCCCAGGGTCTTCTCGGAGCGGGGCGCTAGGCCATGGCGATGTCCGACCAGGCGCTCCGCTCCGGCACCCGCACCGACGAGCCCCTGTGGTTCGAGCGGCTCTCGGCGCCCTGGTGGGCCCTGATCGTGGTGCTCCTGTTCATGCCCGCGGTCGCCAACAGCTTCTGGCTGTTCCAGGTAATGGGCTGGACCTTCATCCTCGGCATGATCGGGCTCAGCCTGATGTTCCTGGCCGGCTACGGCGGCATGGTCAGCCTCCTGCAGATGACGGTCGCGGGGGTGGCCGGCTACATGGTGGCGATCCTCGGCACGTCGGGCGCGGCCAACATCAGCCTCGGCCTGTCATGGTGGATCGTGCTGCCGACGGCCTACCTGGTCGCGGCGCTCTTCGCGACCGTCTCGGGGGCGCTCGCGGTGCGCACCGAAGGCATCTACACGATCATGATCACGCTCGCGATCGCGGCGGCCTTCTTCTACTTCACCCGGCAGAACTACTCGATCTTCAACGGCTACTCGGGCTTCAACCTGGTCCTGCCGCCGGCCCTGTTCGGCGTCGCCTGGCGCGATCCGATCCCCTTCTACTACCTGAGCCTCGGCGCCGCGGCGCTCTGCTACGCCGCGGTCGTGTACATCGCCCGCGCGCCCTTCGGCCTCGCCCTGCAGGGCGTGCGCGACAACCCGCGCCGCATGGCCGCGCTCGGCTTCGGGGTCACGGCGCACCGGGTCGCCGCCTATGCGCTGGCAAGCGTCTTCGCCTCGACGGGCGGCATCCTTCTGGTCTGGCAGAACGCCCAGATCGCGCCCGGCACGATCGGCATCCCCTCGGCGATCGACGTGCTGGTGGTCGCGGTGGTGGGCGGCATAAGGCGGCCGCTCGGGCCCTTCATCGGGGCGTTCATCTACGTGATCCTGCAGGTCTTCTCGTCCGACGCGCTCGGCGTCTTCGGCTTCTCGGCGGAGCGCTTCAAGCTGATCATCGGGCTCGGCTTCCTCGCCATGGTGCTGTTCTCGCCGGACGGCGTGCTCGGCCTGTGGGACCGCTGGCGGGCGCGGTCGGCGGCGCGGCAGGCCGCACGGCAGGGAGGCGCGGCATGAACGCTCCGGTCTCCGCCGCCCGATCGGCCGCCGTCGGGTCGAGCCAGGTCAGCGGCGGCAATGCGCTGGAGTTGCGCGGCATCACCAAGCGCTTCGGGGCCCTGACGGCCATCTCGGATGTCACCCTGTCGGTTCGGCCGGGCGAGCGGCGGGCCGTGCTCGGCTCGAACGGCGCCGGCAAGACCACGCTCTTCAACTGCATCACGGGGGACTTCCTGCCGACCGCGGGCTTCATCCGCTTCTTCGGCGAGGACATCACGGCCTTCCCGCCCCACGAGCGCATCCGCCGCGGACTGCGGCGCACCTACCAGATCTCGTCGCTGTTCACCGGCCTGACCGTGGCGGACAACGTCTACCTGGCCTGCCGGGGCGTGTCGCGGAACCGCTTCTCGCTCGTCCGCCCGCGCCGCGACGACGCGCTGGTCCATGCGGCCGACCTGCTGATCGAGGCCGTGCACCTGACGGCGGACCGGGACAGGATCGTGGGCGAGCTCGCGTATGGGCAGCAGCGGCAACTCGAGATCGCCCTCGCGCTCTCCGGCGCGCCGCGCTTCGTGCTGTTCGACGAGCCGGCCGCGGGTCTGTCTCCGACGGAGCGGCGCGACCTGGTCGCCATCCTGACGTCGCTGCCGGGCCACATCGGCTACATCATCATCGAGCACGACATGGACGTGGCGCTGCGCGTCGTCGAGAGCGTGACGATGATGCACAACGGCCGGATCTTCAAGGAAGGCGCGCCGGCCGACATCGAGGACGATCCGGAAGTCCAGGAACTCTACCTCGGAGGCGGACATGGCTGAGCCCACGCCGCGCACCGCCGGGTCCGGCCCGCCGGTCCTCCAGCTCCAGGGGGTCAACGTCTTCTACGGCCGCAGCCACGCCCTGCAGAGCGTGGACCTCGCGCTGCAGGGCGGCGTACTTTCGGTGGTCGGCCGTAACGGCATGGGCAAGACGACCATGTGCAAGGCGATCATGGGGCTGGTGCCGATCGCCTCGGGGTCGATCCGCTTCCTCGGCGAGGAGCTCGTCGGGCGGGCGCCGGCCGAGATCGCCCGCCTGGGCATCGGCTACGTGCCGCAGGGCCGGCGGCTATGGCGCTCGCTGACCGTGGACGAGCATCTCCGGCTGATGGCGCGCGGCAAGGGCGCCTGGACGCCGGAGCGGATCTACGAGGTCTTCCCCCGGCTCGCCGAGCGCCGCCGCAACGGCGGCGCGCAGCTCTCGGGCGGCGAGCAGCAGATGCTGGCGATCAGCCGCGCCCTCCTGATGAACCCGCGCCTCCTGATCATGGACGAGCCGACCGAGGGCCTCGCCCCGGTGATCGTGGCGCACGTCGAGGAGACGCTCGTCCGGCTCGCGGCCGAGGGCGACGTGTCGATCCTGGTGATCGAGCAGAACATCGGCGTGGCGACCCAGATGTCCGATCCGGTCGCCATCATGGTCAACGGCCGGATCCATCGGGTGATCGCCTCGCAGACGCTGGCGGCGGACCGCGACCTGCAGCAGCGCCTGCTCGGCGTCGGCCGGCACGGCCACGAGTCGGCGGACGCCCTGACCGTCGACGACGGGGCGACGGGGCCGAAGCCGGCGACGGCCCCGCCGTCGGGGCCGATCCGGATCTACGTCGCCAATCCGGCGACGCCGACCCGGTGGTCGCAGGACGTGCCGGCGGCGCGCATCGAGGCGCAGGCGCGCACCGTCACCCGCCCCATGCTCGCCACCGTCGACGGCCGGCGCGTCGGCGACCTGTCGCCGCTGGCCGGGCGGGTGCCCCAGGAGCCGCACGTCATCGTCGCCGGCACGCTCGACACCAAGGGCGACGAGCTCCGCTACATCCGCGACATCATCAAGGCCGCCGGGATCCGGACGCGGCTGGTCGACCTCTCCACGCGCGGCCGGAACCAGGGCGCGGACGTCTCCGCCCAGGAGGTCGCCCTCGCCTCGCCGGCCGGATCGGCCGGCATCGCCTCCGGAGACCGCGGCACGGCGGTCGCGGCCATGACGGAGGCGTTCCGGGCCTGGGTCGGCCGGCAGCAGAACGTCGCCGGCATCATCGCGGCCGGCGGCTCGGGCGGCACCGCGATCGCCACCGCGGGCATGCAGGTGCTGCCCGTCGGCGTGCCGAAACTGATGATCTCCACGATGGCCTCCGGCAACGTCGCCGCTTACGTGGGCGCGACCGACATCACGATGATGCACTCGGTGACCGACGTGCAGGGCCTCAACCGGGTCTCCCGCGCGGTGCTCGGCAACGGCGCCCGGGCGATGGCCGCCATGGCGCGCGCCTTCATGGAGGAGAAGGCCGCGAGCCCCGCCCGCCGGCCCGCCGGCGAGAGGCCGCTCGTCGGCCTGACCATGTTCGGCGTGACGACGCCCTGCGTGCAGCAGGTCACCCGGCTCGTCGAGAAGGACTGGGAGCCGCTCGTCTTCCACGCGACCGGCGTCGGCGGCCGGTCGATGGAGAAGCTGATCGAGTCCGGCCTCGTCCAGGGCGTGATCGACGTCACCACCACCGAGGTCTGCGACCTCATGATGGGCGGCATACTGCCCGCCACCGAGGACCGCTTCGGCGCCGTGATCCGGACGAAGCTGCCCTATGTGGGTTCGGTCGGCGCGCTCGACATGGTCAACTTCGGCGCGCCCGAGACGATCCCGGCGCATTACCGGCACCGCCTGTTCTACCCCCACAACCCGCAGGTCACGCTGATGCGGACGACCGCGGACGAGAACCGCCGGATGGGGCTGTGGATCGGCGAGCGGCTGAACCGGATGGAGGGGCCGGTGCGCTTCCTGATCCCGGAGGGGGGCGTCTCCGCGCTCGACGCGCCCGGCCAGCCCTTCTGGGACCCGGCGGCCGACGCGGCGCTCTTCGACGCGATCGCCGCCACCGTCCGGGTCACCGCGAACCGGCAGATCGTGCGGCTGCCGCACCACATCAACGATCCCGCCTTCGCGGCGGCGCTCGCCCAGCATTTCCGCGCCCTGCACCAGGGCCGGTTCCGCGGCGCATCCGGCAGGACCTGACCCATGCCCAGCTTCTCCCGCTCCGAACTCCTCGCCCGCTACCGCGCCATGATCGCCCGCGGCGAGCCGATCGTCGGCGGCGGCGCCGGCACCGGGCTCTCCGCCAAGTGCGAGGAGGCCGGCGGCATCGATCTGATCGTCATCTACAATTCCGGCCGCTACCGGATGGCCGGGCGCGGCTCGCTCTCCGGCCTTATGCCCTACGGCGACGCCAACGCCATCGTGATGGACATGGCGCGCGAGGTGCTGCCGGTCGTGAGGAAGACGCCTGTCGTCGCCGGGGTCTGCGGCACCGACCCGTTCCGGTCGATGGACGTCTTCCTCGACGAGGTGAAGCGGATCGGGTTCTCGGGCGTCCAGAACTTCCCCACCGTGGGCCTGATCGACGGGATCTTCCGCAGGAACCTGGAAGAGACCGGCATGGGCTATGGGCTCGAGGTCGACATGATCGGCCTCGCCGGCAGCAAGGACCTGCTCACCACCCCCTACGTCTTCGGCGAGGCCGATGCCGCCGCGATGGCGCAGGCCGGCGCCGACATCGTGGTCTGCCACCTCGGCCTGACCACCGGCGGCTCGATCGGCGCGGAGACCGCCCTGAAGCTCGCCGACTGCCCGGCCCTCGTCGACCGCTGGGCCGAGGCGGCGCTGGCGGTGAAGCCCGACGCCATCGTGCTCGTCCACGGCGGGCCGGTCGCCGAGCCGGCCGATGCCGCCTTCATCATGCAGAACACCCGGCATTGCCATGGCTTCTACGGCGCCTCCTCGATGGAACGGCTGCCGGTGGAGACGGCGATCCGGGATCAGACGCGGGCCTTCAAGGCCATCGGGCGCCACGGCGCCGGAGGGAACGAACCGACGGCGGGGCCTGACCGCCGATCGCGAGCCGACGGGTGACGAGGGGTCCGGGATGGGGAGGAAACTGACATGACGGGGCAGCTGATCGGAACGCTCCTTCTCTGGCTCATCGTGGCGGTGATCGTGATCGCGATCGTCGTCTACCTGGTCAACTGGCTGTACCGGCGGTCCTCCAAGGAGGTGTCCTTCGTCCGGACCGGCCTGTTCGGCGAGAAGGTGGTGATCAACGGCGGCGCCTTCGTGCTGCCGATCATCCACGACGTCACGCTGGTCAGCATGAACGTGCTGCGCATGGCCGTGACCCGCGCCAACGGCGACGCGCTCTCGACCCGCGACCGGATGCGCGTCGACATCGACGCCGAGTTCTACGTCCGGGTCCGGCCCGATCCCGCCTCGGTCTCGGTTGCGGCGGCCACGCTCGGCCGGCGAACCCTGCAGCCCGACCAGTTGAACGCGCTGCTCTCCGGCAAGTTCATCTCGGCCCTGCGCTCCGTCGCGTCCGAGATGACCATGGAGGAGATGCACGAGCAGCGCGGGCTCTACGTGCAGCGCGTCAAGGACGCCGCTGTCGACATGCTCGAACAGAACGGGCTGGTCCTGGAATCCGTCGCGATCACCGACCTCGACCAGACCGACCTGCAATTCTTCAATCCCTCCAACCGCTTCGACGCCGAGGGTCTCACCCGCGTGATCGAGGAGATCGAGCAGAAGCGGAAGATCCGGAACGACATCGAGCAGGACTCGATGATCAAGATCCGGACCCGCAACCTCGAGGCGGAGCGCCAGGCCCTCGATATCGAGCGGGACAGCGAGACCGCCCGGCTGGAGCAGCAGCGCGAGATCGAAATCCGCCGCGCCATGCAGCGCGCCGAGGTCGCCCGCGAGCGGGCGCAGCGCGACACCGAAGCCGAGCAGGCCCTGATCCAGTCGCGCGAGGAGATCGAGAAGGCCAAGATCGCCAACGACCGGGCGATCAGCGAGGCCCGGATCGCGTCGGAACGCGACGTGCGCCAGCGCGAGATCGAGCGCACGAAGGCCGTCGAGGTGGCCGACATCGTCGCCCGCGAGGAGGTCGAGAAGGCCAGGATCCGGAACGAGAACACCGTGCAGGCCACCCGCATCGCCTCCGAGATGGAGACCCGGCAGAGGGAGATCGAGCGGACGCGGGACCTGGAGGCGGCGGAGATCGCGGCGCGCGAGGCGACCGAGAAGGCGCGCATCGCCCAGGAGGCCCTGGTCAACGCCGAGCGCATCGCCCGCGAGCAGGAGGTCCGCAGCCTCGAGATCACCCGCAACCGGACGCTCGACGAATCCGAGATCGCGGCCCGGGAGGCGGTCGAGAAGGCCCGGATCGCGCAGGAGAACACGATCACGGCGGAGCGGATCGCCTTCGAGGAGGGCCGCCGCAGGCTGGAGATCGACCGCAACGCCGCGGTGGAGAAGGCCGAGATCGCCGCCCGCGAGGCCATCGAGGCGGCGCGCATCGCCCAGGAGAAGGCCGTCGCGGCCGAGCGCATCGCCTCGGACCTCGAGACACGCCGGCTGGAGATCCGGCGCACCGAGGAGCTGGAGGCCGCCGAGATCGCCGCCCGCGAGACCGTCGAGAAGGCCCGCATCGCCCAGGAGAATGCGATCACGGCGGAGCGGATCGCCTTCGACGAGGGGCGCCGCAAACTGGAGATCGACCGCGACGCCGCGGTGGAGCAGGCCGAGATCGCCGCCCGCGAGGCCACCGAGGCGGCCCGGATCGCCCAGGAGAAGGCGGTCGCGGCCGAGCGCATCGCCTCGGAGCTCGCCACGCGCCGGCTGGAAATCAAGCGCGCGGAGGAACTGGAGGCCGCCGAGATCGAGCGGCGCGACGCGGTGGAGCGCCAGCGCATCGCCGCCGAACTGAAGATCGAGGAGGAGCGGATCGCCTCCTCGCGTGCCCGGGAGGTCCTGCAGATCGAGCAGAAGCGCACGGTCGAGCTCGCCGAGGAGGATCGCGCCATCGTGGTCGCGGCCAAGAAGGCGGAGCGGACCGGCGCCGACAAGGTGTTGCGGCAGGCCGAGATCACCGCCAGGCAGGAGATCGAGCGCACGGACGTCGCCCGCGAGCAGGCGCTCGAGGCCGCCCGGCTGGAGCGCCGGCGCGCAATCGAGCAGATCGAGGTGGCGCGGGTGCAGGCGCTCCAGGAGGCGCAGATCGCCGCCAACGAGGAGGTCGAGCGGGCGCGCATCGCCTCCGATCGCGGCCTCGACGAGGCGCGCGTCGGCCGGCAGCGGGACCTGCGCAAGCTCGAGATCGCCCGCGAGCGCGACGTCGAGAGCGCCGCCATGGACAAGGCGATCGCGCTCTACACCAAGTCGTTGGAGGAGAGCGCGGCGGCCGTTCAGGCCGAGATCGCCAAGGCCAAGGCGGTGGAGGCCGCCGAGCTGGTCAAGACCACGCAGGACCAGGAGACGGCACGGCGGCGCAAGACCGTCGATGTCATCATGGCGGAGACGGCCGCGGAGGAGACCCGCATCGCGGCGGAAGCCGACAAGGTGCGTCGCGCGGTCGAGGCCGAGGCGCAGCGACTCCTCTACGAGGCCGAGAACGTGCTTTCGGACGGGGCCCGCTACGGCCTGTTCCGGCGCCGGCTGCTCGACCGGATCGAGGGCATCGTGCGCGAGAGCGTGCGGCCGATGGAGAAGATCGACGGCATCAAGATCCTGCACGTGGACGGGCTTTCGGGCGGCGGGGGCGGCGGCCCGGCCTCGCGCACGCCGACCGACGAGGTCATCGAGAGCGCGCTGCGCTACCGCGTCCAGGCGCCGCTGATCGACGAGGTGCTGAAGGAGATCGGCATCGAGGGCGGCAGCCTCGCCAAGATGGGCGGTCTCATCCGCGAGGCCTCGGACATGCAGCGCGTCGCCAAGGATGCCCAGCCGCCGAAGCCCAAGGACGGGCCGGCCGAAAAGAAGTGACGAGGTTATCCCATGGCCCGCGTCTATGTCTCGAGTGTCATCAATGCGCCGGCCGCCCGCGTCTGGGCCCGCGTGCGCGACTTCAACGGCCTGCCGAACTGGCATCCGGCGATCGCGGAGAGCCGGATCGAGAACGGCGAGCCGTCCGACAAGGTCGGCTGCATCCGCGCCTTCTCGCTCCGCAACGGCGACCGGCTGCGCGAGCAGCTCCTAGGCCTGTCGGACTACGACCTGTTCTGCACCTACTCGATCCTGGACTCGCCGATGCCGCTGACCAACTACGTCGCGACGCTGCGACTGACGCCCATCACCGACCAGGACCGGACCTTCATCGAATGGTCCGCCGATTTCGACTGCGCGCCCGACAAGGAGGCCGACCTCGTGGCCGGCATCGGCGGGGGCGTTTTTCAGGGCGGATTCGACGCGCTGAAGCGCGCCTTCGGAGGCTGACGTGCCCAAGGTCGTCCGCAGCACGATCGTCGACGTTCCGGTAGACCGGCTCTGGGCCGTGCTGCGCGACTTCAACGCGCACGACCAGTACCACCCGGTGGTCGCCGTCAGCGCGATCGAGCGCGGCTATCCGCCCGACAAGGTCGGCTGCGTGCGCCGCTTCACGCTGCGCGACGGCAGCGAGCTGCGCGAGCAGCTGCTCGCGCTGACCGATCTCGAGATGGCCTACAGCTACTGCCTGCTGGATACGCCGATCCCGCTCTTCAACTACGTGGCGCATGTCCGGCTGCTGCCGGTCACGGACGGCAATCGAAGCTTCTGGCACTGGGAAAGCCGCTTCACGACCCCACCGGGCCGGGAGGAGGAACTCGCCCGCCTGGTGGGCGACGAGGTCTATTCCGCCGGCATGGAGGCCGTGCGGCTCCTGCCCGAACTGCAGACGGGAGCGCCCTGACATGCCGCTCGACTTGCGCAACGCCGCCACCCTGGCCGAAGCAGCCGGGATCCTCGCCGCCGACCGGGGGGCGCGGCTCCTCTCCGGCGGCACGCTCGTGATGCGCGACGTCAACGAGGGACGGCTGACGGAGGGCACGCTCGTCCGGATCGTCGACCCGGCCTACCGCCAGATTCAGGCGTCCGGCAGCCGGGTCGAGCTCGGCGCGGGCGTGACCCTGTCGGCGATCCTCGGCGAGCGCGACCTCGCCTGCCTGCACGCCCCCGCCCGCTCGATCGGCGGGCCGGCCATCCGCAACATGGCGACGGTCGGCGGCAACCTCTTCGCCGAACCGCCCTACGGGGACCTCGCCGTCGCGCTCCTCGCGCTCGACGCACAGGTCCTGGTTCTGGCCGGCTACGGCAGCGCGCGCGCCGTGCCGATCGAGGAGTTCCTGGCCGGCCGGGGACGGGGCGACCAGCGGCTGGTCGTCGCCGTCCAGTTCACCCGGCCCCAGAACCCGGGCGACCTGCGCTACCGGAAGGTCAGCCGGGTGAAGCCCAAGGGCGCCTCGGTCCTCTCGATCGCCGCCCACCTGCCGGGCGCGCCGAGCCGGATCGGCCAGGCGCGGGTCGCCTACGGCGCCATGGGGCCGACGCCGCTCCGGGCCCGGGGCGTGGAGCGGGCGCTCGAGGGGCGGGCCCTCGACGCCGGCACGATCGCGGCCGCGCGGGCCGCGGCGCTGGAGGGCGTCAAGCCCGCCACCGACGCCATCGCGAGCGAATGGTACCGCCGCGAGGTGCTGCCCGTGCACCTCGTCCGCCTCTTGTCGGAACCGGCCTGAAGGAGGCGATCATGCGCAAGATCCCGGTCCAGTTCCGACTGAACGGCTCCGACCGCGCGGCCTTCGCGGACCCGGCCGACAACCTGCTGACCGTACTCCGGCGCGGCCTCAACGACTTCGGCCCGAAATACGGCTGCGGCCAGGGCACCTGCGGAACCTGTTCGGTCCTGATCGACGGCGAACTGCGCCTCGCCTGCCTGACCCTCGCGGCCGCCTGCGACGGCGCCAGCGTGGAGACGGTCTCCGGGATGGCGAACGGGCCGGACCTGCACCCCGTCCAGGTCGCCTTCATGGAGCATTTCGCGGCGCAGTGCGGCTTCTGCACCCCCGGGATGCTCACCGCCGCCAAGGCTTTGCTGACGCGCAACCCGAACCCGACCCGCGAGGAGGTGGTCGAGGCGATCGCCGGCAACATCTGCCGCTGCACCGGCTACGCCCCGATCGTCGAAGCCATTCTGGCCGCCGCCCGCGCGGCGCCGGCCCAGCGCCGCAGCTGAGGGAGGCTCCCATGCTGGAATTCCGCAAGGACCTCTTCAAGGACGAGCGCGACGACGACCTCAACGTCGTCGGCAAGGGCGTGCAGCGGCAGGACATGCTCGGCCATGTCACGGGCCGGTCGCCCTTTTTCGACGACCACGCCTTCGAGGGCCTTTTGCATCTCAAGGTCGTCCGCAGCCCGCACCATCACGCGAGGCTCCGCCGCGTCGACATCTCGGCCGCCGAGCGCGCGCCCGGGGTCAAGCGGGTGCTGCGCGGGTCGGACGTCCCGGTCAACAAGAACACGCTCTTGTCTTTGATCAACTTCGGCAAGGACGACGAGCCGACGCTGGCCGTGGACAAGGTCCGCTACAAGGGCGAGCCGGTCGTGGCGATCATCGCCGACACCGAGGCGGCGGCGCTCGCCGCGCGTGCCCTCGTCCGGATCGAATACGAGCCGCTGCCGGCGGTGTTCGACGTCGAGGCGGCGCTGGAGCCGGGCGCGCCGGTCGTGAACGAGACCTACCCGGGCAACTACTTCGAATATCACGACAAGTACGACCACCAGAAGCTCCGCTTCGGCGACGTCGAGCGCGGCTTCGCCATGGCCGACCTGATCGTCGAAGACCGCTACCAGATGTCGCCGATCGAGCACGCGCCGACGGAGACGAACGGCTCGATCGCGGCGCCGGAGCAGAACGATCGCTATGTCGTGCATTCCTGCGCGCAGGGGCTGTTCTTCTCGCTCGGCACGGCGGCGAAGATCCTCAACCTGGATTCCAACCGGCTGCACTACATCGGCGGCACGGTCGGCGGCGGCTTCGGCGGCAAGGTGGACTCGCTGACCGAGCCCCTGTCGATCCTCGGCGCGATGATGACCGGCCGGCCCGTGCGCTACGTCCTCGACCGCGAGGAGGAGATGCTCTACGGCAGCCCACGCGGCGCCGAGCGGATCTATATCAAGGACGGCATCATGCGGGACGGCCGCATCGTCGCCCGCCACGTCCGCAGCTATTTCGACGCCGGCGCCTATACCCGGCTCTCCAGCTACGCGGCCATCAAGTGCACGGCGCACCTGCCGGGCCCCTACACGATCCCGAACGTCGCCGCCGAGATCACCGTCGCCTACACGAACCGCTGTCCGTCCACCGCCATGCGCGGTTTCGGCATCACGGCCGTCGACTTCGCGCTGGAGGTCCACATGGACAAGGGTGCGGAGGCCGCCGGAATGGATCCGATGGAGTTCCGGATCCTCAATGCCTATCGGGACGGCGACATGAAGCCCCACCGGCGCGTCGCCAAGAACACCGCGCTGATCGAATGCGTCCAGGTGGCGGCCGAGAAGGCCCGGTGGCCGCTGTCGGACGCCGCCCGCCGGCAGTCGTCGCTCGTCGGCGGCGGCGGGGCGCGCGCCGAGATCCCGGCGACGCCGATCGACGAGAACGGCCGGATCGGCCGCCCGGAGAGCCGCAAGGGACGGCCGACCCAGACCCTGCCGGCCGGCACGACCCGCATCCCGCTGACGAAGCAGCCGATCATGGAGGGTTCGGCCGAGGGCCGCGCGAGGCCGCCCGCCGTGCCGCAATACGAGCCCTACCGCCCGGCCGCGTCGCCGCCGCCGTCTCCGCCCCCCTATCAGCCCCCGCCCCGCCCCGCGGCCTCCGCCCCGCTGGTGCCCGAGCCTCCGCCTCCGCCGCCCGCCGCGCCGACGACGCCGCACGGGGCGCACCGGTTCTCCTCGGTCTTCGGCACGAGGAGGCGCTGACATGGCTCGCTACCGGGGACGCGGCATGTCGTCCGTCAACTATCCGATCGGCATGAATCTCGGAGGCGATCCGAGCCAGGCGCTGATCCACTCCAACCCGGACGGCAAGTTCACCGTCTCGCTCTCGGCCATCGACCTCGGCCAGGGCATGAAGCAGGTCACGCGGCAGGTCGCGGCGGAGACGCTCGGCGTACCGATCGAGGACGTCTATGTCGACACCGCCGACAGCGACACCGGCCCGCACGACATGGGCAGCTTCGCGTCGCGCGGCACGCACCGGATGGGCAACGCCGTGATCGCGGCGGCGCGGGAGGCGCGCGGGGTCCTGCTCGAGGCCGCCGCCGAGGAGCTCGAGGTCAACGCCGCCGACCTCGTCACGGACGGTCGCGGCAACATCCACGTGAAGGGGGCGCCGTCGCGCTCGATCACCGTCCGGGCGACCGCGCAGGCGGCCCAGTTCAAGCAGGGCAAGACCATCGCGGGCCGGGGCATCTTCCTGATCCCGCTCTCGTCGGTCGACCCGGACACCGGCGAGATGAACCCGAACACCGCCTTCGCGCATGCCTGCCTGGTGGCGGACGTGGAGGTCGACGACGAGACCGGCGAGGTGACGGTCCTCGGCATGACATCGGCCTACGAGCTCGGGCGGGTCATCAATCCACGGATGGTCGAGCAGCAGCTCGTCGGCGGGGCCTGGATGGGCGTCAGCCACGCCCTCTACGAGACGCCGGAGCCCTACTATCCGGACCCGGACCACGGTCCGCGCGACTTCGTCGAATATCTCATGCCGGGGCCGGGCGACACGGCGCCCTACAGCGTGACGATCCTGGAGCGCCCCGCGCCCGACGGTCCCTTCGGGGGCAAGGGGCCGGGCGAGATGTGCGCCAACCCGGTGCTGCCGGCGATCGCCAACGCGGTCTACAACGCCGTCGGGGTCCGGGTGAACGACCTGCCGATCACGCCCGAGAAGATCCTGCGCGGCATCCGGGCGAACGGCGGGGTGAAGCCGCAGCCGCGCCGGGGCGGAGGCCAGTAGCCATGGTCCTGCGCGCGCCGATGCCCGGCCTGTCGAGCCCCGAGGCGCTCGCCGACGCGCTGCGCGCGGCCTACTACCTGGCCGACGACGGCATCGCCACCGCCGCCTTCCTGGCGCTGGCGCTCGGCAAACCGCTCCTTCTCGAAGGCGCGCCCGGCGTCGGCAAGACCGAAGCCGCCAAGGCCCTCTCGGGCATTCTCGGCCGGCAGCTCATCCGCCTGCAGTGCTTCGAGGGCATCGACGCCAGCGCGGCCCTCTACGAATGGAACTACCCGCGCCAGATGCTCGCCATTCGCCAGGCGCGCGAGGGCGAGCATGCGGACATCTACCGCGACGACTTCCTGATCGAGCGCCCGATGCTTGCCGTGCTGCGGCGCCCGCAATCGACCGTCCTGCTGATCGACGAGATCGACCGGTCCGACCACGAGTTCGAGGCCTTCCTGCTCGAATTCCTGTCCGACTTCTCGATCTCGATCCCGGAGCGCGGCACGCTCAGGGCGTCCGAGCGGCCCGTCGTGGTCCTCACCTCCAACCGGACCCGCGACCTGCACGAGGCGCTGAGGCGGCGCTGCATCTACCACTACATCGCCTATCCGGACCCGGCCCGCGAGGCGGCCATCATCATGCTGCGGTCTTCCGCGGTCGCGGAAGCGACGGCCCGGGCGGTGGTGCATGCCGTCGGGCTCCTCCGTCAGGAGCCGTTGACCAAGCCGCCCGGCGTCGCCGAGTCGGTCGACTGGGCCGAGGCCGCCACCGCGCTGAGCCGGACCGGCGCCCCCTGGCCCGACGCCTTCCGGCGGTCGATCGGCGCCGCGCTGAAGGACGAGGAGGACCTCGCCCACATGCGCCCGCGCCTCGACGCCCTGATCGGGGCGATCGCCCGATGACCCGCGCGCTGCCGGCCGCGAGCCGCCCCTTCGTCGCCTTCCCGGCCCTCCTCCGGCAGCACGGCTTCGCGGTGGCGCCGGAACAGACGGTCGCCTTCCTGGAAGCGGTCCGGCTGCTCGGTCCGCGCTCGATCGAGCACGTGCGCCGGGCCGCGGTCGCCACCCTCGCGCCCCATCCGCACCAGATGGCCCGGTTCGACGCCCTGTTCGACCTCCACTTCCTCGGCGGCTTCGCCGAGCCGGACGAGGCCGACGACTGGCAGCCCGACGAGGAGACGAAGATCCAGGAGGAGGGCGGCGAGCGGGAGATCCTCGTCGGCGAGAGCGTCAACGAGACCGGCCAGCAGGCGATCGAGGCCGAGGCGCTGGCGGTGCGGCGGCTCCGGCCGGCGGACGACGGCGGCCTCCTCGTCCGCCTCGCCCGCGACCTGCCCGACGCCCTGCCGCGCCGGCGCGGCTACCGCTTCCGGGCGGCGCGACGCGGCCAGCGCATCGATCTCGCCCAGAGCCTCCGGGCCGCGATCCGCACGGACGGTGAGGTCATGTCGCTGAAGCGCCGGCGCCGCGGCACGCGCACGCGCCCGGTCCTCATGCTGATCGACGTCTCGGGCTCCATGAAGGGCCGCACGGACGCCAACCTGGCCCTCGCGCATACACTCGTTCAGGCGGCGCCGCGGGCGGAGGTCTTCACATTCGGCACGCGGCTCACGCGCCTGACGCGGGTGCTGAAGCTCCGGAACCGCGAGCAGGCGCTCGCCCAGGCCTCCGGGCTCGTCGCCGACTGGGACGGCGGCACGCGGATCGGCGACGCCCTGCAGGCCTTCCTGGCCGTGCCCCGCTACGCCGGCTACGCCCGCGGCGCCGTGGTGGTGATCCTCTCGGACGGGCTCGAGCGGGGCGACCCGGCCGCCATGATCGCCGCGATGCGCAGGCTCGCCGCCCGTGCGTTTCGGATCGACTGGCTCTCGCCGCTCGCCGCCGACCCGGACTACCGGCCGGAGACCGACGCCATGGCGGCGATCCGGCCGCTCGTCACCACGCTCGCCAACGGCGCCAGCACGGCGGCGATCTGCCGCCATCTCACCGCGCTCGGTGACGGGAGGGCCGCATGATCGACGCCCATTTCCACATCTGGCGGCAGGCCGACCTGCCCTGGCTCGTCGGCCCGATGCAGCCGCGCATCTTCGGCCCCTACGAGCCGATCCGGCGCGACTATCCGATCGAGGAGTATCTCGCGGACTGCCGGCCGGAGGGCGTCACGGGCGCGGTCTACGTGCAGGCCAACTGGGCGCCCGGCCGGGCGCTCGACGAGGTGCGCTTCGTGGCGGAGGCGGCGCGGCGGAGCGGGTTCCCGATCGCGATCGTCGCCTATGCGGACATGCTGGCCGAGGACGCCCGGCCGCAACTCGACGCGCTCGCGGCCGAACCGACCGTGTGCGGCGTCCGCATGCAGCTCCACTGGCACGAAAACCCGCTCTACCGCTTCGCGCGAGCGCCCGACCTCGCCCGCGATCCCGTCCTGCAGCGCAACGTCGCCCGGCTGGCCGACTACCGCTGGAGCTTCGACCTGCAGGTCTTCGCCGGCCAGATGGCGGGGGCGGCGGAGCTCGCCGCGGCCTGCCCGGACGTGCCCTTCGTGCTCCAGCATGCCGGCATGCTGGAGGACCTCACCCCCGGCGGCATCGACGCCTGGCGCGCCGCGATGACCGACCTCGCGGGCCGGCCGAACGTGGTCTCCAAGCTCTCCGGGCTCGGCACCTTCCTGCGCCGCAACGACGCCGCGCACATCGCCTTCGTGGCGCGCGAGACCCTGGCGCTCTTCGGCGCAGAGCGCTGCCTGTTCGGCTCGAACTTCCCGATCGAGAAGCTCTGGACGTCCTACGCCGACCTCGTCGCGGCGCACCGGGCGGCGATCGCACACCTTTCCCCGGACGAGCGGGCGCGGGTCCTGGAGGGGACCGCCCGCAAGACCTACCGCTTGGCGTGACTTGAGGAGGAATGCCCATGCCGCTCGAAATCAAGGTTCTCGACTATGGCGACATCGAGCTGGAATCGAGCTTCCTCGTGCTCGGCCGCGGCTGCGGGCAGCGGAAGCGGACCTACACCTTCGGGTTCCTGATTCTCGGCGGCCCCTGGCCGGTGGTCGTCGACACCGGCTACCGCCACAACCAGATCATGGAAAGCCTCGGCATGCGTGGACTGCAGTTCCACGAGAACATGATCGAGAACCAGCTCATGAAGTACGGCGTCCGCATGGGCGACGTGCGCTACGTCGCCCACACGCACCTCCACATCGACCATGCCGGCAAGGACGAGCTGTTTCCGATGAACACGACCGTCATCGTGAACCGGCGCGAGCTCGAATACTCGGTCTCCGGCCTCATGCACCCGCAATATCCGGCGCCCGACATCAAGCACCTGATCGACCGCCTGCACACCCGCCACGCCCTGAGGCTCGAGGACCTCGAGCTCTCCGGCATGATCGAGCTCTTCCCGGGCTGCTACCTCGAGGCGGCGGGGGCCCATACCGAGGGCTCGATGAACATCCATGTCGACACCGCCGAGGGGCGGGCGACGATCTGCGGCGACGTCATCTACGACTTCCACGACCAGATCATCGAGCCGTTCCACGAGATCCACGCCGACGAGCCGCGCGTGACCGGCAACCACGGCACGAGCAAGCGGCAGGAGAAGGCGGCGATCAAGAAGCTGCTCAACACCGCCCGCTTCCTCCTGCCGGTGCACGACAAGCCGGCCAAGATCGAGGCGGGCCATGTGGTCGGCCGGCTCGACATGGCGGTCCCCGGGCCGGTCTCCCACACGGTCGCGCGGCG
The DNA here is from genome assembly GCF_037203705.1 of Prosthecomicrobium sp. N25. NCBI lineage: Bacteria > Pseudomonadati > Pseudomonadota > Alphaproteobacteria > Hyphomicrobiales > Kaistiaceae > Prosthecomicrobium > Prosthecomicrobium sp. N25. Next base: position 110,357 of record NZ_JBBCAT010000003.1, read on the forward strand.
CAACTGGTTCCCGGTCTGACGGCCGGGGGCGGATACGGAGCGGAGACGATCGGAGGAAAGCTCATGACCACCCATGTCGCGGTCTCGCCGGCCTTCGCGGGCCTGATCGACCCGTGGGCGCCGGTGCGCCAGATCGGCACCGGGTTCCAGTTCACGGAGGGGCCGGTCTGGCATCCGAAGGATCAGTACCTCCTATTCTCCGACATGCCGGGCGACGTGCGCCGACGCTGGGACCGGAGCGGCATCCGGGAGGTCATGCGGCCGGCCAACAAGTGCAACGGCCTCACCTACGACGCGGACCTGAACCTCCTGGTCTGCGAGCACGCGACTTCGACCCTGGTGCGCGAGCGGCCGGACGGCCGGCGCGAGACGCTCGCCTCGCATTTCGACGGGCGCGAGTTGAACAGCCCCAACGACGTCGTGGTGAAGTCGGACGGCGCCATCTACTTCTCCGACCCGTGGTACGGCCGCATGCCGGTCTATGGTGTCGAGCGGCCCCGGCAGCTCGGCTTCCAGGGCGTCTACCGGATCCCGCCGGGCGGCGGGCCGCCGCAGCTCCTCGTCGAGCGCACCCTGTTCGAGCAGCCGAACGGCCTCTGCTTCTCCCCCGACGAGACGCTCCTCTACATCAACGACACCGCCCAGCACCTGATCCGCGTGTTCCGCGTTCAGCCGAACGGGACGCTCGCCGACGGCCGGGTCTTCGCCTCCGGCATCGTCTCGTCCTCCGAGCCCGGCGTGCCGGACGGCATGAAATGCGACGCCGAGGGCAACGTCTGGGTCTGCGCGCCGGGCGGCGTCTGGGTCTATGCGCCGAACGGCAACCTCGTCGGCAAGGTCCGGGTGCCCGAACTCGTCGGCAACCTCGCCTGGGGCGGGCCCGACTTCCGCACCCTGTTCCTGACCGCGACCCATTCGGTCTACGCGGTCGACACCAAGGTCGGCCCGCGCAACGAGCCCTACATGCGCCAGGCCGCGGGCGGCCGGCCCGGGACCTCGCCGCAGGCGGCGGCGAGCATCGGCCGCAACGGAACCAAGAAAGCCGCGCCCGGCTTCGCGCTCGACCCGTCCCGCTGCGCCCTGATCATCCAGGACATGCAGAACGACGTGGTGATGGACGGCGGCGCCTTCGCGGCCTCCGGCTCACCCGCCCATTGCCGCGAGCAGAACGCCATCGGCAACGCCGCGCGGCTCGCCGCGGCGGCGCGGGAGAAGTCGATCCCGGTCATCCACGTCTGGTTCGTGGTCGAGCCGGGCTGTCCGGGCGTGACCATGAACGCGCCGCTCTTCGAGGGCCTCGCCGATGCGCGCGCTCTCGTGCGCGGGACCTGGGGCGTGGCGCCCGTCCCCGGGCTCGAGGCGCAGGCCGGCGACCACATCGTCGAGAAGCAGCGCATGAGCGCCTGGGAGGGCACGCGGCTCGAGACCGTGCTGAAGGCGCTCCGCCGCGACATCGTCGTGGTGACCGGCGCCTGGACCAACATGTCGATCGAGCACACCTCCCGGACGGGGGCCGACAAGGGCTACTACATGGTCGTGCCCGAGGACTGCTGCTCGACCATGAACGCCGAATGGCACACGGCCTCGGTCAACTACGCCCTGCAGAACGTCGCCGTGGTCACCGACGCGGACGCGCTCCTGGCTGCATGGTCCTGAGGCCAGCGAGCCGGACGCGGCGCCCGCCGGGCCACCCGCCGTGTGGAACATGGCCCGGACCTTCTCGTTTGGATTTCAGCCGGCTCGCCCGGTGAAAACGGGAGGTCGAGGGCGGCCTCGGGTCCGGACGTCGCGCCGGACCGTCTGGAGGATCCGCGCCACCCATGACACCGGACCCGACGTGGCGGCCTCCCCTGCTCTTCCGCCCGGCCCCGGCCGGCATGACGTTCCCATCGCGGCCCAAGGTCGTTCTCCTGCTCGACAGCACGGAGCCGTCCGGCGTGGGGGAGCACGTCCTGACCCTCGCCCGCCGCCTGCAGGGCGATGCCGACGTGACGATCGCCAATGTCGATCTCGACCGGACCGGCTGGGCCGAGCGCGCCGCGACGGTCGTCCCGACCGTCCAGCTCGGCGGCCCGGGCGATACCTGCTGCCGGTTCGTCCGCTTCCTGGACGAGGTCGCGCCCGACATCCTGCATATCCATGCCGGCATCGGCTGGGAGGCGCTGGACGTTCCGGCGGTGGCGCGAGCCTGCGGCGTCCCGGTCGTGCTGCGGACCGAGCACCTGCCGAACGTAATGACGGAACCGTTTCATCGCGCCACCTATGCGCAGATGGGCGCCCTGCTCGACGCGGTCGTGTGCGTCTCGGCCGCGACGCGCGACAGCTACCGGGGCGCCGGCGTGCCCCGTGGGCGCCTTCGCGTCATCCGCAACGGCGTCGAACCGCGGCCGCAGGCGCGAGACCGGGCCGCGACGCGCCACGACCTCGCGGTGGGCGCCGCCCCGGTTCTCCTGACCGTCGCACGCTTCAGCGAGCAGAAGGGCTATCCCGACCTCATCGACACGGCCGAGATCGTCCTCGGGCAGCGACCGGACGCGCGCTTCCTGTGGGTCGGCGACGGCCCGACCCGTCCGGCCTGCGGGGAGATCCTGGCGGCCCGCGGGCTCGACGCGTCCGTCACGCTCCTGGGCGCCCGATCCGACGTGGGCGACCTGATGGCCGCGGCCGATCTGCTCGTCTCCGCCTCGCGTTTCGAGGGGCACCCGCTGGTGGTCCTCGAGGCGATGGCGGCCGGACTGCCGGTGGTGGCGACCCGCGTCCCGGGCACCGCCGAGGCGGTCGAGCACGGCGTCACCGGACGCCTCGCGCCCGCCGCGGACCTCGGCGCCGCTATCCTGGCAGCGCTCGACGCCCCCGCCGAAACCGCCGCCTACGCCCGGGCGGCTCAGGCGCGCGCAAGGCGCACCTTCTCGGCGGCCCGCATGACCGCGCGGGCCCTCGCCCTCTACCGCTCTCTCCTGGCTGAAGCCGTCCACCGGCACGCGGTCGCCCCCAACGAGGCTATTGCTCCATGACCCTCCGGATCGGCTTCATCGGCGGCGGCGGCATCGCGAGCCGCCATGCCGCGACCCTCGCCCAATTCGACGATGTCGAGATGGTCGCCGTGGCGGATCCCGATCGGACGCGGGCGGAGGCCTTCGCGGCGGACCGCGCCCTGGTCTCCTACGACGACCACGAGGAGATGCTGGCGCGCGAGAGGCCGGACGCGGTCTACGTCTGCACCCCGCCCTTCGCCCACGGCGCCCCGGAACTGGCCCTCGCGGCGCGCGGCATCCCCTTCTTCGTCGAGAAGCCGATCGCAACCGATCCCGACACCGCCGAGGCGATCGGGGCCGCCGTCGAGCGGCAGCGGCTCGTCACCGGGGTCGGGTACCACTGGCGCTATCTCGACACCACCGAAGAGGCCGCCCGGCACCTGAGGTCGCGCCCGCCGCGGCTCGTGACGGGCTACTGGCTCGATGCCACGCCGCCGCCGGCCTGGTGGATCAGCGAGTCGCGGTCCGGCGGACAGATGGTCGAGCAGACGACCCACATCTTCGACCTCGCCCGGGTGCTGGTCGGCGAGGTCTCCGAGGTCTACGCCATCGCGGGCCGGACGCCGCGGCCGGACTACCCCGCCTGCGACATCGCCGAGGCCTCGACCGCCGCCTTGCGCTTCGCCGGGGGCGCCGTCGGCACGATCTCGTCCACCTGCCTGCTCCACTGGCCGCACCGGATCGGGCTCCATCTCTTCGCCGACGGGCTGGCGATCGAGCTGAGCGAGTTCGAACTCATGGTCGACGTCGGTCAGGGCCGCCCGGTGCGGCCGGCGACAGGCGACCCGTTCCTGCGCGAGGACCGGGACTTCGTCGACGCGGTACTCGGCCGGCCGAACCGTATCCGGGCTCCCTACGCCGAAGCCCTGAAGACGCACCGGCTCACGATGGCGGCCGCCCGTTCGGCGCGCGAGGGTCGCCCGATCCGCCTGGACGCGGAGGCACGACATGGCTGAACGCGAGATCCGCTCCCTCGGCGTCGAGGCGCCGGGCCGCCCCTACATCTGGTCCTACCGCGAGGGTGACCCGGGCGAGGGCCAGTTCCGCGTCGAAACCCTGTACACGGGCCTGTCCGCCGGCACCGAGCTGACCTTCCTGAAAGGGACCAACCCCTACCTGGCCGCCCGCTGGGACGAACCCTACGCGGTCTTCGTCCCCGGCGAGCCCGGCCTCGCCTATCCGGTCCCGTTCCTGGGCTACATGGAGGTCGGGCGCGTCGTCGAGACGCGAAGCCCGGCGGTGCGGGACGGCGACGTCGTCGCCATGACCTACGGCCACAAGACCGGACACACGGCCGACGCCGGGTCGGAGTTCTTCCTCCCCCTCGGCGACCTCGACCCGATCCTCGGCATCTACGTCGCGCAGATGGGTCCGATCGCCGCCAACGGCCTCCTGCACGCGGCCGCGGACCTGTACGGCGCGGACGTGCGGGATCTCGGGGACGGCGTCCGGGGACGCAACGTCGTGGTGATGGGGGCCGGCGTGGTCGGCCTGCTCACGGCCCTGCTCTGCCGCCGCTTCGGGGCCGGAGCGGTCCTGGTCGCCGACCCGGATCCCTGGCGGCGCCAGAAGGTGGCCGCGCTGGGGCTGGAGGCCATCCCCGAGGCCGGGGCCTGGCAGACCGTCAAGGACCTGTGGAGCGACGGGCGCGCCCGCGGCGCAGACGTCGTCTTCCAGTGCCGGGCGAATGGGGGCAGCCTGCAGCAGGCCCTGAAGCTCCTGCGCCCGCAGGGCACCGTGATCGACCTCGCCTTCTACCAGGGCGGCGCCGAGGCCGTCCGGCTCGGCGAGGAGTTCCACCACAATGGGCTCGCGCTCCGCTGCGCCCAGATCGGGCGCGTGCCGCGCGGCCTCGACGCGACCTGGAACCGTCGGCGGCTGGCGCGGGAGACGCTGGCCTTCCTGCGCGCCGAGGCGGAGCCGATCCGCACCGGCCTGATCACCGACATCGTGCCCTTCGACGCCGCTCCGGACTTCCTGGCCGACCTCGTCCGCCACCGGCGCGCCTTCGTCCAGGTCGTCTTCCAGGTCTCTCCGTGACCGCCCCGATCCGCATCCTCTTCGTCTTCGGCTGGCTCGTGGTGGGCGGCGAGGAGACCGAGCTCCGGCTCCTCGCCCGCCGCCTGGACCGATCCCGCTACCGGCTCGAGGTGGTCGCCTGCTTCCGCAAGGACGGGATGCCGGAGCAGACCCATCGCCAGCTCGCCGAACTCGCCGTCCCGGTCGACACCACGCCCTACCGCCTGTCCTTCGACGACACGGTCTCGTACCTCGCCGAGCGGATGGCCGGCGCGGACATCGTCGTCGCCTGCCAGGCAGTGCCGGACGTCCTTCCCGCGCTCAAACGGATGGCGCCGGAGCGGCGTCCCCTCCTCGTCGAGCACGGCGGCCTCGTCTGCGAAGCCCTGGCCGGACCGAAGCATCTCACGGCGCGCTACGTCGGGGTCTGCCGGTCCATCTGCGAGGCCGCCCGATCGCGCATGGCGGACAGGCCAGACCACGTCCTGGAGATCCCCAGCATGGTCGACCTCGCGGAGTTCGACCCCGCCGCGCGCCCCGACATCCGCCGGTCCTGGGAGGCGGACGACCGGACGGTGCTGGTCGGCTGGATCGGGCGGCTCGACCGGAAGAAGCGCGTCGAGGACGTGATCCGCGCCGCGGCGCTCCTCCGGGCGCGGCAGGCCCCCGTCCGCTTCGTGATCGTCGGCGGCGCGGATGCCTTAATGCCCGAATACGAGGCGGAGCTTCACGCGCTCGCCAGATCCCTGGGCCTCGACGACATGGTCTTCACCGGCGACAGGGCGGACGTGCCGCGCCTCCTCGCCGGCCTCGACATGCTCGTCTGGTGCGCGCGCGGCGAGGGCATGCCGCACGTGATCGCGGAGGCCGGCGCCGCCGGGCTGGCGGTCGTGTGCACCCGCGACAACGGGACCGGGCAACAGATCCGGGACCGGGAGACCGGGATCTTCGTGCCCCACGAGGATCCCGCCGCCCTGGCGGACGCCGTCGAGGAGCTCGCCCGCGACCCCGAACTGAGGGTTCGCCTCGGGGACGCGCTGCGTCGCCACGTCGAACGCAGCTACGCCGCCGACCGGGTCCTGCCCGCCTGGATCGACCTGTTCGAAACGCTGGCGCGGGAGCGGCGCTCGACCGCCACCGACAGGACTGGCCGCTGGCCTTCCCTCACGCCGGGCAGACCGCCGCGATCAGGGACTCCCTCGTGAACGCCCCGAGGCCCTCTCGCCCCAGGAGCGCGCAGTCGACCGTGGCCGCCATCTGGTCGCCGTCCCGCTCGAAGGCCATGTCGCTCGGCCCGTCCGGGAAGATCTGCCGGCTCGTGACCCACTCGAGTTGCGCGCGGACCAGGGCCGGGTCGAGCCAGGGCGCGCGGGCCGTGACGGCGGCGACGCCGAGGGCCGGATCGGCCAGGCAGTCGAGCCAGGCGCGGTGCGTGACCGCGCGGAGGTCGTCGAGGAGCCGGGGATGCGCTACCAGGAGATCGGCACGGCACACCACCGCGCCCGTGTAGATGTCGAGGCCGTGGTCCGCGAAATAGAGGAAGCGCACGGCGCTGCTGTCGTGCCCGCGCATGATCATCGCGAATTTCAGCGTGGCGTCGAAGCACGTGGCCGCGAGCACGCGCCCGCCCGCCACGAGGGCGTCCCGCTCCTCCGGATCGACGAAGCGCATCTCGTAGGGGATCCCGGCCAGACCGTTCTTCGCCAGCAGGAGCGGCAGGAGACGGGCCGACGTGTCGCCGCGCGGACCGCACAGCACGCCGCCCTCGATCTCGTGAAGGGCCAGGGCCGGCCCCGGGCGCAGGTAGCCGAGCGCGCAGGGGCTGCGGCGATAGACCGGCATGACGGCCTGGATCGTCGCCGCGCCGGTGTCGACCGCATGGGTCATCAGGGACGAGACGTCGCCGTATCCGCAATCCGCCTCGCCACTCGCGATCGCGCGGGTGACCAGCGAGGAACTGAAACCCTCGACGAATTCGACCTCCAGTCCGCGTTCGGCAAAGAGGCCGGCGTCGACAGCATGAAGAAAGGGTGCGTTTTGCCCCTGGTAGAGGTGATTCAGCTTGAAGCGGAGTTTCATCGCATTCTAGACTTGTGCTTCTCTGCTTTGTGCCACCGAGACTTAAGAGCTATCCATCGAGGCACCGGCACGCAAGATCATTCGACGGAGGCTACCCGATGTTGTTCGTCCACAGGTTGCTCGCCACCCTGACCGTCGCCGGCGCCTTGTGGGCCGGACCGGCGGCCGCCCAGGACTTCAAGGCGAACCTCGTCGCCCCCGACACTCTGACCGTCGGGACCTCCGGCTCCGCGCCCCCCTTCAGCATGACCGGCCCCTCCGGTGACCTGGACGGCTTCGACATCGACGTCGCCAACCGGATCGGCAAGGAACTCGGCCTCAAGGTCGTGTTCAAGCAGTTCGACTTCGCCGGCCTGCTGCCCGGCCTCGCGTCGGGCCAGTTCGACATGATCGCCTCGGGCGTGACGCGCACCCCGCAGAGGCTGGCGGCCACCGACTTCTTCCTGCTCTCGCCCTACATCGTCAACGGCGTCGCCGTGACCCGCCGCAGCGACTCGCCCGAGATCACCGGCTGGAAGTCGGTCTGCGGGAAGGTCATGGGGGCAGTCCGCGGCGGCGCGTTCCAGAAGACCGCCCGCGAGAAGCTTCCCCCGGGCTGCGTGACGGAGGTGAGGGAATATCCGGGCGCGACCGAGCTCTTCCTGGACCTGAAGAACAAGCGGATCGACTTCGCCGCCCATGACTTCCTCGGCCCCAACTACCTCGTCAGGACCGGCAAGGTCGACGGCATCGTGGTCGTCCCGGATGTCCTCGCGCCGATCACCCAGTCCGTCGCCGTCGGCCCGAAGAACAAGGTCCTCGCCGACCGGATCGACGCGCTCTTCGTCGGCTGGCGCAAGGACGGGACCTTGAAGGCGCTCGGCGAAAAGTGGTTCGGCGCGTCGCTCGACTGGTCGGCGGCCGACTGATGGCCGACCTCTCGGCAGCGCTCGGGCTCGCTGCGGCCTGGATGCCGAGGTTGCTGACGGCGACCGCCCTGACCCTGGCCATTGCGGCCGCCGTCTTCACCATCTCCGCCGTCTTCGGCCTGCTGCTGGCCCTGGTCAACCGGGACGCCCCGCGGCCGCTGCGCTGGGCCATCGAAGCCTTCAGCGGCGTGCTCCGCGCCATTCCCGAACTGGTGGTCCTCTTCGCGGTCTTCTTCGGCGGACGCCAGATCGGCGCCGCCATCGACCCCGTCGCCTCCACGATCCTGGCCTTCGGCCTCGTCGGCATCGCGTATGACTTCCAGGTCTTCAAGGGAGCGCTCGGCGTGATCCCGGAAGGACAGTTCGAGGCCGGCAGGGCGCTCGGGATGAGGCCCTGGCAGGTCTACGGCGCCGTCGTCCTGCCCCAGCTCCTGCCCATCGCCCGCAAGGGCTGGATCACCTACGCGATCGGCACGATCAAGCGGATCTCGATCGCCTCGGCGATCTCGGTCAGCGAACTCATGTACGTGACCAAGCAGGCGATCGCCGCCAGCAATGCGCCGTTCCTGTTCCTGTCGCTCGCGACCGGGCTCTACGTCCTGATCGTCATGCCCCTTCTCGCGTTCAACGAGAGGCAGCCGGCGCACCGATGAGCTTCCTGGCCGACCCCTACTATCGCGAGCTCCTGCTGGCCGGCGGCCGGATGACGCTCGCGATCTCCCTGGCCGTGATCGTCGCCTCGAACCTGCTGGCCCTCCCGCTCGCCATCCACATGCAGCGGCCGGGGGCCCGGCTGCGCCGGGTCGTCCTGGCCTACAGCTTCTTCGCCCGCGCCGTCCCGGCGCTCGCCATCCTGTTCGCGCTCTACTACGGGCTGCCGCGCCTGGGGATCTATCTCGAGCCCGTGCCGGCCGCCATCGTCGGCCTGATCTTCGCCTCCACCGCCTACAACCTCGAATTCCTCCGGTCCGGCTTCGAAAGCATCCCGGCCGGCCAGGCGGACGCGGCGCGCGCCCTCGGCCTCGGCCCGGTCGCCACCTACCTCAAGGTCCTCGTCCCGCAGGCCTACGCGGCGGCCTCCCCGGCCCTCTTCTCCAATGCGGTGCAGATGGTCAAGGGCAGCTCGCTCGCCAGCCTGGTGGCGGTCACCGAGCTCACCGCCACCTCCACGACCATCATCGCCGACACCTACAAGGCCATCCAGGTCCTCCTCGTCGTCGCGGCCATCTACGGCCTGATCGCCCTGGTGATCCTCGGCCTGCAGGTCGTCGTGGAATCGCGGCGCCGCTTGCTCCACCCGAAATCGGGCTGAACTTCGGCCGAGTCGGACGGCGGTCCGCAAACGCCCCGGCAACTATGTAGTGTCCCGCACTCGATCCTGTCGCCCGGTTCCCGCAAAGTCCCTCGAATATTAGAAGAATTCCGGCCGATGCGGGGGAGAGATCATGCGTAAGTCATTGTATCGAGTGACGAGTTTATCTTTGGGGCCCGCGGTGTTGGCTCTATGCGCACCGCAGATCGCGACCGCCCAGCAGAGCCAGCTGGATCGTTCGGTTCTCCCGGTGGCCGAGCCGGCGAGGCAGCCCATCACGGAAATCGATGCGCGGGATGCGAAGGTACCACCCCGCTTCGAGGTCAAGGCGCCCGCGGGAGCGCCGAACGTCGTCATCGTGCTCATCGACGATCTCGGCTTCGGCGCGCCGAGCACCTTCGGCGGGCCGATCGCCACGCCGACCCTGGACGGCCTGGCCCAGGAAGGCCTCCGCTACAACAACTTCCACACGACAGCCTTGTGCTCGCCGACCCGGGCCGCGCTGAAGTCCGGTCGCAACCACCACACCGTCAACATGGGCTACATCACCGAACTCGCCACGGGCTTTCCCGGTGCCACCGGACAGGTCCCGGCCACGGCCGCGCCGCTCGCCGAGATCCTGCGGCTGAACGGCTATGCCACGGGTGCCTTCGGGAAGTGGCACGAGACCGCCGCCTGGGAAACGAGCGTCGCCGGCCCCACCGATCGCTGGCCCAATCGCCAGGGCTTCGACAAGTTCTACGGCTTCATCGGCGGAGAGACGAACCAATGGGCCCCGTTCCTGTTCGACGGGACGGCCCAGGTCGAACTGCCGGCCGACCCGAACTACCACTTCATGACCGACATGACCGACAAGGCGCGCGCCTGGATCATGCACCAGAAGGCGATGGCGCCCGACAAGCCCACCTTCGTCTATTTCGCCCCCGGGGCGACCCACGCGCCGCACCACGTTCCGAAGCCGTGGATCGATCGCTGGAAGGGCAAGTTCGACCAGGGCTGGGACAAGGTTCGAGAGGAGACGCTGGAGCGGCAGATCAAGCTCGGCGTCGTCCCGCAGGGGACGAAGCTCGCCCCGAAGCCCGCCGCCATCAAGGACTGGGACAAGCTCTCAGCCGATGAGAAGCGTCTCTTCGCCCGGCAGGCGGAGGTCTTCGCCGGCTTCGTCGAATACACGGATTCCGAAGTCGGTCGTCTTCTCAAGGCCTTCGACGAGGTCGGCCAGGCCGACAACACACTGGTCTTCTACATCGCTGGCGACAACGGAACCAGCGGTGAGGGCGGCCAGAACGGCATGTTCAACGAATACACCTACTTCAACGGTGTGTCGGAGACCGTCGAGGACATGCTGAAACTGATCGACAAGTGGGGCGGCCCCGAAACCTACCCGCACATGGCGGCGGGCTGGGCGGTCGGCTTCAACGCCCCCTTCGGCTGGATGAAGCAGGTGCCGTCGGACTTCGGCGGGACCCGCAACGGCATGGTGGTGTCCTGGCGCAAGGGCATCAAGGCGAAGAACGAGATCCGCAGCCAGTTCAGCCATGTCATCGACGTGGCCCCGACCGTCCTGCAGACCGTGGGGCTGCCGGAACCCACGTCGGTCGACGGGGTGAAGCAGATCCCGATGGCGGGCAAGAGCCTCGTCTACTCCTTCGAAGACGCCAAAGCCAAGGAACAGCATACGACCCAGTATTTCGAGATCGCGGGAAACCGCGCCGTCTACAGTGACGGGTGGTTCGCCCGCACGATCCACCGGGCGCCCTGGGAGGCGAAACCGCGCCGGTCCGTCAAGGACAACTCCGCCTGGGAGCTGTACGAGGTCCGCTCCGATTTCAGCCTCGCCAACGACCTGGCCGCCGCCAAGCCCGACAAGCTGGCGGAGCTGCAGGCCCTCTTCCTGAAGGAAGCCGAGACCTACGGCGTCCTTCCCCTGGACGACCGGGTCTTCGAGCGCCTGGACGCCGCCGCCGTCGGCCGCCCCGATCTCATGGGTGGCCGCACGTCGATCGTGCTGACCGACGGCATGACGGGAATGCTGGAAGGCGCTTTCCTCAACGTGAAGAACCGCTCCAACCTCATCGTCGCCGACATCGAGGTCCCGGCGTCCGGCGCCAACGGCACCCTGATCGCCCAGGGCGGCCGCTTCGGGGGCTGGTCCCTGTTCGTGAAGGACGGCGTGCCGGGATACGAGTACAACTTCCTGGGCATGCGTCACACGACCATCATGGCGCCGACGAAGCTCGCCCCCGGCAAGGCCAAGGTGAGCTTCAGGTTCGACTACGACGGCGGCGGTCCGGGCAAGGGCGGCCAGGGCACCCTCTTCGTCAATGACCAACAGGTTGCCGCCGGTCGCATCGACGTCACGCAAGCCGGGATTTTCTCCGCGGACGAGACGGCGGATGTCGGCATAGACCTGGGAACGCCGGTGGTCGAGGCCATCGGGTCGGAGGCCAAATCCCGCTTCACCGGACGGATCTCCAGGCTGTCCGTCGAGGCCAAGTAGGACGGGAACGGTTCGGGCCGGCGATGCCCGGCCCGAACCGGCTCCACGCGGGCGGGCCCGGGCTTCGCGGCTCTCCGGCCGGCCGCGCCGGTCACGCCTTGAGGTGGATCGTGACCAGGGCGGTGGTCGCGCTGCCGGGCGCGAAGTCCGCCGTCACCCGGGAGCCGGTTGCCGACATGCCGGACCCTGAGCACCGCGATGCCGTCCTGCTCGGTCGGCAGCGGCGCCTCGGTGCCCTCCGGCACCCAGCGCATGCCGCCGTGGCGGTCGTCACCTCCTGCAATCCTGGAACAAGGTCCTGGACGGGACGGGCGTGCTCGCGCTGAGGCGCCTGGCCCCGGGGCGCCGCCCCGGCGTGCCGGCCGGAAGCCATGCCTGCATGCGAATGTGATCTATGTGACAGGCGGCAACGCAGCCTTCGCTATGGATATTCTGTCGGCGAGGGAGGCCTGCACGTGGACAGAGAACTTGCAGAGGAGATGCTCGGCACCGCCTTCGCGCCATGGCGCGACGCGGCCGACACGGAATCCGAGACCTATTCGGTCGATCTCGGCGAGGACCGCGTCCTGGACCTGGTGCGGGTCGGCGGCGCCGAGGTCACCACCCTCCTGTTGAGCGCCCCGCAGCCGGCGCCGGCCGACGCGGAGACGGCGGGCGACCTCGGCTGGGCCTGGCTGGAGGCGACCTGGCTGCGCCGGATCGACGACGGGATCGTGGCGACGGCCGACGAGGCCGGCCGGCTCGGCTTCGGCATGGTCCTGCCCCGCTGCCACGCGACCGCGGAAACCGTTGAGGCCGCCGTCGCGGCCCTCCTCGCGGCGGCCCGCCCGCGCACGGCACCGGCCGCCGACGCACCCCTCGACCTCAACGACGGCAACGTGTGGCTCCCGCTATGACAAGCCTCATCGAGAACGAAGCCTTCGCGCGGGTCGTCCAGTCGATCGGCCCGGACATCGAGGCATCGAGCGCGACCACCGTCGATCTCCTCTTCGACGAGGATCTGCCCGTGCGCCTGACCCTGCACCCGAATGGCCGCGAGGTGATCGTCGACGCCTTCGTGCTCGACGCCACGGGGCTCTTCGGCGGCGTGCGCAACGCGGTCGTCAGGCTCCTCCTGCAGCTGAACGGCCTGGCGCTGCGCGGCAACCCCTTCGCGGTCGGCATCACGCCCGCCGGCCTCGTTGCCGTCACGGTCCGCGCCGCCCTCGCCGATCTCGAAGACGGCGAGGTGTCCGACCTCATCCAGTACGCATCGTCCCAGGCGACCGAGCTGCGCGAGGTGCTTGCCGCCCTCATGCCGGCCGACGCCCCCGACGTGACGCTTCATACCATCTGACGCCTTTCGTTTTCAGACCTTCGTCCGGGGAGGACCGCATCATGAGCGACGTCCATGGCGCCCGCATGCCGCCCAGCGCCACGATGAAGTGGCAGAGCACGGTCGATGCCGCCAAGCCCAAGCACAGCATGTTCGCCTTCCTCAAGCGCGAGCCGACGCGATCCCAGGCGCAGCTCCAGGAGGCGCGGAGCCAGTTCAAGGAGCACTTCAGCACCAGCGTCGCGAAGCTCGGGGCCGAGCTGCAGCTCACCCCGGCGATGCAGAGGAACCTGGAGAGGGCGGGCGCCAAGGCGCTCGACAAGATCGTCAACGACACCTTCGCCCAGCCGGAACTCGCCGGCAAGAAGATGAGCCGCGCCGACTTCAACGCCGCCGTCCACACGGCGAACGTCAAGTCGCTGCAGAAGATGGTGCAGTTCACCACGATCTACGGTAAGCCGGACACGACCCCGCACGTGACCCCGCTGAAGACGGCGGACGGCCAGATCAAGCTGGTCGTCACCAAGCCGGCTCCGCCGATCGAGAACCTGATCCTGCGCGGCGGGGGCGCCAAGGGCATCGGCAACTCGGCCGCCCTGGTGGAGCTCGAGAAGAGCGGCGCCCTGAGCGACCTCAAGCAGATCGTCGGCACCTCGGCCGGTGCGCTGACGGCTGTGGGTCTCGCTTGCGGCATGTCCGCCGAAACCTTCGCGGAGTTCTCCAAGAACACCGACATCAACGGCCTGAAGGGCACGCCGAGCAACTTCAAGGAATGCTACCCCATGGTCAGCATGGGGCACCGCGTCGGCCATACGGCCGGCACGGCTCTGAGGACCCTCGACGAAGTCTCCTCCATGCGCGCCTACGACAAGCTCGACCAGAACTGGGACACGGTCGTGCAGGCTCATGCCGACGGGACGCTCAGCGACGCCGAGTTCGCCCGCATGGAGATCCTGAAGGAGCCGCCGAATTTCGAGGCGAACCGCACCGACAAGATGGTCACCTTCGGCGACCTCCGGGCCATGGCGAAGATCTTCCCCGATATCAAGGAACTGACCCTGACCGGCATGAACCGCTCGGACTCCCAGCTCGCCTACTTCAACGCCGATACCGCGCCCGACATGCCGATCGCCGTCGCGGGACGCATCTCCATGAGCATCCCGCTGTATTTCGCCTCCGTCGACTTCAACGGCAAGACCTGGGTGGACGGCGGCGTCGGCTCCAACATGCCGTCCAACGCCATCCTGCAGCCGTTCAAGGACAAGGTCGCGACCGCCCAGGCCGAGATGGACGACGCCGTCAAGTCCCGGGACGCCGGGCGGATCGAGCTTGCCGGCAAGGCCCTCGCCGAGGCGACGCGGGACCTGGAACAGGCGAACTCCAAGACCCTGCTGATGACCTTCGACGACGGCGGCAAGGCCTACAAGAAGATGCACGACCCGGAGGCGCCGCCGAAGACCAAGCCGGGCTTCATCGACAAGCTCGTCGGCCGGATCGCCGGCGACAAGAACTTCGCGCTCAACAAGCAGCAGGACACCCAGAATGTCCGCGACGCCGGCCCCAACGTGATCGTCGTCCACCACGGCAGCATCGGCACGCTGGATCTGGACGCCTCCGAGAAGCGCATCGGCCAGGCCACGCTGGAATCGCAGATGCGGGCGCTCGAGTTCGTCGCCGCCCGCCAGGATCAGGCGGTCCAGGAGGTCTACACGAGCGTCGACCAGGTGGTGGCCAGCCTCTCGCCGCAGGAGCGCCAGCAGATGCTCGACGCCGGGCCGCCGACGCTCGGCCAGTTCCAGAACGACCGCCGATCGGACGGCGATGCCCGGCAGCTCTTCGCGAGCGCCATGGCGGTCTACGACAAGGTGAACGAGCTTGTGAACGGGCGCCAGGCCGGCGTTCTCATCGGCTCCTGACCGTCCGGTCCCGGCGGACCGCTCCGGCGGTCCGCCGCAGACCCTTCAGCCGATCTCGGCGAGGGTCTGGCGGGCCAGGTCCGCGGGGCCGCCCTCCCCGGCCGCCGCCACCGTCTCCAGCACCCGCCGGGCTTCCGCCAGCGCGCCCTGGCGCAGCAGCGCGATGCCCAGGAACGTCAAGGCCGCATCGGTCTTCGGCGCGGCCCGAAACTGCGCGACGGCCCGGTCGAACTCGCCCGCCGCCAGGCGGACGAGGCCGAGGCCGATGAGCGGCGCCTCCTCGCCGGGCCTGACCGCCCGCAGCGCTTCGAAGATGGCCTCGGCCTCCACGCCGAGCCCCCGCGACAGCGCCAGGAAGCCGAGATCGGCGAGCGCGCGGACGTCGTCTGGTTCGAGGTCGGTCATCCCGGTGGGCTCCCCAGCCATGGCGGTCACGTCAGATGCATGATGAGCAGGAGTTGCTGCGCGGCCCGCAGGTCCTCCCGGTACTCCGGGCGGCGCCGGGCGAGGCGCGCGGTGCCGGCGAGGAGCTGCTGCGCGCCCTTGCGGTCGCCGGCCGCCAGCGCCGCGAAGCCGGCGAGGCAGGCCGCGCGCGGATGGCCCGGCGCCAGCCGGAGCGCCTCGCCCGCGAAGACGGCCGCCGCGGCCACGTCGTCCCGGCGGACGGCGAGGGCCGCAAGGCCGATGAGACCGTCCGGACCCGACGCGTCGTTCCCGCACAGCATCACGAGGGGGGCGATCGCACCGGCGAGCGCGCCGGCCGGCGACGTCCCGTCGAGCGCAGCGAGCGCGGACGCTGCCGCGACCCGCAGATCGTCGAAGCGGACGACCCCCGTCGGGCCGGCGGACCCCGGCCCGATGCCGACATCCCCCGCGAGGCGATCGAGCGCCTCCGCCGCCGGTCCCCCCAACCGCGCCAGCCCCGCCCGCCACAAGGCGCCGGACTCGGCGCTCCGGACGTCCGGGTCCGGCGACGCGGGCGGCAGCGTCAGAACCGCCTTCATGATCGCGACGGGTGCGTCGGGCACTCGTTCCAGTCCTCGGGGATCTCGGCCTTCCAGGCTACCCGCCCGGGCGGGCCGCGCATGTCACGTTCGTCACAGGGGACGCCGGCCTCTCGGCTAAAGTGGGGCGGGAGCCCGTGCGGGGCGGAGGACAGGCCGCGTGATGACGGACGTCGAGGATCGGGACGCAAGCCGCCCGCCGCCCGGGAAACCGGGAACCGGTTCGGCCGCGGAGGCGATCGCGGCGGCCGAGGCGTTCCTGGCGCGCCAGCAGCCGCGCGCGAGCGCCGAGGACTGGCGGCGGGTCCTCGAGGAGATCCGCCGAGCCCTGCAGACGGTCGCCGCCTCCGACCTGGTCCGCGCCGATCCCGTCGCGACCGGCATCGTCGCCGAGATGGCACATGCCCAGGACATGGCGGAGATCGACTTCCTGGTCGACATGCTGAACGCAAGGGTGCGCGTCCTCGTCGAAGCGCGGTCGGGTGAGCCCGCCCCGCCGCCCGCCCCGCCCGCAACCCCGGTCGCCGCCGAAGCCAGGCGCCGGCGGGTCGTCCTGAAGATCTGAGGGCCGCGCTGGCCCGCCGCGAGAGAGGGACCGATGTCCAACTTCTGGTTCAACCCCGCGACCAGCATCGGCGTCCTCAACCCGCCGAGCCCCGGGCAGGCGGAGCCGATCCCCTACCACTACCTCCCCGGCAGCCAGGCGACCACCTCGCCAGTCATCGCCAACACGGTGGACAAGCTCTTCCCCTTCTTCGACGGCGTCACCAACAAGCTGCCGAACCCGCCCGCCGACATCACCAAGAGCCCGACCACCCTCGATCCCAACGAGTTCATGTCCTGGCACTCGGCCTACCAGCTCGAATACGTACAGGCCAACGGGTCGTCCGCGTCCGGCAGCATTCCGGGCGCCACAGGCGCGCAGAAGGGGGTCACTATCAGGGGCGCCCAGCCGCCCATCACCGTGATCGTGTCGGACGACGACCAGCGGATCTATGTGGTGGAGAACCTGGCCAAGGCCGACTTCTCGAAGATGCCCCTCGTCGACCAGATCCGCATCACCAAGGAGGGGGCCTTCACGAGCTCGACCGGCGTCGGCCTCAAGCTCGGCCTCACACCGACCGGCACCGACACCTATCTGGACGCCCGTGCGGACGCCAAGGCGGACGTCGACGCGGCCATCAGCGCCATCAACAGCACGCACACGGGCCGGCTCGATCAACTGGCCTACGACAATCCACCCGTGCGGAACTACGAGATCTTTCTCAAGGAGTTGAACAACATCAAGACTCGCCTCGACAACCAGGCGGTCTTCTCGCAGAAGGACATCGACGCGCAGATCGCCCTGATCAAGACGCGCTATGATCGTGCGCTGGCCTTCGCGGTCACGACGCAGGAGAGCCTGTCGACCCGCTTTCCGTTCGGCACCCAGTGGGTGAACGTGGTCAGCACCGATTCGGGACAAACCATAGCCAACGGCTTCAAAGCGTTCATGGAGCAGGAGAAGCGGATCCTGGCCCTGGACAACGACCGGCTGCGGATCGCCGCGACGGGGACGGTCGCAGACAAGCGCCTCGACGTGCCGACCCTCGTATTCATGTTGCAGCTCAACTACAATCTGACGGTCGAGGCCCGGGTCATCGCCGAGACCGAGGAGGTCAATCAGCAGAACGCCCTGCTGCAGACCTATGCGGTGATGCAGCAGATCGTCAACGACGTGGCCGGCAAGTTCAACCCGGAGGAGACCGACGAACAGCGCAACGTCCTCGGCAACACCACCGACAACGAGTCGGTGAGCAACCTGACCGTGGATCAGCGCAAGATCGTGTCGATGTTCGAGGACGCGCTCGGCGGCATAGCTCATCCGATCGAGTCCATGCGGGGCGCCGACCGCCCCGACGAGGACATGTTCAACAACGCCGGCAACTACTTGGAAAAGCACTACAAGACGACCTGGGACAGCTTGGGCACGCGGCTGTCGGACACGGTGACGATCATCAATCAGCAGAGCCAGATCAAGATGAACGACATCAATTCGCTCAACAAGCAGAAGGACCGGCACTTCGACCTGGCGACCGGGGCGCTCTCCAAGCTGTTCGACACCATCCAGTCGATCGGCCGGGCGACCGGCGGCTGAACGGAGGCGTACCCATGCGGATCCGCAGTCTCGACCGCGGCGTCGAGGAGATCACCCGGTGGCAGGTCCAGGACGAGGTCCACCTGCCCCGGGAGAGCGGGCTGCCGCCGGCCTTCCTGCCCCAGTTCCGCCCCCTGGACGAGGTCCTGCGCCGCCCTTCGCTGGATGAGCGCCTGCCGCTGCTGCTCCAGCCCGAGACGCTCGACCCCGACCTGCTCGAGCCCTCCGTCCTCGCCGATGCACGCCTGTCTGCCCGCACCATCTTCCGCGAGGCCGCCGAAGCGACCGCCGGCCGCCGCCGCGACGTGCTCGACCGCGCCGCCCAGCATCTCGAGGCGGCCGCGGAGCTCGACGAGGAGGTCCGGCGGGCCCTGGCCGTGCTGTTGCGCGGATGAAGCACGAGAGCGACTTCGGATCCGCCGTGCCGCCCGACGGCGCTCCCCTGCCGGACCGCGTCCGCGGATTCCTTCTGCTCCACGTCTTCGTCCTCGCCCAGCACGGCTACGTCGACCGGGCCTCCACGATCCTCGAAGCCCTGCACGCCCTCGGCGACGCGGGCGCCGACGTGGTGCTCGGCCGCGCCGTCATGCGCTTCTTCCGTCAGGACTGGCCGGGCGCCCTCGCCTGCCTCGACGAACTCGACAGGATCGACCCCATCGAGCGCTTCGGCCAGTATCGCATGACCGAGCGCCAGCGCATGCGCCGCTACGTCAAGGCCCGTTGCCTCTTCGAGCTCGGCGACGGGGACCGGGCCCGCGACGCCGTCGAGAGCTACCTCCGGCACGGCACCGCCACGGGCCCGGACGAGCGCTGAGACGAACCGTCCGGCCTGTCACCTTCGACACACCGCCCTGCCCCGGTCGAGCTAACATTCCGGTCATGCCCCACCTCGGCGGTGCGGGCGACGGAGACGAGACGATGTCGATTCTGGACGGATTGCCCAGTTCGCCGGCGGAATGGGAGAACGCCATGGGGATCATGGTGCCCCGCATGGCCGAGTTCCTCGAGAAGGCCGACCTCACTCCGCGCCAGCGCAGCGTCATCGAGCACATGCGCGACGGCATGTCCCTCGGCGAGATCCTCGGCTTCAAGCCGGAGCACCGCGACGCCCTGTTCGTCCAGTCCTACCGGCTCCTGGAGGCGGGCGAGCCCGCCAAGGCGCGCGACGTCCTGACCGTGCTCTACCAGCTCGAGCCGCTCGACGCCCGGACCATCTTCGCGCTGGCCGGCACGTACCAGCTGCAGGGCGACTACGCCACCGCCGGCAAGCTCTACGTCCACTTCCTCGCCCTCGACGCGACCAACGGCGCCGGACACCTCCGGCTCGGCGAGTGCTTCCTCGCCAACCAGGAATACGAGAGCGCGGGCGACTGCTTCACCAACGCGCGGGACTTCGCCAACCGATCCAAGGACGCCGACACGGCGGCACGGGCCGAACAGCTCCTCGCCGTGGTGGCCGAAAAGGCCGCCGGGGCCTGACGGCCCACGTCCCCACCCTCTCCCGAAAGGATCACCCCATGTCCGACGTCAAGATCGGCTCCTCCTCCATCGGCTCGGTCGGCATCTACTCGAGCACCCTCGAAAGTCTCACCGGCCGCGACATCACCGGCTCCGGCGTGGTCGGCCAGACCGGCGCGGCGCCCGACCCTTCCACGCCGGCCTACAGTGCGGTCATGGGCGCCATCGCCCGGATGGTCCCGACGATGGTCGGCGACATGGTCGAGGTCCTTCTCGCCGAAATCACCGAGAAGATGAAGGACATCGAGTCGAAATCGCAGGAATCGAAGATCAACGTCGACACCGAGATGAAGCGCACGAGCCTCGCCGACAAGCGCGAGAAGCTCGAGGAGGCCGAGAAGAAGATCAAGGAGGCCGCCGAGGAGCGGAAGGGTCCCTTCGGCTGGATCAAGGCGATCTTCATGGCGATCGCCTCCGCGATCGCGATCATCGCCGGCGCCCTCCTGTCGGCCATCCCCGGGTTCCAGGCGGTCGGCGCCCTGCTGATTACCGCCGGCGTCATCGGCATGGTCATGGCCATCGACAGCATGGTCCAGCTCGGCACCGGATCGGGCATCATGGGCAACCTCGCCAAGGCCTTCGGGGCTTCCGACGAGGTCGCCATGGGCATCGACATGGGCTTCAAGGCCCTTCTCGCCGTGGCCGGCATCGCGGTCTCGATCGCCATGTTCTTCGTGCCCGGCGGCCAGGCCAACGCGGTCGCCAACATGATCCAGGCGGTCTCCACCATCGCCAACGCCATCGTGACCGTGGGCTCGACCGCCGCCGACGTCAGCTCCGCGGTGATCAACTACAAGGCCGCCGAGAAGGAGGCCGAGGGCCGCGACCTGCAGGCCGAGGCCAAGGACATGGAGGCCATGCTCGAGGTCCTCGACCAGTTCATCGACATGGCGATCAGCCGCCTGGTCGGATCGATGAACCGCTTCAACGACATGCTGGACGCGATCACCGACTCCATGAAGGACCGCGCCGACAGTCTCGCCCGCGTCCGCTTCAGCTGAGACCAGGAGGCCCCCATGATCTCCGTCAACACCCAGTACCTGCCCGCCTCCTTCGTCGATCCCTCGACCGGCAACCTGAAGGTTCCCGAGCAGGAGGCCCAGGCCTTCGCGGACGGCATCCAGGCCCGCGTCGAGCACATGCCGCCCGCCGAGAAGGAGATCTTCCTGGCGCTGCTGCAGGGCTCCGACATCGCCCCGACCGCGTCCGGCAACGTCCCGGGAGACACCGAGGCCTCGATCGACAACCTCGAGGGCGCCGCGGAGCGTCTCTCGCGCATCATGACCTCCTCGACCATCGATCTCCTCGCGCGGGTCATGGTCGAGAACGCGGCACAGTCCCGCAAGGACGCGCTGCAGGACCGGCTCTCCGCGCACGAGACCGCAAAGAGCCAGCTCCAGTCCCAGGCCAACAGCATGCGGGACGCGGCGGACTCGCTCATGACCGGCGCGATCGTGTCCCTCGTCGTGTCGGTGGTGACGGCGGCCATCTCGATCGCCGCCGCCGGCATCTCGATCCGCGGCGGCGCCAAGGCCTTCGAGGACGCCGGGGCGGCGAATGCGCCGGGCGTGTCGAAGACCACCAGCGATTCCCTCCTCGCCCAGTCGGCCGCCAGCAACTCGAAGGCCGGCGGCGTCGGCGCGATCGGCGGCTCGGTGAACAGCCTGGGCGGTGCGGTCAGCGGCGCGTCCAACTCGTTGGGCCAGGCCGAGGCCAAGGAGGCCGACGCCGAGGGCGCCGACGCGGCGGCCACCGCCGAGTACGAGAAGAGCCAGGCCGACACCAAGAAGGAGATCGAGCAGTCGCTCGACGAGCTGATCAAGTCGATCATCAACTTCCTCAAGGAACTGCGCGACGCGCAGGCCAACCAGATGCAGGCCCTGACCAAGATCTGAAGCCGGGACCCCGATGAGCCGCGCCTTCGAGCAGTCCGTGTCCGCCCTGTGGCGGTCTCTCGACCTTCCCGCACCCGACCTCGGCCGCGGCCCGCGCGTGGTCCTGTCGATCGACGGCGTCGAGGTCTCTCTGGAGGAAACACCGGACGGCGCCGGGATCTGGGTGTCGGCGCGGATCGGGCGGCTCTCGGAGGACACGGGGTTGCGCGCCCGGCAGGTCTCGCGCCTGCTCCGGCTCGGGTTGGGCCTCGTCGTCGGCAACCGGGGCTGCGTCGTGCTCGACCCGCAGACGCGGTCGACCGTGACGGTCGAGGCCGCCGTCCCGTATGGCGCGGCCACGCCACCCCGTCTGCAGGAGACGGTGCAGGACGTGGTCTACCAGGCCGAGATCCTGGGCGCCGAACTCCGGCCGGGCGCCGCCGCGCCCGCGCGGCCGGCCCCCGTCTCGTCCGAACGCATCGGCGAGGACCTCATTTTCCGGCCGTAGCGAACCGGGGACCGGCCCACGGCCGAGCTCTCGTCTTCCGCGACGGTTCGCTTCGTGCTCAGATGAGAAATTCACAGTTTCGAATGTCAGGTGGGAGAAGGGCATGGACCAGCGGATCGAGCCTTCTGCCGAGGCCCTCGACATGGGGCGGCAACTGGTCGAGGGACTGTTCCGGAAGGAGCTGGGCCTGGAGCCGGCCGATCTCCGCTACGGGCTCGACATCGCCAAGGCGCTGATCGAGCGCGGCCAGCTCGAGCGGGCCATGCGCATCTACGCCGCGCTGGTGCTCTGCGACCCCGTCGACCCCGACTATCAGGTCGGCCTCGCCAATTGTGCGCTTGTCCAGGGCGAGAACCACCTCGCGCTCCAGGCCGCCTCCGCGGTGATCGTGATCGCCCCGACCGACCCGCGCGGCTGGCTGCTCTCCGGCCGCGCCTGCGCCGGCATGGCCGCCTACGCGGAGGCCGCGGAGGATCTCGCCGAGGCGGCCGCCCTGGCCGGCCGGAGCGGGGAGTCCGCGATCGCCGCCGAGGCCGAGCGGCTGCGCCGGCAGATCCAGGCCATGGCCGGCTGAACCCGACCGCCCCGGAGGAGCCGATGTCGACCGCCGCCCGCGAACCGGCCGCGCAGACCGAGAGCCCCGGCCTCGGCGCGGTGCTCGGACTGGACCCCCAGGAAGCGGGGCTCTTTGCGGGCCTCCTGGCCGAGGCGCTCGACGGCCTCGGGATGGACGGATCCCGCGTGGTCGCCGGCCTGCAGGCGGGCCGGTCGGTCGGCGACAGCCTCGCCCTGCCCGCCGGTGTCGCCGACCTCCTCTATGCGCGCGCCCATCACTGGTTCGCGGCCGGGCGCTACGACCGTGCCGAAGACCTTTTCCGCACCCTCTGCGTTGTCGCGCCGACCCGCACCGACCACTGGCTCGGCTTCGGGATCTGCCTGCGCCTGCGCGGCCAGGGCGACGAGGCCCGCCGCGCCTTCGAGGCCGCCGCCATGACGGCGCCTGACAGCCTGGCGGTCGAGTTCCACCGCCTCGAACTGGCTCTGGCCGAGGGCCGCGCCGGGGACGCCGCCCGGCACCTCGAGAGCTTCGACGCCCGTGTCACCGACGAGACCCCGGCGGAGATGCGCGCCGAGGTCGAGCGCTTCAGGCTCGCCCTGGCGCTGCGCCGGCGCGAGGGCGTCCCGCCATGATGGTCGGAGCCGCCGACCGGCTGATCGGCCTCGTCGAACAGATGGCGCGCGTCAACGTGGCGCTCGACATCGCCCGCAACATCGGCGGCACCGCCGTCCAGGGCCCCGAGGCGGACGCCCCAGCGGCCCGCGACGAGAACCCGCTGCCCGCCACCGCCGAGCTGCGCCGCGCGCGCGAGCCGGTCGGCCTGGCCTTCGCTCCGCCTGGCGAGGCGCTCCCTGGAGCCGATCCGGCACTCCGCCCGCCCCTGCCCGCATCGGTCGCGCTCCGGTTCCTGGCGGCCCCGGCCGCCCCCCCGCCGCGCGGCCACGAGGAGCACCCGACCGAAGCACCAGCGCCCGGCAGCCGCTCGAAGACCGAGGCCCGGGAGCCGCGGCGCGCCCTGCTGCAGCCGCCCGCCCTCGGTCCCGGCCAGCTCCCCACGCCCAGGCCGGCCCTTCTCGCGGCGATGCTTCGCCCTGCCGACCACGCCGCCGACGTCGATGCCGGAGACGCCGAGCCTTTCCGCGACCGCCGGGCCCCCGGACCCCCGGGCGGCACCCGTCCGGGGTCCGCCCCGGATCGTCAGGCCGCCCCCGCTCCCGGGCAGGACGCCGGGGCGGCCGACCATCGCTTGGCCGAGGAGGGCGCGCGCGCGACCCGCGCGGATCGATCCGCGAGCCTTCGCGGGGCCGTGGCGGATGCAGCCGCCCCCCCGGGCACGGAGACGGCGGCGGCCGGCGCCCGGCCCTCGAGCGCCGTCCCGCTGCCCGAGGCGGCCGCCGCCGCGACGCTCGCCGCCCTGCCGCTCGAAAACCTGGACGCCTGGATCCTCAATGCCGCGATGATCCCCGGCTGGCCGGCGCCGCGCCGGATCGTCGGCGCCGGGGAGGAGGCCGCGCCGCTGCGGCTCCTCGACGACACCGGCGGGAAGGATCCTTCGCTCGTCGGCGAGGCGGCGCTCGTGGCCTACCTGGCCGCCCAGGGAATCGGCGAGGCCGTCGTCGGGCGCATCCGGCAGGCGGTCGTCGACGCCGACAAGCGCTGGCGAATCCTGGTCTTCCTGGCCCGCCTCGCCAAGCTCCTGAAGTCGGTCGCGGCCACGCTCGAGCGCGACCTCGCGAGCCTCGAGGCGGACCTCGCCGAGGCCGAGCGGCTGGCGCACGAGGGCGTGGGCGGCCGGCGCCGCCGCAGGCGCCTCTACATGGAATGAGGGACCGCCCGCACCGGCGGCCGCACGCAACGCTTCTGACGCGTCGGAGGGAATGACATGTCGTCCATCACCGGCCCCGCCTCGCTTCTCTCGAACCTCCTGACCGGCACGCTCCTGTCCCCGACCCAGGCGGCGACCGCCCCGGCCGTCGGCCAGGGGCCGAATTCCGGCATCGCGCCGAGCCAGTACGGATCCCTGCCCTTCACCCGGCTGAGCCTCTCCAATCTCGGCCTCGCCGCGCCCCTCAACGTCGGCGACACCGCCTCGATCCTCGACCAGGTCTCGCTCGCCCTCGAGATCACCTTCGGGGAGAACGAGAACAAGCGGATCGAGAGCCAGTCGAGCGCCCGGCGCAGCGCCTGGGCCCAGCTGACAGACAGCATGAAGACCATCGACACGCTGAGGACCGAGAACGACAAGCTGAAGGCCGAGCGGACCGGACTGGAGAAGCAGAAGGACGGCAAGGAGCAGGAACTCGCCACGGCCCAGGCGAACTACACCACTTACGACAACCAGTACGTCTACTACACCGGCCAGGTCGCCTCACTGAACGCGCAGATCGACGCCGCTCTCGCCGATCCCAAACTGGCGGGCCAGGTCCCGGGCCTGATCGCCCAGCGCGACGCCGCTCAGGCCCTGGCGGACCAGAACCTCGCGGATCGCGACGCGGAGGCCGCCAAGATCTCCACGCTGAAGGACGACATCGCCGCGCTGGAGACCAAGATCGCCGACCTGACGGCGCGGATCGACGCCAACACCGCGAAGATCGACGCGCAGGTCGCCCTCATGAGCGTCGCCGCCACGGCGATCGCGGCCGACCTGGTGGACTCCGTGCCGGTGAAGCTGCAGACCGACCCGGCCCGGACCATGGTCATCGCCGACCTCTTCGACGAGATCACCGATTCCCTGCGCGGCGCCGCGATGCGCATGGAGGCCGAGCGGATCGCCACCGCCCTGCGCAGCGACAGCGCCGAGGCGCAGGAGAAGGCCCTCAAGATCGCCGGCGCGCTCGTGGCGGCCGTCGCGGCCCTGACCGACGTCGTCTCCACCCTGGGGGCGCTCCTCGGCGACGCGCCGCCCCCGGACGCCGTCGACGACGGAGCCCTGCGCCAGGGCGCGCGCTTCCGGATCCCGGCATGACGGGCCGGCCGGCTGCCGCGGACGGCGCGGCCGCCGTTGCTGCCGCCCGCTCACATTGCTACGGTAAAGTCTGACGGAATTTCAGTACGGCCGGTCCCGTGAGCGCCCGGCCCGGCGCGTGATGGCGGGCGTGGTGAGACGATGTCGGACACGAGCGGCGGCGCGAGCGAACGGATCATCCTCAAGGTCCTGAGCGGCCTGCAGACCGGCGCGGAGGTGTCGCTGGTCGCGGGCGAGTACGGCGTCGGCTCGGGCCCGGACGACGACCTTCAATTCGTCGACGTGAGCTTGAAGCCGGGCCATGCCCGCCTGCGGGTGGCGGCCGGCAAGATCCAGGTGTCCGGCCGGGCCGGGTCCCTGAAGACCTCGAACGGCCTCGTGGTGGCGGCCGGCAGCGACGACTGGCAGGAGATCGAGCCTCTCGAGGTGGTCACCGCCGGCACGACCCGCTTCGCCCTCGGACCGCCGACCGCCAACTGGGCGACCATCACGGATGCGGAGGACATCGGGCCGACCGACCCCCTCGCCCGCCGCGCCGGCGCCGCCGCCGCCAAGGCGAGGTCACCCGCCGAGACCGAGGCGGGCTGGTCGCGCCTCGCCGGGCCGCTCGTGGCGGTGCTGGTGGCGGCAGGCCTCGGCGCGGCCTGGTACACCTTCGGCATGGACGGCGCGTCGCGGGCGCGGGTCGCCGAAACCCGCAGCGACCAGGAGATCGTCCGTGCGGCGCTCGACCAGTTTCCCTTCGGCCGCCCCGTGGAGGTTCGCCGGGAGGTCGACGGGACGCTCTACGCCAACGGCTATGTCGAGACCGCCGCCGAGCGCCGCGCCCTGACGGCCGCGCTCGAGAAGACCGGCGTGCCCGTCCACGCCCGGCTCTGGGTGCTGACATCGCTGCGCCAGGAGGTCGACAACCTCGTCGCCTCCCGCCGCCTCAAGCTGCAGGCCAACCTCACCAAGTCCGGAGACCTTTCGCTGGAGGGCGTCGTGCTGAGCCAGGACGCGGCCGACCGGGTCGTCTCCCTGGTGCGCGACACGGTGTTCGGACTCAAGACGGTGGAGTCGCGCATCCGTACTGCGCCCGTCCTGCTGAAGGACGTGGAACGGCTGGCCCGGCAGTCCCAGATCGACGGATCGGTCCTGTTCCGGCTCGATGCCGACCTGATCGAGGCGACCGGCTTCGTGACCCTCGACAAGGTCGATGCCTGGGTCGGCTTCCTGCAGGCCTACGGCCAGCGCTTCGCTGCCGATATCGGGCTCCGGTCCTTCGTCCAGCTCCAGGGCAACCCGGGACGGAACCTCGTGGCCGACCCCCGCATGGCCCAGCGCGGCATCACGATCGGGCCCCAGGCGAGCGGCGACACCAGCCTCGACCTCGACCGGCTCCGGCAGGGCCTGTTCGACCTATCCGACGTCTTCGTCGGCCTGCGCAAGACGTCCCAGCCCGCCCCCGGGGCCGCGGAAGCTGCGGCCGACGCGGCCCGACCCGTGGCCCGGGTCGTCCGCGCCGAGGGCGCGACCCCGCGCATCCGCTTCACGGACCTGGTCGAGGCCCCTGCCGCCGCCACCCCGGCCGCGGCGCCGGAGCCCGTCCCCGCGCCCCAGCCCGCCGGGACGACGCCGCAGCCCGCGCCGAAGCCGGCCGAGGCCGCGCCGGCAACCCCGGACCGCGCCGTCGACCTCTCCCGCACCGCGCAATCTTTGATCGACGCCTGGCGGCGCGGACGCCTCAACGGCCCGGGGCAGGATCGAACCCTGTCGGAGGCGCTCTCCACCCTGGACCGGTCCCTCGCCCGCGAGGGAGGCGCCGACGCCCTCACCCGCCTCTACGGCCCGCTGCTGGCCGAGCGCCTGCAGCCCCGCACCAGCGACGGCGCGCCGTGTTGGCCGGGGGCCCAGCTCAGCGCCCACGCCCTGCCCGGCGTCCTTCTCTGGCTCGATCTCCTCAGCGTCAGCGACGCCATGACGATCTCCTCCTTCGATCGGCCCACCCAGGTCCTGCTGCTCGAAGCCGCCCTGAACCCGGGCGCCGCGGCGGCCTGCGCACGCGCCATCGATGCGGCATCGCGCTCGGCCGCCCTCGCGACGGGATCCCTGTATCTCCGCGAGACCCGTGCCAACCCGGACTTCGTGCGCTTCGTCACCCGCGATCTCACCGCCTACAAGCTCGACGTGACCGGCGTCAGCGTCGGGCGGGACCGCTTCCTGCAGGTGCGCGACGGTCGCAAGCTGCCGGAGGGCTCGGCGCCCGACCCCGACAACCGCCTCGCCGTCATCGGCGAACTCGGCTCGGCGCTCCAGGGCAAGGAGCGTTTCGCGATCATCATCTACGGCCAGGACGTGAACTGGCTGGTCGCCAACTGACCGCGTCCGTCCGCGCATGAAAAAGGCCGGCGCGCCCCGCGGCCGGCCTCCTCTCCGCGTCTTCCGCGCCGATGTCAGGCGACGTTGCGGGCGATCGACTTCAGCGTGTCCGAGACGCTCTTCAGCATGTTGGTGCGCAGGTTGCTCACTGCCGACCACGTGTTCATGGCCATCTGCATGGAGAACATCTTCTCGGTGTCCGAGAGGTTGGCGTTGAGCTCGATGGCGCGGATGTCGTCCTCGATCTTCGCCATCTGGTCCTGCAGGTAGCGCTGGCGCCAAACCAAGTCGAAGCCGTCCCGGTTCACGTAGTCCTTGACCCAGGATGCGCCGTTGTTGCCGCTCGAGCCCACGGTCGGTGCGTAGAGTTGTGCTGTACCCGCCATGGCCCTGCTCCCTCGACGACGCGCCGGCCGCTACCTACCGGACCGGATCTGAAATTACAGGAAAGGCTAACACGAGCTTGGACGCGGCGGCAAGGCCGCGCAGCAGGGCTTCCGCCTTGGCGAAATCGTCCGGCGTCAGGCCCGCGTCCATGGCGGCGCGGGTCTCCTCCTGCAGCACCCGGAAGCGCTCGATCAGGCCGGCCCGCACGAAGGCGCCCTCGGGTCCGCGCAGGACCTCCTCCAGGTCGGTCATCCCGAAGTCGACCGCGGTCCCGCCCGCGCCGGTGTCGTCCGTCATGCGTCCTCGTCCTCGATGGCCAGCGCCTCCAGGCGCGGGCGGTCCAACAGTATGATGGAGCGGTCCCGGAGCGCGATCCACCCGGCCCGCTCCCACATCTTCAGGGCCCGGTTGACGTTGCCCCGGGCGCCGCGCGCCATCAGGCCGAGGTCGGTCTGGGTGACCACCGACCCGACGCAGGGCACCCGCCGCCCCCCGTGCTCGGCCGTGGTGCCGAGCCCGTCGGCGAGCCGCAACAGCGACTGCGCGAGCCGCGCCGGCAGGGACCGGAGGCTCAGGATCCGGGTCAGGTCGATATAAGACCGGTAGCGCCGGGCCACGACCCGCGACAGCGCGCGCCCGATCTCGCCGTGGCGCGCCGCCAGGTGGTGGAAGCCGCCGATCGGGATGGCGGCCACCACCGTGTCGCCGATCGCCGTCGCCATGTCGCAGTGGACGCCGCCGTCGAAGATGCCCAGTTCCCCGAAGCTCTCCCCGGCCGGCAGGATGGCGTAGAGCACGGCGGACCCGTCCTCCATCAGATAGGAGAGGCGGACATGGCCGGAGCGGACCACGTAGAGGTGCTCCGCCTCCTCCTCCTGGATGTAGATGAAGGCGTTGTGCCCGTAGCGGCGCCGGATGGCGGCGGCCTGCAGCGCCGCGCGCGCGTCCGGCCCCAACTGGTCGAACTCCGAACCGGCCAGAAACATCCGCCCGCTTCCCCCCGGACCGGCGGCCGCGCGACCGGCCGGACGGCGCGGCACGGCCCCGTTCCGCGCGTTTCTACTTCCGACATTATTGATGGTTCTCCAAAGCGCAAGCCAGCTTCCGCAGGGCCCAGACGGGATGGTACTTTCGTCCGTGGCGGCTTAAGCTCCAGCGAAGCCCTTCCGGTCGCAATCACGATTGCGGAGCATCCATGACGCGCTTTCTGCAGGCCCTGTCCAGCCGGAACGATCTCTTCCTGGCTGTTCTGCTCGTCTGTATCGTGTTCATGATGATCCTGCCGCTTCCGACGGCACTCATCGACACTCTGATCGGCGTCAACCTCGCGCTGTCCGCCATTCTTCTGATGGCCGCCATGTACCTGACGGACGTGGTCCAACTGTCGTCGTTCCCCTCGATCTTGCTTCTCACGACCCTGTTTCGACTTGCCTTGGCGATTTCGACGACGCGCCTGATCCTGATCCAGGCGGATGCGGGCCACATCGTCGAGACCTTCGGCCAATTCGTGATCGGCGGCAACCTCGTGGTCGGCCTCGTGGTCTTCCTGATTTTGACCATCGTCAACTTCATGGTCATCACCAAGGGCTCCGAGCGCGTCGCCGAGGTGTCGGCCCGCTTCTCGCTGGATTCGATGCCCGGCAAGCAGATGTCCATCGATTCCGACATGCGCGCCGGCATGATCGAGCTCGACGAGGCCAAGCGCCGGCGCTCCAAGCTGGAGAAGGAGAGCCAGCTTTACGGCGCCATGGACGGCGCCATGAAGTTCGTGAAGGGCGACGCCATCGCGGGCCTCATCATCATCGCCGTGAACCTGATCGGCGGCATCACCATCGGCACCCTCCAGCGCGGCATGAGCGTCGGCGAGGCGCTCGAACGCTACGCGCTGCTCACCATCGGCGACGGCCTCGTCCAGCAGATCCCCGCGCTCTTCATCTCCATCACGGCCGGCTTCATCGTCACCCGCGTCTCCTCGGAGGAGAACAAGGACCTCGGCTCCGACATCGCCGCCCAGCTCGTCAACGAGCCGAAGGCGCTGCTGATCACCTCCGCCATCCTGGCCATCTTCGCGGTGGTGCCGGGCTTCCCGGCGATCGTCTTCGTCTGCCTGTCGGCGGCCTGCGCCGGGGGCGGCCTCCTGATCCTGAAGCGCCGCAAGACCCTGCGCTCGGAGAGCCGGTCGAAGGAGATGCCGGCGCTCGCCCCGGCCCTGTCCCCCAAGGGCGCGGTCCCGTCCTTCCCCGCCTCCCGCGACGACGCCGAGGACCTTGAGCCCGTGGAGGCCGTCACCTTCGCGCTGACGGTCCCGCTCATCGTCGACATCGCCTCGAGCGTCCGCAACTCGATCCGCCCCGACAAGCTGGACCGCGAGGTCGCCCGCGTCCGCCGCGCCCTCTACTTCGACCTCGGCGTCCCCTTCCCGGGTGTCCACCTGCGCCTCAACGACAACCTGCGCGAAGGGGAATACCGCATCCTCGTCAACGAGATCCCGGTCGCCTCGGGGCTCTACCGGCCGGGGTACTTCATCGTCCGGGAGACCGAGGCGAACCTGAAGATGTTCGACATCCCCTTCGAGCGCGGCAACGACTTCCTGCCCAACACGCCGAGCTACTGGGTCGCCATGAAGCACCACGGCCTCGTCGAGAAGGCCGGCATCCAGATCATGACCCTCTCCAACATGCTGACCTTCCACCTGGCCCACGTGCTGAAGAGCCACGCCAGCGAATTCGTCGGCATCCAGGAGACCATGTATCTGATGAACCAGATGCAGAAGAACTTCGGCGACCTCGTCAAGGAGGTCACCAGGACCCTGCCGGTGATCACCATCAACGACGTCCTGCAGCGCCTCGTCGGCGAGGAGATCTCGATCCGCGACATGCGGACCGTCCTGGAGGCCCTGGTCGAGTGGGGCCAGCGCGAGAAGGACCCGATCGTCCTCGCCGAGCACGTGCGCGGCGCGCTCAGCCGCTACATCACCCACAAGTTCTCCGGCGGGCAGAACGTGATCCCCGCCTATCTGATCGCCAAGGAGATCGAGGACGCCGTGCGGGGTGCCGTGCGCCAGACGAGCGGCGCCTCCTACCTGGCCCTCGCCCCCGACGTGCACCGCCAGCTGATCGCCTCCATGCGCAACGTCATCGGCTCGGTGAACAACCGGACGCTGCCCCCTGTGATCCTCGCCCCGATGGACATCCGGCGCTTCCTGCGCAAGATCGTCGAGCGGGATTTCCCCGACCTGGCCGTGCTGTCCTACCAGGAGCTCGCCCCCAACGCGAACGTCCAGCCGCTCGAGCGCATCAAGCTCGTCAGCCAGATCGCGTCCGGCTGACCGCCCGGCTCGGAGGACCGATGTCAGTCGACGGGGCGCGCGTGGCGATCTACACCGGCGGCCTCATGGCCGCGCTCGCCCTGCATGTCCTCGTCCACGCGGAAGCGCGCGGGGCCCCGGCGCTCGTCGCGGCCGGCATCGTCCTGGCCGCCCTCGCCCCCGGCCTCGTCGGGGCCGGCGGTCGCCTCGCCGCGCTGCGCCGCCCGGCCGCCGCGGCCGCCGCGGTCCTCGTGCTCCTGGTCCCGCTCGGTCTCGCGGCCCCCGAGGCCGGCCTGGCGGCCACGATCGCCTCTCGCCCCCTGCTCACCGAGCTCCCGGCCGTCTTCTTCGCCGCCCGCCTCGTCGCCTGCGAGGACGAACGGCGCTTCGACGCCTTCTGGCGGAAGCCGACGGCCGCCGTGCCGCCCGCGAGCCTGCCGTCCACTCTCGCCGCGATCCTGACCGGCGCCTTCCTGACGCTCGTCTTCTACAAGCTCGCCGCCGACCTCAAGGGAGCGGGCCCGGATCCGGCGACCCGGTTCGCCATCGCGGCGGCACTCGGCGAGACCGCCGTCCACCACGCGATCGTCTTCCTGTTCTTCGTCATCCTCGCCCACGCCTTCGAGATGCACCGCCTCGCCCGCGCCGACGCGCGCGCACTTGGCCGGCTGGCACGGCTCATCGACCTCGATCCGCACGGCTTCGCGGCCGACCCGGCCCGCGCCGCCGCGAGCCTCGCCGGGGAGGCACCGGGCCGGGTGCCGGGCCTCGTGCTGGCGTCCCTCGACCAGGCCGGCCGGCCCCAGGACCGGGGCGGCCTGCTCTCCGCCCTCGCCTACGAGGGCTTCCGTCGCGCCGGCGACCGCTTCGTCCGCACCCTCGTTCCGCTCCTGCCCCTGCTCGGCTTCGTCGGCACCGTGGTCGGCATCGCCACCGCCATGGCCGACCTGCCGCGCGGCCTCGGCGCCGGCACCGAGCGGGGCTTCGACATCGGCCAGAGCCTGGCCGGCCTCGCCATCAAGTTCGAGACCACCCTCCTCGGCCTCGTGGCCAGCCTCGTCGCCATGCTGGTCCTCGGCGCCCTGGAGCGTGGCGAGGCCGAACTCGCCGCACGCACCGAACGCCTGGTCGATGCCGGGCTAGCCGCCGCCGGCCCGGAGCCGGCCCGGTGAACCCGGACCTGTTCGCCGGCCGCTTCGACGCCGCGCCCCGGTCTGCGCCGGACGAGCCGCGGACCGCCCTCGCGTCGGATCTCTTCTTCAGCCTCACCGCCGTCATCGCCCCCCTCCTGGCGCTCGTGCTGCCGCTCGTCGGGCTCGGCGCCGGGCGCGCGGCGCTGGACGTCGAGGCCGCCGCCGCGCTCCTGCGGACGGCCAGGATCACGGATGGCGGCGCCGAGGCCGCGGTCGTCGTCGCCGGCCCGCGCCGGCTCGCCTACGGGCACGACCGGACCGCCCCGGTGCCCCTCGACGCGGCACCGGACGACCCCGGGCTCCGCGCCTACCTGGCGGAGGCGGCGCGGGACGGCAGGCCCGTCCTGCTGGCCATCGAGCCCGGCGGCGAGGAAGGCGGCTTCGTCGCCGAGCCGCTCGTCGCCCGCGCGGGGGTCGGCCGCCTGCTGCGCCTCCGCCTCGGACCGGGCTGCCGTCCCGACGGCCTCGCCAGGGGAGAGTGCCGGTGACCCCCGCACGGCGCGCGGCCGCGCTCCGACCCCAGTCCGCCGGAGCGCCGTTGGACCTGACCGCCACGATCCTCACCGACCTGTCGGCGAACGTCTTCGCGGTCTTCGTCCTCGTCCTCATGCTCGCCCTCGCCGCCCCGAAGGGCCGCGACGCGACGCCGCCCGCGAGCCTGGAGGCCGCGACGCTGGGGGCCCGGGCGGCGAAGCCGCTCGACCCGGACGCCATGGTGGCCATGCTGCACCGCCGGGGCGAACCGGGCGGCGTCTCGGTCGACGTCTTCGCCGATCGCGTCGTCCTCCTGTCCTCCGACGGGACCTCGGTGCTGACCGGGGCCGCGCCGGCCGGCGCCCTCGCCGGCCTGCCCCCGGACCGGCGCGTCGACGTCTTCGTCTTCTCCGCCGGCCGCTACGGCGCGGTGGCCGCCGCTTTGGACGGGCGCGCCGGGGTGGCCGAGATGTCCGTGCCCGGCGCGCTGCGCCGGCCGCCTGGCACCGGCGAGGGCTGGTCGCGCGGCTTCGAGCGCCTGCAGGCGCGCCGGCTCGACCGGCAGGCCTTCAGGTCCGAGCTGGCGGCCCTGGTCGCGGGCGCGGGCCGGGACCGCGCCGATGCGCCGGCTGGCGGGCGGGGAGCGGCCGGCGGCACCGGTCTGCCCGGCGGCACGCCCCCTGAGGACCTCTCCGCGCGGCTCGCCGCGATGCTGACCCGCGGCCTCGACGCCCTCGCGCTCCTGGCCATCGCGGTGCTCGCCGGCTTCGCCGAACGTCGCCGCCGGCGCGCCTGAGCGCTCGGTGACACCCCCTGCGGCATTCCCATGCAAAAGGCGATATGCTTTAGTTCCAGCCTGGAGATCGGCGCAGGGAGGGCGGCCATGAGCGACAGCATCCAGAGGGTCTCGTCCGTGCCCTTGCCGGAGCACGTGACTCAGCGCGTGGACCGCAACCCACTCCCGGTCTCGTCGAGCCAGGCCCGCGAGGCGGCGG
This sequence comes from Prosthecomicrobium sp. N25, assembly GCF_037203705.1. NCBI lineage: Bacteria > Pseudomonadati > Pseudomonadota > Alphaproteobacteria > Hyphomicrobiales > Kaistiaceae > Prosthecomicrobium > Prosthecomicrobium sp. N25. The sequence goes on from NZ_JBBCAT010000003.1 coordinate 144,723, forward strand.
ACGAGAAGCGCCTGGAGCCCGCCCGCCAGGAAACCCGCGACGGCTTCGAGACGTACCTCGAGAACCAGGCGATCCTGCATCTCGAGCAGGTCCAGGCCTCGACCCGGTTCGATCCGGTCGAGGAACTCCGCAAGGCCAGCGTCTATCAGGACCCGACGACCCGCCCGCCGGTGTGACCGGCCGGCCCGCGCGACACATCATCCTTTACGTCGATGATGAGATGCCAGTTGTCATGACATTGTATGCAGAGCGTCTTGTCAGCTGCGGCGCAGCCGTGAGAAGGTGAAGCGCTAGAATAGGCTGATGTCGATCCCGAGGGCGGAGTTCCTGCGATGGCCACCATCACGACCGTACCGGGAGCACCCCGCACGGAGTCGCTTCGCGGCGTCGGGCTCGACCGGCCGACCGGCCCGGGCGGCGACGGCTTCGACGCGGCGATGCGCAAGGCCCTCGGGGCCGCACAACCGACGCACGTGGCGCAGGCTGCGCCGCCGGTGGTGACCGACGCCCAGCCGGTCGCCGACCCCGGTGCGGCGGAGCGCGCCCGGCGCGGCTTGGGCCTGGAGGGCCCGTCCCCGGTGGCGCCCGAGCCCAACACGGGCGACGCCATCATCGAGGGCCTGCAGAAGCTCCGGGGCGTCTTCGACGACCAGAATGCGCGGCTGAACGCGGTCGCCAACGCCGCCAACACGGATTTTTCCTCGCTGATGGCCATGCAGATGGAAATGGTCCGCTTCTCGCTCCTCGTCGAGGTGACGAGCAAGCTGACGGGCAAGTCCACCCAGGCCTTCGACACCCTGATGAAGGGTCAGTGACTTCCGGGAGATCCGTGTTGCGTAGCCATCGCATGCCCTTGCGCGCCGCCGCGCTGATCTTGGGCGCCGTGCTTCTGGCCGGATGCCAGCAGGATCTCTACTCCAACCTCGTGGAGACGGAAGCCAACCAGATGCTGGCGATCCTGATGTCGAACGGCATCCCGAGCGAGAAGGTCGCGCGCGGCAAGGAGGGCTTTGCCATCACGGTGGAAGGCCGCGACATGCTGCGCGCCATCGCGGTCCTGAAGGACGCGGGCTATCCCCGCTCCAGCCGCGACTCGATCGGCAAGGTGTTCCAGAAGTCCGGCATCATGTCCTCCCCCTTCGAGGAGCGCGTCCGCTACATCTACGCCCTCGGCGAGGACGTCGCCCAAACCTTGAGCAACATCGACGGCGTGGTGACCGCGCGGGTCCACATCGTGCTCCCGGACGCGCCCCAACTCGGCCAGCCCGTGAAGCCGTCCTCCGCGGCGGTCTTCATCAAGCATCAGCCCGGCGTCGACCTCGACTTCTTCGTGCCCCAGATCCGCCGGCTGGTCTCGAGCTCGATCGAGGGCCTCGAGTATTCGGCCGTGACGGTCGTGCTGGCCGATGCGCAGCCCACGAAGGTGACCGCACAGGCCGAGACGAGCGGTGTCGTGGAGGTCCTGCCCGGGCTTGCGATCCGCGAGTCCGACACCACGCGCTTCTGGCAGATTGCCGGCGCCGCGGCCGCCGTGATCGGGCTCCTCCTGATCAGCACCGTCACGGCCGTCCTGATGCTCGCCCGCCGCAGCCGCGGCCGGGGCGCCGCCGCCGACAAGGCGGTTGCCCTCGTCGAACCGACCTGAACCGCGCGCCGGGAGGGGGGAGCCGCATGACCGCCGGTATCGCTGATCTCCGCCGGCTCGACCTCCTCGCCCGCCTCGCCCATGCGGTCCTGCGTCCGGCCGACCGCGCCCACCCTGACCGGCTCGCGCCCGCCTTCGGGACCGGCACGATGACGGCCGGGAGCCTTGCGGCACTGCTCGCCGTGCCGGCGTTCCGCGGTCCCGTCAACCGCGCGCTCGCCGCAGCGCTGGACCTCGACCAGCTCCCGATCGGCCCCGGCCTCCTGGCCAGGATCGACGCGGCACCCGCCACGCGCGCAGCCATCCTGCTGGTGACAGCCGACGGCCAGTCCCTCGCCGGCGCGGCCCGGGCCCTGGCCGCCGCCGTCCTGCACCGCCGGATCGCCGGCATGGTCCTGAAGGCCGAGCGGTCGAGGGCCGCCGCGATCCTGGGCGAGGCCGGGTTCGCCGTCGCGGTGCACGAGGCCCCGGTCCTGCACGCCGGGCTCGGCGCGCTCGCGGGCTCCGCCGACGTTCTCGCCGGCGACCCCGCCGACCCGGAGACCTCGGCCCGCATGGACCGCTACGGCCTCGCCTGCGTCGGCCGCTATGTCGAAGCGGTCGAGCCCGAGCTGCTTCCGCTGCTTTTGCTGCGCGTCCGGCCGGCCTCGGGATACGACCCGGAGCGGCTCGGCATCGCCGCCATGGCGAACACCCATGTCGAGCAGGTCGTCAGGCTCATGCGACGGAGGCGGCCGGCATGGTCGGATACTATCGGCTGAACGCCCTCGGCTTCGCCCTGCCGGCCGGAACCCACGTCCTCGGCCCCGCCGAGACGGGTGCCCTGAACGGCGCCGCCGACCTCGTCGCCGCCGCGGAGGCGGAAGCCGCGCGGATCGTCGAGGCCGCCCGCGCCGCCTACGAAGAGGAGAAGGCGCGCGGCCGGGCCGACGGCCTCGCCGAGGCCCAGCTCGCGGCGGTAGACCGCCTGGTCGAGGAGAGCCGGGTGCTGGACGAGGGCCTCGCGGCGGTGGAGCGCGGTCTCGCCGACCTCGTCGTCTACTGCGTGCGGCGCCTCGTCGACGGCTTCTCGGCCAACGAGCAGGCCGAGGCGGTGGTGCGCGCCGCGCTGAAGCAGATGCGCCGAGCCGCGCGGGCCCAGGTCCGGGTCGCGCCGGCCCAGTACGCCCCAGTCAAGGCCGCGGTCGAGCGGATGATGGCGAACTTCCCCGAGATGGAGCTGATCGACGTCGTCGAGGATGCCGCGCTGGATCCGCCGCGGGTCATCGTCGAGTCCGCCATCGGGCGCGTCGACGGCGATCTCGGCGCCCGCCTTCACGACATGGTGGCGATCCTGACCCGCGCCCGCGCCGTCGACGCGGAGGAGGGCGCCGGGCCATGACCGAGACCGCCCGGTTCGGCCGGATCGAGGCCGTGGCCCACGAGCGCCGGCGCCGCATCGCCGAACGCCTCGGCCTTTTCGCCGACGACGCCCGCGCGCGCCTGGTCGACTTCCAGCCCTACGCGCTGACCGGCCGCGTCCGGAAGGTCGTCGGCACGATCATCCACGCGACGGTCCCGGAGGTGCAGGTCGGGGAGATCGTCGAGCTCCACACCCGGTCGACCGGCGCCCGCCTCATGGCCGAGTGCGTCGGCTTTCTCGACGACGAGGCGCTGCTCTCGCCCATCGGGGAGACCCAGGGGGTCTCGCCGAAGACGGAGGTGCGCCTCACCGGCCGGGTCCAGGCCGTGCCGGTCGGTGCCGGCCTGCAGGGCCGGGTCCTCGACGGCCTCTGCAACTTCATCGACGGCAAGACAGACCCCTTCGTGCCGGAGGCCTGGTACCCGGTCTACAAGGACCCGCCCGACCCGATGACCCGGCGGGTCATCGACAGCCCCCTGTCGCTCGGCGTGCGCGCGATCGACGGCATCCTGACCTGCGGCGAAGGCCAGCGGATGGGCATCTTCGCGGCCGCCGGCGGCGGCAAGTCCACGCTCCTGTCCATGCTGGTCAAGGGCGCCGCCGTCGACGTGACGGTTCTCGCCCTGATCGGCGAGCGCGGCCGCGAGGTGCGCGAGTTCATCGAGCACGACCTCGGCCCGGAGGGGATGCGCAAGTCGGTGATCGTGGTGGCGACCTCCGACAAGAGCTCGATGGAGCGCGCCAAGGCGGCCTTCGTGGCGACCGCCATCGCGGAGTTCTTCCGCGACCAGGGCAAGCGCGTGCTCTTCCTGATGGATTCGGTCACGCGCTTCGCCCGCGCCCAGCGCGAGATCGGCCTCGCCTCCGGCGAGCCGCCGACGCGGCGCGGCTTTCCGCCCTCCGTCTTCGCCAACCTGCCCAAGCTGATGGAGCGGGTCGGCATGAACGACAAGGGATCGATCACCGCGCTCTACACGGTGCTGGTCGAGGGCGACGACATGAACGAGCCGGTCGCCGACGAGACCCGCTCCATCCTGGACGGCCACCTGATCCTGTCCCGCAAGCTCGCCGCGGCCGGTCACTACCCGGCGATCGACGTGCTGACCTCGAAGAGCCGCGTGATGGACAACGTCACCAGCAAGGAGCACGTGCGCATGGCGCGGCGCGTGACGTCCTGGCTCGCCACCTATGCGGACGTCGAGCTCCTGGTGAAGGTCGGCGAATACAAGAAGGGCAGCGACGCCGAGGCCGACATGGCGATCGCCAAGTACAAGGACATCAACGCCTTCCTGCAGCAGGGCACCGAGGAGTTCGACAGCTTCGACACCACCCTCGCCAAGCTGAAGGCGCTGACCCGATGATCGGACAGCTGAAGGTCCTGCTGCGCGTCAAGACCCTGAAGCTCGACCAGGCCTTCCGGGTCATGCAGGCCAAGCGCGCGCAGCTCGAGGACGCCAAGGCCGCCACCGCCGCCGCCCGCGCGATCGTCGAGGAGAGCCGCCGCACCCTGCCCGCCCGGATCGACGCCGCCTACGCCGCGATCATCGGGTCGGTCGTGGACCTCGGCCGCATCGACGACGTGAAGGGCGCGGTGCTCGCGCTCGAACAGGCCCACGCGGACCTCGTCGACGACCTCGCGCGCGCCGAGCACGTCGAGAAGCGCATCGCCGGCGAACTGGAGGAGGCGACCCGCCGCTACCGCCAGGCGACCAAGGACCGCGACAAGTACGGCATCCTGACCGACGAACTGGCGCAGGAGATCGCGTCCGGCGAGGCCGCCCGCGAGGAGGTCGAGATCGAGGACCTGTTCGGCCGCAAGAGGAAGAAGACCGCATGAGCGAGATCGGCAAGTCCGGCGGCCACGACCGCGACCCCGGCCTGTCCATGCGGCAGGGCGACCGGGACGCCGTTCCGCGCGGCCAGGGACGGCGACCCGACACGGGCGACGCCCGCGGCCGGCCGCCGGGCACGGCGGCGCTCCAGGCCGAGCGGGCGCATTTCGAGGCCCGGCTCGAGCGCGCCCGCGCCGGCACCGAATCCCGGACGGGCGAGCGCGACGGCGATCGGGACCGCGACCCCGGCCGCGACGCCCGCCTGCTGGCGGAAGCCGGCGCCGGCGGCCTCCTGCTGCCGCTCGCCCCCGGCATGTCCCCCCTGGCGCCGCCCGCCGGCGACGGGCCCGGGGCCGGCGCTGCGCCCTCCGGCGGCGAACCCGCGCGGGCCGCCATGGCGATCGCGGAGCGCGTGGCCGTCCTCGCCGAGGCGCCGCCCGTCGGGGGGACGGCCGGCCGGGCGAGCGTCGTCCGGCTGGAGCTCGCGGCCGACACGGGCCTCGCAAGCGTCACGGTCGACCTCGCCGCCGGCCGCATCGACGTGATGCTGTCCCATGCCGGCGGGCTCGGGGCCGAGACCTTGTCGGCGCTGGCGTCCGACCTCGCCCTCCGCCTCCGCGCCCGCTTCCCGGACCGCACCGTCCGGATCCTGGACCGCATCGAGGCGGAGGCCGCCCCGGAGACCGCGGACGGCGGCTTCGGCCTCATGGCCGCGGTGTTCCGGGCGGCGGGCGGAGGCAGCCCATGAACGCACCGTGGATCGCCGGCCCAGGGGGCCGGCTCGCCCGCCCTGAGGCCGTCTGGAACGCCCTCGTCACCTATGCGCGCCAGCCGCTGCCGCTCGCCGCCAAGGGCGCGACCCTGACCTTCGAGCCCGCGCCGCGGCCGGCCGACGACACCGTCGCGCTGGACGTCGCCTTCGCGTCCGGGCCGCGGCTTCTGCTGGTGATCGCCGCGTTCCCGTTCCAGGCGCTCTTCGGCCTGGACATCGAGGCGGACGAGATCGCCGCCCTGCCGGCCGCCCTGTCCGGTGGCCTGCAGGAGGGCATCCTGGCCCTCCTCGCCGCTGCCGCGCCCGAGAACGCCCTCGGCGCCCCCCGCCTGCTCCGCGCCGGGTCGCTCGCTCACCTGGCCCGCGCCCCCGACCGCGGGCCCGAACCGCGGGAGTGGCTGTCGCTCACGGTCGCCGGCCTGGTCCCCGCCCCCGTCCGGCTCGTCGCCGGCATCGATCCCGACAGGCTCGTGGCCTTGGTCCGCGACGGCGCGCTCGCGCCCCGGCAGGTCTGGCCGGCCCTCGCCGCGACGATCCCGGTCGAGGTCTTCGTCACCCTCGGCGCGATGCGGACCACGGTCGGCGAGCTCCTCGACCTCAAGGCCGGCAGCCTCGTGGTCCTCGCCGCGACCCCGCCCGGCACCGCTCGCCTGCGGGTCGCCGACCGGACCGCCACGCTCGCCGCCGGCGCCAACGGCTGGACCTTCGCCGCCGTCACCGACCAGGACCGCTACCGCCCCGCCCCAGGAGACACCGCCCCCATGACGGACGACCCCCTCGCCCGGCCCGAGGAGGGCCGGGGCCTCGCCGGCCTGCCCCTCGTGATCGACTTCGACATCGGGCGCCTGACCGTTCCGCTCGCCGAGGTCGAGCGCTGGACCGCCGGCACGGTCGTGCCACTGGACCTCGCTGCCCCCGGGCCCGGGACGGAGGTCACGGTCCGCGCCAACGGGCAGGCGATCGCGACCGGCGATCTCGTCCGGATCGACGACCGCATGGCCGTGCGGCTGACCCGCCTCATGCTCGGCTGAGCCGAGAGGCCGGCTTCCGGCCGGGCAGGACCACCCGCCGCGCGAGTCCGCGGCCGCTTCGAGGGGCGCATGACCGATCCGTTGAACCTCATCATGGTGCTGGCGCTGGCCGCGCTGGTGCCGTTCCTGGCGGTGGTCGCCACCTCCTTCATCAAGCTCTCGGTCGTCTTCCTGCTCGTCCGCAATGCGCTCGGCGTGCAGCAGATTCCGCCCAACATGGCGCTGAACGCGCTCGCCATCATCCTGTCCGGCTACATCATGACCCCGGTCGCGATGGAGACCTACGACATCCTGTCGAAGGCCGACTACACGGTGGATTCCGTCGACGGCCTGCGCCGGGCCTACGACGACGGCAAGGGCCCGCTGACCCGCTTCCTGAAGGAGAAGGCGGCGGAGCGCGAGAAGCTGTTCTTCCTGGAGTCCGCCAAGAGCCTCTGGCCGAAGAGCCTGTCCGACCGGATCGACGCCGACAGCATCGCGGTCGTGCTGCCGGCCTTCACGGTCAGCCAATTGCGCGAGGCCTTCGAGATCGGCTTCCTGCTCTACCTGCCCTTCATCGCCATCGACCTCATCGTCTCCAACATCCTGCTCGCCATGGGCATGATGATGGTGAGCCCGCTGACCATCTCCCTGCCCTTCAAGCTCTTCCTGTTCGTCATGGTCGACGGCTGGTCGCGGCTGATCCTCGGTCTCGTCAAGACATACCTCTAGGAGACGCCCGCATGTCGCCCAACGAAGCCGTCCACCAGGTCACCGAGGCGATGATCCTGGTCATGCTCCTGTCCATGCCGCCGATCCTGGTCGCCTCCGTGGTCGGCATCCTGGTCAGCCTCCTGCAGGCCCTGACCCAGGTGCAGGAGCAGACGCTCTCCTTCGCCATCAAGCTCATCGCGGTGGCGGCCACCATCGCCGCCATGGCGAGCCTCCTCGGCAACGAGGTGCTCGTCTACACGCTGAAGCTCTTCAACGAATTCCCGAACATGACCTGAGGGACCGTCCGGCGACCGGACGGTGAGCGCCATGCAGGAAGCCTTCAAGGTCCTGACCGGGTTTCTGGACGAGCAGTTCATCGCGCTTCTGCTCACCTGGCCGCGCATCCAGGCCTTCCTGCTCGCCTCGCAGATCCTCAACCCGACCGCGGTGCCGCGCCTCGCCCGCACCGCGGCGGTGCTCGCCCTATCGATCCACATCCTCCCGGTCAACCTCGACTACGCGGCCCGTTTCGACCGGACCGTGCCGAGCCTGGCCCTGCACTTCTTCAAGGAATTCGCGATCGGCTTCCTGCTCGGCACCCTGATCGGCTGGATCTTCTGGGTCGTCCAGGCCTCCGCGGCCCTCATCGACAACCAGCGCGGCGCCGCCATCGCGTCGAGCGTCGACCCGCTGCACGGCCACGAGACCTCGCCCCTCGGCATCCTCTTCGCCCAGGCCTTCCTGACCTACATGTTCATCACCGGCGCGGTGCTGCCGATCATCGGCATCCTGTACCAGTCCTACGTCGCCTGGCCGATCGACCGGGGCCTGCCGCTCTTCGGCGCCGAGTTCCCGCGCGCCATGCTGGCCATCTTCGACCACAGCATGCGGTTGATGTTCCTGCTCGCGGCGCCGATCGTCGCCGTCATGTTCATGGCCGAGTTCGCGCTCGCCATGGTCAGCCGCTTCGCCCCCCAGATCCAGGTCTTCGTCCTGGCGATGCCGATCAAGAGCGGCCTCGCGATCTTCATGCTCATCTTCTACTTCTCGATCCTGCTGCCCTACGCCGCCAAGGAATCCGAGCGCGGGCGCAGCTACATCCAGGGCTTCTATTCCCTGCTCGAGGGCGCCTGGGGGGTGAAGCCGCCGGCCGGGCCCCCGGAGGCCCCGCGATGAGCGAGGGCGGCGAGAAGACCGAGAGCCCGACACCCAAGAAGGTGCGCGACGCCCGCGCCAAGGGCCAGGTCGCGCGCAGCCAGGAGGTGGTGACGAGCGCCTCGCTGATCGCCGCGATCGCCTACATCTGGGTCGCCTGGAACTCGATCCTGGTGCGGCTCGTGGGGCTGATGGACCAGGTCGCGCTGCTGGCGACCGGCGACTTCCGCACCAACGGCTACAACGCCCTCTCGATCGCCTTCTGGGACGTGGTCGGCATCATGATGCCCCTGCTCGGCGTGGTGATCTTCGCCGGCGTGGCCGCGAACTACGCGCAGTTCGGATCGATCTTCGCGATGGAGAGCCTGATGCCCAGCCTGGACAAGATCAGTCCGGCGGCCGGCTTCAAGCGCATCTTCTCGATGAAGAACCTGGTGGAGAACCTGAAGTCGATCGCCAAGATCGTCTTCATGTCGATCCTGCTCTACATCGTCGTCCGCGACGCGATCGGGCCCTTCCTGGCCGCCCTGCCCTGCGGCATGACCTGCGTCATCAACGTCGCCGGCTGGACCTTCGACAAGGTGCTGCTCTACTCGGCCTTCGCGCTGATCGTCGTGGCCCTGATCGACCTCGTCTACCAGCGGCACGCCTACACCAAGAGCCTGATGATGTCGAAGGACGAGGTGAAGCGCGAATACAAGGAGAGCGAGGGCGACCCCCACATCAAGGGCAAGCGCAAGCAGCTCGCGCACGAGCTGATCATGAGCGATTCCGGCAAGGCCGCCCGCAAGGCGACCGCCGTCGTGGTCAACCCGACCCACCTCGCCATCGCCATCTCGTACCGGCCCGACGAGATGCCGCTGCCCATCGTGGTCGCCAAGGGGCGCATGCTGCACGCCCACTTCATCCGCACCGAAGCCGAGCGCGCCGGCGTTCCGGTCTTCCGAAACGTGCCGCTCGCCCGCATGCTCTACGCCGACGTCGAGGTCGAGCAGTATGTCCCCGAGGAGCTCTTCGACGCCGTCGCCGAGATCCTCGCCTGGGTGTCGCGCCACCGGGACACGCTCTACGGCGGACCGCTCGACCACGGCGTCATCGACATGGAGGCCGGCGACCACAGGCCCGGCGGCCCGGCCCCCGCCGACGGGCCGGCGCCCCCGCCGCCCCGGCGCCCTCCCCCGCCCGGCGCCATCGACGCGGCGCGCCTCGGGCCCGGCCCGGTCGTCCCGGACCTGCCCCAGCCGTGACGGCGCCCGCACCTGACGGCCGGCTGAGAACGGCCTGTGATGTTCGCGACACCGGCCCCCGGCCGCCTCGGCTAGGCTTTCGACCGGCCACCCGATCACGCCCGGCACGGAGGCTCGCCCGGTGAGTTCGATCGAGACCCTCCGCCAGTCCCTCGCGACCAGCAACGTCATCTCCCCCGTCGGCGCCGAGGTCATGTCCGAGGTCCGCGGCGACTGGCGCGGCCGGGAGGTCGCCCTCAGCGACTCCACCTCCAAGCTCAACGACGCCGCCGAGGAGATCGGCATGTCGGTGGCCCACCGGGCCGACAAGAAGACCCTCGGCCAGCGCCAGGTCCGCCAGGGCCAGGGCACCAACATCGACGCCCTGCAGCGGATCGCCGACTACCTCGACAAGCTCCCCAACATGCCGCGCGAGGATGCGCTGAAGCAGTTGGTCGAGCAGTTCAAGACCTTCGAGGAATTGCTCGAGAAGGGCCGCAGCGGCGGGGGGCAGCCGACCACGGAGGACGTGCTGGCCGCCCTGCAGCAGCTCGATCCGGACGTCACCCACCAGTTTGCCGCCCTCGAGGTGGCGCGCGAGTATTTCGAGACCGCCGGGGCCTCCGACGAGCTCCACGCGCTGCTGGACGCCGCCAAGGCCGAATTCGAGAAGGGCGACCTAGCGCGCGACGTGCGGGCCGGCTTCGCGGCCGCCAAGGCGGCCGACAGGGCCGCCGCCACCATGGAGACCGACCCCGGCGCGGTCCGCGACACCTATCGGTCCATGCTGCGCGAGCAGCCGAACCTCGGCACGCTGTTCGACGGCCTCCGCCGCTTCGACATCGACAAGAACTTCGCCGCCCTGGTCGATGCCTTCATGTCGGCCGCCGGAACCGATCTCGCATCCACCGGTCCCTCGAGCGATCCCGATTTCCTGCATGCGCTCCTGACCGAGCTCGGCAAGCTGAAGCGGATGCAGAGCGCCTTCGAGGGCACCCGGTCCCTCCTGTCGCAGACCGAGCGGCTGATGCCCCGTTCCGAGCGCGGCCTATCCAGCCCGGCCGAGATGACCAGCCGCCTCCTGAACTTCGCCGCCAAGGCCGCCGTGAACCTCGCCGACGCCCGCGGCCTCCTGGGCGGCTACGAGAAAGCCTCCCTCGGCAGCCAGGTCGTGCTCGCCAACGGGCTCCGGGGCCTGCACGGGGATCTGCCCGACGACGTGATGCCCTCGCTGCAGGCGCGCCAGCAGCAGGTCGCCACGCTCGGGACGCTGCTGAACCAGCTCGTCGGCGCCGAGGACGAGGAGTACGAGGCCGCCGAGGAGGACAAGGAGCGGGAGCGCGAGGAGGACGCCCGTCGGCCGTCCCGCAACAAGCACCAGCCGGAGAACCGCTGATGGCCGCCTATTCGCCGCGCGCCGCCGCCGCCGTGGAACGCTTCGCCGCCAGCGTCGGCCTCGCGCCGCGCCCCGCCCGCGACGGCACCGTCTCCTTCCTCATCGCCGGCGCCGGCCTGCTCACGCTGACCCCGGCCGAAGATGGAGACCGGCTCCTCGTCAGCCTGGCCTGGGCACCGGACCGCCCCCGCCCCGAGGACGAGCTGGCCCTGCTCGCCTGCGCCGGTCGCAACCCGTCGACCGGCCGCTACACCCATGCGGGCATCGCCCCCGACGACAGCTTCGTCCTGACGCTCGCCATCGAAGACGCCGAGGTAGACCTGCCGGCCCTCGACGAGACGCTGCGCGCCCTCACGGACCTGCGCGCCGGCTTCCCCTAACGCGAGCGTTCGGTCAGGGCCGCGCCCGTGCGGGGTTCTCCATGTTGCGCGGGTAGAGCTGCCCGTGCAGGAGGCGCGTGATCCCCTCGATCTGCGAGGTCTGCCGGATCACCCGCGGGGTGATCATGACGACCATCTCGACCCGCTGGACGTTGTCCGAGTTGGTCTTGAAGAGGTTGCCGACCAGCGGGACCGTGCGCAGGACCGGCACGCCGTCCTCGCCCTTCTCGGTGCGCTCCTGGATCAGCCCGCCGAGCAGCGCCGTATGCCCCGACTGCACCACCACGTCCGACTTGAGCTGGCGGTTGGAGATGACCGGCGTGGTGTTGCCGAGGAGCGCGCTGTTCTGCGCCTTGCTGACCGACTGGTTGACCGACAGGAGCACGCTGTTGTTGGAGCGGATCCGCGGCGTGACCTCCAGGATGATGCCCGTGTCCCGGACCTCGATCTCCTGGGTGACCGTCACGGTCCCGAGATTGTTGGACGACTGTGTGCGCGACGCGAAGGGAACCTGGTCGCCGATCTGCAGCCGGGCGGCGCTGCCGTCGACGACCGTGAGATAGGGCGAGGACAGGATCTTCACCGAGGTGATCGACTGCAGGGCGGTGATGACCGTGCCGGCCTTGATGTCGTCCCCGAGCGAAACCGTCGCGGCCACGATGCCGCCCGCCGTGCCGGGATCCCGGACATTCGGGTCGGCTGCCGACCGGACCAGCAGTCCCGCCCCGCGCAGGAACCACTGCACGCCGTACTGGAGCTTGTCGTTGATGTCGACCTCCAGCACGGTCGCCTCGATGACCACCTGCGACTGGGGCACGTCGAGCGCCTTCAGCACCTCGCGCACGCGCTTGAACATGGAATAGTTGGAATAGACCATGATCGTGTTGTTGCGGGTATCGGCCGCGATGCGGATGCCCAGCCCTCCGCCGGCGACCACGCCGGCCGAGCTCCCGCCGGAGCCCGGCGCCGTCCCGCCCCGGCCGCCGGGGCCGCTGCCGCCGGCGCCACCGGCCCCGCCCATCGCGAAGCCCGGAGCCGGCATGTCGCCACCGTCCTCGTCGCTTCCGCCGCCGGACTGTCCGGGCCGCACGGTCGGCATGGGACGGGCCGGCGCCTGGTTGCCCGCGCGGCCGCCGGACGCCCCGGCCTCCCCAGGGCCGCGCGCCGCCGCTAGGCCGCTGCGCCCCCCGCCCGCGGAGCCGTTGCCGCCGCCCAGGATGGCGGTGAGCTGCTCGGCGGTCTGTTCGGCGGACAGGTTCTCGAGCGGGATCACCCGCAGCGTCACGTCCTCGCCGAGGTCGCGGTCGATCTGCGCCGCGAGCGCCCTCACGCCGTCCATCAGCCGCCGGTCGCTGGCCCCGACCAGCAAGGCCTGCTGCGGCTCCAAGGGCAGGATGGTGACGCTTTCGGCCGCGCTGGCGATGCGGGCCCGGTAGAACTCGTTGAGCTGCAGCGCCACCTTGTCGGGCGCGCTGTGGGCGAGCGGGATGATGGCGACCCGATCCTCGGTGAGCCCGCCCGCCGAGACCACGTCGATCAGCTCGCCGAGCTTGTCGACGTCCATCTGCGGGCCGCGCACGAGCAGCGAATCGGGCGCGTTGGTCGGCAGGATCTGGACGTAGTCGGGCACGACCTGGCGCACGAAGCCGACGACCTCGTTGGCGCTGCCGCGGCGGATCTTGATGACCCGGGTCACCGCCTCGCCGCTGCGCCCGGCATTGCCGACCGCCTCCAGGCTGGCGATCAGCTCGGGCCGGCCGATGTGGTAGACGCCGTTCAGGTACTTCATGGTCAGGCCGTTCCGCGCGAGGATGTCGCGCACGACCTGCAGGACCTGGTTCTTGGGCAGCGGCTGCTCGGTGCGGAACGAGATCGAGCCCCCGAGCGACTCCGGCGCCACGTAGTTGACCCCGAGCGCGCCGGACAGCATCTGCTTCAGGAACTGGTCGATCGTGACCTTGTCGAAGTTGACGGTGACGCGCTCCCCACGGTCGTCGGGCTTGCCGCCGGCGTTGCGCAGGTCCGTGAGGTCGCGCCCCGTGGCGGCGCCGTCGTAGGCGTACTCGACCCGCATGGAGCCCACCCAGCCCACGACCGGCGCCTGGCTGGCCGGCGCCTTGTTGATCGCCGTGGTGTCGACCACCGGCCCCTTGCGGGCGGGCTCTCCGGTCCACAGTTTCGGCGAGCTGTCTCCGCCGAACAGCACCGCCCGCTGGTTCACCGCCGACAGGAAGCCCCCGTCGCAGTTGCCGTCGTTGACCCGGTCGTTGGTCTCGCTGTGATAGACCGAGCAGCTGTCGCCCGCGATGCTGCCGCATCCGGCCAGAACGAGGCAGAGCGCCAGGACGGGCCACACCGGGGCGGGGCCGCGCGGTTGCGCGGGCCGGGCTCGGGAGAGGGACCACTCGACTGAAGACATACGACCTGCCCCGACCCGCCACGCGGCGGTCTCCGACCGGGTTCTCGGCGGGCATCGCCGCCCTCTCGCCCCGGATACAGAAGTTGCGCTGCTTCTTTTTCTTGTCAGCTGATATTGCAGTTAGGTTCGAGCTGTATGCAAGGCGTCAGCTTGGGCTTGCGGCCCGGTCACGGCCGGCAGACCTGATAGCCGTACCGCCAGTAGCAGTTCGGTCCCCACCACGGCCGATAGGATCCCCAGTAGACGTCGTGCAGGAAGCGCCGCGGATTCGGCCGCACGGCGTAGGGCGGCAGCGGCTCGACGACGCGAACCTCCGCGGCCGGAGGCGGGGCGACCAGCACCGGTGGCCCCACCGGCCGCGCCCCGAGGTCGGCCGCCGCGGCCGGCACCGACCAGGCCACAATCGCCAGTAAAGCCAGGACCTGCCTCACGCCCCCTCCTCGACCGGCCGCCTTCTCTCGATCAGCGCGAGCTCTGCTTGAATTCAGGTTTTCGCATGGAACAGCCCGAGCGTGAAGTGACCGATCGGCAACAAAGGCCGGGCTCTCGGGACCGGGCCGACGGAGTGCCGGCGCGGGGCAGCGGCGGCGGGGTACCGGGACGGTCAATCCGTCGGGCAGCGGCGGCCGATCCGGTAGGCGACCAGCCGCGCGAGCAGCCGGTCGCGCTGGGCCTGGTCGATGCCGGCCATGGTCACGATCATCTCTTCATAAAACCTGTGGAAAGGCAGGATCGCCATCTCCACCGCCCTTCGCGCCGGCATGCAGCTGGCCATCGTGGCGGTGACCACGACCATGGCGGGCTCGCAGGAGTCCTTCAGCCGATCGGCCGCGTCCTCGATGCACCGCACGTAGCCGTCCATGGCGGCCTCCGCCGGACCTTCCTGCCCGGCGCCGCCCGTGGTGCCGGCGAGGACGAGGACAGCCGCCAGCAGGCCGGGAACGGCGACCCGCTTCTGCCGTGCCGGACGCTCCGACCTGTTCCCGTCAGCCATGGCATGCTGGTTCCTGCATGGATGCAGGATCATCGGCCGCGCGTCCCGCCCCGTCAACACCGCGAGCGCGGCCGGAACCCGCCCTGCGTCCCTCATCCGGACGACGTGTCGGCCTCCGCCCGGTCCGCCGCGCGCGGCGCGCCCTGGCACAGGCCGTCGACGAAGACGTCCAGGAGCCGCAGGACACTGTCCTGCCAGCCAGGCTGGGTGTGCATGTAGCACATGCCGACCAGCGCCCTCAGGAGGTCCTGGGGCCCGATGTCCGCGCGGATCCGGCCGGCCGCCACCGCCCGGTCGAGAAGGGCGCCGACCGCGGAGGCGAGCCGCTCCGCCGAGCAGACGGTCAGGCTGGAGGAGGCGTTGACGGTGAGTTCGAGCGCCGACGCCATGCCCTTCTTGGTGGCCACGAAGGCGACGTTGGAGCCGAGCCAGCGGCGCAGCGCCTTGACCGGGTCCGGCTCCGAACCGAGGCTCTCGGCGAGTTCCACGAGTTGCTCCACCTCGCGGCGGTAGACCGCCTCGAACAGCGCCTCGCGGGTCGGGAAATGGCGATAGAGCGTGCCGATTCCGACGCCGGCCCGGCGCGCCACCGCCTCGAGGCTCGCCTCGGCGCCGCCCGCGCTGAAGACCGCCTTGGCGGCCTCCAGCACGCGCTCCCGGTTGCGCGCCGCGTCCGAGCGTGGCCGCCGGGGTCTTGTGGTGAGGTCGCTCGTCATCGCGTCCGGCCGGTTTCGCCTCTTGCAAAACGGAGGCACCCTCCGTATAAGTGATTTCACGGTCGCTGGCGACCGCGCTCTCCGGCCCCGCGATCGGGCGCCGACGAACCCGACCTTTTCAGAGCCATCCGACGCGCGGCGCCGACCGGCCGCCGCGGGCCCCTTCGCGTCGAGCCACTCCACCCTAACACGATCGGAGCACGGCATGTCCCATTCCATCGTCCTCACCGTCAACGGCAGCCGCCGGGAGATCGATCTCGACGATCCGCGCATGACGCTCCTCGACCTCCTGCGCGAGCGCCTCGACCTCACGGGCACCAAGAAGGGCTGCGACCGCGGCCAGTGCGGAGCCTGCACGGTCCTGGTCGACGGCCGGCGCATCAACGCCTGCCTCGCCCTGGCGGTCAGCCTCGACGGCGCCGAGATCACCACCATCGAGGGCGTCGGCCGGGAGGGCGCGCTCGACCCGGTGCAGGCCGCCTTCATCGCCCACGACGCCTTCCAGTGCGGCTTCTGCACGCCCGGCCAGATCATGAGCGCCATCGGGCTCATCCGCGAGGGCCAGGCGGGCGCCGACCCGGAGCGGATCCGCGAGGCGATGAGCGGCAATCTCTGCCGCTGCGGCGCCTATGCGGGCATCACCGAGGCGATCCTGGAGGCCCAGGCCGCCCTCGCTGGCACCGACGCCCGGAGGTCCGCATGAACCGCTTCGACTACGTCCGCCCCGCCACCCTCGCCGAGGCCGTCGAGGCCGCCCGCGCCCCCGGCTCCGCCTACCTCGCCGCCGGCACCAACCTGCTCGACCTGATGAAGGGCGGCGTCGCGCGCCCCGCCCGCCTCGTCGACGTCACCCGCCTGCCCGGCCTTGACCGGGTCGAGACGATGCCCGACGGGGGCTTGCGCATCGGCGCGCTCGTCCGCAATGCCGACCTCGCCCACGATCCCGCCTTCGCCCGCACCTGTCCGGCGGTCGCCGAGGCACTGCTGTCGGGCGCCTCCGCCCAGCTCCGCAATGCCGCGACCGTCGGCGGCAACCTCCTGCAGCGCACCCGCTGTCCCTACTTCTACGATCCCGCCAGCGCCTGCAACCGCCGCGACCCGGGCACAGGTTGCGACGCGCGAGGCGGCGAGAACCGCCTGCACGCCGTGCTCGGCTGGTCCGACGCCTGCATCGCCACCCACCCGTCCGACTTCGCCGTCCCCCTCGTCGCCCTCGACGCGTCCGTCGAGGTCGAGGGGACGTCCGGCCGCCGCGAGATCCCGCTCGAGCAGCTCCACCGCCTTCCCGGCGACACGCCCGAGCGCGAGACCGTGCTGGAGCCGGGAGACCTGATCGTCGCCCTCCGCCTGCCGGCGGCGGCCCTCGGCTTCGCCGGCCACGCCCGCTACGTGAAGCTCCGGGAGCGCACCTCTTACGCCTTCGCGCTCGTCTCCGCCGCCGCCGCGCTGCGGCTGGACGGGGACCGGATCGTCGAAGCCCGCATCGCCCTGGGCGGCGTCGCCGCGAAGCCCTGGCGGGCCCGCGAGGCGGAGGCCGCCCTCCTCGGCGCGACGCCCGGCCGGGACGCCTTCCGCCGGGCCGCCGGCCTCGCCCTCGCCGAGGCCCACCCCTCCGGCGACAACGCCTTCAAGATCGAGCTGGCCCGCCGCGTGGCGGCCCGCGCCCTTGCCCTAGCGGCGGCCGGCACGCCCGAGCGCCTGCCCGCCCTGCCCGCCTCGCCCTTCGCCACCGCCCCGGGAGTGCTCCAGGATGCCTGACCTCCGTCTCACCGAGAACGCCCTGCACCAGCGCCACGGCTCGAACGTCGGCCAGCCGCTGACCCGCCGCGACGGCGTCCTGAAGGTCACCGGCGCCGCCCCATTCGCGGCCGACCACCGTCCGCCGGGCCTGCTCCATGCCGTGCTCGCCACGAGCACCGTCGCGCGCGGCCGCGTGGTCCGCCTCGACCGCGCGGCGGCGCTCGCCCATCCGGGCGTGGTGGAGGTCATGACCCCGGCGAACCGCCCGCCCCTCGCCATGGACCCCGACGCCAAGCTCAACCCCTTCATGTTCAGGATCGACGTCCTGCAGAACGACCGCGTGCGCTATGCCGGCCAGCCTATCGCGGTCGTGATCGCCGAGACGCTCGAGGCTGCGACCGAGGGGGCGGCCCTGCTCGCCCCGGACTACGAGGTCGAGCCCCCGCGCATCGGCCTCGACGCCGAGGCGCCGCACGTGCCGCCCGTGGTCGGCCCCGGCCATCCGGCCGAAGTCCGCCACGGCGACGTCGAGGCGGGCCTCGCCGCCGCCGCCCACCGGGTCGACCTGACCATCGAGACCCCGCCGCAGTATCACAATGCCATGGAGCCCCATGCGGTGGTCGCCGCCTGGGACGGCGACCGGCTGACCGTCGACACGCCGAGCCAGGGCCTCGGCATGGCGCGGATGCGGCTCGCTGGCCTCTTCGGCATCCCCCTCGACAACATCCTGATCCGCAGCCCCTTCCTGGGCGGCGGCTTCGGCTCCAAGGGCTTCCTGACCGGCCCGCAGATCCTCGGCGTGCTGGCGGCCCGCCTCGTCGGCAGGCCCGTGAAGCTGGTGCTGCGCCGAGAGCAGATGTACGGCCCGACCGGCCATCGCGCCCCGACGCGCCAGCGGCTCCGCATCGGCACCGACGCGGAGGGGCGGCTGACCGCGCTGGAACACCGGGCCAAGGTCGCGACCTCGAGCTTCGACGAGTTCTACGAGCCCGCCGCGGACGCCTCGCATGCGCTCTACGCGAGCCCCGCCATCGTGACCGCCCACGAGGGCGTCCGCAACGACACCGGCACGCCCCTCTTCATGCGCGCGCCCGGCGAGGCGACCGGCTCGATCGCGCTGGAGAGCGCCATCGACGAGGCCGCGGCGGCGGCCGGCATGGATCCGCTCGCCTTCCGGCTCGCCAACTACGCGGAGGTCGAGCCGATCACCGGCAAGCCCTTCTCGTCCAAGGCCCTGCGCGCCTGCTACGACCGCGGCGCCGAGGCCTTCGGCTGGGCCGGACGACCGCTCGAGCCCCGCTCGATGCGCGACCAGGACGGCTTCCTGGTCGGCTGGGGGGTCGGCACGGCGCTCTTCCCCGCGCTCATGTTCCAGGGCGAGGCCCGCGCCGTGATCGCCGCCGACGGCCGCGGCCGCATGGAGATCGGGGCGCACGACATGGGCCAGGGCGCCTGGACCGCGCTGGCCCAGGTCGCCGCCGACAGCCTCGGCCTCGACCTCGACGCGGTCGAGTTCCGGTCCGGCCGCTCCGACCTGCCCGATGCCGGCATCGCGGGCGGCTCCGCCCATACGGCCACGGCCGGCATGGCCATCCACAATGCCGGCGCGGCCGTCATCGCGCGGCTCGCCGACCTCGCGACGGCCGACGACCGCTCGCCCCTCTACGGCGCCGGCAACGCCGGGGTGGTCGCGCGCGGCGGACGCCTGCACCGGCGCGACGACGAGAGCCGCAGCGAGGCCTATGCCGAGATCCTCGCCCGCGCCGGCCTCGCCGAGATCGACGCCCGCGGCCAGGCCGCCATGGACCCCGCCGCCCAGGCCGCCTACGCCATGCACGCCCACGGGGCCGTCTTCGCGGAGGTCAAGGTCGATCCGGAGCTCGGGCAGGTCCGCTGCACGCGCCTCGTCGGTGCCTTCGCGGCGGGCCGGATCGTCAACCCGCGCCTCGCCCGCAGCCAGCTCCTCGGCGGCATGATCTGGGGCCTCGGCTTCGCGCTCCACGAGGAAGCCCTGACCGACCCGCGCACGGGCCGCATCGTGAACGCCAACCTGGCCGAATACCGCGTGCCCGTGAACGCCGACCTGCCCTACCTGGAGGCGCTGACGGTTCCCGAGGAGGACCGGATCGTCAACGCCCTCGGCATCAAGGGGGTCGGCGAGCTCGGCATCACCGGCTCGGCCGGCGCCATCGCCAACGCGATCCGCCACGCCACCGGCATCCGCCCGCGCCGCTTCCCCGTGCGGATCGAGGACCTGATCGGTCTTTGACACGGGCCCCACGGCGATCCGACCTTTCGGTCTGTCATTGCCGGGCTCGTCCCGGCAATCCACGCCACGAAGACCGAACGCGGTTCAAGGATGCCCGGGACAAGCCCGGGCATGACAGAAACGAAGGCCGTGCAAGGGGTTGAGACGTCATAGGCCGGGCACGAGACCGTCGTTCGGGCGCGGCCTCGCCCGCCCCGGGCATCAGCCGATCACGAAGTCGAACACCGCCTCCTGCGGCTCGACCCCTATACCCGCCCCGGTCGGGACCGTGTAGGCCCCGTCCGCGCAGGCCATGTCGCCGGTCACGAAGCGCAGGTTCTTGTCGAAGATCGAGTGCTGGTACTCGTGGTAGGGCACCTTCTTGAGCGCCGCCGTCGCCTGCAGGCTCGCCGCCATGAAGACGCCGATGCCGATCGCCGCATGCGGGATCGTGTCGACGTGGAAGGCATGCGCCATCCGGCCGATCTGCAGGAATTCGGTGACCCCCGTGTGCCCCATCTCGGGCTGGATCACGGACATGCAGCGCTTCTCGAAGCGCGGCCGGTACTCGAAGACGGTCCGCCACTCCTCGCCGAGCGCCAGCGGACAGCCGATGCCGCGCGCGACCGCCGCCTGGCCCTCGATGTCCTCCGGCTCCACGGGCGCCTCGGCGAAGGTGAGGTTGTGGGCCTCCAGCCGCCGGATCAGCCGGATCGCCTCCGCGGCGTTGAACTTCCAGTGCAGGTCGACCATCAGGTCCACCGTCGGCCCGACCGCCTCGCGCAGAGCCGCCATCTCGGCGAGGATGCCGTCGTCCGACATCGCCGCCGCGAACTTGATGCCCCGGAAGCCCTTGCCGACCCACTCCACCGCCAGGTCGCAGCGCTCCTGGAGCGTCGCCTTCGGCAGGCCGGAGACGTAGGCCGGGATGGTCGGATGCCGCGTGCCCCCGAGAAGGCTCGCGAGCGGCCGGCCGACCGCCTTGCCGAACAGGTCCCAGACCGCGATGTCGACCCCCGCCAGCGCATCCACGTAAAAGCCGCCGAAGAAGCCCCGCACGCGCATGAGGTCGTAGAGGTCCTCGTGCAGCACGACCGGGTCGCCGGGATCGCGCCCGCGCATGACCGGACCCAGCACGTCGTCGATGATGTGCTTCACCGCATGCGGCGCCACGATGCCGTAGGTCTCGCCCCAGCCGACCCGCCCGCTCTCGCCCGTGATCTTGATAAGCACAGACATGTCGGACGTCGGGTAGATCGAGCGGTTGCCCTTGCGGATCACGTAGCCCTTCTCGTTGACGGTCTCGCCCGGCCGGAGGGGGCCGAGATAGGGCACGTCGCGCGGGATCGAGACGATGAAGCTCTCGACCTTGGCGATGGCGTCAAGCGGCGGCATGGCGGGCCTTCGGGCTCGTGACGGGGTGGATGGCGAAGAGATCGGCCGCCTCGTCGACGAGCGCCTCGAGCTCCTCACCGTCGTGGGCGTCGAACCGCGGCCCCGCCGCCCGGGCGTGGGTCGACCGCAGGAGCCCGCGGGCGGCCAGCACCGCCTTGGTGAGCCGGACCCGGAACACGGCCTGGACGAGGAGGAGCGGCAGGCTCCGCGCATAGAGCCGCCGCGCGATCGCGCGGTCGCCCGCCCGGAAGGCCCTGACGAGCGCCACGTGGACGTCGGTCAGCTCGCTCGCCGGCATCGTCCCGGCCGCCCCGCGGGCCAGTTCGTCCATCACATAGCGCGCCCCCGCGCCGCCGAAGACCCCGTCGAGCCGGTCGCCAACCGCCGCGAGGAGCGCCGTCACGTGCTGCCCGCAGGGCAGCGTCTCCTCCTTGACGAAGCGGATCGCGGGCACCGCCCGGACGATCTCGGCCACCGCCTCGGGGGAGAGGCCGGCGCCCATCGGCTGCGGCGCGTTCTGCAGCATGATGGGAAGGTCAGTCGCGGCTGCGACGGCCGCATAGAAGGCGACGTGCTTGGCCACGTCCGGCCCGTTGCCGGCCGGCGCCATGATCATCGCCGCCCGTGCCCCGGCCCGTCGTCCCTCCTCGGCCCGCGCCGCCGCTCGCCCCGGGTCCGCGTCGCTCGCCCCCACGATCAGGGGCACCCGGCCGCCGACGAGGCGTCCCACCTCGGCGACGAGCAGGGCCCGCTCCTCCGGCGCCAGCGTCTCCACCTCGCTCGCCATGCCGGGATACACGACCCCGTCCGCCCCCGCCTCGAGCACGAAGGCGACGATCGGCCCGAGCGCCGCCGGGTCGATCGACCCGTCCTCGGCGAAGGGGGTCGGCAGGACGGGGAAGACCCCGGAGAGCTTGGTCATTTCACGGATCCCGCGGTGACGCCCTGGATGAACCAGCGCTGGAGGAACGCGAAGGCCACGACGATGGGGGCCGAGGCGACGATCGAGGCAGCCATGGCCCCGCCCCAGTCGGCGTTGACCTCGTTCAGGTAGGTCAGCAGCATGCCCGGCCCGATCGTCCGCTTGTCCTCGGAGACGATCAGGGTCATGGCGTAGAGGAGGTCGTTCCACGACCACATGAAGCCGTAGAGGAAGACGGTCACCACCGCCGGCACGCTGACCGGCAGGATGATGGTGTGGAAGATCCGGAGTTCGCTCGCCCCGTCCGCCCGCGCCGCCTCGATCATCTCGGACGGCACCTGGGTGAAGTAGGAGTAGAACATGTAGGTGGAGACCGGCAGCGCGAAGACGATGTAGCTGAAGACGAGCGCGATCCGGGTATCAATCAGCCCGAGCGACGTGACGATCGGGTAGAGGCTGATCAGCAGCAGGCCGAAGGGAAAGACCTGCGCGGAGAGCAGCATCACCATCACCAGGCGCCGTCCGGCATACTGGAACTTGGCGAAGGAATAGCCGGCGTAGATGGCGAGCGCCGTGTTGACGGAGGCCGACGAGAGCGAGACCGTCAGGCTGTTGCGGAGCTGCTCCGGCAGCCGCCCCTGGCCCAGCGCCGTGCGGAAATGGTCGAGCGTCGGCTCGTGCGGAAAGAGAGTCGGGACGATCCGGTAGAGCTCGCCATTCGCCTTGAAGGCGGAGATAACCAGCCAGTAGATCGGGAAGAACAGGTAGAGGGCGATCGCCCCGGCCACCGCCAGGAACACCGTGCGCGCCATCGGCGACGAAAGGTCGAGCATCAGGCGCCCCTCAGGAGATGGCGGAGGTAGAAGTAGGCGGCCGGCAGAATGGTGGCGACCCACAGGAGGCCGATCGCCGAGGCCATGCCGATGTCCCACTGGTCGAAGGCGCGGCGATAGACCTCGATCGACAGCACCGAGGTCGCCCGCACGGGCCCGCCGCCCGTCAGGGCGAAGATCGTGTCGAAATGCTGCAGGTTGCCGATCACCCCGAGCACCACGACGACCAGCAGCACCGGCCTGAGGTGCGGCAGGATGTGGTCGGTGAGGATCGCCCGGTTCCCCGCCCCGTCCACCCGCGCCGCCTCGATCTGTTCCTTGTCGAGGCTCTGCAGCCCGGCGAGGAAGAAGGACATGAAGAGCGGGATCGAGAACCACACCTTGGTCATCACGATCGCCGTCATGGCCCCGCTCGGCGTGGAGAGCCACGCGGTCGGATACGGGATCGCGCCCATCGAGAGGAGGAGCGCGTTGAGGACGCCGAAGCGGGAGTTGAAGATCCAGCCCCACACGAAGGCCGTCACCGTCGACGGCAGCACCCAGGGGATCAGCGAGAGCGCCCGGAGCGCCGCACGGCCCCGGAACGGCTGGTTCAGGATCAGCGCCCAGGCGAGCCCGAGCACGACCGACCCCGCCGTGGCGAAGACCACGTAGAGGGCGGTCGTCGCGAAGGCGCCGAGGATCTCGGGGGTCGCCAGGATGGTCCGGAAGTTGGCGAGCCCGACGAAGACCGGTTCCGGCGTCTGCAGGTCGTAGCGGGTGAAGCCGAGGCCGAGCGCCCTGAGGAACGGCGTCAGGATGACGATCGCGAAAGCCGTCAGCGCGGGCAGGAGGAAGAGCCACCCGGTCCGGCGCTCGGCCGCCTTCAGGCCGCCCCGCCGGGCCAGGGGAGAGATGCGGAGGGAGGTGCCGGCGACGAGGGTCACGGACGGTTGCTCGCTGTGGTTCGCTGAAGGCCGGGGGCGCGACGGGTCCCCGGACCGTGCCGGGGGCTCGGATCGTCAAGGCACGACCGTCCCGCCCAGGCATGCCCGTCGCGCGGTCGCGGTCGGGGCGGCGGGTCGTCGGAACGGGGCGGGCCGCCGCGCTGTCCGGCGGCCCGCCTCCGGGCCGTCACCCCTTCTTCGCCATGCTGGCTTCCATGCGGCTCGCCATCGAGCCGATGGCCTGGTCGGCCGTCTTCTGCCCGAGCAGGGCCGCCTGGACCTCCTCCGACAGGATCGTCGAGAGCTCCGGCGCATTCGACCAGACGCCGATCTCGTTGGTGAGCGGCGTGCCCGTCGCCTCCGCCCAGGCCTTGAAGAAGGGATCGTTCTGCACGATCGGCATCGCCTGCGCCGACTTGGTGGTCGGCAGCGCCGAGAGGGCCGGCGGGAAGGATCCCTGCGCCGCGTCGGAGAG
The DNA here is from genome assembly GCF_037203705.1 of Prosthecomicrobium sp. N25. Taxonomy (NCBI): domain Bacteria; kingdom Pseudomonadati; phylum Pseudomonadota; class Alphaproteobacteria; order Hyphomicrobiales; family Kaistiaceae; genus Prosthecomicrobium; species Prosthecomicrobium sp. N25. The sequence goes on from NZ_JBBCAT010000003.1 coordinate 168,923, forward strand.
CAGGTAGGCGAGCCACTTGACCCCCGGCGAGTCGGCCCCGGACACGGCCGGGCTCTTGAAGGCCGAGACCAGGTGGCCCCACTGGATCGAGCGCGGCGTGTCGCCGGCCTTCAGGACCGGGGTCTTCATCGGCAGCACGAAGGCGTCCGCGGCCTCGCCCTTGCCCGAGAAGGAGCGCACGAAGGCGCGCGTCTGCGGCGCGTCGATGTAGAAGGCCGCCGCCCCTTGCGCGAACAGCCGGCGCGAATCCGGCCGGTCGATCTCCGGCGCGATCAGCCGGTCCTTCATCATGCCGGCCATGAGCCCGAGCGCCGCCTTGGCCTCCGGGCTGTTGACCAGGACCTTGCCGGTCTCGTCGATGATCCGCCCGCCATGCGCCCAGACCATGATCATGAAGTCGAGCGGGATCGAATTCGGGTTCTTGGTGGCGGCCGCGAAGGGCACCGAGTTCGCCACCTTGTCGCGCACGGCCAGGCAGGCGGCGCGGAACTGGTCGATCGTCTGCGGCACGCCGACGCCCGCCTTCTCCAGCACCTCCTTGTTGGCGATCATGCCGATGGACCCGGTGATCAGCGGGATCGCGAAGGTTTTCCCGCCGACCTGCCCCATGGCCAGCACCTTCGGGTCCATGACGGCGAGGAGCTTGTCCCGGCCGATCGCCTCGTCGAGGTTCACGATCTCGGGGAGCTGCGCCATGGCGGGCAGCCACCGCTCGGAGAGCTGGGCGGTGGTCGGCAGCGTGCGCGAGCGCTGGCGCAGCAGGATGTTCTTCTGCACGTCGCCCCAGGCAGAGCCGATCGGCTCCACCGAGACGCCCGTCGCCGCCTTGCAGCCGTCGAGCAGCTTCTGCACCAGCGGCTTGTTGGGCTCCTCGGCGTAACTGAAGCTCATGAAGCTGACGCCGTCCCCCTGGGCCGCGGCTCCGCGGGTGAGCGCCATCGAGGCGGCGCCCGCGGCGAGAAGCCCGCCGAACTGCCGGCGCGAAATCGTGGTCATGGCATTGTCCTCCGGTTCAGGCCCGCGGGCGGCCTGGCACGTCTCTTTGCGCCGGGGCCCCGCGCCGCCCCGGTTTGAATGTCAAACGACGCCCCCGTCGACGACGTAGGTCTGGCCCGCGCAGCGCCGGCTCTCGTCGGAGGCGAGCCACAGTGCGAGCCGCGCCACGTCGCCGGCGTCGAGGTGTTCCTTGATGCACTGGCGGTCGAGGTAGCGGTCGAACTTGGCCGGGTCATCGGCCTTCGCCCGCGCGATCTGCTTCTCGGTCCAGATCATGCCGGGCGCGATGGAATTGACCCGGATCTTCAGGGGCCCGAGCTCGCGGGCGAGCGACTTGGTCAGCCCCATGATGGCCGACTTGCCCGTCGTGTAGGCGATCAGCCCCGCGGCGCCCATCATCCACGAGATCGAGCCCAGGTTGACGATCGACCCGCCGCCCGCCGCCGCCATGCCCGGCGCCACCGCCTTAGCGGCGAAGAACTGGTGGCGGACGTTCACGGCGAAGCGGTCGTCCCAGTAGTCCGGCGTGACCTGGTCCCAGGGCAGCCGCGCGTCGTCCCCGGCATTGTTGACGAGGACGCGGAACGCCCCCGTCTCCGCCGCGAGCGCCTGGATGGCGGCCTCCATGGCCCCGATGTCGCGCAAATCGACGACCGCGGTAGCGATCCGGCGGCCGGTCTGCGCCTCGATCTCGGCGCGGGTCCGCGCGAGCGTCTCGCCGTTGACGTCGATGCCGGCGACCCGCGCGCCCTGCCCGGCGAAATGCGCCGCGACGACCGAGCCGATGCCCGAGCCCGCGCCCGTGACCAGCACGGGCCGACCGTCGAGGTCCGGATAGCGCGCCCCGCCCGTCATGCCGCACTCGCCCGCTGGAGCCGGGGCGCCACGCGGCGGCCCTCGGCGTCGAAGAGATGGACCTGCGCCGGGTCGAGGCCGACATGCACCCGCTGGCCGGTCGACAGCGTGCCGTCGCCCGCCTTGCGCACGATGACCGGCGTCTCGACACCCTCCACCGCCACGTGGGCGTAGAGGTCCGATCCGAGATGCTCGACGAGCCGGGTGACGCCGGCGAGGCTCGTGCCGGTCGGCTGCTCCAGGATCGTCAGGTGCTCCGCCCTGACCCCCACGGACGCCGTCGCGCCCGCCGGCATTCCGGTGTCGACCGGCAGCACGATCCGGCCCGGCAGGACCGGCGCGCCGCCCGCGATCGTGGCCGGGATCAGGTTCATGCGCGGCGAGCCGATGAAGCCCGCCACGAACAGGTTGGCGGGCGCCCGATAGAGGTCGAGCGGCGTGCCCACCTGCTCGATGCGCCCCGCGTTGAGCACCACGATCTTGTCGGCGAGCGTCATCGCCTCGACCTGATCGTGGGTGACGTACACCATGGTGGTTCCGAGCCGTTGCTTCAGCGCCGCGATCTCGCCGCGCATGTCGACCCGGAGCGCCGCGTCGAGGTTCGACAAGGGCTCGTCGAAGAGAAAGATGCGCGGCTTGCGCACGATCGCCCGGCCGATGGCGACCCGCTGACGCTGGCCGCCGGAGAGCTGGCGCGGCTTGCGGTCGAGCAGACGATCGAGCCTCAGCACGGCCGCAGCCTCGCCGACCCGCCGGGCGATCTCGGCCTTGTCGGTGCCGGCGAGCTTGAGGGCGTAGCCCATGTTCTCCGCGACCGTCATGTGCGGATAGAGCGCGTAGCTCTGGAACACCATGGCGATGCCGCGCTTGGCCGGCGGCACGTCGTTCACCACCTCGCCCTCGAACGCGATGGTGCCGGCCGTCACCTCGTCGAGCCCGCAGATGAGCCTGAGCAGGGTCGACTTCCCGCAACCCGAGGGACCGACGAAAACGACGAACTCGCCGTTGCCGATCGCGAGGTCGATGCCGTGCAGCACGGGCGTCGTGCCGAAGCTCTTGGTGACGCCGGACAGCGCGATGGACGACATGGGCGGCCCTCAGCCGGCGAAGGGGGTTTCGGGGAGACCGCGCACGCCGGCCTGCACGGCGAAGACGCTGCCGGACAGCGGCGCCTCGGCGAGCTGCTGGGCGTTGAGCCGGATGCGCGCACTGGTGACGTAGAGCGTCGAGAGGTCCGGCCCGCCGAAGCAGCAGCTCGTCGGCCGCGGGACCGGCAGGTTGATCACCCGGTCGACCCTGCCGTCCGGGTCGTAGCGCGTGATGCACCAGCCGTCCCAATGAGCCGACCAGACGAAGCCCTCCGCGTCGACCGCGAGTCCGTCCGGCACGCCGGTCCCCGGGGCGACCTCGGCGAACAGGCGCCGGTTGGCGATCGTCCCCGTCTCCAGGTCGAAGTCGTAGACGTGGATGCGGCCGGCGCCGGTATCGGTGAAGTAGAAGCGCCGGTCGTCGGGACTCCAGCCGAGCCCGTTGGAGACGTGGAAGCCCTCGTCCATCCGGGTGCAGCGCCCGTCCGCGTCGAGCCGGTAGAGGCTGCCGTGGCCGGGTGTCGTGTCGATGGCGAGGGTGCCGGCCCAGAAGCGGCCGCGCCGGTCGCACTTGCCGTCGTTGAAGCGGTTGCCCGGCTTGCCGGCCTCCGGCGCCGCGATGGTGGTCACCTTGCCGAAGTCCGGGTCGACCGCCTTGAGGCCCGTCTGCATGGCGACCAGCCAGCCCCCGCGCCGCCGCGGCACGACCGCGCTGACGAGCTCGGGCATCGGGTGCGCCTGGAACGACCCGTCGGCCGGGTCGGCGACGATCACGGCCGGCGCCAGGATGTCCACGAAGGCGATCCGCCGCTCCGCCGGCAGCCAGGTCGGCCCCTCGCCCAGGAAGGCGGTGGTGGGCACCACGGAGGCGACGTCGCCGCGGTCGGGGCCGAGCGGACGGGGACTGGTCGTGATGGACATCGCCACCTGTCCGGCATTGCCCGAGATGCGCCGCGCCGCCGCCATGACGTCGCGCCCGAGCGCATGCAGGCGGTCGAGGCCGAGCCGGTAGGCCGGCCCGACGATGGCCACCGCGCCGATGGCCCTGGCCTTGTGGTCGAGGATCGCGGCGGCGACCGAGCTGACCCCGTCGTTCTGCTCCTCGAACGAGACCGCGTAGCCGCGCGCCTTGGTGAGGTCGAGGTGCTGGGCGAGGTCGGCGCGGTCCGTGATGGTGTTGGGGGTGAAGCGCCGGAGCGCGAGACGGTTGAGGAGCTGCTCGCGGATCAGCGGCTCCAGATGCGCCAGGATCGCCTTGCCGGCCCCGCTCGCATGGGCCGCTGCCCGGCCGCCGACCCCGTTGCCGAGCCGCACCGCCTGGTGCGCCTCGCGCTGGTCCACGTAGAGGATCTCGTCCCGGTCCAGGATGGCGAGCCGGACGGTCTCCCCGGCGAGGTCGCGCAGGCGCTCCAGCTCCGGCTCGGCGGCGCTGCGGAGGTCGAACTGATCCCACACCCGGTGCGCCATCTCGAAGAGGCGGAAGCCCAGGTGATAGCTCTGGTCGCGCTCGTCGACCCGGAGCAGGCCCGCCTCCACCAGGGTCGACAGCATGCGATGGGCCGTGGCCCGGGTGAGCCCGGCCCGCTCCGCGATCTCGGAGAAGCGCAGCCCCGCCTCGTCGGCCACGATGTCGAGCAGGGACAGGCCGCGCCGCAGGGCCTGCGCGCCGGGAATCTCCCGCCCCGCCGCGTCCTCGCCCCCCGGATCCACCACCGCCAGCCGCTTCACCGCCGCCTCCGTCTCCTTTGTGGAGTACCAATATGTGGACGCATGTTCCACGTCAAGCGCGAGCGCCCGGCACCGCAGCCGGAACTCCCACACCCTCCCGCATTCCCGGCCGGAGCGAAGCGGAGAGCCGGGATCCAGCGCCCTCCGCCGGCCGCGGCCCTCCGTCGTGCCGCCCGCGCCGGTCCGCGGATCTGCGGCGCGGTCCGGGAATGCGGGTCGAAAGGTCCGGGCCAAAGGAACCCCTTGGACCGGCCCCTCCGTCTTGACTCCACCCCCGCGCCGGAATTCATATGATGGACATGACATCCACGCCCCGTGACCCCGCTGCCGAGATCGCCCGGATCGACCACTGGCTCGTCCGCATGCCCTTCGCCGAGACGATCCACTGGGGGTCGGGGGCGCGGTCGGGCACCACGCGCCTCGTCGTCCGTCTGGAGACGCGCGACGGCGGCGTGGGCTGGGGCGAGACGATCTCGCTTCTCGACGCCGTTCCGGCCGTCTTCGCCCGCGCCGTCGCACCGCTCGCCGCGGGGATGAACGTGGCGGATGCCGAGAGGCTGCACCGCAAGGTCCTCGGCGCCGGCTACTACCACCACAAGCGGGCCGCCGTGATGGCGATCGCGGCACTCGAGATGGCCATGTGGGACGCGCTCGGCCGCCGCGCCGGCCTGCCCCTCCACGCCCTCTGGGGCGGGCTCTGGCGCGATCGGGTCGAGGCCTCCGGCTACATCTTCGTCTCCCGCCCGTCCGACGTCCGCGACGCCGCGAAGCGCTTCCTCGACGCCGGCTTCTCCACCTTCAAGATCAAGATCGGCGTCTCGATGGAGAGCGACGTGCCGCTCGTCGACGCGGTCCGCTCCGTCGTCGGCGAGCGCGACGTGCGTGCCGACGTCAACGGCGCCTGGACGCCCGGCACGGCGAAGCGCCAGCTCGCCCGCCTCGCGCCCTACAACCTCGCCTACGTGGAGCAGCCGCTCGAGCTGGACGACCTGCAGGGCCACGCCGACCTGCGCCGCGCGACCCCCGTCCCGATCGCCCTCGACGAGAGCGCCTATACCCTGTCGGACGTTGGCAACATCGTGCGCCTCGGCGCCGCCGACGTCGTCCTGCTCGACCCGCACGAGGCCGGCGGATGCTGGCAGGTGGTCAAGCAGGCGGCGATCTGCGAGGCGGTCGGCATTCCGGTGACGCTCCATTCCGGCGGCGAACTGGCCCTGTCGCAGGCCGCCTACGTGCACCTCGCCGCCGCGCTTCCCAACATGACCCTCGCCATCGACACCGAGCAGACCTACCTCGCCGGCGACATCGCCCCGAACGGCCCCCGGCTCGACCGCGGCGCCTTCCCGGTGCCGCAGGCACCCGGCCTCGGCGTCGACCCGGACGTCGGCCTCCTCGAGCGCTACCGGGTCGACGGCATCTCCGGCGCCTACCTGGACCCCGCCCGCCCGGACTGGTTCCCCGTCAAGCCGCTCTACTGAGCCGCCGCGCCGGAACGCCGGTCGACGAGGGCGTCAGGGCCCCCGGCGATCGGTCTCCCCGCCCGCCAGACCCGCGACGAACCAGCGACCGCTCAAGAAATAAACGAGCAGCGGGACCAGGCTGGTCAGCAGGGTGGCGGCCATCTGGATGTTGTAGAATTTCGAGCCGGATTCGGACTCGACCAGATGCGCCAGCTGCACCGTCATGGGCAGGTTGGCTCGCCCCGCGAAGGTGAGCGCGATCTGGTAGTCGTTCCACACGACCGTCACGGCGAGGATCGCCGCGACGCCCATCGCGGGCAGCGACACCGGCAGGACGATGCTGACGAGCAGTCGCCAGAACCCGGCACCGTCGACCCGGGCGGCATTGAAGAGCTCCGTCGAGACCGTGCGGAAATAGTTGAAGAACAGGAGCGTCATCAAGGGCATGTGGTAGATCACGTGGACCAGCACGGCCGCCGTCACGGAGTTGGACAACTTGGCGGCCGTGACCAGGCGGACGAGCGGGTAGACGATCACTTGGTAGGGGATGAAGGCGACCACGTAGGTCACGTTGAGCATGAGCGCCGATCCCCAGGGTCGCCAGAAGGCGAGCGCGTAGCCGTTCAGCACCCCGACCGCCACCATGGCGAGGACACTCGGTACAGCGAGCTTGACCGAGTTGACGAATCCCGGTTGCAGGCCCCGGCAGACGGCGCCCGTGCAGGCGCGCAGCCAGGCATCCGCCCAGGGCACGACGCTCGGCGCCGACGGCCAGTGGAACATGGTGCCGAGCCGGACCTCGTCCATCGGCTTCAGCGAGGTCGAGATCATCAGGTAGAGCGGCGTCGCGAAGAACACGAGGCAGACCACCAGCCACGCGGTGATCAGGAGGCGGCCGGTCCCGAGGCGTCGGGGCCTGCGCCCGGTCGGCTCCGCGACGACGATCCACCGGCCGACGACGGGGGCCGTCATCGGCCGAACCGCCGGCGCCCGGCGGACTTCAGGCTGCGCATGAAGAGGAGGGGCGAGACCACGATCGCCACGGTGGACAGCATCACGACGACGCCGGCGCTCGCCAGCCCGGCGCTCTGGCGCTCGAAGAGATAGTCCATGATGAAGCGCGCGGGCACGTCGGACGCGAAGCCCGGCCCCCCGTTGGTCATCGAGACGACGAGGTCGTGGAGCTTCACGACACCGACGGAGAGGATCATCATGCTGGTCACCCAGAACGGGCCGAGCGACGGGAACACGATGGAGACGTAGACGCGCCACGACGGAATGCCGTCGACGCGCGCCGCCCGCCAGATGTCCGGGTCGATGCTGCGCAGGCCCGCGAGCACGATCAGCATCACCACCCCGGCGCTGTGCCAGACGCCCGCGAGCGCCAGCGCGTAGATCACCGTGTGCGGATCCGAGAGCCAGCGGATCCCGGTGGCGGGCAGGCCGGCCGAACGCAGCAGGGAATCGATGCCGAAGGTCGGGTCGAGCGCCCAGCGCCAGACCACGCCGGTGACGATGAAGGAGGTCGCGAACGGATAGAGGACCAGCGCCCGCACGATGCCCTCGTGACGGACCCCGCGGTCGAGCGCCACCGCCAGCGACGTCCCCAGCGCCGTCGTGGCGACGACCGAGATGATGCCGTAGGCGGCGACGTTGCCGGTCGCCCTGAGCCAGCGCGTGTTGCCGAAGAGCTCCCGGTATTGCTCGAGCCCCACGAAGGTGAAGCTCGGCATCAGCCCCGTGTCGGTGAACGAGATGACCAGCGAATAGGCCGCGCTGCCGACCAGCCCGCCGAACAGCAGCAGCATGCCGGGCAGGATCGCCGCCTGCGCGATCCAGCGCGAGCGCACGCCACGCCGCCCGGCGCCGGTCGTCATCGGGGTCCGCCCGTCCCGGACACTCAGCGACCGTCCCTGGCGGCGACGGCGGCCTTGAGCTTGCCCGCGAAGGCCTCGATGCTCTCGTCTTCGTTGGCCCAGAACTCGACCACCGCGTCCTGGACCGCCCCGATCCGGCGCGGGTCCATGGTCAGCGACGGGTCCTTGACGGTCCGCGCCGGGTCGGCGAGGCCCTCGCCGGCGCTCTCCATGCAACCGTTGAGCGTCGATCGGTCGGCGTCCCGCCGCGTCGGAAACCCGCCGTAGGCTTCGACGAACAGGGCCTGGACCTCCGGGTCCATGACGGTCGCCGCGAAGCGGTTCTGCGCCTCGCGCTGCGCCTCGCTCTCCGGCCGGCCGTACATGAACCCGTTCGGGCCGAGGATCGCGACGCCGCCGAGGTTGGCGCATTCCACGTCCTCGCCGGGCAGCTTGCCGGCGGTGATGAAGGGCTGCAGCGCGAAGGTGCCGTACACCAGCGCGCCGGCGCGCCCCGAGGCCACCATCATGGCGGCGTCCTGCCAGACCCGCGAGGTGCGCCCCGGATCCGTGAAGGGCTTCAGCCGGCGCAAAGCCTCGGCCACCCTTCTGAACTCCGGCCGGTCGAAGGCGCGGGGGTCGTGCTCGACGAAGATCGACTGGTAGAGCGGCCGTCCTCCCAATCCCGCCACGAGGTTGTGGAAGGTCTGGAAGAGCTGCACCGGCGCATCCGTGAAGGCGAGCGGAACCACGCCGCCGAGCCCGCGGATGCGCTGAAGGACGACGAAGAACTCATCCCAGGTCTGAGGCGTCTCCGCCCCCGCGCGCTTCAGGATGGCCTTGTTCAGGAAAGCGACGTTGTGGATGCCGAGGATGATGGGCGTGAAGATCACCCGCCCGTCCGCGCCGGTCATCTCCTCCCAGATCTCCGGGGCCACCTTGTCCTTCCAGTCCCGCCAGCCCGGCGGACCGACCGACGCCGTCAGGCCGCGTTCGGTCAGTTCCCGGAACAGGAGCTTGGAATGGACGAACATGACCGCCGCGGGCTCGCCGGTCGCGGCCCTGTGGACCATGGCGGCCCGGGCGGCGGGCCCCGTCGCGAAGGCGTTGTCCACCCAGCGGACGCCCCGTTCCTTCAGGGCGTCGACGAGGACCTGCACGGCCGGCTGCTGGGACTGGGCCGACATGTTGTGGATCACTTCGATCTTCAGCCCGTCTGCCGCGGGGACACGCGAGATCGAAAGCAGGAACGCGGCTGTGAACGCCAGCTTTCCAGCGCCTTGCATCGACAATTTTCCTCCCGGATGTCTTCTCGGCCGGCACGGATCTCCAAGTCGGTACGGTCCCGGACTCTTGAGGAATCCAGCACGCGCCCGTCGATCGGAGTCGATGCTCTTGTCTTGGTCGGATAACTTCCGCCTTGCGGAGCCCAGCGTCAAGGAACGGCTTGCCTGTCGCAGCGGTGACGAGGCATGCGTCTCCGTCATTCCTCCGCAGCCGCCGCGTTGCGGCCGTGCCCGCACGCTCCTACAATCGGCTGGGCCGGCTCCCGGGGAGCCTGGGACGTCGAAGGGATCCCGAAGCGACGCCATGGCGACGGATGCGGACGGTCACGCAAGGAGGCTCACCCAGGCGGAGCTCGAGGAACTGATCGCGGGGATCGACGGCCTCGCGGGAATCCTCGATCCCGTGGTCGTCGCCACGCGTGCGGCCGAGAAGGCCCGGGCCCTTTCCGGGGTCGACGTCGTCGGCCTGGCCGCGCCGGGGTCCGACCGGACCGTCGCGATGCTCGGCAACGCCGGTGCGATCAGCGAATGGTTCGCCCGGCTTCGCGTCGACATCGACTTCGGGCAGGGCTTCATGGGCACGATCATGTCCCTGCGGCTGCCGCTCCTGTTCGAGCCCCACGCGGCGCCGGAGGCGATCTACGCCTTCAACCCGGAATCCGGCCGCCGGGCCGACCTGGTCCTCGGAGGACGCTACGCCGCTCACCTCGCGAACCGCGTCGAGCCCGAGCAGCTGGAGGAGTATATCGGCCTGCCGATCGAGCTGAACGGCGGGCTCGTCGGCCTGCTCCTCGCGGGAAACCGGGTCGCCAAGCCGGACCCCGCACACAGCCGTGTCCTGCTGGCGCGCTTCGCCCGCATGGTCGCGCCGGCCCTGGCCGCCGCCCGCCAGGCCCGCGAGAGGGCCGCCACCGAGATCGCTGCCGAGCGGGAGCGGATCGCCGTCGACCTGCACGACACCATCGGCCAAATCCTGTTCGGGATCGGCGCCTCCGCCAAGCGCTCCGCCTCCCGCGCGGAGCAGATCGCCCCGGAACTCGCCGGCACCCTCAGGGCCATCGAAGCGGAGGCCTCGCGCGCCGGCGCTCACCTGCGCGAGATCCTGCGCACCATCGGACAGCCGCAGAAGGATCTCGAGCTCGAGACCGAACTTCGGATCCTCGCCGGCATGTTCAGTGCCCGAAGCGGCATCCCCTCCGACGTCGTCGTGTCGGGGGCCCGCCGTGCCCTGCCGCCGGACGTCTTCGGCACCCTCGTGGCGGTGGCCCGGGAAGCCCTGCACAATGTCGAGAAGCACGCCGAGGCGCGCACAGTGGTCCTCACCCTCCATTTCGACCCCGAGCGGACGTCGGTCGTCGTCCAGGACGACGGCATCGGCCTGCCCGGTGCGTCCCGGGCGGCCGCGTCCAAGGGCTGGACGGGAGCCGGCATGGGCCTCTCCTCCCTCCGGCGCCGCCTCGACCGGCTGGGCGGGCGCCTGACCACCCGCCGCCTGCAGGGCGGAGGCACGGTCGTGAGCGCGACGCTCGACACCCGGAGCCGCGCATGACGCCGGCGCGCGTGGTCGTGGTCGACGATCATCCGATCGTGCTAAGGGGCGTGGCGGACATGATCGGCGACGCACCCGAGTTCGAGGTCGTGGGGACGGCCCAGGACGCCCGGCAGGCCCTGCAGAAGGCCGAGACGACCCGCCCGGACCTCATCCTGCTCGATCTCCGCCTCAAGGACGACCTGGCGACGGACCTGATCGGACTCTTGAAGGAGCAGGCGCCCGGGGCCCGCATCGTGATCCTCACCGCCTACGACGACGGCGAGGCGATCCGGGAGTGCCTGAAGCGCGGCGCCTCCGGCGTCCTGCTCAAGGACGCCTCGACGCTCGACCTCGTCAGGGCGCTCCGCTCGATCCTCGGCGGCGCACGGGTGGTCGACCCGCGCCTGACCGGGCGGGAACGGCGGGACGCGCGCGACGAGGACTACATCGAGGGCGGATACCAGCGCCTGTCCGAGCGGGAGCTCGAGGTGCTGCGCCTGCTCGCCCGCGGCCTCAGCACCCGCGAGATGGCCGCCGAACTGGCGCTGAAACCCAACACGATCCGCAGCTACACCCAGTCGATCCTGGAGAAGCTGCAGGCCAACAACCGGGTGATGGCCCTCGCCAACGCCCGCCGGCTCCGGCTGATCTGACGCCTCGGCCTCACTTCGGCCGGCGATAGGTCCCGATCACGCTGGAGAGGCCGAGAACCTTGCCCTTGACCTTCTCGAGGAACTGGTCGCGGGTCAGCCCGGCCGGCAGTTCGTCCTTCGCCACGTCGAGGGCGTAGACGCTGTAGATGTAGTGGTGCGGCGCGTCCGTCGCCGGGCCGCAGCCGCCGAAGTAGGTCGGCAGTTGCCGCGAACTGGACCCGCCGACCCAGTCGGACGACGGCGTGTTGCCGGCGCCCTCGGCGAGCGACGTGGTCTCCGGCGCGATCCCGTAGGCGATCCAGTGCACCACGCCCGGGCCCCGACCGCCCTCGAAGTCGAACACCACGACGGCGAAGCTTTTGGTGTTGGCCGGCGGATTGGCCCAGTCGAGCGGCAGCGAGACGTTCTCCCCGCCGCAGGCCGCCTGCGCGGTGGTCGGCCCGGCGTAGCGCGGGTCGATCGGCTGTCCGTCCTTGAGCTTCGTCGACGTCACCGTGAAGGGGCCGGTGCCCTGGGCGCGGGCCTCGACGCCCGCGAGCACCATGGCACCGGCGAGCGCGGCCGAACGGATCGGGAGGGCTTCGAACATGGGGCGTTCCTTCCGTGGTTGCGCGGGAGAGATCAGGGCTGTCAGCCGTGGCCGTAGCCGAGCGTGGTCGCCACCATGGCGCTGCCCAGGCTGAACACGCCGACGCCCGCGATCAGCAGGCCGGCGAGCGCGAGCCCGAAGGCGAGATGCGACCGCGGCACGCGGGCCGAGACCGTGTCGTTCGGGCTGACGACCTCGCCCGGGAAGAGCCGAGGCTGCACCTTGAGCGTCAGATAGAGGAACAGCAGGATGGCGACCGAGCCGGCTGCGATGAGGATCGATCCGATGGCGATCATGGCTGGCGACCTCGCGGGACCCGCTACTGCGGCTTGGGTTGGGCGGCGGCACGCGCCAGGAACGCGATCACGTCGGCGACCTCCTGGTCGGTGCCGAGACCGCCGAACTGCATGCGCGTGCCGGGGATGAGGCTCTTCGGCGACTTGATGAATCGCGCCAGGTAGGCCTCGTCCCAGGTGATCCGGGAACTGCGCAGCTGCGGCGAATAGGTGAACCCCTGCACCGAGGCGGCCCGGCGGCCGATCACGCCGTCGAGGGGCGGCCCGGCATTGACCTCGGCCGGCTTGTCGCCGAGCGCGTGGCACTTGGCGCACTGCTCGAAGACCACGCGCCCGGCCTCCGGGTCGCCCTGGCCGACGTCGGCGAGGGCCGGCGTCGCGGCGAGCGCCGCCGCTGCGGCGAACGCCGCCGTGAGCGCAAGAAAGCCCGGTACGGCGCGGGACGGGGTGAAGCGACCGCCCATCTCAGTTCGTCCCGACCGTGAAGATCGGCAGCCAGCGGCCGAGGAGCAGCACGGCGAACCAGAGCAGGAGCGAGGACCCGGCCAGCATCTTGGTGAGCGCCGGCGTGTCCTGGCCCGGCCCGACCTTCAGCATCGCCCTGTGCTCGATCAGCGTGAACGCGGCCGCGTTCAGGCCCGCCAGCACGATCAGGAGCATCTTCAGCAGGAAGGCCGGGTTCTCGATGTAGGAGGCCGGGTTCGAGGTGAAGAAGATCCAGCCGCTGAAGGCGTTGAGCAGGAAGCCGAACAGCGTCCACGGCAGGAAAGCCAGGACCGAGCGCACCGACGCGCCCCGGTAGAAACCCATCAGGCGCAGGTCGATGAAGAGGAGCGAGCCGAGCAGCAGGCAGAGCCCGATGAAATGCAGGATCTCGCCGAAGGAGAAGAGCCAGCTGGTCGACCGGACGATCGGCCCCGGCCAGGCCTGCTTGAACCATTCGAGCTGGTGCGGGTCGAGCAGCATGCGCGAGTGTCCTCGATGCGGGGTGCGGGCGCGGGCGGCGGGCTCAGAGCGGCGGGGGCGGCTGGGTGTATCCGACGAGCCGGCCGGACACGATGGCGAGGATCCAGGCGAGGCTCACGACGGCGGCCGCGACGCGGACGGCATGGGGCACCAACTCGACGACGTCGGCGGCCCCCCGCCCGGCCGGCCGCGCGGACTCGAGCCCGCGTCCGAGCGCCCTGAGGCCCCAGACCGCGACGACGATCATCAGCATCTTCCCCCAGAAGAGCGGGGTCATCATCTCCCGCCGCGGCTGCGCCAGGATGAGCAGCAGGCCGGAGATCAGGTTGAGCCAGAAGCCCCACCAGGCCAGGCCGAGCAGGCGGCGCGCCTCGACGAGCGACACGACGAGCTGGAAGCCGAGCACCCGGGACGCCAGCATGAACGAGATGCCGACCACCATCGCCATGCCGATGGCATGCAGGCCGAGCAGCACGTAGTAGGTCGCGAAGGGCTCGGCGATGAAGTTCCCTTCGCGCAGCCAGGACGAGAAGTCCCCGGCCTCGAAGTTGCGCAGGGTGTTCCACATGGTTCAGCTCCGTGCCGCCGGCGGTGGCCTCAGGAACATCCCGAGCCCCTTCTGGCTGACGTCCTTGTAGGGCGGGATGTTCTCGAGCTCGATCGTGTTGTCCGGATGCAGCTCGTTCCAGGCGTTGACCACCTCCTCGACGGTGGCGATATGCCGGGCGACGCGCACCCGGAGCGGCCAGCCGTTGTGGTCGAATTTCACGAAGAGGCGGTTGAGCAGCGCCGCCTTCTCGTAGCCGCTGTCGCGCCCCTCCACGACCAGGTCCGTGCCGGTCCGTCCGCGGAAGCGCCCCATGGCCGGGTTGGCGGTCTCCGCCAGCATGGCCTCCGCCTTGGTGAAGTCGCCGAACTCGCGGTGGCTGAGCCCGTGCAGGTTCTTCGGCGAGGCCGCGAGCCCCATCGGGATGCGTCGCGCCTGCAGGGCCGCGACGGCCGTCGCCGCCGTCTCGAAGGCCCGCTCGTGCACCACCATCATGTTGATGACCGGATATTCCGGCTGCGCCTCGTGCAGGTCGAACACGATATCGCTCTCGCTCGCGAGCCCGGTGAGCGCCGCGCTGACCCGGGAGGTCAGCCAGCGGTTCGCCCGGCCCGGATGCACCCGGTTGAGGTTGCGGACCTCGTGGCCGACCATCCCCTCCCCGCTCGGCGCATGCACGAAGATGTCCGGGTCCGGCCACTGGTCGGCCGGGTTGGTGAGCCGCATGCCGACCCGGAACCAGCGCGGCCCGCCGGGCGTGTCGATCTCGAAGCTGTGGAGGTGCGCCTCCATCGGGTCCGTGTGGCCGAAGCCGGAGCGGTTGGCCTGCGGGACGATCAGGAGCCGACCCTTTTTCACCGTGACGTTCTCGACCATCAGGACGGCGGCCAGCATGCCGCCGATCTCCTGCGGGTGGGTGCCGCCGAGCACCATCACGGTCGCGCCCGGCTCCTTGCCGACGAGTTCGAAGACCGGCGTGTCCCCCGGCCCGCCGGTCAGGTCGGCGGCCCGCTCGCCGAGCATGTAGTGCCTGGTCACACCGGGCCCAGCCACGATCGGCTCCGGCTCCCGCATGGCCTCGAACACCGACCCGGCGGCGGCCGCGATGGCCACCGCCAGCGTCGTGAAGACGAGCGGCCCTGCCCGCTCGCGGAGGGTGCCGGCAAGACCGGGCGGCCGCTGTTGGGGGGCGCGGTCCAGCATCACTTCACCCCCAGCCCGCGCAGCACGAAGGGAATGAAGACGAGCGCGGCGTAGAGCTGTTCGCGCCAGTCGCGCCGCCGCCAGATCACCACCAGCATGGTCGCCGCGATGACGAGCGCTAGCAGGCGGTAGGTGTACATAAGGCCGAGTTCCATCGTGCCTCGCTCATGCGTGGTCGGTCGGGATCGGAAAGGCGGGGTGACGGGGGCGGCCGGCACGGCCCGCCACCCCCGGGATGCGGCGTCAGCCGCGGTAGTTCGGGTCCGTCAGCTTGCCGAGGGAGCGGTCGATGTAGGGTACGTCCTGCATCAGCTGCGCCTTCGGGTTCTTGTTGCGGGCGAGCTTCGCCGTGTCCCAGACCCAGTCCTGCATGAAGTAGACCGGGTCCTGCACCGTCACGTCGTACAGGAGCGTCTCGCCGTCCAGCTTCAGCTTCTCGATGACCACCATCTCGTTGCTGTGGATGTAGCCGGGCCAGTCCAGCCAGGTGACGTCCGTGAAGCCCATCGTGGTGATGACCAGCGTGTCGCCCTCCCAGCACCCGACCGCGAGGCCGTTCGGCGACTGGTCGTACTTCAGGACGGGATCGTGCTCGCGGCAGTCCGTCGGGATCGACCGGAAGGTGTTCTGGTTCTCGTAGAGGAAGAACATGTTGTCGCCGACCTGGACGATCTGGTTCGGCGGACCGATCCGCGGGACGCCCAGCGGGTAGTTCTTCCACTGCGGATCGGCGTACTCCTCGTACTTGCCGCCCGCATTGGCGTAGTTGTCGTGCATCCGCACCTTTTCCCAGTACTGCGGCTTGTAGAGCGGCTTGCTCACCCGCCCGCGATGCTGCGGTCCGCAGTCCTGCTCGAAGGTGATCCAGCCGGCCGCGCCCTTGTTGCCCTCGGCGACGCCGCCGACGGCGCCGGACTTGTAGCGGTCGTTGTTCGACTGGGCGAAGCCGTCGACCTTCTCGCCGCAGGTGGCGGCCTTGAGGTCGGCGACGCCGGCACCGCCGTAGATGCCGTTGAAATTGGGACGCGTCTGGGCCTGGGCCGCGAGCGCGGTGGCCGCCAGGAGGGCTCCGCCGAGGAGCGCCGTCCCGAGACTTGCTCTGAAGGTCATGCTGGTCTCCCTTGTTGGGTTCCGGCTCGGGGTCGGGCGGCTACTGGCCGATCTTCGGCGCATCCGCCGGGATCTCGCCGGTCGGGCTCTCCGGGAAGCCGACCTTCACGAACTTCCCGTCCGGGAACCAGAAGGCGTTGGTGAAGCCGAGCGTCGCGCCGGAGCGGTCCGGGCAGAGGTCGACCTTGTAGGTCTCGCCGATCACGAAGAGCCGGCGGTCGCTGAGGCCGAGGCGGCGCAGGCCGTTCGGCCCCACGGTCTCGGTCGACCAGATCTCCGTCGTGCCGTCGGCCTTGGTCACCTCGAAATGGAACCACGCATGCGGGTTCTGCCATTCGACCTTGATGAGCTTGCCGGTGATGATGACGTTCTTGGAGACGTCGAACTGGGCCTGCACGGCGTGGTGAGCGACGGCGGCGGTGCCGAGCCCGGCGGCGAGCGCCAGGGCGGCGGCGAGTGTGCGGATCGTTCCCATGGGTGATTGCTCCCTGTCTTGTTCGGACGCGCCGGTCGGGCCGGGCCCGCCGGGCGCCCCGTGTCACTGCGCCTTGGCGATGAGTTCGGGCTCCGGATAGACCGTGTAGGGATTGCCCCAGCCGCCCTGGACCGTAATGTCGAGCACGGTCCGGCCCTCGATCGTGTAGGTGATCCGCTCCGGCCAGAAGACGCCGTTGTGGAACTTGTCGAGCGCCTGGTCGCCTTCGGCGCTCAGGTCCTTGGGGTCGTTGGTGTCGCGGGCGCCCGTCCGCCAGCCGGTGTAGGTCGCCTGCAGGAGCTTCGGCCCGCCGGGCAGCGAGACGGTCGCCTCGACCGAGCCGATGCGCTTCTTCTCATCGAGCGCCCCCTTGTAGGTTACGCCGTTGATCTCGACGGTCATCACCGTCTTGCCGCCCTCCTGGGTTACCGAGTGGGCGGTGGTGCAGGGCTTGACCGTCTCCGTCAGGCACCGCTTGCCCGCCGCGAAGGCGACCTGGGTGAAGAAGGAGTGCGGCTCGAACCAGACGAGCTGGCCGCGCAGCGTGGCCGCCGCGTCGGCCGGGGCGGTCCTGAGCTTCTGGACCACGCCGGTCCTCGTCTTCTCGTCGTACCAGCTCTCGTCCCAGGCCCGCTTGCCCTTCACGACCCGGATCTTGCGCGGCACCGACGGACCCTCGAAGTCGACCCGCGAGGCCCACTGCTGCTGCTGCACGTTGGCGACGTAGCGCGTGACCTCGACCGGCTGGCCGAGCGTGGGCGCCTCCAGGTCCACCATCGTCCCCTTGCCGAGGATCTCGTAGTTGTTGACCTGCCCGATCAGCAGCTGCTGCGACCGGACGAGCCCCATCGCGGTGCCCGCCTCGCCGAGGATGCGGGGGATGTCCTTGATGGCGACTTGCGAGCCGCACTGCGGACAGGGGCTCTGGGCCCAGGCCGCGGGCGAGACGAGCGCCCCGGCCGCCGAGGCGGCAAGCGCGAATATCAGAGTGTTCATCCTGTTCATGGCGTTCCTACCCTATGGCTCGTTCCCACCGGCATGTCTCGCCGAAGAGACGATCATGTCCGAAGACCCGAACGTTCGCTCTTTAACTGGTATTTTTTTATTCTCTACTCACATTTCCACATATGTCAACTCAGCGTCATCTTTATGGGACGAAGAGCTGACTTTTCACTTCTGCGGCACGCTCGGCTGCCCGGTCGACCCCATGAATCCCGCATGGCAGCCGTCGCAGGCCTGGCGGAGGGCGCGCGCCCCCTTCGCCACCCCCGCCTGATCCTTCGCCTGCGAGGCCTCCAGGGCGGCCGCCGACGCCGTCCGGGCGAGGTCGTAGAAGGCGTCGTACCGGGCCCACACCGACGGCAGTGCATTCGTCGCCGTGCCGTCGGGGCCGATCTGGTCCGGCCTGGTCCCGTCCGGGAAGAGGTGCGGGAAGGCCGCGATCAGCGTGCTGATCAGGTAGGCGCGTTCGGTCAGGTCCTTGAGCGGACCGGTCCCGCCGGCCGCCAGGCCGTCGAGCGCCGTCACCCGCTCCTCGACCGCATCCATCAGCAGCTGCCGCGCCTGCACGATGTCGTCCCGGCGCTCCGGTGTGAGCGGCGCCTCGGCGCTCGCACCGGGCGCCACCGCCGTGACGAGGGCGACGAGTGCGACGACGGCGATCCGGCCCCGCCTCCCTCCCCGATCCGTCCCGAGCATCGGCCCTTCTCCTGCAAGGGGTGCCGCGGACCGGGAGCCCGGCCCGCGGCGGACCCGCGTCACTGCACCTTGTCGAGGAAGCGGTACTGCCCGTCGGCGCTGAAGAAGGCCCAGGTGCCGCCGGTCTTCACCTGCCCGACGCCGGGCTTGGTGTAGTCGCAGACGCCGTCCGGGAAGATCTTCCTCAACTGGTCGAGCTGTTCGGCCGACAGCGAGACCTTGTAGTCCTTCGGATCGACCGGCTTCAGCGCACACTTGAAGACGTCGTCGGTCGCCGGAGCCCCCGCCGCCAGCCGGGCATCGCCGGCGAAGCGGAAGAGAGTGTCGCAGGTCTTCCGGTCCGTGATCTTCTCGATCTCGCCGACCAGCGCGCCCTGCTTGGTCGGGTAGCAGGCGTCGACGAGCCCTGCCGGCCGGTGCTTGGCCACCTTGCGGGCGAGCGGCTCGTCCGACTTGTCGTTGACGACCGCGGTCAGCCAGGTGTCGATGGCCGCGAGCCCTTCGCCCGAGACCCGGATCAGCGGCGAGCCGCCGGTGCGCGTGTCGAGCTGGACCCGTCCGAGGCTGGCCGTGGTCAGCATGACGTGGTTGGCGGCCGACGCCTGGTACTTCTCCAGCCGGGCGCGCATGACCGCGCTGTGGTAGCCGTCGTGCACGTCCACGCCCGGATCCCCGAGGCCGAGCGGGTCGCCGTCCACGTAGGAGCGGATGTCGACCATCGGCACGGTCGCGAGCGCCCCCGTGCCGGTCACGCGGCCGGTCTCGTAGGCGCGGCGCAGCGCCTCCGTGTCGCCCGTCATGCGGTCGGCCATGATCTTGCCGTTGATGTCGAGCCCGCCGATCCGCTGGTTGATGTCGGCGAACTGCTCGAAACTGATCTTGCCTTCGTTGAAGGGGACGAGCCCGTACTGGACGCCGACGTTGTCGAAGGGATTGCGGGCGAAGCCCGTCTTCGAATCGCGCCCAAAGATGTTGACCAGGTTGTCCTGATAGGTGCAGCGCACGTTCATCGCCTTGACCTTCGGGTCGCTGGCGATCAGGTCCTTGACGGTCGCGTCGCAGTTGTCGATCCGCGCGTTCGGGTAGCGCGTGCCGTTGCTGACACAATAGCCCCAGTACTTGCCCGCGAGGGCGCCCATCTGGTCGCGACTGAACTTGTGCTGCGAGTTCTTGATGGCGTTGGCGATCAGTTCGCAGTCGTAGAGCGGCTGCAGGAAGCTCATCGTGTCCGGGTAGTTGCGCGCCGGCATGATGCCGTCGAGCAGGCCCGGATAGTTGTTCGCGATCAGGTGCTGCTGCATGGAGCCGCCCGACGCGCCGTGCCCGATGGTGAAGAGCGGCGGACCGAACTCCTCGATGAAGTGCTCCTTCACCTTGGACATGGTCTCGGCCGACTTCACGTCGTCGTTGTTGGTCCCCATGACGTTGAGCGACCCGGCTGCCACCGCGTAGCCACGCGTGACGAAGTAGTCGAACAGGCCGCCGCCCAGGTCCTCGATGAAGTACTTGTTGTCCGTGCCGGTCATCATGCCCAGGCCACGGCCCATGTGGTAGTTGGCCTGGACACCGCCGCCGAAGCTGTAGACGAGCTTGCCGTTCCAGCCCGACGCCTCCGAGGGCGCGCCCGGCGCCGGCAGCGGGCCGGCCGAGGGATCGTGCAGGATGTTGATCAGGTAGGCCGAGCGGTTGATCACCCCCCGCTCCTGCCGGACGATGAGCGGCACCTCGCGGCCGTCCGTCGTCTTGGTGGTCCCGACGTCGTTGGGCTTCGGCGACTTCGGGTCGTAGGGCTTCCACTCGCCGCCCTTGGTGCGCAGGAAGTACTCGACCTTGGCGGGCGCCGCGCAGCTCTCGTCCTTGGCCGGCTCGAGCCCGAAGGTCTCGTTCTCGCAGACGAAGGGCTGCTGCTGCGGACCGGCGAAGAGCGCGCCGTTGACGGGATAGTTGGTGAGCGTCAGGCTCGCCTCCCCGGCCGCCGAGGTGGCGGTGAGCTGGTTCGCCCCGTCCTTGAGGTCGCCGACGACCCCGACGAAGCCGCCGCCCTTGGCGTCCGCCCGGAACGCCGACGAGACGTCGCGGCCGTTGACCGAGACCTTCGGCGCGGCGGCATCGCCGGAGATGCGGACGAGCGCGTCGCCCCCCGTCACCAGTTCGGGCCGCGAGGAGACGACCTCGACCTTCAGGCCCTTCGTCTGTGCGGCGGCCATGCCGGTGACGGCCGCCGTGAGCACAGCCAGCGAAGCCGCCAGCGTGATACCTCTTGAGCGCATTTCCATCTCCCTACGAAACCGTTCTTGCCGTCTTGCTTCTTGTTCGAGACCGGGCGACGCCGCCCCGTCAGGTGATGATGCCGGTCAGCTTCGGCGCGAAGAGCAGGACAAGGACCGCCGCGGCTGCCAGCACCGCGAGCGGCGGCCAGGCACGCCGGAAGACCTGCCCGACGCTCGAGCCGCCGACCACGTAGCAGGCGAGCGCCGCCGAGATGGCGGTCGGTGCCACGAACTCGGCGAGCGCCGCGATGCCCGAAATCGCCGCGACGTTGAGGATCATGTCCTGCTTGATGAAGCTGAAGGCCGCCGGAACGCCGATCACGTCGCTCGTCACCATCGCGGTCAGCGCCCCGCCGACGATCGGCATGCCGAAGAGCAGGCTCGGATAGTTCCACGGCGGCTGCAGCGACATCGTGCCGACCACCACCCAGCCCCGGATGCCCGTCAGGGTCATCACCTGGACCAGCACCCCGATCGACACCAGCACGGCGGCGAGGAGCAGCGGCGTGCCCGTGAAGGTGGACCCGATCGCCCCGCCGAGCGCGCCCTTCGGCAGCGCCGGCAGCATGACGAGACCGCCGATCACCAGCACGAGCGGCGCGGCCGGATCGATGACGCGGGTGCCCGCGAGCCGGACCCCGACCCAGATCAGGATGATCACGGCGAGCGGCGCGAGCCCCTTCAGCATGTCGCCGTAGCCCGCCGGTCCGGAAAGCGCGGCGGGCCGCGCGCCGGGGCGCTCTTGCCGGGCGAACCACAGGATGCCGGCGAGCGCGAAGGGCAGCGAGATGGTGAGCAGCGCCGCCGCCACGTTGGTCCACGGCATGTTGGTGCCGTCCGCGACCAGCATGGCCGGCACGTTGATGGGCGGCGCGATCATGCCGGCCGCCGCCATCACGGCGATGAAGGCCGCGGTCGTCGAATCGTCGAAGCCGACGCGACGCATGGCAGGCACCGCGAAGACGCCCGCCGACAGCACCGCGACGCCGGCGAGCCCGACGAACATGCCGACCGCGTAGAGCGGCGCCCCGATCATGAAGAGAAGCGGCACCGGGCGGCCGCCGGACAGGCGCACGAGCCCCTCGGCCGCGGCCTCCGTGGCGCCGCTGAGGCGCATCATGTGGCCGAAGAAGGCGCCGGCGAAGAGCGCCAGCACGAGGTTGATGAAGCCGAACCCGCCTTCGACGAGATGCCGGAACGGGATCCCGTAGCCGCCGAGGAGCGCGGTCGCCACGGCGGCCGCGATGAAGGCGATCGGCAGCGGCCAGCGCTGCCAGAGATGCGCCGCCGCGAAGATGGCGACGGCGATCGCCAAGAGTATCCCGGGCTGTAGTTCCAACGTCGAGCCTCCCCCAGGCGCACTTTTTCTTCAAGTTTTCGACGTACGGCGAGCGCGCGCGTAGCGCAGCACCGGCCCTGTGCGACGACGACTTCCCCGTGACTGTTGCTGTCCTTGCGGGCTCCGGGCCCTTCTCCCTCGAGGCCGGTCCGCATCCGGAACATCGACGAGCTAACGCCCGAGTGAGACCGCCGTGTACCTGCAAATGCAGGTGCGACCCGCGATTTCACTCCACCGCGCGGCTTCGCCCGTAGACGGCGGGGTTGCGGCCCGGCACCGGCAGGGGGCGCGGGTCGAACGGGAGACCGGAGTCGAGCGCCATCCGCCGGATGTTGATGACGTGCAGCACCGGCACGCCGCCGTCCCCGGCGAGCCGCTGCACGAGACCAGGCGCCCCTGCGCTGCAGCCGAGCGGCCGCCGCGAGAGCCCGGGCGGCAGCTCGAAGGACTGCGGGCAGGTGCCGAGCGCCACGAGCGCGCCGCCCACGTTGACGAGGAGAGCCGGCGCTCGGCCGCCGAGCAGGGTCCGGATTCTGTCGGCCAGCCGCTCCGCGAGCGCCGGAAACGGCGGCTCCTCGATGAGCTCCACCCCTTCCCGCGCCGCCGACGCCCTGAGCGCCGCGACCACCTCCGGCTCCATTCCGTGCGCCACCCCGGCCTCGCCGCCGAAGACCGCGAGCGACGGACGCGTCGCCAGGATCCCCCGTCGCCGCAGGGTGCCGAGCATGTCGAGCAGCGTGAAGCCAGGGTCCGTGGCGCCGTACATCGAGGCGCTCAGCGAGACGACGACGACCGGGCGGATCCCGATCGCCTCCAGCGCCGCCATGCTGGCGATGTCCGCCCCCACGAAGGAGCCCGAGAGCACCACCACGGCCGGCGCCCCGCGCGGCAGGCCGAGCCCGTCGACCATGCGCAGGAGCGCGGCGGCGAAGTCCGGGTTGGTCACGGTCCGCTTGGACGCGAGGTCGCCCATGGTGGTGGTGAGCCCGGTCAACTCCGGCCCGATCAGCCCCGTGCGGTTGGGATCCACCTCGGGCGGCTGCATCAGGCCGCGCGCGGACTTTTCCGCCGCGATCGCCCGGGTCGCCTCCCGCATCGTCTCGGCCGCGGCGAGCATCTCCGGGAGGCGCGGATGCAGCCCGCCGCCCGATACCCGCTCCACCACCTGCCACAGCCCCAGGCAGAGGACCGCGGCGAGGGCCAGCCGGACGCCGCCCCACCGGCCGGCGACCTGCGGCGCCGGGACGGCGGGCGGCCCGCTCACAGGCGCACCGCCAGGACGAGGATGATTCGCGTCGCCGCCGCCGCGATCGCCAGCGCGGCCAGCGTCGGCAGGATGCCCTGGCGGTCGAACTGGTGCGCCACGAGGCCGGGGACGATGTAGCCGAGGCCCGCCCACTCGATCGGCCCCGGTCCGGCGACCTCGACCAGCCAGTCCGCCGTCAGCGACAGCGCCAGTCCGGCGAGCACCGTCACCGCGAAGGCTCGCGACCCGAAGAGCACCAGGTGCCTCTGCAGGAGCCGCACCAGGCCGAAGCACGCGAGGCTCACGAGGAAGAAGCCGAGCAGCGCGGCCGGGCGGTCGAGCAGCAGCGCCACGTAGCCCGGCACGATGATGCCCCCGGCGGTCAGCCCGATGACTTCCGTAACGAGAAGGCTCACCGGCACCCCGATGACGAGGGCCGCCGTCAGCATGCCGGCGGCTCCGGGCCCAGAAGGGCGGCGAGCTCGCGGCCGAGGCCGGCATAGTTGCCGACCCCCCAGACGGTGGTTCCGGGCGGCACCGCCGCGGCGAGCGCCGCGAGCGCGCGCCGGGGGTCGGGCGGCAGGCCGACGACGTCCCCGGCCCCGAAGCCGGCCCGCCGCGCCAGCACCGCCGCGAGGCCGTCGCCGGCCACGAAGAGCAGCGGCAGCGGCCGGCGCGCGGCCAGGAAGCGGACGAAGTGCCGGCTGCGCAGCGGCCGGTCGCGGCGGGCGTTGAGCACCACCACGGGCCGCCCCTCCGGGGGCCGCTCCGCCCAGAGCGCCTCGAGCGAGACCACGTCGTTGCACGCGAAGGCGTTGGCGAAGCGGATCGTCTTGCCCTCGATCTGTGCCTCCCAGGCGGCGAAGTGCCCGGGATCGGGCAAGGCGAAGGCCATACCGGCGGCCGCCGCCTCCTCCCCGACCCCGTGGATCCGGCAGGCGGCGAGCGCGAGCGCCCGGTTGGCCGCATCGGGCGCGAGCCCGTCCGTCTCGACCGTCACCAGCCGCGCCCCGAGCGAAGCCGCACGGGCCCGGAAGCCGTCCGTCGCCGCCTCCCGGGCCGCCACCACGGTCCCGCCCTGCGGGATCAGCCAGGCGAGCGCCTCCGCCATCGCGCCGGGCGCCTCGCCGAGCTCCTCGAAATGGTCCGGCCGGGCGTTGGTGACCACGAGCGTCGTGGCCTTGAGGAGCCGGGCTTCGGACGCCCACAGAAGGTCCGGCCGGATCGCCATGCACTCGACCACGAGCGCGTCAGCGCCCTCCCGCGCCGCCCTTGCGAGAAGCCGCGCTTGCTCGCGGATCGAGGCCGGTCCCCGCCGCCGGAACGGCTCCTCGCGGCCGTCCGGCGTCAGGAGCCGCGGCTCGGACCCGGTCGCCTTGCCGACGACCCGCAGCCCTCCGGCGCGCAGGCCGGCCGCGATCAGCCGGACGGTCGTCGACTTGCCGCGCGTGCCCGCGACGTGGATGACGACGGGAATGCGGGCCCGGTTCCGCCTGAGGAGGAAGCCGGCGACCGCCAGCCAAAGGGCCGCTGCCAGGAAGCAGAGGACGGCCAGGAGCGCGAGCCGCGGCGCCGGCAGGCGCTCGGCGAGAACCGGGTCGGTCAGGATCGACAGCATGCGCCCCGTATGCCCCGCCCGCGCGCGTCCCGTGCCTCGAGAGGGCCGGGCGCCCCTGCCCGCGCCGGCACCCCGTCCGTCAACCGCCGGAGAACAGCTTCTCGAGCGGCTGCTTGAGAGTCGCCGCGCTCTCGATCACGACCATCGGGATGTTGCCGGCCTTCGAAATCTTCGTAAAGAGCCCGTCGCCGTCGCTGTCGTTGCGGATGATGAGATAGTTGGCGCGCGGCGCCGCCAGCTCGATCAACTGGTTGGAGAGGGCGTCCCGGCGATCCTCGCCGCCGATGTGCAGAACGACGACATAGAGGCCCTTGGCCTTCGCCGCGTCCAGCAGGTGGCTGGTCCGGGCGAGCTCGTCGCTGATGCTGATGCCCGCGTCGCCGAACCCCTTGAGGCTGGCCCCGACCGCCAGCATGAGGGTCTTGGCCTCGCCGAGCTGGTTCGCCTCGATGTGCGGATCGTACTTGTACGGGATCCCGCTGCGCTTCACGGCCAGCTGGACCTGGAAGGCGTCGAGGCTCTGTCCGATGCTGGTCACCAGGGCCGGCGGCTGTGCCTTGTCCTGGGCGACGGACGGGGCGGCCCACGTCAGGACGGCTCCGCCGACGAGCGCGGCCGCGACGAGGAATTGCCGACGATCAGGCTTCCGGGTCATGTGCGTTCCCTCGGGTGCTTCGGTCTCGGCGCGGGGTCCGGTACGGCGGCGGCCAGGGGCGCACGCCCCGGGGCCCGCCGCGGCACCGGACGGATCCGCGGGTCACCCGCATTGAACGTCGGTTCCCGCCGCCGCAATACCTGCAAATGGAGGTGTTCCCCGGCGATTGGGGCCGGCAGGCGGCGCCCCCTACATCGGCGCCGCGCGCGAGCCCGGGGCTTGGCTCCGCCTGAAGGCGGGCAGTGCGGCCGCGATGGCCGCCGCCGCCCCGGCGAGGGCGATCACCCACCAGGCTGACAGCTCGTCGTCGAAGGTCAGCAGAATCGGCAGGGTCTCGGCCGGCGGCATGTCCTGGTACGCCCACAGCCAGAGGATCTCGAGCCCGAACGCCGCCGCCCCGGCGCCGATCGCCAAGAGCCCCAGTGCCATCGCGGAGCGGCCCCGTCCCGCCCCCCGCAGCGCCCGCCATGCCATCAGCCAGAGGAACAGACCGGCCGTCCAGTACTGCGCGCCGAAGACGCCCGGCGAGAGCAGGAAGTGGGCGACCGCCAGCCCGCTCGCCGCATAGTTCAGCCGGTGCAGCCGATGCCAGCGCTCCGCCCCGAGCCGCGCCACGGCCGCGTCCGTGGAGGTGAGGCCGAGCGCCAGCAGCAGGGCGAGCGACCCGCTGGCCACCAGGATCGTCGGGCGCCGCATCTGGGCGGCGAGTTCGCCGGCGTCCCACCGGAACAACATCGCGAAGGCGACCACGTGCAGGAGGGAATAGAGGAGCGCGGAGACGCCCAGGATCCGCCGCGCCTCGATCAGCCGGCCGAGCCCCAGGATGGCCCGCGCCGGGGAGACCGCTAGCGTCAGCAGGAGCAGCACCGTCGCCCACACGCCCGACCAGTAGGTGAAGCCGATCACCGGGATCGGCCCGAAGGCCCCGCTCCGCCAGTCGGCCAGCATGAAGGCCGCCGGCACCGCGGCGAGCACGAGCGCCCCCGCCCGGATCGCCGAGAAGGCCCCGCGTCGGTCGCGCCAGGGTGCCAGCATCGGGATCTCCCTCGTGAGACGGCCCCCGGCCGTCCGCGCCGTCACGGCGGCGATCCGGCCGGCAGGATGCCGGCGAGGTTGCCGTCCTGGCCGGGCGGGATCAGATCGTAGAAGCCGGCGAGCCGGATGCGCACCACGGCCGTGCCGCCGGACTGGTTCTGCAGGTACCAGCCGTGGATCCCCGTCACGGGCGCCGTGAGGGCGCCGTAGGAGGCGAGACCCGTCTCCTTCCGGTAGTCGATCACGGTCACCGTGGGGGCGCCCGGGCCGGGCTCGGTCTCCCCGTGGAACTCGGCGTAGAACTCCTCCGGGTCCGCGATCCCGGTCACCTCGAGGGCGTAGACCAGGGTGGCGCCGACCCGCATCCGGACCTTGTATTCGAGCTCGTAGCCGTCCGGCCCGGCATCCGGGGACCGGAGGCGGATCTCGACGACGTCGCTCCGGAACGGTTGCGCCTCTGCGGTCGCGCCGGTCCCGGCCGCAACCTCGCCGGCAGCCGCCGGATCGCCCCCGGCTCCGAGGAAGCCGAGAAGCAGGAGAAGCGTGGCGAAGCCGACCCGACGGCCCCGACGGCGCGCGGGCGGGAGGATCGGGACGGATCGGCGTGGCGGTCTCGACATGATGACCTTGCTCGGACGGTCCGGGCCGCGGCGCCTCGGCCGGGCCTGGTCGCCGAGACTGGCAGAGGAGGAGCCCCTCGCGACACCTGCACTTGCAGGTATCGGCGGTCGGTCCGGTCGCTAAGCTGCCCCCTGACGGCGTCGTCCTGCCCGCCCGCCGGAGCGCCCCGCCGATCCCGGCCGGGCGGTCCGCCCGCCTGGGCCGGACGACCCGATCCGCTCCGGGAGAGGGACCGATGCGGCGAAGGGGACTGTCGAGGCGCTGCCAGCCGCGGGCGGGACGAGCCGTGGCGCTGGCCTTGACCGGCGCGGCCTGGACGGGCCTGGCGGTCCTGCCCGCCCTCGCGCACGCGCCCCTCCTCAGCTGCTACGACAACGACGACGGCACGGTGACCTGCGAGGCCGGCTACAGCGACGGCGCCTCCTCGGCCGGCCAGGTGGTGCAGGTCCGCGAGGCGAACAGCCGGCTGATCGTCGAATCCGTCTTCGACGCCTCCGGCAGCTACACCTTCAAGAAGCCGGCCGTGCCCTTCATGGTCGAGTTCATCGGCGATCCGTCGCATCGCGCCGCCTTCGACGGAGAGGATCTGAAGAAATGAGGGACCGGACCGCGACCCGAGGAAGCGCGGCCGAAAGGACGGGAGGGGACGTCATGGGACGATGGAAGGGGGTCGTTCTCGCCGCCGCGCTGGGGCTTGCCGGAGCGGCGCCGGCCTCCGCGCATTTCCTCATGCTCCATGTCGACAGCGCCGCGCGCATGCCCGGCGGCTCCGTGGACCTGGTGCTCGCCTTCGCGCACCCGTTCCCGGGCGCACCGATGATGACGCTGGACAAGCCGGCGGCCTTCTACATGCTCCGCCAGCGCGGGGCCGCCGCCAAGGAGGAGAAGATCGACCTCCTCAAGTACCTGGAGCCGACGGAGTTCGTGGGCACCGACGAGAAGCCGGCCGCCGCCTTCAAGGCGACGCTGCCGAAGACCGAGACGCGCTCCATGGGCGACTATGTCCTCGTCGTCGAGCCGCAGCCCTACTACGAGGCGACCGAGGACAAGTACATCCAGCAGTTCACCAAGACGGTCGTCAACGTCGGCGGCGTGCCGGGCAACTGGGACAAGCCGCTGAAGCTGCCGGCCGAGATCCGCCCGCTCGACAAGCCCTATGCGGTCTGGACCGGCGGCGTGTTCCGGGGCGTGGTGCTCGCCAACGGCAACCCGGTCCCCTTCGCGGAGATCGAAGTCCAGTACCTGAACCGCGACGTCGACGCCGCGGGCCGGGGTTGGGCGGGCGACCCGAAGGTCAGGATCCCGCACCCCGCCTTCGAGACCGTCAGTCTCCGCTCCGACGCGAGCGGCACCTTCACGGTCGGGATCACGCGGGCCGGCTGGTGGGGCATCGCGGCCCTGGCGGTCGGACCGACCACCACCCACAAGGGCAAGAAGCTGTCGCAGGACGCCGTCCTGTGGATCCAGGCCGCGGACGTGAAGTGACATGGCGACCACCTTCGCCCCGAATGCCCGCCGCGCCGACAGGCTGGAGACCGTCCTGGTCGCGGTCGCCCTGGTGCTCTCGGTCGCGGCGACCGCGGCCTTCGCATGGGTGGCCGGAACGGGCGGCGACCGGCACCAGCCGCTGCTCGGCTGGCAGGTGAGTGCGCTGACGGGCCTCGGCCCCGACGACCAGGCCATCCATTCGGCGCTCTCCGTCGCCGCCGAGGAGATCGGATCGCTCAACTACGACTTCGGCGACTGGGCGAAGCCCGAGGAACTCGACAAGCTGCAGATCCCGCCCTTCACCAAGGACGAGTTCTGGGAGGAGCACGGCCGGGTCGTCTGGACCCAGCTCGACGCCGCCGACTTCAACCGAGGCGGCGACACGAGCTATCTCGGCAGGGGCGGCACGGCGGCAGGCCAGTCGGCCTACCTCCTCGTCTTCCGCCACCGCCACATCGGCGCCGCCTACACCAACCAGACCGAGATCTGGGTCCATGCCGAGGCCGGGATCGGCGTGCCGGAGTCCGTCCGGGCGGAGGCGCTGGCCAAGGGCGGCTGGCGCCAGGTCGTCGCCTACAGCGGCGCCGACGAGGCGCAGCACCAGAAGGGCCACTGAGCGATGCCGTCCCTCTCCCGCCGCGATATGATCCGCCTCGCGATCCTCGCCGCCGCCGGTATGCCCGCGCCCGCCCACGCCGAGCCTCGCCGCCTCAAGATCGGCATCACGCTCCACCCCTACTATTCCTTCGTGGCGAACGTGGTGGGCGACGGAGCCGACATCGTCCCGATCGTCCCCGCCGAGGCCAACCCGCACGGCTACCAGCCGCAGCCGGAGGACATCAAGCGCACCATGTCGCTCGACGTCCTGGTCGTGAACGGCATCGGCCACGACGAATGGGTCTTCAAGATCGTCGAGGCGGCCGGGCGCAAGGACAGCCTGCCGCTCGTCTGGGCGAATGCCTCCGTGGCCCTCATCCCGATCGGCGGCGATACCGGGCCCGAGAAGGTGGTCAACCCGCACACCTTCATCTCCACCACCGCGGCGATCCAGCAGGTCTACGAGATCGCCCGCCGCCTCGGCGAGATCGACACCGGCGCGGCGGCCCGCTACCGGTCGGCCGCGCGCGACTACGCGGCCAGGATCCGCAAGCTCAGGGCCGACTTCATGCAGCGCGCGGCGGGCCTCTCCAAGGCCGGCTTCCGCGCCGCGACCATGCACGCCGGCTACGACTACCTCTTCCAGGAACTCGGCCTCAGGATCGCTGCAGTGGTCGAGCCGCGCCACGGCGTCAACCCGACCGCCCGCCAGTTCGCCCAGACCCTCGCCGACATCCGCGCGGCGGACGTCAACGTGCTGTTCGCCGAAAAATACTTCGGCGAGAGCGCCCTGGCCGAGACCGTCCAGCGCGAGACCGGCGTGAAGGTCTTCACCCTGTCCCACATCACCGACGGCCCCTTCACGGCCGACAAGTTCGAGGTCGAGATGGCGGAGAACCTCGCCACGGTCGAGCGCGCGATCCGGGCGGTGGCGTCGTGAGCCGCGGCCCGGCGGTCATGATCCGCGACCTGACGGTCCGGCTGGGGGGGCTCGAACAGCTTGCCGGCGTGTCCCTCTCGGTCGCGCCCGGCACGGTCCACTGCATCGTCGGCCCGAACGGCGGCGGCAAGACCACGCTGGTGCGCGCGATCCTCGGCCAGGTCCCCTACACGGGCACCATCGCCTTCGACGGATCGTCCGAATTCACCATCGGCTACGCGCCCCAATCCCTGGACCTCGACCGCTCGCTGCCGCTGACGGTGAGCGACGTCATGGCCCTGATGAACCAGCGGAGGCCGGCCTTCCTGGGTCGCTCCGGCCGGCTGCGCGCCGCCCAGGATGCCGCCCTCGCCCGGCTCGGCCTCGCCGGCAAGGAGCGCCAGCTCTTCGGCTTCCTGTCCGGCGGCGAGCGTCAGCGGCTCCTCTTCGCCCAGGCGCTCGTGCCCGCGCCCGACCTCCTCGTCATGGACGAGCCGACCTCGAACATGGACGACGCCGGCGCCCGGCTGGTCGAAGCCATCGTGGCGGATCTGCGCCAGCAGGGCACGACGGTCGTCTGGGTCGACCACGATTGGGAGCAGGTGCGCCGCATCGCCGACACCGTGACCCACATCCGCGGCCGCGTCGTCGCGACGGGACCGGCCGCACGCGTCCTCGGCACCCTCGCGGGAGAAGTCGCATGACCCCGGCCTACGATGCGCTCCGGGCCGGCCTCGAGGCCCTCGCCAAGCTCGGGATCCTGCCGAACGCGGTCTTCCTCCAATTCGTCGCCAACGCGATCCTGGCCGCCCTGGTCATCGGCCCCCTGCTCGGCGTCCTCGGCACCATGGTGGTGGTCAAGCGCATGGCCTTCTTCAGCCAGGCCATCGGCAACGCCGCGCTGACCGGCGTGAGCATCGGCGTTCTGATCGGCGAATCAAATACTTCGCCCTACATCTCCATGTTCTCGTTTTGCATCATGTTCGGGCTCGTGCTCCGCTACACCCAGACCCGCACCAGCCTGACGAGCGACGTCCTGATCGGGGTGTTCCTGTCCATCTCGCTGGCGGTCGGGGCCTCGCTGCTCCTCTTCGTTTCGGCACGCATGAACACGCATGTCCTCGAGAACATCATGTTCGGCTCAATCCTGACGGTGAACTACGCGGACCTGAACATCCTCCTGGCGGTCGCCCTCGTCACGGTCCTGCTCGGGGCTCCGGCCTACAACGGCATGCTGCTGGCGAGCTTCAGCCCGAGCCTCGCGGAGGTGCGCGGGACCTGGGTGAGAACCCTCGAGTACGGCTTCGTGCTCCTCATCACCATCGTGACGGTCGCCTGCGTGAAGATCGTCGGCGCCATCCTGGTCGAGGCCCTGCTGATCGTTCCCGCCGCGGCCGCGCGCAACATCAGCCGCTCGCTCGCCGGCTTCGTGGGATGGTCGGTGCTCTTCTCCACCTCCGCCTGCCTGATCGGCATCGTGGCCCCCATGCAGTACAACATCCCGGTGCCCTCCGGCGGCGCCATCATCCTGGTCGCGGCCGCCTTCTTCCTGGTGACGGCGGTCCTCCGGAACTCGCTCGGCCTCTACCGCGGCGCGAGGGTCTCGGGATGAGCCCGCGCCGCGCGACGCTCGGGGTCGCGCTCCTCGCCGCCCTGCTCCTCCCCGGCACGGCGCGCGCGGGCGAGACCGTGCTCGCCGGCATCAGGCCGATCCAGGGCGTCGCCGCCGCGCTCGCCGCCGGCACGGGCCTCACCGTCGAGCCGGCCGCCGAACCGCTGCCCGGCATGGCGCGCCTGGCCCGGACGCTTGCCCGCCCCGACCCGGCGCGCGACCGCCGCCTGGCGGCCGCCGCCGCCGTGGTGACGGTGGACTCCGTATGGCCCGAGGACCCTCTCTACCGCGAGGCACGGGCGCGCAACATCCGGGTGGTGCGGATCGATGCCGCGCGCGCGCTGGACGGCCCGGGCCTCAGCGTCGCCGTGGTCGCCCGCCCGTCGTCCAGCATGCCCTGGCGGCGCGATCCGCCGGCGGCCGGACCGGCCCCGCAGGTCTGGTTCAGCCTCGCCAATTGCATCCGCATGGCCGAGATCGTGGCCGGCGACATGAGGCGGCTCGCCCCGGCCGACGCCGCCGCCATCGAGGCGAACCGCGCCGCCTTCGTCCAGCGTCTCCAGGCCCTCAAGGCCGAGTACGAAGCCCGCTTCGCCGCCCTGCCGGACCCCCGCGTCCTCGCCCTCACGGACCGCTTCGTCTACCTGACCAACGAGTTCGGCCTCGACGTCGAGGGCTACCTGCTGGAGGACGACGTCCGCTGGACGAAGGCGGATCTCGACGGCCTTGCGGCCTTCCTGAAGGAGCGCGACCTGCGGGTCGTCCTGCATCACTGGGAGCCGGCCGCGCCGATCCGCCAGGCCATCGCGGCCGGCGGTGCCCGCCTCGTCGTTCTCGACGATCTCGAGGCCGCCCCGCCGGCGGCGTCCGCGGCCGGCGACCTGGAGCGCGTCCTCCGGAGCAACCTCGACCGCCTCGCGGCCGCCCTGGGGAACTGACCGCCCTCACGCCTCCGCCCATCGTCCTGAAGACGGGCCTCCCGCTCGTGGCTCCGGTGCCGGCAGAGATGCTGCGCGGCGCGGGCGCCGTTCGGGGTCGGGACGCGGCCGAGGACCCGAGGCATGGACGTCCACCTCTCAAGGGTTTCCGGCGGCGCGGGCGGCCTGCAGCGCGCCTGGGCGCCGGCGCAGGCTGCGGCGGGCCCAGATCCACACGCCGGTGCCGAGCAGGCCCGTCAGGGCGACGGAGGTGATCACGTTGAGCCCGCCGCTCCAGACACCGGCGCCGTTCCCCTCGTGGATGAGGCGCGGCCAGTTGCGCGGCAGCCGCACCAGCCCGCTGCTCGTCACCGCGTAGGCGGCGAGCTCCCCGCCCTCCCAGACGCGCGCCATCATGACCGGGCCGCGGCGGCGGATCGAGTTGAGGGTCGAGAGGTCATGGTCGGCCGCCACCATCCGGAGCGCCTGGACGAGCGGCACGGGCCCGCCTCCCGCCGGCGCGAGCGGCGCCGAGAGCGTGATCCCGAAGGCGAGCGCCAGGCCGGTCAGCGGGCTGAGGACGACCAGCGGCAGCAGGAACCAGGCGGTGCCCTTGTGCCAGCCCGGCACCGTGTTGCGCAGGCGCGGCAGCCCCATCAGCACGCCGAGCGTGACGATCACCAGCATCGCGATGGTCGAGGCCGTGACCAGCCAGCCGAGGTCGCCGATCAGCCGCTCGTGCAGGCCGCGCGCCGTATTGAAGACGCCCGCCCAGGTCCCGCCGGCGCGCGGCGCCCCGGTCGAAAGATCGAAGCTCCGCCCCGGACCGCCCGGCCCGCCGCCGATCGTCAGGGTGCCGTCCTGCGGCGCGATGGAGAGGCCGCCCGCCTTGCCCTCCGGATCCGCCTTGGCGAGCAGCGCCTCGACCGCCGGCAGCGTGAGCGACCCCGGCTTCACCGCCGAGACCTGCGCGATCGGCTCGAAGGAGAGCACCAGGCCGGTCAGGATGACGGCGAGGAGAGGCAGCGCGAAGGTGAGCGAGATCCAGCGGTGCAGTCTGAGAAACACGGGTTTCATCGATGTCTCCAAGGTCGGCCTCCCGGCACGGGACCGGAGCGTGTCCTTGCGGGGGCTCGTCCGGGCCGGTCCGCCCTGCGGCCGGGACGTCATGCCCCAGACCTATCCCCCGCCGCCCCTCGGCTCAACGCTGCCGCCGCGATCTTTTGTATCGGCCTGTCACCGACCGGCGGAGGGGCGCCGCACCCGATACATCTCGTTACAATTGATGACCGCGCCGAGGCTTTCCCGTCCCGCGTCCCGATCCGACAATCCCCGGCGGATCGGTCGGGAGGAGCGGCGGCGCGTCCCCGGAGGCATCGATGGAGCGCACCCCCCATGTCCTGGTTGTCGACGACCATCGCGAGATCCGCGAGCTCCTCGCCCGCTTCTTCGTGAAGAACGGCCTGCGCGTCAGCGTCGCCGCGGGCGGCGCGGAGATGCGCCAGGTGCTGAGGGCCGGCGCCGTCGACGTGATCGTGCTCGACATCATGATGCCCGGCGAGGACGGCCTGTCGCTCTGCCGCCAGCTCCGTCAGACGAGCGACGTGCCGATCGTCCTCCTGACGGCGGTGGCCGAGGAGACCGACCGCATCGTCGGCCTCGAGCTCGGCGCCGACGACTACGTGACGAAGCCCTTCAGCCCGCGCGAACTCCTCGCCCGCATCCGCGCGATCCTGAGGCGCACCCAGGCCGCCTCCAAGCCCACCCCGGAGACCGAGCGACGGCAGTACCGCTTCGAGGGCTTCACCCTCGACCCCGCCCGCAACGCCCTCTTCGACGCGGCGGGAACGCCCGTCCCGCTCGGCACGGCCGAGTTCCGCCTGCTCCACGCCTTCGTGGCCCGGCCCGGCATGGTGCTGACCCGCGACCAGCTTCTCGATATCACGGCCGGCCGAAGCGCCCAGGTCTTCGACCGCAGCATCGACAACCTGGTCAGCCGGCTCCGCCGCCGCATCGAGAAGGACCCGCAGCATCCCGCCCTGGTGAAGACGGTCTGGGGCGACGGCTACATGTTCGCCGCCCCGGTAGAGGTGCTGGAGTGACCGCCCGCACCGTCCCGCAGCGCCTCTGGCCGCGCGGCCTCGCCGGCCGGCTGGTGCTGCTCCTCACCGTCGCCCTCGCGGCCGCCCAGGCGGCCTTCGCGCTCGCCATGTGGGGGCAGCAGGACGTGCTCGTCGCCGAACTCGCCCGCGGCCAGGCGCTCCGCGAGACGGTCGCCCTCGCCCGGCTCCTCCGCCGCTATCCGCCGGCGGACGGCGAGGCGCTCGCCGAGGCCTTCGGGTCGCGCCAGTCCTGCGCCCGCCTGACGTCCGGCCCCGCGCCCCCGGGCGAGCCCATGTCGGCCGCCGAAAGCGAACTCGCCCGCACCCTCGGCGCCATGCTGCACGGGGTCGGCGCCGGCGACCCGCAGGTCTCCATCGAGCCCGTGGGGGCGAGCCGCAACCCCTGCGAGGGCCTCGGCCCCGTCCGCCGCCGGCCTCCGGGCGATGAGGCGTCCGG
The DNA here is from genome assembly GCF_037203705.1 of Prosthecomicrobium sp. N25. Taxonomy (NCBI): domain Bacteria; kingdom Pseudomonadati; phylum Pseudomonadota; class Alphaproteobacteria; order Hyphomicrobiales; family Kaistiaceae; genus Prosthecomicrobium; species Prosthecomicrobium sp. N25. The sequence goes on from NZ_JBBCAT010000003.1 coordinate 204,136, forward strand.
CGCCGCACGTCCCCCCGCCGAGCCGCCGGGCGTTCCCGGGCGGGCGCGGGTCGCCGCCGTCGCCCTGTCGGTGCCGCTCGGCGACGGCCGGGGCCTGACCGTCCGCACCACCGTCGACGTGCCCGCGCGCTGGACCTGGGCCACCTTCCTGTCCTTCGTCCTCTCTTCGCTCGCCGTGGCCGGGGTAGTGGTCGTCGCCGTCGCGGTGCAGACCCGCTCGCTCCGGACCCTCGCGGACGCCTCCGACAGGCTCGGCCGCGGCGAGGCCGTCGCGCCGCTGGACCCGCGCGGGCCGCGCGAGGTGCAGGCCGCCATCGAGGCCTTCAACACCATGCAGGCCCGCCTCGGCCAGTTCCTGCAGGACCGGCTGAGGCTCCTCGCTGGCATCAGCCACGACCTCAGGACCCCGCTGACGACCCTGCGCCTCAAGGCGGAGTTCGTCGAGGACGAGGCGGTCCGCGACGACCTCGTGAAGACCATCGAGGAACTGGCCGCCATCTGCGAGGCGACCCTCGCCTTCACGCGCGCCGAGGCCGCCGCCGAGGAGACCCAGACGATCGACATGGCCAGCCTCCTCGCCGAGGTCGTCGAACCATTCCGCCTCGCCGGCGCGCCGGTGAGCCTCGACGCGCCCGGCCCCGCGCCGCTCGCCTGCCGGCCGGTGGCGCTGAGGCGGGCGCTGCGCAACCTGGTCGACAATGCCCTGCGCTACGGCAAGACCGCCCGCATCCGCCTGGAGCGCGCGCCCGACGGGGCCGTCTCGGTCACGGTCGAGGATGACGGCCCGGGCCTGCCGGAGGACCGCATCGAGGACGCCTTCCAGCCCTTCGTGCGCCTCGACGCCTCGCGCAACCCGGAGACCGGCGGCATCGGCCTCGGCCTCGCCATCGCGCGCAGCATCGTGCGCGCCCATGGCGGCAGCCTGACCCTCGCCAACCGCCCCGCGGGCGGCCTCGCGGCCGTGGTCCGCCTTCCCTCCCCGTCCGGGGCCGGCGAAGGGCGCGGTTCGTGACCGGGGCCGGACGCGGCGGGACCTACGCCGGCTCTTCGCGCACGATGTCCTCGGCCGGGATGTCGATCCGGCAGCGCACGCCCATGGGCAGGAACTCGAGTTGGGTCCGCCCGGCCGTCGAATAGCCGAGGCTCCGCGCGATCACCGTTCGGCCGAAGCCGGAACGGCGGGGCGCCACCACCTCCGGCCCGCCGGTCTCCACCCACTCGATCGCGAAGGCGCCGTCCCCGCCCGACCAGCCGATCTCGCGGATTGCGACCCGCCCGTCCGGCCGGGAGAGCGCCCCGTACTTGACCGCGTTGGTGGCCAGTTCGTGGATGATAAGGCCGAGCGCGATGGCGGTCCGCGGCTTCAGGGACAGCACGATGTCCTCGACCTCGATCCGGGTCGCCCGCTCGTCCGCGTAGGGCGCCAGTTCCGCCCGCAGGATCTCCGGCAGCGACAGGCTGGTCCAGCCCTTCTGGGCGAGCAGCGTGTGGGTCGCCGCGAGCGCCTCGATGCGCGCCGTGAAGGCCTCCTGGAAGTCGACCAGGTTGTCCTTGCTGGAGGCCGTGCGCTTGCTGATCGAGACCACGATCGCCAGCGTGTTCTTCACCCGGTGGTCCAGCTCCTGCATGAGGAACTGCTGGTGCTTCTCGGCCGCCTTGCGCTGGGACAGGTCGAAGAGCGTCAGGACGCATCCCGCGGTCTCGCCGGCCGAGATCCTCAGCGGCGCCGCGCTGACCAGGAAGTCCTTGGGGCCGAGCGCCTCGGGGGCGAAGACCTCCGACCCTCGGATGGACTCGCCGCCGAGCGCCCGCTCGATGAGGTCGCGCGCCGAACGCACCTCGCCGGACACCCCGAAGGCGAGCGGGATCGCCTCCTCGAAGGGCCGACCGACGAGATCCGCCCCGAGCGCCTCCGCCGAGGCCGCGTTGGCATGGGTGATCACGCCCGTCCGGTCGCAGACGATGACCGCCTCGTTGGCGGAGGACAGGATGGCGAGCGCCGCCCGCTCGGCGCGCTCCGCCCGCTCCGCCCGGACCCGCTCGGTAAGGTCCGAAAACGTGACGGCGCGGCCCATGATGGTGCCGAGCCGGACGGGCGTCGCCGCGACCTGGTAGACGATCTCCTCCTCGCCGGACCCGAGCGTCACCGGGGCGCTCGCCCGCCCGTCCGCCGATCCGATCACCACCTCCTCGACGGCCCGCGCCGCGCCGGGCCCGAAGAGGTCCGCGAGACGCCGCCCCTGCAGCGCCGGCAGTGACGCATGGAGAAGACCGCAGAGCGCGGAGTTGGCGTAGAGGATCCGGCCCGCGCCGTCCGTTGCCGCGGCTCCCGGCACCATGGCCTCCATGAAGTTGCGGTAGGCCTCGGTGCTGTCGCCGATCATGTAGACGTTGTCTTCGGCCTCGCCGCGGACCACGAGCGCGTCGACCTCGCCCTCCCGGATGGCCCGGAGGGTATCCTCCGCCTCCTCGAGCCGCCGCCGCAGGTCGGAGACGAGTTCGGCGGCCTCCGCGGCCGCGACGGCGCTCATTTGCCTTCGACCCGGAGGTTCACCAGCACCTTCTCGACGTCGGACAGGTCGCCGATGATCTTGCGGATCGGCACCGGCAGTTCGCGGACGAGCGTCGGGATCGCCACGATCGAGTGCTCGCGGGCGAGCTTCGGGTTCGTCTTCAGGTCGATGACCTCCACCACATAGTCGCCCGGGAGGTGCTCGGCGCAGATCTTTTCGAGATTCGATATCGCGGCGAGAGACTTGGGCGTCTGCCCCGCCACATAGAGCACCAGTTTCCGCGGCTTGCCCGCATCCGTTGCCATGTCCACCACCCTGAGAGACTCCATCGTCAGCCGCGCCTGCTCGCCCTTATCTCTTCTTCGTCCTCGACGATCTGCGCGAGATAGGCCTCTTCCTGCCCGAGCATCGAATTCAACTCGATCTCGTCCGCGTCGAGCTCGGCCTGCAGGGCCTCGATCTGCGCGCGCACCTTGCGCCGCCGCTGCTCGATGAGGCCGAGCGTCTTGGCGGAGAGGGCCCGCCGTTCCGCCTCGGCCCGCCGTTGCCGATTCTCCTCGATCCGGCGCGACGTACCCGTCAGCGCCCGCCCGTCGCCGACATACGGCGGCAGGAGCCGGATCCCCTCGTCGCTCATGACGAACTCGCGAACCTGGTTGGAATGATCCATGCCGCGGGCCTTGAGAAGGTAGAGTTCGCGGTTGAACTCGCCGTTGAGCTCACGGTTCAGCAGCAGGATCCAGGCGTCCATCAGCGAGGAGAGGCCCGCCTCCGTGCGGATCAGCGTGTCGCCGCCCTGCATGAGGTTGGTGAAGACGGCCGTGATGCCCCGGGATTTCAGGAAGTCCACGATCCGCAGGAGCATGGACTGCACCTCCGTGCGGTCGCCCGACTCCGTGAAGGCCGAAATCGGGTCGAGGACGACGAGCCGGGGCGAGAAGCGGATCACGTCGCGGAGCACGACGGCGAGGTGCATCTCCAGGCTGTAGAAGGTCGGTCGCGTGGCGACGAACCTGAGGAGGTCCCGCTCCACCCAGGGACGGAGGTCGATCCCGATCGACCGCATGTTGCGCTCGACCTGCGAGAAGGATTCCTCGAAGGAGAAGTAGAGCGCCCGCTCGCCCCGCCGGCAGGCCGCGTCGACGAAGCTCGCCGCCAGCGACGACTTGCCCGACCCGGCCACGCCGGACAGGAGCACGCTGGAGCCCCGGTGGAACCCGCCGCCGCGCAGCATCGCGTCGAGGTCCGCGACGCCTGTCGAGATCCGCTCGTCGTGGACCTTGTGGTCGAGCCCGGCGGCCGACACCGGCAGCACGCTGAACCCTTCGGTGTCGATGATGAAGGGGTACTCGTTGGTCCCGTGGCTGGTCCCGCGGTACTTGACGATGCGCAGCCGCCGCGTCGAGATCTGGTTTTCCACCCTATGGTCGAGCAGCACGACGCAATCCGAGACGTATTCCTCCAGGCCCTGCCGCGTCAGCGTCCCCTCGCCGCGCTCGCCCGTGATGATCGTCGTCAGGCCGCGGGTCTTCAGCCAGTCGAATAGGCGTCGGATCTCGGCGCGCAGGATGGCCGGGTTCGAGAAGGCGCTGAACAGGCTCTCGATCGTGTCGAGGACCACGCGCTTCGCCCCGATCGTGTCGATGGCCAGTTCCAGCCGCAGAAACAGGCCTTCCAGATCGTAGTCGCCGATCTCGGCGAGTTCGGAGGGGTCGACCGCGATGTGCTCGATCAGGACCTTCTCCTCCTCGATCAGCCGATCGAGGCCGAAGTCCAGCGAGGCGACATTGTCGACGATGTCGACCGGCCGTTCCTCGAAGCTGACGAAGACACCCGGCTCGTTGAACTCGCGGGCGCCATGGACCAGGAACGTCGCGGCGAACAGCGTCTTGCCGCAGCCCGCCGAGCCGCAGACCAGAGTGGGGCGGCCGGTCGGCACCCCGCCGAGCGTGAGTTCGTCGAAGCCGGCGATGCCGGTCCGGGACTTGTGGATACCTGCCGGCATGCGATGTGATATCCCTCCGGCCCCACGGACGGGGCCATGGCCCCCGGGGTGGCCGAACGAATTCATTCTCATATATGCGTAGATCTTCGCAATAGCACGCACCCGCACGGTAGCCGCGCGCGGCCCCGCGTGGTCCGGCGGCATCGGCCGTGCCCGGCCCACGTCATGGAAGGCGTCAGGGCCGGGCCGTCGCGACCTGCGCCTGGATCTTGCCGCTGATGGGCCCCGGCCCGAACCGTTCCGCCAAGCGCCGCGCCGCATGGTCGGTCGCCTCGCCGAGCCGTCCGGGGCCCCGGGTCTCGATCTCGGCGCTGAGCGGCGTGCCCTCGCAATAGGCCCGGGCGACGTCGCGCGCCTGTGTCGCCTCGCTCGTCTCGGCCCGGGTCTCGATCTCGACGGAGCCGAAGCCCGCCGCCCGCAGGTCAGCGGCGATCCGGTCCCGATCGCCATAGCCGTGCGGCGTCCGCGCTAGAAAAAGCGGCGGATCGTCGGGGAAGAGTTCGCCGACCGCAGCCGTCACCACATCGGCGAAGACGTTCTCGCCGATGCGGTCCCAGACGCTCAGGAGAAAGGTGCCGCCGGGCTTGAGCACCCGCCGCACCTCCCGGTAGGCCGCCGGCCGGTCGGGAAAGAACATGGCGCCGAACTGGCAGGCCACCACGTCGAACAGGTCGTCCCCGAAGGGCAGCCCCATCGCATCCGCCGGCCGGAACTCGATGCGCGGATCCTCGGGCTGGCGCGCCCGCGCCCGGTCGAGCATGGCCGGATTGAGGTCGGTGACCATGTAGCGGGCATCCGGGCCGAGGAGCGGGGCCAGCGCCCGCGGCACGGCTCCGCTGCCGGCGGCGATCTCCAGGACCGCGCCCGGCTCCAGCGCGGCCACCCGCCGGGCCATGTCGGCCGCGTAGGCCTCGAAGATGAGCGGCACGAGCGCGGCGTCGTAGATCTCCGGGATCGAACCGGCGAAGACGCGATCCTTGTCCGTCATGGCCTTCTCCCGTCCTGGCCCCCGAACGGCCGACAGCCTAGCACGGGCCGGGCGGGTGCCACGGTCACGACCGCGCGACAGGGGCGGGGGACGGCCTCAGGTCCGCAGGGGCCCGCGCGCCGCCGCCCCGGACCGGGCCGCCGCGAACACCAGTCCGGCGCCGAGCACGATGCCGGCCGTCACCGTGAAGCCGGCCGGGGTGGCGAGCGAGAAGGCGCGCGTCAGGCCGGTGACCACCACGGGCCCGACCGCGAGCCCGACATCGCCCGCCATGCGGAAGAGGCCCATGGTCCGGCCGGTCGCGCCCGCCGCGACGCCCTCGAGCACGACCGCGCCCGCGGCCGGGAGCGCCAGGCCCGAGGCCGCCATGACGAGGGTCGTGCCGAGCCAGAGCGCCCATTCGGCCGGCACGATGGCCATGAGCAGGAGGCCCGCCAGCGCCGCCAGGGTAGTCGCCACGATGGAGGGGGTCGGGCCGAGCCCGTCGACGATGCGCGCGTTGGCCGGGAGCAGCACGAAATTGGCCAGGGTGGCGAGGCCGATCAGGAGTCCGAGCCGGTCGGGCGACATCGCGTGCTGGCTCGCCGCCACCGCCGGCACCAGCGTCCAGCCCGTGACCGTGCGCGCCAGGAAGGCCGAGAAGCCGATGGCGGCCCCCGCGACGAGGCCCGCCGTCCACAGCCGCCCGGACGGCGACGCCCCGGCGGACCGGGCGGGCGCACCGCTCTGGACCGGCCGCAGCGGCAGGGTCGGGAGGACCAGCGCCGCCAGGATCCCGAGCACGGCCTGGATGGCATAGGGCGAGCGCGGCCCGAGGAGCCCGATGACCAGCCCGCCGATGACCGGCCCGATCGAGAAGGCGAGCAGGATGGCGGCCTGGAACCAGGTCATGGCCGTGCCGCGGCGCTCGGGGCCGAGCGCCAGCACGAGCCCCGTCATGGCGACCGTCGAGAAGACGGACGATCCCGCCCCCTGCAAGAGCGTGGTCGCGACCAGTCCCGGATAGCCGAGCGGCATGACCCCGACCACCGAGCCGGCGACCAGGAGCGCGAGGCCCAGCGCGCCCGTCGCGCGCAGCCCGGCCCGGTCGGCCAGGATGCCGGCCGGCACCGCGGCCGCCACTCGGGCGATCCCGAAGGCCGAGACCAGCCCCGCGGCGGCGACCGGCTCCCCGCCGGTGAGGATCGGCAGGGCCGGCACCATCATGCCGAGGCCGAGCATGGAGGCGAAAGTCGCCCCGGCCAGCGGAACCGGGAGGGGCGCATTCGGGGCGGCTGTCATGATATGACTCCGGGATCCAGGGTTCGAAATAAAACTAGACCGTCCAGTATGATTACACAAGACCGCATGCGAGACGACGACCCAGACTCGCACGCCCTCCTGACGGACTCCGGCAGGAGCCCGGGCTCCGCACAGGCGACGCCCGCCCCGGTCGCATCCGACCGGCGCCGCGGCGAGGCGAAGCGTCTCGCGATCCTGGCGGCCGCCGAGGCGGTTTTCCTGTCCGACGGCTTCGCCGCGAACCTCGACCGCATCGCCCAGACGGCCGGCGTCTCCAAACAGACCATCTACAGCCACTTCGGCAGCAAAGAGGGGCTCTTCCGCGCCATGGGCGAATGGATGAAGCGCCCCATGGCGGACGAGCTCGACCCGGCCCGCCCGCCCGAGGAGGCGCTCGCCGCCTTCGGCCGCGTCACCCTCGGCCATGTGGTCTCCGAGAAGGCGATCCGCCTGAACCGCCTGCTCATGAGCCAGGCCGAGCAGTTCCCCGACCTCGCCGTGCTCCACTGCGAACTGGGCCCGAACCGGACCGTGGCGCTCGCCGCGCGCTACATCGAAGGCCTCATGCGGGACGGCCGTCTCGCCCCCGGCGACCCGATGGCCGCCGCCGAGGACTTCGTCGCGCTCCTCATCGGCAACCTCCGCCACCGCCTCCTTCTCGGCGCCGCCGAACGCCCGGCCCCCGCCGAGATCGAGGCCCGCGCGGCCCGCGCCGCCCGCCTGTTCCTGCGCACCCACGGTCCCTGACCCGCTCCCCGCGAAGCCTGCCCGCGGGTCACGACGCGAGCGGACCCGTCCTCCCGAATCCCTCCCCGGGAACCTCCGCGCCCGGGCCCGCCGTGCAGCGGTACCTGGAGCCGGTCGATTCCCCGACTTCGCACTTCCGACCACACCGACCCTGATGGACGGCAGGGCCGGGCTGCAAAGAAGTGCTGTCCAGCGGAAGACGAACGCAACAGGATCGGAATGGAATTCCCGCGCCCTCTTTCGGGTAATTGAAGCACACCCTGCGTTCGACGCGATCGTATGGAGCGGAGACGAAAACATTTGGCCAGGCGACAAGGGTCCTGGGTCTCGGCATGCGCCACGTCATCGAACTGGATTCAGGATTTGCGATCCACCCGGAGCGGCCTGAAGTTGCATCGAGGTGGAATGACCTAACGTTACTACGAGGAGAGATCGAAATAGGGCCGTCACGGTGAGATAGTCATACGTTCACAATTTGGCGCATACTGGGCACGGGGTCCCCAAGCCCTGCGAGAAGCAGCCCGAAATCATGCCCGTCCCGAAAGGTCAATCAAGGTTAACAATGCAAAAGCAAACCCCTCCACCATGAGGGGCCGACCAGAATTCCTGTTGCGTAGGTCAATCTTATTTAATATAGCTTTAACGGGGTGGGGAGGTCATTCAGGCGCTTCCATAAGATCCAGCAACGGGGTTTGAGAATGGCGACTTTAACAGGCGGTACCGCCTCAGAGACCATCAACGGCACCTCCGGGGCCGACGTCATTTACGCGAACGGCGGTAACGACACGGTTTATGCCGGCGGCGGCGCCGACCTCGTGTACGGCGGCAACGGCAACGACTACATCGACGGCGGCAACGGGGTCGACACGATCTACGGCGGCGCCGGCAACGATGCCCTCATGGGTCGCGAAGGCCGCGACGTCTTCGCCTTCAACTTCAAGGTCCTGGGCGGCCAGACCAGCGCCGAGGGCGGCACCACGGCCCCCACGGTCTACGGCTACGGGCAGTTGTACAACCCGACCAACCCGAACCTGGCCAACGGCGACGACACGATCCTCGACTTCGACTACCGCTATACCCGCGAAATGAGCGACTATCTTCGCTTCAATGGGATGACGGCGGACCAGTACGACCAGTTGGTCGCCTCGGGCCAACTCACCGTGGAGTACGGCCTCTTCACCGCCGGCGACACCAACAAGGACATGAAGATCAACTTCGACGGCGGCTCGATCGTGCTGTCGGGCATCGGCGACTGGACCATCACCGGGCTTGCCGATCTCAAAAAGTACATCGTGTTCGACGTTCAGGCCTGAAGCCGTCCGTCCGAGGCATCGAACGCCGCCGCGGCCCGCTCGCGGCGGCTTCTTCTTTTGGGGATGCCCGTCCCGGCCCGCGCCGCGGGGCAGCTCTCCTCAGGCCCAGGCCCCCTGCCGCACTGCGGCGACCATGCCGGCGATGCCGTCCTCCAGACGCACCTTCGGCGACCAGCCCGGCAAGGGTCGGTCGTGGATATAGGGCCTGACCAGGCTTCCGGGCGCATAGGTCCGCGCCCCCCACCGGGCGTCGATTCGTCGCCCGGTGACCTCTTCGACCAGTCGGGCGAGTGCGCGCACGCTCATCGGCCGGCCGCCGCACACCGAATAGGTGGCCGCTGGCGCCGTCCCGGACGTGATCGCCGAGGCCGCAGCGGCCACATAGGCGCTGACCACGTCGTCGACATGCACCGGGTCGATCTCCTGCGTCCCCTCCGTCAGGTCGACGGGCCCGCCGGACAGGGCCGCCTCGATGAGCAGGTCGATGATCCGGCGCCGCGGATCGGAAGGGCCGTAGACGTCGCAGAGCTCGAGTTGGATCGCCTTCAGCCCGCGGTGATCCGTGTAGGCGCGCATGAGGTCGTGGAAGGCCTGCTTGGACGCCGCGTAGAGGTCGACGGGGGCGTAGTCCGCCGTACCCGTGCGATGCTGCCACTGCGTCCCCGTATAGACCAGGGCCTCGCAGCCGGCCGCCAACGACGCCTCGACGACCGCGATCGCGAATCCGATGTTCGCCTCCACGATCCGCTGCGCGCTCTCCGGTCCGGGCGGGAACGGTCCGGCCGCCGCCACGTGCAGCAGCACCTCCGGACGAAATCGGGAAATCGCCTCCGCGAGCGCCGCCGGCGTGTCGGCCGACGCCACGGCGAGGCCGGGAAGGCACCCCGTCAGGCGCGCGGGATCGGAGCCCGCCCGCATCACGGCGCAGACCGCCAGGCCCGACGCGACCAGACGCGCGGCCAGGCGGCCACCGACATAGCCCGTCGCGCCGGTCATGATCACACGCCGGGGCATGCCCGGTTCGGCAAGGGGTTGCATGAGAAGGTCCTGCTCGTGCCCGGCCGGCAGGCCGGAGTTGGCCCCAGATCGAAGCCTAGATACCCTGCGTCCGGTATTGAACTGATGAACGGAATCGTACTCCGCGCGACTGTTGCCCGGCCGGCGCCGCGGTCCATGCAGATCTGGCAACAGATTTGCTTCGTCGACGCCGATGCAGGATCGCGTATCATGCATTCCGGGCGCGCCGGTCGGTCCGCTGTCGCCCGAAAGTCGCGTTCCGGACCGGATCATGCCCATGACGGCGCCCGCCGAGGATTTCGCCCTGCCCCAGCGGTCGCGTCTCGTGTCCGCGACGGTGGCGGTCGCCTTCTTCATCCAGATGCTCGACGGCACCATCATCGCGACCTCGCTTCCGCAGATGGCCGAAAGTTTCGGCACCGATGCCGTGGCGATGAGCAGCGGCTTTACGGTCTACATGCTGACCGCGGCCGTGCTGATGCCGCCGGCCGGCTGGCTGGCCGACCGCTTCGGGGCGCGGCGCGTCTTCCTGGCGGCGCTCGCCGCCTTCACGGCCGCCTCGGTCGCCTGCGGCCTCTCCAACAGTCTCGCCGCATTCCTGGCCGCCCGGGCGCTCCAGGGCGCCGGCGCCGCGCTGCTGGCCCCGGTCGGCCGGCTGATCGTCCTGCGCAGCGCCGCCAAGCAGGACCTCGTGCATGCGATCGCCACGATCACCTGGCCGGCGCTGTTCGCGCCCGTCATCGGCCCGGTGCTCGGCAGTTGGATCACCGTTCACGTCGGCTGGCAGTGGAACTTCTTCGTCAACCTTCCCCTCGGCCTCGTCGGGATCGGCCTCATCGCCGCCTTCGTCCCGGCGGACCGCCCCGAGCCGGTGGGCCGCTTCGACACGGTCGGCTTCCTCGCCTCGGCCGGCGGGCTGAGCCTGATGCTCGTCGGCCTCGAACTCTTCGTCGGCCGCCACGGACCGGAGGCCCTCAGCCTCGGGCTGGCGCTGGCCGGCACGCTTCTCGGCGCGGCGGCGATCCGGCACCTGCTCCGTACCCCTCAACCGCTTCTGGACCTGTCGGTCTTCCGCGTCGAGACCTTCGCCGTCTCCACGTTGACGGCCGGCACCTTCTGCCGCCTCGCCATCAACGCCACCCCGTTCCTCCTGCCTCTCCTCTTCCAGGTCGGCTTCGGCGCCGGCGCGGTGGAGGCGGGCGCCATGGTGTTCGTCTATTTCCTCGGCAACCTCGCCATGAAGAGCGTCACCACCCCGATGCTGCGCTGGTTCGGCTTCCGGACGATCCTGGTCGTCAACGGGATCCTGTCGGCAATCTCCATCGGCCTCTTCGCCGCCGTCGGAGCCGGCACGCCCCAGTGGCTCGTGGCCCTGCTCCTGTTCGCCGCCGGAGCCACCCGCTCGCTCCAGTTCACCGCGCTGAACACCCTCGCCTTCGCGGATGTGGAGGGCCCGCGGCGGAGCGCGGCCTCCACCCTCGCCGCCATCCTCCAGCAGCTCTCGATGCTGATCGGCATCGCCCTGGCGGTCGCCGTCGTGCGCATCGCCGGAATCTTGCGCAGTTCCGAGATCTACGATCCCGCCGCCACCGGGACGGAGACCCTCGCGACCCTCGCCGACTTCCGGGCCGCGTTCCTGGTGGTCGCCGCCCTCGGCATCCTGGCCTCCTTGCGCTTCGTCGTAATGCCGCGCCATGCCGGCGCGGAGGTCTCCGGCCACGGCCGATGACCGGCGCGCCGGCTACCAGTTTGTGAAGGAGCCGTCGCGCCGGAACAGATGCGGGGCCTCCCAGAACCGGAAGGCGTCGCGCATGAACCGCTCCTCGTCGACCTCGATGCCGAGGCCGGGGCGGTCCGGAACCACGTAGTGCGGCCCCCGCATCTCAACCTGGACGGGGAAGAACTCGCGGCTGTCGAAGCCGAGATGGGTCTCGGTCGGGGTCGTGCGGCATTCGAGCCAGGAGAAGTTGGCGACCGCCGCCGCCATATGGACGGTCGCGGCCGTGCAGATCGGCCCGAGCGGGTTGTGCGGCATCAGGTCGACATAGTGCGCCTCGCTCCAGCCCGCGACCTTCATGGCCTCCGTGAAGCCGCCGACATTGCAGAGGTCGATGCGGTTGAACTGGTGGATGTCCCGCTCGATGTAGGGCAGGAACTGCCACTTCGACGAGAACTCCTCGCCGATCGCGAAGGGCACGTCGGTCAGCCGCCGGAGCGCCTCGTAGGCCTCCGGCGTCTCGTCGCGGATCGGCTCCTCCAGGAAGTCGAGGGTCGCGGGCGGCATCTTCTGGCAGAAGCTCGCCGCTTCCGCGACGGAGAGGCGGTGGTGGTAGTCGATGCCCAGCACGACGTCGAGCCCAAGCTCCTCCCGCGCCCGCGTCAGCCACTTCGCGGTCGGCCCGATCGACTCGCGCGGCTCGAACAGATGCGTGGAATCATGCCCCACCCCCAGGAAGCGGATGCAGGTCCAGCCGTGCTCGATCAGCAGCCGGCATTGGTCGATCATCTCCGGGCCGGGCGACGCGGAGGTCGTCGCGAAGGTCGGGATCAGGTCGCGCTGCTTGCCGCCGAGCAGCTGGTAGACCGGGACCCCGAGCGCCTTGCCCTTGATGTCGTGGAGCGCGATATCGATCGCCGAGATGGCCGCGGTCAGCACCCGGCCGCCCTCGAAATACTGGGAGCGGTACATCTCCTGCCAGAGCGCGCCGGCCCGCATCGGGTCCCGCCCCTTCAGGAACTGCGCATAGTGCTCGACCGCGCCGGCGACCGCCTTTTCGCGGCCGGACAGGCCGGATTCGCCCCAGCCGTGGATGCCCTCGTCAGTCTCGACCTTGACGATCAGCTGGTTGCGGGTGCCGACCCAGGCGACGAGGGGACGGATGGCGGTGATCTTCATGGGGTCAAGTCCTCTCACCAGTGCCAGAGGGTTCCGTCCTCCAGCCGGGCGACCGGCAGGTGGGCGCGTTGATAGGGAAAGCGGCGTGCGGCCCGGCGCTCATGCGACGCCCCGCAGGCTGAGCCTGTCGGCGTGGTGGCAGGCGACCAGGTGCCCGCCGCCCTTGTCCTCCAGCCGGGGCACGACGGCGGCGCATTCCGCGGTCGCATAGCGGCAGCGCGGATGGAAGGGGCAGCCCGGCGGCGGCCGCGCCGGGTCGGCGACCTCGCCGGCGAGCCGGATCCGGTTGGCCCCGCGCCGGAGCCGCGGGTCCGGGACGGGCACCGCCGAGAGCAGCGCCTCGGTGTAGGGGTGCCGCGGCCGGGCGAAGAGATCGCCGGTCGGCGCCTGCTCGACGATCCGCCCGACATACATGACCGCGACCCGGTCGGAGATGTGCTCGACCACCGACAGGTCGTGGGCGATGAAGAGGTAGGTGAGCCGGAACTCGTCCTGCAGGTCCTGCAGCAGGTTGAGCGTCTGCGCCTGGACGGACACGTCGAGCGCCGAGACCGCCTCGTCGGCGACCACCAGCCGCGGCGAGAGCGCGAGCGCCCGGGCGATGCCGATCCGCTGCCGCTCGCCGCCCGAGAAGGCATGGGGGTAGCGCCGCAGGTATTCCGGCCGGAGCCCGACCTTCCTGAGCAGCTCCGCCACCCGGTCCTCCAGCGCCGCCCCCTTGGCGATGCCGTGGATCTTGAGCGGCTGGCCGACGATCTCCAGCACCGTGAGCCGCGGGTTCAGCGAGGAGTGCGGGTCCTGGAAGATCATCCGCACGTCGCGCCGATAGTCCTTGAGCCGCGACCGGGGCAGGCCCGCGATGTCGATGGCGTCGCCGCTGCCGGACCGGTACAGGATCGCCCCCTCGGTCGGCTCGTAGATGCGCAGCACCGCCCGGCCCGTGGTCGTCTTCCCGCAGCCGGACTCGCCGACGAGGCTCAGGGTCTCCCCCGCCCGCACCTGCAGGTCGACCCCGTCGACCGCCTTGACCGTCCCGGTCGGCCGCCGGAAGAAGCCGGCCCGGATCGGGAAGTGCACCTTGAGCCCGCGCACGTCGAGGAGCGGCGGACCCGCCGCGGCGCCGTCAGGCGACATGGACGCCTCCCTCCTCGCGCGCCACGTGGTGGCACCGCGCCGCATGCTCCGGCCCGACCGCCGTCAGCCCCGGATGCGCCTGCCGGCACAGCCCGGGGATGACCACGTCGCAGCGCGTGTTGAACGGGCAGCCGTCCGGCCGCGCGAAGGGATGCGGGACCATGCCCCGGATCGACACGAGCCGCCCCCGCAGCCCGTCCGCCCGCCGTCCGCCGAGGCGCGGCACCGAGCCGAGGAGCGCGCGCGTGTAGGGGTGCCGCGGCGCGTGGAAGAGCGCGTCCACCGGCGCCTGCTCGACCACCTCGCCGAGATACATGACCGCCACGTCGTCGGCGATCTCGGCCACCACCCCGAGGTCGTGGGTGATGAACATCATGGCCATGCCGAACTCGGCCTGCAGGTCGCGCATCAGGTCGAGGATCGTCGCCTGGGTGGTCACGTCGAGCGCCGTCGTCGGCTCGTCCGCGATCAGGAGCTCCGGCTCGCAGGACAGCGCCAGCGCGATCATGGCCCGCTGCCGCATGCCGCCGGAGAGCTGGAACGGATAGGCCGAGAGCCGGTCCGCCGCGTTCGGGATGCCGACGCGCTTCAGCATCGCGATCGCCCGAGCCTCCGCTTCCGCCCGCTCGACCGGCTGGTGCAGCAGGATGGTCTCGACGATCTGGTTGCCGATCGTGTGGACCGGCGAGAGTGACGTCATCGGCTCCTGGAAGATCATCGCGATCCGGGCGCCCCGGATCGCCCGGATCTCCCGGCCCGCCGGCGGCAGTGCCGCGATGTCGACCGCGGTCCCGTCCGCCCCGTGCAGGAGGATCTGCCCCGCCACGATCCGGCCCGGACGGTCGACGATCTGCAGCACGGACCGCGCCGTGATCGACTTGCCGCAGCCGGACTCGCCGAGCACGCAGAGCGTCCGCCCGCGCCGGACCGTCAGATCCACCCCGTCGACCGCCTTCACCAGCCCCTCGGCGGTGGCGAAGTGGGTCTTGAGGCCCCGGATCTCCAGGAGCGTGTCACCCGCCATCCGGCCCTCACCGCGCATAGGGATCGGCCGCGTCGCGCAGGCCGTCGCCGAGGAAGTTGAGGGCGAGCACCGACAGGACGACCGCCGTCCCGGGCACGAACAGGAGCCAGGGCGCCTGGCTGACCGCCCGGACGTTCTGCGCCTCCTGCAGCAGCACGCCCCAGGAGACGATCGGCGGCTGGAGCCCGATGCCCAGGAAGGAGAGGGAGGTCTCGGCCAGGATCATCGCCGGGATCGCCAGCGTCATGGTGGCGATGATGTGCGACAGGAACGAGGGCACCAGGTGATGGAAGATGATGCCGATCTCGCTCATGCCGTCGAGCCGCGCGGCCGTGACGAAATCCTCGTTTCGCAGCGACAGGAACTTGCCGCGCACCTCGCGGGCGAGGCTCGTCCAGCCGATCAGCGAGACGATCAGGGTGATGACGAAGTAGGTCCGCAGCGGCGGCCAGGTCAGCGGCACCGCGGCCGCGAGCCCCATCCAGAGCGGGATCGTGGGGATCGAGCGCAGGAATTCGATCAGCCGCTGGATCAGCGTGTCGGTGAGACCGCCGAAATGCCCCGAGATGCCGCCGAGCAGGATGCCGAGGAAGAGGCTGATCCCGACCCCGACGAGCCCGATCGACAGCGAGATCCGCGCGCCGTGGATCACACGGCTGAGGATGTCGCGGCCGAGCCGGTCGGCGCCCAGGAGATACATCGGCTGGCTCGTGTCGAGCGGCCCCACGAGCTTGGTCGAGAGCGGGACGAGGCCAGCGAGGCGGTAGGGCTCGGAAGGGACCAGGAAGCCGATCTGGATCGGCTTCGTCGGATCCGGCACGAAGGTGCGTCGGACCGCGACCGGATCGAGCTTCACCGTGAAGCCCTCCACGTGGGGGGCGAAGCGCCAGCCCCCGCTCTCGGTCGCCTGGAACAGGTGGATCGGCTGGCGCGGCGCATAGGTGTAGCGCGCATTCGACTGGTCCGGCGCGAAGGGCGCCAGGAACTCGGCCGTCAGCGCCACCAGGTAGAGGCAGACGACCACGACGAGGCTCGCCAGCGCCAGCCGGTGCCGCTTGAACTTCCACCAGAAGAGCCGCCACTGGCCGGCGACCAGCACGGTCTTCTCGGCCGGCAGCTCCGTTGGGTTCGCAGGTTCGGGGGCGTCGAGCGCAGTCATTGGTAGCGGATCCGCGGGTCGACGACGGCGAGGAGGATGTCGGAGAGCAGGGTGCCGATCATGGTCAGGGTCGAGACCATGAGGATCAGCGAGCCGGCGAGGTACATGTCCTGGCTCATCAGCGCCCTGAGCAGCATCGGCCCGGAGGTCGGCAGGCTGAGCACCACCGACACGATGATCTCGCCGGAGACCAGCGTCGGCAGGATCCAGCCGAGCGTCGAGATGAGCGGATTGAGGGCGACCCGGACCGGGTATTTGAGGAGCAGCCGGAACTCGCTCATCCCCTTCGCCCGCGCGGTGACCACATAGGGCTTGTAGAGTTCGTCGAGCAGGTTCGCCCGGAGGATCCGGATCAGCGAGGCGAGCCCGGAGGCGCCCACCACCAGGACCGGCAGCCAGACGTGGCCCAGGAGGTCGACGACCTTCGCCCAGCCCCAGGGCTCGTCCACCATGTCGGGCGAGAAGAGCCCGCCGACGCTCTGCCCGAACACCGCGACGAGCAGGTACATCAGCACCAGCGCCAACAGGAAGTTCGGGATCGCCAGGCCGGCGAAGCCGATGAAGGTCGCCACGTAGTCGCCGACCGAATACTGCCGGACCGCCGAGTAGATGCCGATCGGGATCGCCACGGACCAGATCGCGATCAGCGTCAACCCCGAGATCAGGAAGGTGTAGCCGAGCCGCCCCCAGATGACCTCGGTGACCGGCTTGCCCAGCTCGAACGAGATGCCGAAGTCCCCGCGCGTCAGGATGCCGGAGATCCACAGCCAGTATTGCACATAGAAGGGCTGGTCGAGCCCGAACCGTCGCCGCAGGGCATCGAGCGTCCCGGACTCCACCGCCCCGCCCTGTGCCGCCCAGTCCGCCATCAGCGTCGAGAGATAGTCCCCCGGCGGCAGCTGGATGATGAAGAACGCCACCACCGACACCGCGAAGAGCGTCGGGATCATGTAGAGCAGGCGGCGGAGGATGAAGCTGGTCACGCGCGTCTCGTCACTGGAGAAGCCGGAAGGGAACTTCGGGCCCCCTGCATCCGCGAGGACCGCTACCCCCGACCATCAGGCCCGTCCCCCCTCCCCCGCATCCCCGGTCGAAGCGAAGCGGAGAGGCGGGGTCGAGCGCCCTTCACCCTCCGCCTCCTCGCCATCCACGGTCGGAGCAGGAAGACGGCGCCCGCCGCGCTCACCGATCGAAGTAGAACTGAGTGAGCGTCGGTGCCGGGTGCCAGAGGTTGCCGGTGATCGGCAGGGGCTCGAAGACGTTCTTCACGGAGGTGCCGACGATGCCGTATTTCGGGTCCGGATGTGTGATCCCGATCGTGTAGAAGTTGTCGGCCGCGGTCTCCAGGAAGGCCTTCATGGCCGTGAGCTGAGCCTCCTTGGTTGAGGCGCTCTTGACCTTGTCGTAGAGCGCCATGGAGGCCTTGACCTCGGGGGGCGGCTCCTCGCCGGTCTTCGGGTCGGAGTACCATTCCGACCACTTCATGGCGAAGAAGATGTCCGCCTTCTGGAACGGCATGTAGCAGCGCACGTCCGTGTAGGCCTCGGAGAGCCCGCCGACGCAGTTCCAGATGTAGGCCTCGTGCTCGTTGGCGTACCACATGGTGTTGAGGCGCGCCCGGTCGACGTTGCGGAGCTGGATGTCGATCCCGACCGCCTTGGCGTATTTCTGGACCTGCAGCATCACGTCCGGGTAGCTCGATCCGAACACGTCGGCCACCATGAAGACGATCGAGAAGCGCTTGCCGTCCGGCCCGAGCCGGTAGCCCTCTGAATCCTTCTTGTCGAGCCCGATCTTGTCCAGGATCTCGTTCGATTTCTTGGGATCGTACTCGACATACTGCTTGGAGAGCCGCTCGTTGTAGAGCTCGTGCCCCTTGTGGACCGCCACCTGCGAGGGCGTGCCCCGGCCCACATAGATGAGGTCGATGATCTCCTGCCGGTTGATCGCGTGGCTGAGCGCGATCCGGAAGTCCTTGTTCTGGAAGACCTTGCGCTTCACCGGGTCGTTGACGTTCAGGTTCAGGAGGATGACCGCGTCGTTCGCCGGCAGGTCCTTGACGTCGAAGAAGCGGTATTTGCCCTGCTTCTGGTTGTCATAGAGCACCGACTTGAAGGTAGAGTTGTTGATGTGCCGGAACGAGAAGTCGAACTCGCCGGTGGTCGCCTTGAGCAGCATCAGCTGCACGTCGTCGATCTTCTGCCAGGTAATCCGGTCGATGTAGGGGAGCTGGTTGCCGGCCGTGTCGACCTTCCAGTAGTAGGGGTTGCGCACCACGGCCACGCGGTCCGTCGGCCCGTACGCGGTGGTCAGCAGCCAGGGATTGAGCGTCGGCAGGTCCAGGTTCTGCCAGAACGCCGGCTGGAAGGTCAGCGACACCTTCGAATTGAAGAGACTGACCCAGTCCTTCACGGTCTGACTCTCGGCGAGCATCGTCTTGATGCCGGCCTCATTGTACTTGGCATGGAACTGCTTGAGGTAGTGCTTCGGGTAGATGATCGGGATATGGCCCTGCCCGTAGGCGAGCTGCTGCAGGAACAGCCCGTAGGGCGCCGCGAACTTGAACTGGACCTCGTAGTCGCCGAGCTTGGTGACGACAACGGGCTTTCCTTCCAGGACGAAGATCGGGTTCTTGGACGGCGTCAGCTCCGGCGAGAGAAACACGTCCTCGTACCAGAACATGATGTCGTCCGCCGTGAACGGCGTACCGTCCGACCAGCGCATGCCCTTCCTGAGCTTGAACGTGTAGGTGGTCGCGTCCGGGCTCGCCGTGAAGCTCTCGGCGATCGACGGGACGACCTCGCTCCAGTCCGGCGTCCAGCGCACGATCGTCTCGTTCGCCACCGTCCGGGTGAGGTTGTAGTGGTCGCCGTTGGCCAGGATCGTCGTCCGCAAGGTACCGCCGTACTTGCCCACCGACTGGACCGGCTTTTCCACGAAGGGCTTCTCGGGCAGGCGCTCGGCGACGGGCGGCAGCTTCTTGTCGGCGACCGCCTGGTCGAGCATCGGCGCCTGCTTGTACTGGGCGAGCGCCGGCGCGGCGAAGGATGCAGCGGCCGCAAGCGCTGCGGCGGAGGCGAGAAGGCGGCGCGCGCGGCGCGACGGCGCCGACGCCGGAAGCGTCCCGATGGTCATGGATATGTCCTCCCGGAGGGGTGCCGGCGGCTTGACGCCGCGCGTTTTTGATGGAGGAACCATTCCAGATCGTACATTATCTGTCAATTGTGATGTACGATGGCGCAGAAGTGGCCTGTGGCGCCTGCGGAAAGAAGGCCGGACGGAAAGACGCGGATGGCGAAATCCAAGGTGACGGTTCCCGATCTCGACGAGGCCGACGGGCTCGGCTCCGGCCGCGTCTATCGGGAGATCCGCGACGGCATCATCGAGGGGCGCCTGCCGGCCGGCGCGCGCCTGAAGGCGAGCGAACTCGCCGAGCGCTTCGGCACGTCCACCAACCCGGTGCGCGAGGCGCTCCAGCGTCTGCAGGGCGAGGGCTTCGTGGTGATCAGCCCGAACCGCGGAGCAAGGGTGCGCTCGGTGGACGAGGACTTCGTCCGCAACGTCTACGAGATCATCGCCCTCGTCGAACCGTACCTCGTCCGCTGGTTCGCCGAGACCGCCAGCCCCGCCGACATCGCCCGCCTGGCCGCCATCCAGGCCGAAATCGAGGTGGCCGGCTTCGACGACCAGGAGGCCTACGGTAACCGCGATTCGGCCTTCCACGGGATGACCTACGCGCCGCACTACAACAGCGAGGCTTTGGCGCTCTGGGCGCGCCAGCGCGGCATCCTGCGCGCCATCAGCCGCCGCTTCCCCTTCACCGAGCCGCGCCGGCGCGCCATCCTGGCCGAGCACCGCGCCCTCATCGACGCGATCCGGAGCCACGATCCCGACGCCGCCGCGCGCGTGGTCGAGGCCCATGTGCGCGGCGCCGGCCTGCACCTGACCGAGCGCTTGCGCGCCGAGCGGCTGTCGCGCCGCGAGACGGAGCCGGCGCACCGCCTCGGCGCGACCGCCTGACCGACCCCTGACCCGCCTGTGCCCGATTGTCCACGCACGCCGGGAAGCCGTCCGCTGCCTGCCGATCCATCATTCGGGGCATTGAAATTCGCCTGGATTTCGGCAGGCTTGTTCTGTCCTGACCATCGATCGACCCGGAACGGCCATGAGCATCGGCGCCCAGCAGCGTGAAATCCTCCTGCGCGAGACGATGGCGCGGCTCGCAAGATCTTTGTTCGACCGCGGTTTCACGGTCGGCTCCTCGGGCAACATCAGCGTCGCCCTCGAAGACGGGCTGCTCATCACTCCGACGAATTCCTGCCTCGGCTTTCTCGACCCGGCGCGCATCTCCAAGATCGACCGCTTCGGCCGCCATGTCGCCGGCGATCCGCCGTCGAAGGAGATCTTCCTGCACCGCGCCTTCTACGAGACGCGCCCGGGCACCGGCGCCGTCGTGCACCTGCATTCCACCTACGCCACCGCGGTCTCCTGCCTCTCCGACGTCGACCCGGAGGACTGCATCCCGCCGCTCACCCCCTATGTCGTCATGCGGGTCGGCGCCGTGAAGCTGCTCCCCTATGTCCGGCCGGGGGACCCGGCGATGGGCGAGATGATCCGGGGCCTCCAGGGCTCGCACGCCTGCGTGCTGCTCGCCAACCACGGCCCGGTGGTCGCCGCCAGGGACCTGGAGAGCGCCGTCTTCGCCGCCGAGGAACTGGAGGAGACGGCGAGGCTCGTCGTCGTCCTGCGCGGCCAGCCGGTCCGCCGCCTCACCTACGAGCAGGTCCAGGAACTGAAGCAGGTCTTCGGCTGATCAGGCGCGCCTCACCGCGGAGGTTCCGTTCCCTCCAGGACGGCCCGCAGCACCTCGGCATTGTTGTAGACCGCGTCGCGCTTGCCGAAGAGCAGCGTGACGGTGCCCTCCCGCGCGCGCGACCGGAGCTCGGCGAGCCCGCCCGCGGCGGCCTCCGAAGCGAGCTCGGCGCGGTAGCGGACCGCGAACTCCGGCCAGCGTCCCTCCGCCTCGCCGAACCAGCGCCGCAAGCCGTCGCTCGGCGCGAGGTCCTTCATCCAGGCGTCGAGCGCGGCCGCCTCCCGGGTCAGCCCGCGCGGCCAGAGCCGGTCGACCAGCACCCGGTAGCCGTCCGCCGGCTGCGGAGGGTCGTAGACCCGCTTCACCCTGAGCATCGGCGCTTCCCCGGTCCGGCGCCCGCGACGGGCGCTCGCTTTTCCCGCCAGTCTGCCTTCGCGCGCGCGCCTTGTCGACGGCGACGCGGCCGGGGGAATGCGGGGCGGCAAAAGAAATTGGCCTAGCCCAAGCCGAGACCGCATTGCCTTGGTGGATGCATTGGTATACACCAATTCCGCCGCCCTTCGGTCGCGCTCTCGTGGAGGCCCTCCAATGATCCTGCTGTCGCGCCGTACCGTCCTCGCCGCCGGGGCCGCCCTGCCCCTGACCCGCGTCCGCGCCTTCGCGGCCGCCCCGTCGAACGTCCTGCGCTTCGGCCTGTCCAGCTTCCCGCCGAGCCTGCAGCCCTGGGTCCACACCGGCACGGCGGCGCTGACCGTCAAGCTCCTGGTCTTCCGCGGCCTGACCGGCTTCGGTCCGGACGGCGAGGTCCGCCCCGAACTCGCGGAGAGCTGGGCGACCGAGGGCGCCACCACCTGGGTGTTCAAGCTGCGCAAGGCCGAGTTCTCCGACGGCCGGCCGGTGACATCCGAGGATGTCAAGTGGACCCTCGAGCAGATCGCCGCCGACGCCTCCACGGCCTTCCTGAAGAACGAATTCAAGGGCGTCGAGCGGATCGAGACGCCCGACCCGCAGACCGTCCGGATCACCATGCGGCAGCCGACCGTCACGCTGCCGGTCTGGCTCGCCAGCCCCCACGCCCCGATCATCGCCAAGGGCTCCACCGAGGGCGGTGCCCTCGGCATCGGCGCCGGCCCCTTCGTCATGAAGGGTCAGGAGCGCGGCGTCTCCATCGACGTGGTCGCCAATGAGAAATACTACAAGCCCGGCATGCCGAAGGTTGGCGCCATCAAGATCATCGCCTACGCGGACGAGAACCTGCGCGTGGCCGCCCTGCAGGCCGGCGACGTCGACCTGATCGAGTACGTGCCCTGGCAGCACATGGGCGCCATCGAGAAGGACCCGAAGCTGAAGCTCGACGCCGCCGACGGCCCCTTCATGGCGCTGAACTTCAACGGCGAGACCGGCCCCTTCAAGGACAAGCGCCTGCGCCAGGCCGTCGCCTACGCGATCCGCCGGGAAGAGATCGTGGACGCCGCCTTCTTCGGCCGCGGCCGGCCGCTGACCGGGCTGCCGATCCCGCCCACGAGCCCCTACTTCAACGAGGCCGCCTCGAAATACTGGGGCTACGATCCGGACAAGGCCAAGAAGCTGATGGCCGAGGCGGGCGTGCCAAAGGGCTTCGCCTGCACGCTCCTGTCGACCGCGCAATACGGCATGCACAAGTCGACCGCCGAGGTCGTCCAGGCCCATCTCTCCGAGATCGGCATCGACGTGAAGCTGAACCTGCCCGACTGGGCGACCCGCGTGAACCTCGGCAACAAGGGCCAGTACGAGTTCTGCGTCCAGGGCACGACCGCCGACAATAACGACCCGGACGGCCTCGCCCCGATCCTGAACGGCCAGCTCCCCCCCAGCGTGTCGCGCAGCTACGGCATCCCGACGCCGGAGATCGACGCCCTCTTCGCCAAGGGCCGCGCCGAGTTCGACATCGCCAAGCGCAAGGCCATCTACGCCGAACTCGAGAAGGTCGCGCTCGACGCCGCCTCCCTGGTCGGCCTCGCCTGGCGCTCCCAGGGCTACGGCATGGTCAAGTCCCTGACGGGCTTCAAGAGCCTCCCCGGGGGCACCAACTTCTTCTCCGGCTACCTGCTCGAACAGGCCTCCCTCGGCTGAGCCGCCCCCGATCCGCGAAGCCTCGGGCCGCTCCTCCAGGGAGCGGCCTTTTTCTTCAGGCCGGTGTCCCGGGTTCTGACGCGCCTTGTCCGGGGATGCGGGCGGAGACGTGGAGCCGAACTAACAACCCCCTTTAGGGCCGACCCCAAGGCACATCCTCTCCCCCGCATCCCCGGCCGAAGCGCCGGGGGCCAGCGCATTCTGCAGGGTGAGGGCCGGGCCTCCCGCAATGCCCGCCACGCCCGTCATCCCCGCACCCGCTGGACCCCGGATCTGCGGCGCATTCCGCGCCTTGCCCGGGATGCGGAGGAACGTCCGGGGATAGAGGGGAGAGGTCGCTACGCCGCGCGGCCCACGCCAATGGTGCGGGCCAGCCTCGGGAAGCGTTCGGGGCGGTAGGGGAGCGGGTCGACGATGGGCTTGGCACCGGTGACGAGGTCGGCGACGAGGTGGCCGGCGCCCGGGCCGATGCCGAAGCCGTGGCCGGAGAAGCCGCTGGCGATGAGGAGGCCGGGATAGCGCGGCACCCAGCCGATGACCGGGACCGCGTCCGGCATGGCGTCGACGAGGCCGCCCCAGGCGCCCGCCACCCGGGCCTCCGCGAAGGCCGGGAAGGCGGCCTTCACGTTGGCGAGGCCCTCGTCGAGGAGGCCCTGGGAGGGCTCGGGATCGAGCGCGCGCACCTGCTCGAAAGGCGTCCGCTCGTCGAGTTGCCAGCGCCGCGCCAGGCTCGCCTCCTCGATGAAGCGGCGGCCGACCCTGAGCCGCAGCTCGCCACGCTGCTTGACGAGCGAGGGGAAGAAGTCGGCGAAGAGCCGGAAGCTGTCCGGCACCACCTCGGCGACGCTGGCGTTGCGGCGCGCCACCGAATAGCCGCCGTCGAGCCGCTTGCGGAAGGCGAAGTCGGAGCCCCCGACCGCCAGAGTCGGCGGCCCCTCCAGCGGCTCGGTGCGCAGGACCGAGCCGAGCAGCTTGAGCTGCGGGAAGTCGATGCCGAGGTTGCCGAGAAACAGGCGCGACCAGGCGCCGCCGGCGAGCACCACCGTCGAGCAGGCGATCGCCCCCCGCTCGGTCACCACGCCCGAGACCTGGCCGGCCTTGGTCTCCAGCCCGCGGACCGCGCAGTTGGTCAGGATCCGCGCCCCGAACCGGCGCGCCACCTCGGCCATCGCCGGGACCGCCTTCTGGGGCTCGGCCCGGGCGTCCGCCGGCGTGTAGAGCCCGCCCACGAAACGCCGCCGCACCCCGGGGATCAGGGCCTCGAGCTGAGCGCCGCGCAGCACCCGCGACTCGATGCCGTAGATCTTGGCATGGTCGAGCCAAGCGACCTGGGCCGCGAGTTCCTTCTCGGTGTCGGCCACGTAGAGGATGCCGGCGCGCCGGAAGCCGAGCTCCGCATTGGTCAGCTCGCTCATCTTCTCCCAGAGCGTCTGGCTGACGAGCCCGAGCGGAATCTCGCCCGGATCGCGCCCCATGACGCGCACCCAACCCCAGTTCCGCCCGGACTGCTCCTGCGCGATGCCGCCCTTCTCGCAGAGCGTCACCTCGACCCCCCGCAACGCCAGGAACAGCGCCGTGGTCACGCCGATGATGCCGCCGCCGATCACGACGACCTCGGACTTGGCGGGCAGTTCGGCGTCCCCCTCGAAGGGGTCAATGGTGATGCGCATCGGTGTTCCTCGGCGGATGGAAGGAAGGCTCAGCCGGGCGGCGTCGCCCGGAAGACCACATGGGCGGGATGGTTGACGGACTTCATGTACTCGACCGGCCGCCCCTCCCCGTCGCGCGCGACGAGGCGCATGACGAGGGTGGGCGAACCAGGCTCCAGGCCGAGGAGCCGGCCCTCCAGGTCGGCCGCCGGCGCGGCGCTGATCTCCCGCTCGGAGGCCGAGGCCTCGACCCCGTAGCGGCCGCGCAGGAGCCCGTAGAGCGACTGCCCGGCGACCAGGTCCTCCGCCACCAGGTCGGGAAAGCGCGCCGCCGGCAGGTAGCTGGTCTCGATGCAGAAGGGCATGTCGTTCACGGTCCACAGCCGCCGGCACATGAGGAGCTCCGTCCCGACCGGCACCTTCAGCCGCTGGGCCGTCGTCTCCTTGGCGCTCGCCATGCCGAAATGCAGGAGCTTGTTGCCGGGCGTCCCGCCCGCGGCGAGCACGATCCGGGCGATGCCCCCGGCGGGCTGCATGTCGATCGGACGGGCGACCTGCGGCAGCGGCAGGCGCGTGCCGCTCGTCGAGTTGCGCTCCAGAACGCCGCGCTCGACCAGCTTGTCGATGGCCTTGCGGACGGTCATGCGGTTGACCCCGAGGGTCTCGGCGAGCGTCCGCTCCGACGGCACCTTGTCGCCGGGTCCGAAATCCGGGCCGCTGATCAGATCCAGGATGTAGTCCTGGATCTGCACGTAGACCGGCTTTCGGGACCCCTCCTCGTCGCGCTGCAGCATGACCGGTTTCCTGGCGATTCTCCGCAAGCTTCGCACTATACCAGCACTTTCCCGGTGCAGTGCCGCACGCATTTCCGGCCTCTTCGGACGGGCTTGACAGCCAATTGGTATAGGTGTTGGTATACTCCAATCACCCGGCCCGATCCAGCGGAAACATCCGAATGTCCATCGCCTACGATGCGCCTGCGACCCTGGCCGGATTCGACCAGACCCGCCGCCAGCTCGCCGACGCCTACGCCCTCGGCCGATCGCTGGCAGGCGACGTCGACCGCATCCACTTCGTCGCCTGCGGCTCGGCGAACCGCGCCATGCGGGGCCTCGCATGGTGGATCGAGCATCTCTCTCCGAGCCTGGAGGTGAAACGGTCGTTCCCCGCCGAGTTCATGGCCCAGGACCCGCGGCGTCTCGACGGGCGCACCCTGGTCTTCCTCGCGTCCAAGTCGGGCAACACGCCCGAGACGGTCGCGGCGGCCGGCTTCCTGAAGGACCGCCCCGCCAAGGTCGTGGCCTTCTCGCAATTCGCCGACCGCCCGCTCGCCCGCGAGGTCGGGACCACCTTCCTGGTCGGCGACACGGCCGAATCCTTCACCGCCATGGCGATGCTGATGCATGCCCTCGTCGCAGGTCTGCTCGCCGAACGCGACGGCTGGACCGAGGCCGGGAATCTGATGGCCGGGCTCGACGCCCTGCCGGCGGCCGTCTGCCAGGCCGCCGTGGCCAACGACGCCCGGGCGGCGCGCGACGCCGAGGCGTTCCGGGACGACGACCGCATCTACCACGTCGCCTCCGGCCCGGGCTTCACCACCGCTTACGTGTTCGGCGTCTGCATCCTCATGGAGATGCTCTGGCTCCACAGCTATCCGATCGACGCCGCCGAGTTCTTCCACGGCCCCTTCGAGATCGTGGACAAGCAGACGCCGCTCGTCCTCCTCATGGGCGAGGACCCGACCCGGCCGATCATGGACCGCGTCGAGCGCTTCTGCGACACCTATGCGGAACGCGTCATGAAATACGACAGCCGCGTCTACCCGATGCCCGGCGTGCCGGCGTCGGCCCGGCCGATCCTCGCCCCCTACGTGCTGCAGGCGGCGCTGAAGCGCTACGCCGCGCACCTCTCCGTGCTCCGCGACCAGCCCCTGAGCACGCGCCGCTACATGTGGAAGGTGGCCTACTGAGCCGGAGCGGATGGTCGTGGCGAAGCCCCTGAAGATCCTCGGCCTGGGTGACAACACGGTCGACACCTATGTCGACCTCGGCCTGCAGTTCCCGGGCGGCAACGCGGTCAATGTCGCGGTCCTGGCCCGGCGCCTCGGCTGCGAGACCGCCTACATGGGCTGCCTCGGCTCGGATTCGACGGCCGCCGTGATCGAGACGGCACTCCGGGACGAGGACGTCGACCTCGCGCGCTGCCGCCGCCGGCCCGGGCCGAACGCCCGCGTGCTCATCGCACACAACGAGGGCGACCGCCGCTTCGTCCGCTCCTCGCCGGGCGTCCGCGGCGCGTGGGGTGGCTTCGACGCGGCGGACCTCGCCTATGTCGGCAGCTTCGACCACGTCCACACCAGCATCTACAGCGAGCTCGGCTCGGCCCTGCCGGCGATCGGTCGGGTCGCCCGCAGCCTCTCCTTCGACTACTCCGAGCGCTGGACCCCGGAGAACCTGGCCGCCACCCTGCCCGATGTGGGCATCGCCTTCCTGTCCTACCCCAAGGTGGCCGAGGCCGAGTGCCGTCGGCTCGCCGAGGACTGCGCCGCGCGAGGCCCCCGCATCGTCGTCGTGACCCGCGGCCTGGACGGTTCGGTCGCCCTGGTCGACGGCGAATGGCACCGGGGCGGCGTCGTGCCGACCGAGGTGGTCGACACGCTGGGCGCCGGCGACGGCTTCATCACCGCCTTCCTCGTTTCGCGGCTCTGCGGCCGCACCGTGCCCGAAGCCCTGATGGCCGGCGCCGCCCATGCGGCGTCCGTCTGCCGCTACCGGGGCGCCTTCGGTCACGGCTCCCCCTGGACCTCCGGCGAGCATCTGGAACAAGGTGCCGCGAGCATGGGAACCTGAGACATGGCTTGGCGCATCGGCATCGATTCCGGCGGCACTTTCACGGACGTCTGTCTGTTCGACGACGCGACCGGCCGCGTCGAGGTCTGGAAGGTGCCCTCCACGCCCGACGACCCGTCCCGCGCCATCGCGCGCGGCACCGAGGAGGGCCTCGCCCGCGTCGGCGCCGGGGCGGCGGACGTCGTCTATTTCGGCCACGGCACGACCGTCGCCACCAACGCGCTGATCCAGCATCGGGGCGTGAAGACCGGGCTTCTCACCACCGCCGGCTTCCGCGACCTCATCGAGATCGGCCGCCAGAAGCGGCCCGAGCTCTACGACCTGCAGGCCGACAAGGCCCCGGCGCTCGTCACCCGCGACCTGCGCATCGAGGTCGGCGAGCGCCTGCGCCATGACGGCTCGGTCATGACGCCCCTCGACGAGGCCGCCGTCCGCGCCGCCGCCCTGACCCTGAAGGCCGCCGGCGTGAAGGCCGTGGCGATCGGGTTCCTTTACGGCTTCGTCCGCCCCGACCACGAGGTCCGCGCCCGGGCCATCGTCGAGGAGGTCTTCCCCGACGCCTTCGTGTGCGCCTCCCACGAGGTCGCCCCCGAATTCCGCGAGTACGAGCGGATCTCCACCGCCGTCGTGAACGCCTATCTGGGCCCGGTCATGCACGGCTACATCCGCCGGCTCGCCGCCCGCCTCGCCGAGCTCGGAATCGCGGTCGCCCCGCACCTGACCCAGTCCAACGGCGGCGTCATCGGCTTCGACGCGGCCGCGCGCCTGCCGGTCCGCACCGTCCTCTCCGGTCCCTCCACTGGGGTGGTCGCCGGCCAGGCGCTCGGCGTCATGACGGGTATCCCCGACCTGATCACCTTCGACATGGGCGGCACGTCGAGCGACGTCGCGCTCCTGAAGAACGGGGTCGCGGGCCTCGCCAGCGACGCGACCGTGCACGGCTATCCGATCAAGGCGCCGATGCTCGACATCCACACGGTCGGCGCCGGCGGCGGCTCGATCGCCCACATCGACTCCGGCGGCCTCCTGAAGGTCGGCCCGCGCTCGGCCGGCGCCGACCCCGGCCCTGTCTGCTACGACCGCGGCAACACCGAGCCGACCGTCACGGACGCCAACGTGGTGCTCCAGACCCTGAACCCGCAGGAACTCCTCGGCGGCCGCATGAAGATCCGCCAGGATCTCGCTGTGGCCGCGGTGAAGCGCCTCGCCGAACAGCTCGGCATGGACCCGATGGAGACCGCGCAGGGCATCGTCTCGGTGGTCACCGCCAACATGGCGAAGGCGATCCGGGTGATCAGCGTCCAGCGCGGCCACGACCCGCGCGACTACACCCTCGTCGCCTTCGGGGGCGCCGGCCCGGTCCACGCCGCCCGGCTCGCCCGCGAGCTCGACATGAAGCGCATCCTGGTGCCGAGGAATCCCGGCATCGGCTGCGCCCTCGGCCTGCTGCTGACCGACCTGCGCGCCAATTTCGCCACCACCCGCCTGATGACCCTCGCCGCGGGCCTCGAGTCCGAGATCGGCGGAATCTTCGAGGGCCTCGCCGCCGAGGCGGGCCACTGGTTCGACGAGGAGGCCGTGGCGTCGGCCGACCGCCGGCTCCGCCGCACGGTCGACATGCGCTACCGGGGCCAGAACTACGAACTCGCCATCGACGTCCCCGACGGCCCGGTTGGCCCCGCCACCCTGGCGGCGCTCGCGGACGGCTTCGCGGCCGCCCACAAGCGCCTCTACGGCTTCGTCGCCGCCGAGGAGGCCGTGCAGCTCGTCACCTTCCGGGTCGAGGCCATCGGCTTCGTGCCGAAGGCCGAGTTCAAGCCCGAGCCCGACGCCGGCCCGGACGCCTCCGCGGCGAAGATGGGCGAGCGCGAGGTGTGGTTCCCCGAGGCCCACGGCTTCGTGCGCGTGACCGTGTACGACCGCGAGAAGCTGAAGCCCGGCAACCGCATCGTCGGCCCCGCCATCGTCGAGCAGATGGACGCCACCACGGTCCTGCTGCCCAACATGACCGCCCATGTCGAGCCCTACCTCAACCTGATCCTGGAGACGCTCTGATGCACGCCCCGCGACCGGAGCCCGTGGCCGTCGACCCGATCACCGTCGAGGTGATCGGCAGCGCCTTCTCGTCGATCACCGAGGAGATGGGCGAGGCGCTGGTCAAGGCCAGCTACTCCACGAACATCAAGGAGCGGCGCGACTGCTCCACCGCCCTCTTCGACCTGGACGGCACGACCCTCTGCCAGGCCGAGCACATCCCCATGCACCTCGGCAGCTTCATCGGCATCATCCCGCACATCCTGAAGCGCCATGCGGTCGCCGACATGCGCTCCGGCGACGTCTTCATCGGCAACGACGCCTACGAGGGCGGCGGCACGCACCTGCCCGACATCGTCCTCGCCGAGCCGATCTTCCACGACGGCGTCATGGTCGCCTGGGCGGTCAACACCGCCCACCACGCCGACTTCGCCGACCGCGGCCACGCCCACATCTTCCAGGAGGGCATCCGCATCCCGCCGATCCGCCTCTACCGGGCCGGCGAGCTCTTGACCGACGTCCAGGAGCTGATCCTGCTGAACTGCCAGGTCCCGCGCGAGCGCCTGTCGGACCTGCGCGCCCAGATGGCCGCGAACCGGATGGGCGTCGAGCGCGTCGGGGCGCTTTGCGACAAGTACGGCCGCGACGTCGTGCTCGCCGCCGGCCGCGCCCTGCAGGACTATGCCGAGCGCAAGATGCGCGCCGGCATCGCCGCGATTCCGGACGGCACCTACCGCTTCGCCGACCGCTTCGACGGCCCGGAGATCGAGGGCGACATTGAGTTCAAGGTCGAGATCACCGTGCGGGGCGACGAGATGCATCTGCATTTCGACAGCCCCAGGCAGGTCCGCGCCGGCTTCAACATGGTCTATACCGCGCTGCTCTCGACCGTCTACTACGCGGTCAAGACCGTGGTCGACCCGACCATCCCGCCGAATTCCGGCCTCGCCCGCCCGCTGACCGTCACGGCGCCCGAAGGCACCGTGCTGAACTGCAAGTCGCCCGCCGCCGTCAACGGCCGCATCGCGCCCTGCCAGCGCGTCGTCGACCTGATCCACGGCGCCCTCGCCCAGGCGGTTCCCGACCGCGTCATCGCCGCCTGCAACGGCGCCTGCGCGTCGGCCGTCTTCGTCGGCGAGATGCCCGGCACCGGCGACCTCTGGGTCTACCTGGAGACGATCGGCGGCGGCTCCGGGGCCCGGCCGAACAAGGACGGCCTCGACGGCGTGCACGTGCACATGACCAACACCTCGAACCTGCCCGTCGAGGCGCTGGAGGTCGAGTATCCGCTGACCGTCGTGCGCTACGAGCTCGTCGACGGCTCCGGCGGCCGCGGCCGCCAGCGCGGCGGCATGGGGCTGCGCCGCGTCTACCGCGCCGAGGCGCCCTGCCGGGTCGACATCGACGGCTCGCGATTTCACACGCGGCCCTGGGGCCTCGCCGGGGGCGAGCCGGGCGCAGGCGGCGCCTTCGAGTTCGGCGAGGGCGTCGGCCCGTTCCGGCGCGGCGAGGGTACGCTGGAGCCGGGCCAGACGGTCGGCATCGTCACCCCCGGCGCGGGCGGCTACGGCCCCTACGCGGAGCGCGACCCGGCCGCCGTCGAGCGCGACCGCGCCGAGCGCCGCATGCTTGAAGGAGCGTGAGCGGATGCCGGGCGTGGCCGCACTGAAGCACCGTCGGCCGCGCCCCGGCCCCGCCGCCGCATCCTCGAGGACGGGAGCCCGCGCGTGATCTGGCTCGGCAAACGCCTCCTGACGGCGGTCTTCCTGGTCTGGGCTGTGGCGACGCTGGTCTTCCTGGCGATCCACCTCGTGCCCGGCGATCCCGCCGAACTTCTGCTTGCCCAGCAGGGCGGCTCGCCGGACCCGAGCGCCGTCGCGGCCCTGAAGGCGCAACTCGGGCTCGACCGGCCCGTGCTGGTCCAATACGCCGACGCCATGCTGCGGCTCGTCCGCGGCGACCTCGGCGCCTCGCTGCGCGACGGCACGCCCGTCACCGCCCAGATCGCCCTGCGGCTGCCGCGCACCCTGGAGCTGATCGGCGCCGCCGGGCTGATCGCGGTCCTTCTCGGCATCCCGATCGGCACGCTCGCGGCCGTCAACCGCGACCGCCCCTTCGACCGCATCGTCTCCGGCTTCGCCGGCCTCACCCTGGCGGTCCCGGTCTTCGTCCTCGGCACGCTCTGCATCATGGTCTTCGCCCAGTGGCTCCGCTGGGTGCCGGCGGGCGGCTACGTGCCCTTCGCGCAGGACCCGGGCAAGCACCTCCTGCTCCTCTCCATGCCGGCGCTCTGCATCGGCCTCGGTCTCGCCGGCATGGTCACGCGCATGACCCGCACGGCGGTCCTCGACGTCATGGCCCGCGACTTCGTCCGCACCGCCCGCGCCAAGGGCCTGCGCGGCACGCCCATCCTGGTCCACCACGTGCTGCGCAACGCGCTCATTCCGGTCGTCACCGTGCTGGCCCTGAACCTCGGGGGCCTGCTCGGCGGCACCGTGCTGGTGGAGTTCGTCTTCAACTGGCCGGGCCTCTCCGGCTATCTGGTCAGCGCCGTCGGCGCGCGCGACTATCCCGAGGTGGTCGGCATCATCCTGGTGATCTCGATCCTCTTCGTCCTCCTCAACATCCTGGTCGACATGGTCTATGTCGCGCTCGACCCGAGGGTGCGCCAATGAGGAGCCGCTTTCCCTGGGTCGCCGCCCTCCTGCTCGTCCTGCTGATCGGCCTCGCCCTGGCGGCCCCCTACCTGCCGCTCCAGAACCCCGTGCGCATGAGCGTGCCGAAGCGCATGGCCCCGCCGAGCTGGGATTTCCCGCTCGGCAACGACGAGTTCGGCCGCGACGTCCTCTCCCGCATCGTCTGGGGCGCGCGCGCCTCGCTGCTCGTCGCCTTCGCGTCCGCCGCAATCGCCTCGGTCGTCGGCACCGCCCTCGGCGTGCTCGGCGGCTACCTGCGGGGCACCACCGAATTCATGGCGCTGCGCTTCGTCGACGTCCTCCTCTGCTTCCCGCCCCTGCTCCTCGCGCTGCTGGTTGTCACCCTGCTCGGCCCCGGCGTCGGCACGCTCATCCCGGTCCTCGCGCTGGTCTTCATCCCGGGCTTCACGCGCGTCGCCTATGCGGGCGTCCTCTCCGTCCGCAGCCACGAATATGTCGAGGCCGTGCGCGCCCTCGGCGCCGGTCCGGGGCGGATCATGTGGCGGACGGTGCTGCCCAACATCGGCGGGCCGATCCTGGTCCAGTTCAGCCTCGTCACCGCGACCGCCGTCGTGCTGGAATCCGGCCTCTCCTTCCTGGGCCTCGGCGTGGTGCCGCCGGCGCCGTCCTGGGGCCTGATGATCGGGTCGGCGCGGGCCACCATGACGCAGCAACCGCTCCTGCTGCTCTGGCCCTGCCTCGCGCTGACGCTGACGATCCTGATCATGAACGCGCTCTGCGACGGCCTGCGCGACCTCTTCGACCCGCATCCCGAGCCCGCCTCGCTCTGGGGCCGCCTGACCGGCCTCCGCCCCGCCACGGACCCGGCGGCGCCCGCGCCGGCCCTCCTCGACATCCGCGACCTGACCCTCGAGATCCCCGCCGCCGACTACACGATCCGCCCCGTCCGCGACCTGTCGCTGCATGTCGCCCGGGGCGAGACGCTGGCGATCGTCGGCGAATCCGGGTCCGGCAAGTCGCTGACCGGTCTCGCCGTCATGGGCCTGCTGCCGGCCGTGGTCCGCCCCGCCGCCGGCTCGATCCGCTTCGACGGCCGCGAACTCCTCGACCTCGACGAGGCCGCCCTCGCCGACCTGCGCGGACGGTCGGTGGCTATGATCTTCCAGGACCCGATGTCGAGCCTGAACCCGGTCCACCGGGTCGGCGACCAGATCGCCGAGGCGATCCTGGCCCATGGCCGGCTCGGCCGCGGCGCGGCGATGCGCAAGGCCGTCGACCTGATGGCGAGCGTCGGCATCCCGGACCCGGAGACACGTGCCCGTGCCTTTCCGCACGAGCTCTCCGGCGGCATGCGCCAGCGCGTCATGATCGCCATGGCGATCGCCAACGACCCCGTGCTGCTGATCGCCGACGAGCCCACCACCGCGCTCGACGTCACCATCCAGGCGCAGGTGCTCGAGCTGCTCGCGGACCTGAAGACGCGCCTCGACTTGGCGATGATCTTCGTCAGCCACAGCCTGCCCGTGGTCGCCTCCATCGCCGACCGGGTCGTCGTCCTCTACGCCGGCGAACTGGTCGAGGAGGGCCCGACCGCCGCGGTCTTCGCCCGCCCGCGCCACCCCTACACGGCCGCCCTGCTGGCGAGCGCCCCGGACGACAGCGGCCGCGCCCCGAAGCCGATCGAGGGGACCGTGCCGGCCCCCAACGAGATCCCGCCGGGCTGCGTCTTCGCCCCGCGCTGCGCGCTCCGCGTCGCCGCCTGCGAGGCGAGCCGGCCCGCCCTGGAGTCCCCGGCCGAGGGCCGGGTGACCCGCTGCCTGCGCTGGAGGGACCTGTGAGCGAGCCGCTCGTCCGCGCCGACAAGCTCTCCCGCGCCTTCCCGGCCCGCGGCGGCCTGCCGCTCTTCGGCAAGCGGCGGTCGATCCGCGCCGTGACCGACGTCGACTTGACCGTCGCCCGCGGCGAGACGGTCGGCCTCGTCGGCGAGAGCGGGTCCGGCAAGTCGACCATCGGCCGCATGGTGCTCGGTCTGTCACGCCCGACCGCCGGCACGGTCCGGTTCGACGGCATCGACGTCGCCGCCGCCGACCCGGCGACCCTGCGGGCGCTGCGCCGGCGCATGCAGCTCGTCTTCCAGGATCCCTATTCGAGCCTCGACCCCCGCCGCCGCATCGGCGCGCAGATCGCCGACGGCCTCGATATCCACGGTCTCCTGCCGCCGAAGGATCGCCCCGCCCGGGTCGCCGAGCTCCTCGCCGCCGTCGGGCTGCGGCCGGAGCACGCCGAACGCCACGCCCATGCCTTCTCGGGCGGCCAGAGGCAGCGCATCGGCATCGCCCGCGCGCTCGCCACCAACCCGGACTTCATCGTCGCCGACGAGCCCGTCTCGGCGCTGGACGTCTCCGTTCAGGCCCAGGTCCTGGCCCTGCTGGAGGACCTGCGCGCCCGCCTCGGCCTCGCCATGCTGTTCATCAGCCACGACCTGCCGGCCGTCCGCCATCTCTGCGACCGCGTCGTGGTGCTCTACCTCGGGCGGGTGATGGAAGAGGGCCCGACCGCCGAGGTCTTCGGCAATCCCCGCCACCCCTACACCCGCGCGCTCCTGTCCGCCGCCCCGTCGCTCGACCCCGCCCGCCGCCGCCGGCGCGACATCCTGATGGGCGAACCGCCGAGCCCCGCCGACCCGCCGTCCGGTTGCGTCTTCCGCACCCGCTGCCGCTTCGCGACCGCCGACTGCGCCGCCGTCGTGCCCCCGCTCGAGACGGTCGGCCCCGACCACCGCGCCGCCTGCATCCGCCTGGACGCCGTCGGCGAAGCCTGAACCCCGAGGAGAAAATCCCATGGCCGAGATCGTCAAGGTCAAGTCGAACAGCAAGTACGAGGAGCTGATCGGCTATTCGCGCGTCGTCGTCGCCGGCGACACCATCTACGTCTCCAACACCGCTGGCCGCGACTACGGCACCCGCGAGATCGCCCCGGACGCCGCCGGACAGGCCCGCAAGGCCCTGAAGAACATCGAGGGCGCGCTCGCGTCGGTGGGGGCAGGCTTCAAGGACGTGGTCCGCTTCCGCGGCTTCGTACCCGATCCGGCCGACATGGAGGCCGTCAACGCGGTCTATGCCGAGGTCTTCAAGGGCATCGACCCGGCCTGCACCTGGACCTGCACGCCCCTCGCCCACCACGAGATGAAGGTCGAGTTCGAGGTGACGGCCTACCGCCGCCGGGATCCCGCCGCGCCCGAGGAGCGCCGCCGCATCACGCTCTGAACGAGGAGGCCCGCATGCTCGCTCCACAAGGCCGCGTCGCGCTGATCTCCGGCGCCAACCGGGGGATCGGCAAGGCGATCGCCGAGACCCTCCATGCCGACGGCTGGTCCGTCAGCCTCGGCGCCCGCGACCTTGGCTCGCTGCGGCGCCTGGCCGAAGGCTGGGACCCGACCCGCGTCCACTGCGCCGTCTATCGCGCGGAAGACTGGGCGACACACCGCGCCTGGGTGGCCGGGGCGGTCGCCCGCTTCGGCCGCATCGACGCGCTCGTCAACAACGCCGGCACGAACTCCACGGCCCGCATCCCCGACATCGCCCCGGAGGAGGTCGACCGCGTCTTCGCCGTCAACGTCAAGGGACCGCTCGGACTGACCCAGGCCGCCCTGCCCCACCTCGCCGCGAGCGGCACCGGCCGGGTCCTCAACGTCGCCTCGCTGTCCGGCAAGCGCGTCCGCAACGACCACGTCGCCTACGGCATGTCCAAGTTCGCCCTGGTGGCGCTGACCCACGCCACCCGCCGCCTCGGCTGGGCCGACGGCATCCGCGCCACGGCCCTCTGCCCGTCCTTCGTCGACACCGACATGGCGGCCGGGATGAACAAGCTGCCGGCCGCCGAGATGACGAGCCCCGCCGACCTCGCCCGCCTCGCCGCCACCCTCCTGAGCCTCCCCAACACCGCGACCGTCGCCGAACTCCTGGTCAACTGCCGCCTCGAGGACATGCTCTGACCGGCGGAGGAGTCCCCGTCGGCTGCGACCGACGAATGCACGGCAGAGCCACGCCGGGAAAGCCTCCCCACGGGTGTCATCCCGGCCATCGCGCCGGGACCCATTGGCCGCGCAAGGGGGCGGGACCGTGCGAGACGGATCATACCGGTCCCGCGAAGGACCGACCCTTCGGTCTGTCTTTTGGGGCTTGACCCCACAACCAGTCGGCGAAGATTGAACGCTGGCCATGGATGCCCGGGAAAAGCCAGGCATCACGAAAACTGCGCTCGCAGAAGGGGATGAGAGGCCAATGGATCCCGGCGCGATGGCCGGGATGACACGCGTGGGGAGGTCGGGAAGCCACTCGCAGCCGTGCCGAACTCAACTCGGCGGCCCGTCCGCCACCCGACGCCCAGCCCTACTCGTCCTCCCCGCCCGCCACCTCGCGCGCCAGCGTCTTGGTGGCGATCACGGCCCAGTCCTCGATCGGGACCCCGGAGGCGGAGAGCACGACCGCGACCCGGTCGAAGCGGACGTCCATGCCCTCGAGCCAGGTGGACCACTCCGCCCGCGCCTGTTCCTGGTCGTTGGCCGTGGCCGCCCCGTAGGCGAGGGAGACGTGCGGCAGGAAACCGGAGGGCTCCTCGACACCCCCCGCCTCGTAGGCCCGGGTGCGCAGCGTCCTGAGCGTGTCGGTCGGCTCGAAGCGGGTATAGAAGGAGCGGAAGAAGTCGGGACCGGCCTCGACGGCGAGCACCGGCTGGACCGGCTGGGCGAGCCCGCGCACGATGCCGTCGAGCTCGCCGGTCAGCTGCGCCGCTCCGGCGGCCAGGTCCCCGGCCAGCGTCAGGTGCGGCCGGAAGACCGGCGTGCCGAAGCGCTTCGCGAGGTCGCGTACCATCTGGATGAGGGCCCGCTCGTCGCGCTCCGACGCGAGGAGCCAGAGGGAGTGGCGGGCGGCAGGATCGGGTCGGGTCAAGGGCGGCCTCAGCTTGTGGTTCGGACGACGAGATGCGGCTCGATGCGGATCTGCCGCGGCGGGGCGTCGGGCGCGGCGAGCCGGCGGTCGACGAGGTCGCAGACATGGCCGACCCGGAGCTCCACCGGGCTGCCGACGCTGGTGAGGCCGATCAGCGGCCAGGACGCCGGCGCAGTGTCGTCGAAGCCGGTGACCGCGATGTCCTCGGGCACCGCGAGCCCCGCCTCCGCCTTTAGCACGTTGAGGACGCCGATCGCGATCGCATCGTTCCCGCACACGATCGCGTCCGGCAGGACTTCGGAGGCCAGGAGCCGCCGCGCCGCCTCGGTCCCGCCCGGCACCGTGAAGGGCGTCGTCAGGACGCCGAGCGACTCCACGCCCGCCTCCGCCACCGTCCGCCGGAACGAGTCCCCGCGCTCCCGGGCGCTGACGAGGTGCTCGGGCCCGGTGATGCAGGCGAGCCGCCGCCGGCCGCGCGCCACCAGGTGCAGGACCGCGAGCCGGATCCCCTCCGCTCCGTCGGTGAAAACCGCGTCGACCTCCGGCAGGGCGGACCCCGGTCCCGACAGGACCACCGGCCCGTTCCCCATCGCCTGCCGGATGGCGTCCAAGCCGAGGCTGCCGGCCGCCACGATCGTGCAGGCGACCGGGTATTCCGCCGCCCGCGCCAGGGCCTCCGCCGCGTGCCCGCCCTCTCCGACATGCACGTAGAGGGGCCGCCGCCCGCGCGCCTGCAGGCCGCTCAGAAGCCGGTCGATGAAGCTCGCGTAGTAGTAGTTGTCGATGAAGCCGGCCACGAAGGCGACCAGTTCCGGCGCGCTGCCGTTGAGCTGGCGGGCGAGCGCATTGGGGCGGTAGCCGAGCGACGCCGCCGCGGCGATGACGCGGTCCCGGGTCGCCGGCGCCACGCTCGCCCCCGGCGTGAAGCTCCGCGACACGGCCACGCGCGACACGCCGGCGGCCCGGGCGACGTCCGCCGCCGTCACCCGCCGCGCGACCCGCGCGCTTGCGCCGCCGTCCCCGTCCGTCATGACCGCCCACATCCCGCGGCGCCGGTGCAGAGCCGGAAGGAAGGCTCTTGCACACGTGTTCATACGCCTGTCATACTGAGCCGCCAGCCTGTTGTGAAGAGGCCTGAAGGTCCGGGGCCGGCGGAGGAGACGACCGATGAGAGGGTCCCGGGTCGCGGTCGAGCGGCTGGAGGTCGGCTATGGCCGCACCACCGTGCTCGACGGGATCGACCTCGCGATCGAGCCGGGCACCTTCGTGGCCCTGCTCGGCTCCTCGGGCTGCGGCAAGACCACGCTCCTGCGCTCCATCAGCGGCTTCATCGCGCCGCGCGCCGGCCGCATCCTGATCGGCGACCGGGACGTGACCGCCGTTCCGCCCGAGCGGCGCGGCCTCGCCATGGTGTTCCAGTCCTACGCGCTCTGGCCGCACATGTCGGTGGCCGAGAACATCGCCTACGGTCTGAAGCTCCGCCGCTGGCCGCGCGCCGACATCGACCGGCGGGTCGGCGAGATGCTGGCGCTCCTGGAGCTCCCCGGCTTCGGGGATCGCAAGGTGACGGCCCTCTCCGGCGGCCAGCGCCAGCGCGTCGCCCTCGGCCGGGCCCTCGCGGTCGACCCGCCCGTCCTGCTCCTCGACGAGCCCCTGTCCAACCTCGACGCCAAGATCCGCCTCGCCATGCGGCACGAGATCCGGGGCCTGCACGGGCGCATCGGCTTCACGGCCGTCCACGTCACCCACGACCAGGAGGAGGCGATGGTCATGGCCGACCGGATCGTCATCCTCGACCGTGGCCGCATCGTCCAGGACGGCGCCCCCGAGGAGGTCTACCGCCGGCCGAACTCCCCCTACGTGGCCGCCTTCCTGGGCGCCGACAACGTCGTCTCCGGCACGGCCCGGCGCGAGGGCGCCGGCCTGCGCATCGACGTGGCCGGCGGGCCGGGCGCCCACCTCGCCCGCGCGGAGGCGCCGGAGGGTCCCGTCCGCATCCACTTCCGAGGCGACGCGGTCGCGCTCGGCGGCCCCGGCGAGACGGCCGACGGCATCGCCCTGCCGGGCCGGATCGAGCAGGCGAGCTACCCGGGCGGCCGCTACCGCTACGCCGTCGCCACCCCCGTCGGCCGCTTCATGGTCGACGACCCCGTCCGGCGCGCCGTGGGCGACGCCGTCACGGTCCAGATTCCGGCGGAGGCGCTGCACGTCTTCGCCGGCGAGGCAGAAGCCGGTCCCGCGGCACGGGCCGCGTGACCCCGAGACGAGGAGAACCCCGATGCTCGATCGCATGAAGTCGGCTCTTGCCGCGGCCGCCGCGGTCCTGGCCCTCGCCGGGCCGGCCGGCGCCCAGACCACCCTCAACGTCGCCACGGCCGGCGACCAGAACATGGTCGACTACATCAAGGACTATCTCGGGCCCATGTTCGAGAAGAGCCACCCGGGCGTGAAGGTCGTCGCCGTCGGCACCGGCCCGGGCGACGGCGGCTCGCAGAAGATCTACGAGAAGCTCTCCGCCCAGCGCCAGGCGAACGCGCCGGCCTGGGATTTCGACGTGGTCGTCGCCCACCAGAAGATGGCCGGCCAGATGGTCAAGGAGGGCCTGCTCGCCAAGTACCGCGACAAGATCCCGACCGGCAACCTGGTCTCCCGCGACACGG
This sequence comes from Prosthecomicrobium sp. N25, assembly GCF_037203705.1. Classification (NCBI taxonomy): domain Bacteria; kingdom Pseudomonadati; phylum Pseudomonadota; class Alphaproteobacteria; order Hyphomicrobiales; family Kaistiaceae; genus Prosthecomicrobium; species Prosthecomicrobium sp. N25. Next base: position 243,939 of record NZ_JBBCAT010000003.1, read on the forward strand.
CCGAGAATTCGCTCGGCGCCGAGGTCGGCGGCTACGTGATGCCCATGTTCCACTCCCAGACGGCGCTCGCCTACAACGCCGACATGGTCAAGACCCCGCCGGCCACCTACACCGACCTCGTCGACTGGGTGAAGAAGAACCCCAAGCAGTTCGGCTACAACGGCATCAAGGGCGGCATGTCCGGGGTCGCCTTCGTGACCGGCTGGGTCTACGCCTTCGGGGGCGATGCCGACAAGCTGATGAAGGGCCCCTACGACGAGACCCTGAAGGCCGCCTGGGACAAGAGCCTCGCGGACCTCAAGGAGTTCAACAAGAACGTCGTCATCACCCCCGGCAACGCCGGCACGCTCGACATGCTGAACCGCGGCGAGATCGCCATGGGGCCGGTCTGGGTGGACATGTTCTACACCTGGCAGGCCGAGGGCAAGCTGCCGCCCAACATGAAGCTGAAGCTCGTCGCCCCCGGCATGCCCGGCCAGCCCATGTACTACGCCGTGCCCGCCAAGGCCGCGCAGGCCAAGCTCGCCGAGGAGTTCATTGCGCTGGCCACCAGCCCCGAGGTCCAGGCCGAGGGCATCGTCAAGCGCTTCAACTGGTACCCCGGCATCGACGCCAAGTACCTCCAGGCCAAGCTCGACCAGGCCGCCTGGCAGAAGCTCTTCGCCGACATCACGCCCGACGACCTCTCCACCAAGGGCAAGCCCTTCCCGATCGCCCCCTACTTCAACGACATCCTCGAAAGCTACGAGAAGAAGGTGGCCAACTGACCGAGCCTGGCCCGGCGGCCGTCGCCGCCGGGCCGACACCCCCATGGCCGCCAACCGCCCCACCCTCCTCGGCCTCGCCCTCGTCGCCCCAGCGCTCGCGATGGTCGGAGCCCTGTTCCTCTATCCGCTCGGCTTCTCCCTCGCGGCGGCCTTCACGGGGCGCGAGGGCGGGCTGTCGCTCGAGCATTTCGCCAAGGCCTTCGAGCTCTACTCGGGAGACGTGCTCTTCACGCTCTTCATCGTGCTCGCCGCCACCCTGGGCACGGCCGTCATCGCGATCGCGTTCGCCGGCATGCTGACGCTCGGCGAGACGCCCTGGGTCCTGGCGATCCTCGGCGCGCTCTACCGCTGGCCGCTCTTCATCCCCTTCATCGTCGCGGCCCAGTGCATGCGCACCTTCCTGGCCAAGAACGGGCTGATGAACAACAGCCTCGTGGCGCTCGGCGTGATGGAGCCGCTGCAGGCCACGAGCTTCCTCGATTGGCGCGGCATCATCATCACCTTCGTGTGGAAGCAGGCGCCCTTCGTCACCCTGCTGCTCGCCGGCGCCATGGCGGCCCTGGACCGCTCCACCATCGAGGCGGCCCGCAACCTGGGCGCCTCCCGGCTGCGCAGCCTCTTCGACGTGATCCTGCCGCAGGTGGTGCCGAACCTGATGGTCGCCCTGACGCTCTCCTTCGTCACCATGCTGTCGGTCCTGTCCGTGCCCCTCATGGTCGCCGGCTCGCAGCCCACCATGCTGACCGTCGACATGGCCTTCCGCATCAACTCCTACGGCGACTACGCCACCGCCAACGCGCTGGGGGTGATCTCCTACGCCATGACGGCCGTGGCGGCGGTCTTCTACCTGCGCCACAGCGTGCGCAAGGAGGCCGAGGCGTGAGCGCCCTCGCCCGCAGCCTCCCGTCGACCCTCCTGAAGGTCCTCGGCCTCGGGCTCCTGGCCTTCGCGATCTTCGGCCCGCTCGCCAACCTCGTCCTCTGGTCCGTCGCGGAGCGCTGGTATACGCCCTACAAGCTGCCGGTGACCTACGGCTTCCGCTACTGGGAGACCGTGTTCCGGCCGACCGGCGACGCCATGTCGTCGCTCGCGACCTCGGTGACGATCGCGCTCCTGGTGGTCGGGCTGGCCCTCGCGCTCTCGATCCCGGCGGGCTACGCGCTCGGCCGCCTGAAGCTGCCCGGCCGCACGCTCCTGATGATCGTCTTCCTGCTGCCGCAGGCCTTCCCGTCCGTGCCGATCTACATCAACGTCGCCCGGATCTTCTACGGCCTCGGCCTGACCGGGACGGTCCCGGGGGTGGTCGCGGTCCACACCGCCCACGGCCTCGTCTATTCGGTCTGGATCGCCGCCGCCGCCTTCGCGGCCGTCGACCGCGACCTGGAACTCGCCGCCCGCAACCTGGGGGCCTCGCCCTTGCGCACCTTCGCGACCGTGACGCTGCCCCTCGCCGCCCCGGGCCTGATGGCGAGCGCCGTCTTCGTGTTCCTGGAATCCCTCGACGAGTTCACCGGCACCTTCTTCGTCGGCGTGCCGCAGGTGAGCACCCTGCCGCTCCTCCTCTACAGCGCCAGCATGGGCGGCAACTACCAGATCGCCTCGATCACGGCCCTGATCCTGCTCGTCCCCTCGGTCCTCTTCATGCTGGTGATCGAGCGCTTCCTGCGCGCCGACGTGCTGAGCCGGATCGGGCGCTAAGTGGCGCCCCTCACAGCTCCGCGCTGCCGGCCGACAGGTCCGACCTGAGCTGCTCGGCGAGCGCGGCGAGCGCCGTCGAGCCGCGCCGGCGCGGGTGGGGCAGGTCGATGGCGAGCGACGAACGCACCTCGCCGGGCGAGCCCATCAGCGCCACCACCCGGTCGGAGAGGTAGACCGCCTCGTCGATGTCGTGGGTGACGAACAGGACCGTCCGCCCCGTTGCGGCACGGACCTTCAGGAGCTCGTCCTGCAGGCCCTCGCGCGTGATCGCGTCGAGCGCCGAGAAGGGTTCGTCCATGAGGAGGACGTCCGGATGCACCGCCATCGCGCGGGCGAGCGAGACGCGCTGGCGCTGCCCGCCGGAGAGCTGGTGCGGCCACCGGTCGGCGAGGTCGGCGAGGCCGACCAGCCTAAGGGCCGCCTCCGCCCGCTCCCGCCGGACCGCCCGCGGGATCCCGGCATGCTCCAGCCCGAAGCCGACATTGGAGATCACGCGCCGCCAGGGCAGGAGCCGGGCGTCCTGGAACACCATCGCGACGGGCTGCACGGCGTCGCCCTTGGCGACCGCCTCGGCGCCGCGCACCCGGACGGTTCCGGCACTCGGCGCGGCGAGCCCGGCGATCACGCGCAGGAGCGTCGACTTGCCGACCCCCGACGGCCCGACGATGGAGACGAACTCGCCGGGCGCGACGTCGAGGTCGAGCCGGTGCAGCACCTCGGTCTTCCGGCCGCCCTGCTCGAAGGCGAGCGAAAGGCCGCGGATCTCGATCACGCTTTCCATTGGAGAAGCCGGTTCTGCAGCCGGACGAAGCCGGCGTCGAAGAGCCCGTAGAGGGCCGCCATGGTCAGCATGTAGACGACCACGATGTCGGTGGCGAGCAGGCTGGAGGCCGCCATCATGCGTTGCCCGAGCCCGTGCACGCCGAAGATCTCGGCCGCCACCACCGCCATCCAGGCCTGCCCGAGCGCGGTGCGGATGCCGACCAGGATGCCGGGGGTCGCCGCCGGGGCGACGATCTTGGCGAGCCGCGCCGGCCCCGAGCGGAACCCGAAGGCCGCCGCGACCTCCAGGAGGTCCCGGTCCACGCTGCGCACCGCCCCGTGGGTGGCGAAGTAGACGATCCAGAAGACGCCGACGGCAATGATGAAGATCGCCGCCGAGGGCTCCACCCCGAACCACAGGATCGCGAAGGGCACCCAGGCGAGGCCCGGGATCGGCCGCAGCACGCGCACAATGCCGGCCGTCGCCTCCTCGACCGGCCGGTACATGCCCGTCAGGAGGCCGAAGCCGATGCCGAGCCCCGCCCCGACCAGGAGGCCGACGACGTAGTGGGAGAGGCTCGCCGCGACCGCGCCCTGCCAGATCCCGGACTTCAGCTCCTTCAGGAACGCGCCCGGGATCGCGCTCGGCAACGGCATCAGCCCCGCCGAGGCGAGGCCGAGCCGGGGCACGAGTTCCCAGAGCGCCAGGAACGCGGCGAGGCCGAGGAGCGGCAGCGCGAGGCTCGATCTCCGCACGTCAGCGGCCCGTGGCCTTCTGGTAGAAGCTCGTGTCGAAGAGGCCGTCGAGCGGCACCTCCTTGTCGAGCGTCCCGATCGTCACCTGGTACTGCTGCATGAGCCGCGACGGCTCGATGATCACGCGCGGGTCGGCAACGAACTTCGAGGCCGGCGAGGCGACCGCCTTGCGGATGATCGAGGTCTCGACGATGCCCTTGCCGAGCGCCGCCTCGATGTGCGGCACGGTACGGTCCGGATCCTTGGCGATCAGGTCGATGGCGTCCACCACGGCCTTGACCATCTTCTGCACGCCCTCCGGGTTCTTGGCCAGGAAGGCGCCCGAGACTGCCACCACGGTGCCGGGCTGGTTCGGGAACATGTCGCCCCCGAGCGCGACCAGCCGTGTCGCGGGATTGCGGGTCGTGATGATGGAGACCGCCGGCTCGCGCACCGTCGCGCCGTCGACCGCGCCGGCGAGCAGCGCCTGCTGGGTCGCGTCGATGCCCATGGCGACGATCTGCACGTCGCTCTCCTTGGTGCCCCCGACCTTGTAGACCCAGTGCTTGAGCGTCGTGTCCGGAACCGAGCCCGGCGGCTGGGTGGCGAGCTTTGCCGGCCGCCCCTCCGCCTCGCGGAACTTGGCGAAGGCCTCGGCCGCCTTGGCGCCCCCCTCGAAATACTTCGCGAGCCTGGGGCCCGCCACGAAGGTCATCTCCTCGATGGCGGTGGCGGCCACGACCTTGACGTCGACCCCCTTGGAACGTGCCACCCCGAGCGGGGCCACGCCCGCCACGTAGACGTCGACCGTCCCGGAGGCGAGCGCCTGGATCATGTTCGGACCGGACTCGAAGGGCGTGAAGGTCGGCTTCAGGCCCGCGGCGGCGAGCCAGCCTTCCTTGTCGGCGATGAAGATCGGCGCGACGCCGAGGATCGGGATGTAGCCGACACGCACGGGCGTCTGCGCGGCCGCCACGGCCGGAAGGAGGAGAGCCGCGAGGGCGGCGGCGAAACCCAGGATCTTGGACCTGAACATGTCAACTCCGGTCGACGAAACGGCAGGGGGGCCGGTGAGGGCCGCCGCACGCCAGGGAAACGGTCGGGGCGGAGACTAGCCGGTCGGTCAGCCCCGGGACAGGAAAGTCATTCCCGAGGGCCGCCCTGAGGCGGATCGCCTGACGCCATGAACCGCCGGGCGCGCAATCCCGTTCCCGAGGAGCGCCCGTCCGGGCCGGCGCCTTCCGCGCCGGGACCCTGGCGGGAGCCCCCAGGTCCGGTGCGGTTTCGGCCGGTTCCTCCCCGCCCCCTTGCCTTTACGGGAGCACGCCCGAAGTCCTGCCTGGGCCAGGCCGCGAGAGCGCACCGGGAGCGGAGCCTTGGCCGGGTCGCGGCAAGCCGGACCGCTCCGAATTCGCCTCCGGGGATAAACCATTCCAAAATCACCGCAGCATATGGAATTGACAAATCCGACAAACTCAGTCGACATTAATGGGAGATGAACAAGGGAGGTGACCATGAGCCTTGTGTCGACCGCTTCGATCCGCTTCGCCGCCGACCGCACGCCGGCCCGCCGCCCCGCCTGGCGCAAGGCGCTCGACGCCGCGCTGGTCGCCCTCGCCTTCGGCACCGTGGCGGGCCTGGCTTTCCAGGCCAAGGCCCAGACGACGCTCCTCAACGTCTCGTACGATCCGACCCGCGAGTTCTACAAGGAGGCCAACGCGGCCTTCGCGGCGGAATGGAAGGCGAAGACCGGCGAGGTGGTCACGATCCGCGCCTCGCACGGCGGCTCCGGCAAGCAGGCCCGCTCGGTCATCGACGGCCTCGACGCCGACGTGGTCACCCTGGCGCTCTCCGCCGACATCGACGCCATCGCCCGTGAGGCGAAGCTCCTGCCGCCCGACTGGCAGAAGCGCCTTCCCAACAACTCCTCGCCCTACACGTCCACGATCGTCTTCATCGTGCGCAAGGGTAACCCGAAGGGCATCAAGGACTGGGACGATCTGGTGAAGCCGGGCATCGGCGTGATCACGCCCAATCCGAAGACCTCCGGCGGCGCCCGCTGGAACTACCTCGCCGCCTGGGCCTACGCGGCCGAGAAGACCGGCAACGACCCGGCCAAGGTCCGTGACTTCGTCTCCAAGCTCCTCAAGAACGTCCCCGTCCTCGACACCGGCGCCCGCGGCTCGACCACGACCTTCGCCCAGCGCAACCTCGGCGACGTCCTGATCACCTGGGAGAACGAGGCCTTCCTGGTCTTCGAGGAGTTCGGCGCCGACAAGTTCGAGATCGTCGTCCCCTCGCTCTCGATCCTCGCCGAGCCCCCCGTCGCCGTCGTCGACGCCAACGTCGACCGGAAGGGCACCCGCAAGCAGGCCGAGGCCTACCTGCAGTACCTCTATTCCGACGCCGGCCAGAAGCTCGCGGCCAAGCACCACTACCGCCCGTCGCGGCCCGAGGTCGTCCCGGCCGAGGCGCTCGCCAAGTTCCCGAAGCTGAAGCTCGTCACCATCGACAAGGACTTCGGCGGCTGGGCCAAGGCGCAGCCCGAGCACTTCGGCGACGGCGGCACCTTCGACCAGATCTACCGGCCCTCGAACTGACGGGGCGCCCATGACCGCCGCCCTCGCCATAGCGGCCCCGCGCCGCCGGGACCGGCCCGGGATCCTCCCGGGCTTCGGCCTGTCCCTCGGCTACACGCTCGTTTATCTGAGCCTGGTCGTGCTGATCCCGCTCGGCGCGCTGGCCGCCCGCGCCGCCGGGCTCGGCCTCGACGGCCTCTGGGCCATCGCCACCGACCCCCGGGTCGTCGCCGCGCTCCGGATCTCCTTCGGCATCGCCTTCGCGGCGGCGCTCCTCAACGCCGTCTTCGGCGTTCTCGTCGCCTGGGTTCTGGTCCGCTACCAGTTCCCGGGCCGGGCCCTGGTCGACGCCGCCGTCGACCTGCCCTTCGCGCTGCCGACGGCGGTCGCCGGCATCGCGCTCGCCGCCCTCTACGCGGGCAACGGCTGGGTCGGCTCCCTTCTCGAGCCGCTCGGCCTGAAGATCGCCTACACGCCCCTCGGCATCCTGGTGGCGCTGACCTTCATCGGCCTGCCCTTCGTGGTCCGCACCGTCCAGCCCCTCATGCAGGAGCTCGACCGGGAGATCGAGGAGGCCTCCGCCACCCTCGGCGCCTCCCGCTTCGTGACGGTGACGCGCGTCCTCCTGCCGCCGCTGCTGCCGGCCGTCCTGACCGGCTTCACCCTCGCCTTCGCGCGCGGCGTGGGGGAATACGGCTCGGTCATCTTCATCGCCGGCAACATGCCCTATGTGTCGGAGATCGCCCCGCTTCTGATCGTCATCAAGCTCGAGGAGTTCGACTACCGCGGCGCCACCGGCATCGCGCTCATCATGCTCCTCGTGAGCTTCTTCATGCTGCTCGTCATCAACCTGATTCAGGCCTGGAGCCGGAGGCGCTACGGCGATGTCTGATATCGCGTTTTCCCGCTCCGCCGCCGCCACCGCGACCGCCACCGGCGAGGGCTTCGCGGCCCGCGCCGTGCTGATCGCCGTCGCGCTCGGCTTCCTGGCCCTCTTCCTGGTCCTGCCGCTCGTCGCGGTCTTCGTGGAGGCGTTCCGCAACGGCACCGCCGCCTACCTGGAGGCCTTCCGGGAGCCCGACGCGCAGGCGGCGATCCGCCTGACCCTGATCGTCGCCGCCATCGCGGTGCCGGCCAACCTCGTCTTCGGCATCGCCGCCGCCTGGGCGATCACCAAGTTCCGCTTCCCCGGCAAGAGCCTGCTGATCACCCTGATCGACCTGCCCTTCTCGGTCTCGCCGGTCGTCTCGGGCCTCGTCTACGTGCTCCTCTTCGGCGCCCAGGGCTACCTCGGCCCCTTCCTGAAGAGCCAGGGGATCCAGATCATCTTCGCGGTTCCGGGCCTGGTGCTCGCGACGATCTTTGTCACCTTCCCGTTCGTGGCCCGCGAGCTGATCCCGCTGATGCAGGAGCAGGGCACCGCCGACGAGGAGGCCGCCATGACGCTCGGCGCCTCCGGGTTGACGACCTTCGTCCGCGTGACGCTGCCCAACATCAAGTGGGGCCTGCTCTACGGCGTGCTCCTCTGCAACGCCCGCGCCATGGGCGAATTCGGCGCGGTCTCGGTCGTCTCCGGCCACGTCCGGGGACTGACCAACACGATGCCGCTACACGTGGAGATCCTCTACAACGAGTACCAGTTCGTGGCCGCCTTCGCGATGGCGTCGCTGCTGGCCGCCCTCGCCCTCGTCACCCTCGTCCTGAAGACCTTCCTGGAATGGCGCTACGGCGGTCACCTCGCCGGCGGCACCAGGGGACATTGAGAGGCACGACCATGGAAATCCGGATCCGCGACCTCGCCAAGGACTTCGGCACCTTCCCGGCGCTTCACGGCGTCGACCTCGACATCCGCGCCGGCGAACTGCTCGCGCTGCTCGGCCCCTCGGGCTCCGGCAAGACGACGCTCCTGCGCTCGATCGCCGGCCTGGAGCAGCCGAGCCGCGGCCAGATCTTCTTCGGCGACGAGGAGGCCTCCGCGACACCCGTGCGCGAGCGCGGCGTCGGCTTCGTGTTCCAGCACTACGCCCTCTTCAAGCACATGACGGTCGCCGAAAACATCGGCTTCGGCCTCTCCGTCCGCCCGCGCGCGGCTCGCCCGTCCAAGGCCGAGATCCGCCAGCGCGTCATGTCCCTGCTCGACCTCGTCCGCCTGACCGGCCTCGAGAACCGCTACCCGGCCCAGCTCTCCGGCGGCCAGCGGCAGCGCGTGGCCCTCGCCCGCGCGCTCGCGGTCGACCCGAAGGTGCTGCTCCTCGACGAGCCGTTCGGCGCGCTCGACGCCAAGGTCCGGAAGGAGCTCCGGAAGTGGCTGCGCGAGATTCACCAGGAGACCGGCTACACCACCGTCTTCGTCACCCACGACCAGGAGGAGGCGCTCGAGCTCGCGGATCGGGTCGTGGTCCTCGACAAGGGCCGGATCGAGCAGGTCGGCACCCCGGACGAGGTCTACGACACGCCCGCCAGCCCCTTCGTCTTCTCGTTCATCGGCGACTCGAGCGAACTCCCCGTCACCCTCGACCAGGGCAAGGCCTGGCTCTACGACCGCCCCGTGCCGCTCGGCCTCGACGTCGTCGGCCACGGCCCCGCCCGCCTCTTCGTCCGCCCGCAGCACTGGGACGTCGGGGCCCCGAGCCAGGGCCTCGCCGGTGTGGTCCGCAGCGTCACCCGCCACGGGCCCGGCCGCCGCGCCGAGGTGGAAGTCGGCCGCGACCTGACCGTCACGGTCGACACCTCCGCCGACCACCCGCTCGCGGCGGGCGACCGCATCGGGCTCCGGGCCCAGCGCTGGCGCCTGTTCCTCGCCGACGGCAAGTCCTTCGCCGCCCAGGCGCCCCGCCGCGCCGCCGGCGCCGGAGCCCGCTGACCCGGTCCGCCCCGCCGGCCCCGGGAACCCCTGCAGTGCCGAACGCGTTCTTGCTGCACCGCAACAGCAGGAATATGAGGCACGCATGGCCGACAAGGCACGATTCCCCACGACGGCCCCGACCGGGACCGCCGCCGACCTCTCGTCATCGGCCTCCGAGAGCGTGATCGCGATGACGGAGTACGCCCGCAACGCGGGCGATGACGCTCGCAAGGCCGGCGAGGACGCCGCCGATGCGTTCACGAGCCGCGCCGAGGACGCCTCCGAAGCCTTCACGAGCCGCGCCGAGCACACCGCCGCCGAAGCCGAGACGGCGGCCCGGGAGACCGGGTCCGACGAAGCCGTGGCCAGCGCGTCCGGGGCCGTCAGAGGCCTGCCCGTCGCCACCCGCGTCGTCGCCGACGAGATGTCCGCGATCCTCTCCCGGCAGATGGCCTGGGCGGTGACCTCGGCCCGCACGCTCCGGGACTGCGGCTCCCCGACCGACTGGATCCTCGCCCAGCAGCGCGCCGCCCTCGACGGCCTCGGCATCGCCGTCGAAACCCAGTCCCGTCTGGCTGTGCTCCCGCTGAAGATCCTCTCGGGCGTGACCGCCCGCTGACGCCGAACCGGGACGGCGGTGAAGATCGCCGCCGTCCTCGGCCGCCGGACGCCCGGCCGGCCCCGCCCCCGAGCCTCCGTTGGCGATGCCGCTCCCCGGTCCCGGCCGCGTCGACCGGGACAGCTCCAGAGCCCTGGGGCAAGATGAGGGCCTCCCGGGAGGGGATACCCGCAGCACCGTCTTGAGCCCGCCCGTCTTGAGCCCGACCTCAAGGCAGCGCTATAGATGGAACGTTCCAATTTCAACGCACTCGCCGACTTGTGCGCATAAACTATTGTAAAAACGAACGAAATTTCAACATTTATATTCTCCTTTACAAACTCATCGGAACGTTCCAATATCCTGAGCGTGACCGCAGCCGCTGATCCACAAGGCGGCGCGGACGCAAGGGAGGAGACGACATGGCGAAGCCGCGCGAACCGCGCCGGCCGGCGACCATCGTCGACATCGCGCGCGCCGCGGGTGTCTCGAAGTCGACCGTATCGCTGGTGCTGAAGGGCTCGCCGCAGGTCAAGCCCGAGACGCGGGAGCGCGTCGAGCGGGCGAGCGCCCAGCTCGGCTACGTCTACAACCGCGGCGCCGCCTCGCTGCGCACGGCCACGTCCCGCTTCGTCGGGATGATCATCTCCGACCTCATGAACCCGTTCTTCGCCGAGCTCGCCGTCGGCATCGAGGAGGCGATCTACAAGCTCGGCTACGTGCCGATCCTCGCCAACACGAACGAGGACCGTGACCGCCAGGCCGAGGTCCTGAAGACCATGCGCGAATACGGCGTGGGGGGCATCATCATGTCGCCCGCCCGCGGCACCACCGCCTGGACGCTCGCCGAGTTCGCCGCCATGCCCATGGTCATCACCATGCGCCGCGTCGAGGGCAGCCCTCTCCCCTATGTGGGCCCCGACAACCGCTCCGGCGAGCGCGAGGCGACCGCGCACCTGATCGGCCTCGGCCACCGCGACATCGCCTACCTGGGCGGCTACGACACCATGACCACGATGCGCGAGCGCCTCGACGGCTACCGCGACGCGCTCCTGGCGGCCGGCCTTCCATACGACCCCGCCATGGTGTTCGAGGCCATGCCGACTCGCGCCGGCGGCCGCGAGGCCGTCGCCGCCGCCTTCGCGGGCGCCCGGCGGCCGACCGCCTTCGTCACCTACAACGACATCGTCGCCATCGGGGCGGCGCAGTGGATGAGCGAGCGCGGCCTCGTCATCGGCCGCGACGTCTCGATCGTCGGCTTCGACAACATCGCGGAAGCGCAGCACAACGCGCCGCCGCTCACCACCGTGGACGGCAACACCATGGCGCTCGGCGCCCAGGCCGCCGAGGTCCTGCTCGCCCGCATCGAGGGGCGCGCCATCGAGCCCGTCGAGTTCTACGGCCCCACCCGCCTCGTGCTGCGCCGCTCCTGCGGTCCGGCCCCGTCCACCCTCGCGAGGATCACCGCATGAGCACGACCGCTCCCCGCTGGGCGCTGATCGGCGCCTCGACCATCGCCCGCGAATGGGTCATGCCCGCCATCCGCGCCACCGGCGGCTCCGTCGAGGTGGTCATGAGCGCTGATCGCGATCGCGCCGTCGCCTACGCCCGCGAACACGCCGTCCCGCGCGCCACCACGTCCATGGACGAGGCGCTCGCCGACGTCGACGCCGTCTACGTCTCGACCACCAACGAGCTCCACCATCCCCAGGCCCTCGCCGCCATCGCCGCCGGGCGGCACCTCCTGTGCGAGAAGCCGCTGGCGCTCACCCTCGCCGACGCCCGCGAGATGGTCGCCGCCGCGCAGCGCGCAGGCGTCGTGATGGCGACGAACCATCACCTGCGCAACGCCGGCACCCATCGCGCCCTGCGCGACGCCATCGCGCAGGGCCGCATCGGCCGCCCCCTTTTCGCCCGTGTCTTCCACGCCGTCTACCTGCCGCCCCACCTGCAGGGCTGGCGCATCCGCGATCCGAAGACCGGCGCGGGCGTGGTCATGGACATCACGGTCCACGACGCCGACACGCTGCGCTTCGTCCTTGACGACGAACCGGAGGCCGTTACCGCCATGGTGCAGCACGCCGGCATGGGTGCGCCCGGCATCGAGGACGGCGTCATGGGCGTGGCGCGCTTCCGCTCCGGCCTGCTCGCCCAGTTCCACGACGCCTTCACGACCCGCTACCCGCGCACCGGCTTCGAGGTCCACGGCACCGAGGGCTCGCTGATCGGCCTCGACTGCATGACCCAGCGCCCGGTCGGCACCGTCACGCTGCGCAACGACTCCGGCGAGCACGACCTGCATGTCGACCACGTGAACCTCTACGAGCGCGCCCTCTCCAACTTCCACGCCGCCCTGCGCGGCGAGGGCGCCCCGAGCGCCACCGGCGAGGACGGCGTGCGCTCCATGGCGCTCGCCCTCGCCGCCCTCGAATCCGCACGGACCGGCCGCGAGGCCGCCGTGAACACGGGAGCCTGACCGATGCCCGCGCCCAAGGTCCTGACCGCCGACGAGGCCGCCCTGCTGATCCCGGACGGCGCCGTCGTGACCGTTTCGTCCTCCTCCGGCCTCGGCTGCCCGGACGCCGTGCTGGCCGCCATCGGCCGCCGCTTCGACCGCGACGGCCACCCGCGCGACCTCACCACCCTCCACCCGATCGCCGCCGGCGACATGTGGGGCGTCGCCGGCATCGACCACATCGCCAAGGACGGCTGCCTCGCGAAGGTGCTGGCCGGCTCCTACCCCTCCGGCCCGTCGAGCCACGAACCGCCGAAGATCTGGCAGATGGTCACCGGCAACCGCATCCCGGCCTACAACATCCCCTCGGGCATCCTGTTCGACATGCACCGCGAAGCGGCCGCCAAGCGGCCGGGCGTGCTCACCAAGGTCGGCATGGACACCTTCGTGGACCCGGACCGGGAGGGCTGCGCCATGAACGCCCGGGCGGCGGCCGAGCCCGTCGTCGAGAAGGTCAGCTTCGCCGGCGACACCTGGCTCTACTTCCCGGCCATCACCCCGCAGGTCGCCATCATTCGCGCGACCACCGCGGACGAGCGCGGCAACCTCTCCTACGAGCACGAGGGCGGCTATCTCGGCCCCCTCGACCAGGCGCTCGCGGTCCGCAACAACGGCGGCATCGTCATCGCGCAGGTGAAGCGCCTCGCCAAGGCGGGCTCGCTGAAGCCCCAGCAGGTCTACGTGCCGGGCATCCTGGTCGACGCCATCGTGGTCGCCCCCGACCAGATGCAGACCACCCAGACGCCGTACGAGCCGGCCATCTCGGGCGAGATCTTCCGCCCGCTGTCGAGCTTCGAGGTGCCCGAGTTCGGCGTCTCGAAGGTGATCGCCCGCCGCGTCGCCCAGGAACTGCGCGACGGCGACGCCGTCAACATCGGCTTCGGCATCTCCGCCAACGTGCCCCGCATCCTGATCGAGGAGGGCCGGCATGGGGACGTCACCTGGGTGATCGAGCAGGGCGCCGTCGGCGGCGTGCCGCTCCTCGACTTCCAGTTCGGCTGCGCCTCCAACGCCGAATGCATCGTCCCCTCGCCCTACCAGTTCACCTACTTCCAGGGCGCCGGCTTCGACTGCTCGCTCCTGTCCTTCCTTCAGATCGACCGCGAAGGCTCCGTCAACGTCTCCAAGCTGGGCGTCCGCCCGCACGTGACCGCCGGAGCCGGCGGCTTCGTCGACATCACCGCGCGGGCCCGCAAGATCGTCTTCTCGGGCTTCTTCACCGCCGCCGCGAAGCTCGACATCCGCGACGGCGCGCTGCAGATCGCCCAGGAGGGCAAGGTCCGCAAGCTCGTGAACGCGGTCGAGCACGTCTCCTTCTCGGGCCGCCGCGCCGTCGAGCAGGGGCAGGACATCACCTACGTCACCGAGCGCTGCGTGATGAAGCTGACGGCCGCCGGCATCGCGGTGACCGAGCTCGCTCCCGGCGTCGACCTGGAGCGCGACGTTCTCGCCCAGTCGGAATTCCCGCTGCTCGTCCCGCGTCCGCCCAAGCGCATGGACCCCGCCCTTTTCCGCCCTTCGCCGATCGGGCTGGCGCTGGCGACCGCCCCCTCCCGCCTCGCCTTCGCGGAGGCAGCCGAATGAACCGGGATCCGCGCGTCGCCCTCGCGTTCGACGGCCCCGTGGCCCGCCTCACGCTGAAGCGGGCCGAGAAGCTGAACGCGCTCGACATGGGCATGATCGAGGGCCTTTTCGCCGCCGCACAGGCGATCGAGGCCCACCCCGACGCCCGCGTCGCCATCCTGGCCGCCGAGGGCAAGGCCTTCTGCGCCGGCGGCGACATCGCCGCCTGGGGCGGCCTGGAGCCGCTCGCCATGTGGCGCGACTGGACCCGGGCCGGCCACCGAGCCTTCGAGGCGCTCGCCCGCTTGCGGGTCCCCCTCGTCGCCGTCCTTGCCGGCCACGCCTTCGGGGGCGGGCTCGAGCTCGCCGCGACCGCCGACATCCGCCTCGCCGAGGAGGGCGCCCGCTTCGGCCTGCCCGAGACCGGCCTCGGCATGGTCCCCGGCTGGTCCGGCACCCAGCGCCTCGTCCGCCGCTTCGGCGCGCAGACCGTGCGCCGCCTGAGCCTCACCGGCGACATGGTGGAGGGCCCCGACGCGCTGGCGCTCGGCATCGTCGACGAGGTGGTGCCGCGCGGTGCCGGCCTCGCCCGCGCCGAGGCGATCGCGGCCGCCGTGGCGGCGCGCGGGCCCGTGGCCGTCCAGGTCGCCAAGCAGATGATCAACGCCGCCGAGGGCGAGGACGCGGATCTCGCCTTCGAGTCGATGGCGGGCGCCCTGACCTCCTACACGGCGGATCTCCGGGAGGGCGTCGCCGCCTTCCGGGAGAAGCGCGCGCCCCGCTTCGACGGGCGCTGACTTCGCGCTGGCGCCGGGCTCCGCTTTGGAGAACGATGCCGGCAGAACCGCCCGCCAAGGGCGGCCGGAATACCCCGGACCGGACCGCGACGCGCGGTCGGACCGGCGGCTGAGTTTCTCCGCCGGGCGGTGCCCGGCGGGGCATGTCCAACGGGAGGAATGAAAATGACGATCCGTACCAAGCTTCTCGCCGGAGTGATGATCGCGGCCGGCGCCGCCTGGCTGGCGCCGACGGCTGCCGTCGCGCAGTCGAAGGAGGTCGAGGTGGTCCATTGGTGGACCTCCGGCGGCGAGGCCGCGGGCCTCTCCGTGCTGCGCAAGGCCGTCGAGGCGAAGGGCATCACCTGGAAGGACGCGCCGATCTCGGGCGGCGGCGGCGCCCAGGCGATGACCGTTCTGCAGGCTCGCCTCGCCGCCAAGAACCCGCCGACCGCCACCCAGGGCCTCGGCTTCGACATCCAGGACTTCGCCGCCGAGGGCGTGCTCGCCAACCTGAACGGCGTCGCCGACAAGGAAGGCTGGGACAAGGTCATTCCGGCCGCCCTGCAGCGCTTCTCCAAGTACAAGGGCCAGTGGGTCGCCGCCCCGGTCAACGTTCACTCGACCAACTGGGTGTGGGCCAACAAGGCCGTGCTCGAGAAGGCCGGCGTGACCGCGATGCCGGCGAACTTCGACGAGTTCGTCGCCGCCCTCGACAAGGTCAAGGCCGCGGGCCTCATCCCGCTCGCCCACGGCGGACAGCCCTGGCAGGACGCGACGATCTTCGACTCGATCCTGCTCTCGGTCGGCAACGACTTCTACAAGAAGTCGATGATCGACCTCGACCCCGCCGCCCTCGGCTCCGCCGACATGAAGACCGCCTTCGAGCGGATGGCCAAGCTGCGCACCTACGTCGACGCGAACTTCCCCGGCCGCGAGTGGAACCTCGCCTCCGCCATGGTGATCAAGGGCGACGCCGCCTTCCAGATCATGGGCGACTGGGCGAAGGGCGAGTTCCTGGCCGCCGGCAAGGTCCCGGGCAAGGACTTCGTCTGCTTCCGCTTCCCCGGCACGCAGGGCACGGTCACGTTCAACGCCGACCAGTTCGCCATGTTCAAGGTCGGCGCCGACAAGCAGGAGGCCCAGGCCGTCCTCGCCTCGTCGATCCTCGACCCGGCCTTCCAGTCGGCCTTCAACGTCAAGAAGGGCTCCGTCCCGGCCCGCACCGACGTCAGCGACAAGGACTTCGACGACTGCGGCAAGAAGGGCATGAAGGACCTCGCCGAGGCGAGCGCCAAGGGCACGCTCTTCGGCTCCATGGCGCACGGCCACGCCTCGCCGGCCGCCGTCAAGAACGCGATCTACGACGTCGTGACGCGTCACTTCAACGGCCAGCTCGACACCGCCAAGGCGGTCGCCGAATTGCCCAAGGCGGTCGCCGCCGCCAAGTGATCGGCTGATCCCGAGACCGAACCGGAGGGGCGCGCCCGCTTGCGCCCCTCCCCGAAATCCGGCCGGAGCGGGGGCGCTGCCTCCGCCCGACCCTTGCGGGCGACCTCCCGGTCGCAGGCGACCTCGCGGGACGGCCTCGGCCGCCCCGACCCCCCTCCCTGACGAAGATCCGTCGGAGAGCCCCATGACCGTCACCACGACAGCCCCCATCGCCACCCCGGAGCGCGCCGGCTCGCGCGCCGAATGGCTCCAGGCCGCCCTGCCGAAGCTCGTGCTGGCGCCCTCCTTCGCCGGTATCCTGATCTTCGTCTACGGCTTCATCCTCTTCACCTTCTACCTGTCGCTGACCCCGTCCCGGTTCATGCCGGTCTACGAGGCGACCGGCTTCGACGCCTACGGGCGGCTGTTCAACCAGCCGAACTGGTGGGTGGCGCTGACGAACCTCGGCATCTTCGGGTCCCTCTACATCCTGATCTGCATCGCGCTCGGGCTCCTGCTCGCGATCCTGATCGACCAGAAGGTGCGCGGCGAGGGGATCCTCCGGCCGATCTACCTCTACCCGATGGCGCTCTCCTTCATCGTCACCGGCACGGCCTGGAAGTGGTTCCTGAACCCCGGCCTCGGCCTCGAGAAGACCATCAACGCCTGGGGCTGGACCTCCTTCAAGTTCGGCTGGCTCGTCGACAACGACATGGCGATCTACACGGTGGTGATCGCCGGCGTCTGGCAGGCCTCCGGCTTCGTCATGGCGATGTTCCTGGCCGGCCTGCGCGGCGTCGACGGCGAGATCCTGAAGGCCGCCCAGATCGACGGCGCCTCGACCGTCAACGTCTACCGCCGGATCGTCATCCCGATCCTGAGGCCCGTGTTCCTGTCCGCCTTCATCGTGCTCGCCCACATGGCGATCAAGTCCTACGACCTCGTCATCGCGCTGACGGGCGGCGGGCCGGGCAACGCCACCGAGCTGCCCTCGACCTTCATGTACTCCTACACCTTCACCCGCAAGCAGATGGCGGTCGGCTCCGCGAGCGCGATCATCATGCTGATGACCATCTCGGCGGTGATCGTCCCCTACCTCTATTCAGAGCTCCGGGAGAAGAGCCGATGAGCGCCGCCGCCGCCACCTCCGGGCCCGTCGGAGGCTCCATCGTCACCCGCGTGGTGATCTACGGGCTGCTGATCGTCTTCGCGATCCTGTACCTGCTGCCCCTCTTCGTGATGATCGTCACGTCGCTGAAGCCGCTCGACGAAATCCGGGGCGGCAACATGCTCGGCCTGCCCGAGACGCTCACCTTCGAGCCGTGGGTCCAGGCCTGGGGCAAGACCTGCATCGGCCAGGTCTGCGAGGGCATCCACGGCTACTTCTGGAACTCCATCAAGATGGTGGTGCCGGCCGTCGCGATCTCCACCGTGCTCGGCGCGCTGAACGGCTACGTGCTGACCAAGTGGCGCTTCCCCGGCCACAAGGTCGTCTTCGGCCTGATGCTCTTCGCCTGCTTCATCCCGTTCCAGACGGTGCTGATCCCGATGGCGACGATCCTCGGCCAGATCGGGCTCTCCAACTCCACCACGGGCCTCGTCTTCGTCCACGTCGTCTACGGCCTCGGCTTCACGACCCTGTTCTTCCGCAACTACTACGAGGCTTTCCCGACCGAGTTGATCCGCGCGGCGCAGATCGACGGCGCGAGCTTCTTCCAGATCTTCCGCCGCATCCTGCTGCCGTCCTCCGGCCCGATCATCGTCGTCACGGTGATCTACCAGTTCACCAACATCTGGAACGACTTCCTCTTCGGCGTGACCTTCGCGTACGGCGACTCCGCCCCCATGACGGTGGCGCTCAACAACCTGGTGAGCTCCTCGACGGGCGTGAAGGAATACAACGTCCACATGGCGGCGGCCATGATCGCCGCCCTCCCCACTCTCCTCGTCTACGTCCTGGCCGGCCGCTACTTCGTCCGCGGTCTGATGGCCGGCGCCGTGAAGGGCTGATCCCATGCTGCAAACGCTCCCCCATTCCGCGACAGCGACCGCCGCCCCCGCGGCCTTCCTGCAGATGATCGGCCTGAAAAAGCGGTTCGGGTCGGTCGAGATCCTCAAGGGGATCGACATCACGCTCGAGAAGGGCGGCTTCCTGGTGCTGGTCGGGCCCTCGGGCTGCGGCAAGTCCACCCTCCTCAACACCATCGCGGGCCTGGAAAGCATCTCGGAGGGCGAGATCCGCATCGACGGGGCCAAGGTCAACGACCTGCACCCGTCCCGGCGCGACATCGCCATGGTGTTCCAGTCCTACGCGCTCTACCCCAACATGACGGTCGCCGAGAACATCGGCTTCGCGCTGGAGATGCGCGGCGTGCCGAAGGCGGACCGCGAAAAGGCCATCGCGGGCGTCGCCAAGACGCTCCAGATCGGCCACCTGCTCGACCGCAAGCCGAGCCAGCTCTCCGGTGGCCAGCGCCAGCGCGTCGCCATGGGCCGGGCCCTCGTCCGCAACCCGCGCGTCTTCCTGTTCGACGAGCCGCTGTCGAACCTGGACGCCAAGCTGCGCGTCGACATGCGCACCGAGATCAAGCGCCTGCACCAGACGACCGGCACCACGATCGTCTACGTCACCCACGACCAGATCGAGGCCATGACGCTCGCCACCAAGATCGCGGTCCTGCAGGGCGGCGAGGTCCAGCAGGTCGGCTCCCCGGCCGAGATCTACAACCGCCCGGTCAATCTCTTCGTCGCCGACTTCATGGGCTCGCCCTCCATGAACCTGATCGAGGGCACGATCCGCCGCCGCGACGGCCGTGCGGTGGTCGCCCTGACCAAGGGCGCGAAGGGCGCCAACGGCGGCGAGATCGCGCTGCCGATCCCCGGCTCGGTCGGCACCACGGACCTCCCCGACGGCCGCCCGGTGATCTTCGGCATCCGCCCCGAGGCGATCACCGACAAGTCGAGTGCCGATGCCAACGCGATCATCGAGGTCGTCGACGCCCATGTCGACGTGGTCGAGCCGGCCGGCTCCGACACTTTCGTGGTCACGCCGATCGCCGGCAAGGAGGTCATCGCCCGCATGCGCGCCGACGCGAACGTCCGGCCGGGCGACACGGTGCCCTTCGCGTTCAACCTCGACAAGGCGCTCCTCTTCGACCCGGAGACCACGCGGCGGCTGTAGTCCGTGCGGAGGTGAGGCGGCGAGGAGGTGCCCCGAGGCCTGCCTCCTCCCCCGCCGGAGCGGAGCGGAGAGCCGGGATCCAGCCCCTTCCGCCCGCCGCAGCGCTGCGGTGCGAGGGACGCGCTGGACCCCGGATCGGCGGCGCTCACGCGCCTTGTCCGGGGACGCGGGTGAGAGGAAGTGCCCAACAGCCGCCCAGCTTCTGAACCACCAACAAGGGACTCCCGCCCGTGCCCGCATCCCCGGACATCGTGATCATCGGCTCCGGCATGGGCGGCGCCACCGTGGCGGCCGGGCTGGCGCCGTCCGGGGCCTCGATCCTGATCCTGGAGCGAGGCGAGCGGATCGAGGACACGCCGGAGACGCGCGACGTCAACGCCATCTTCGGCCGAGGCCATTTCCGCCCGAAGGAGACCTGGCACGACCCGGCCGGCACACCCTTCAACCCGGGCAACTACTACTACGTGGGCGGCAACACCAAGCTCTACGGTGCCGTCCTGATCCGCTATCGCGCCGAGGATTTCGTGCCCCGCGACCTCCCCGGCGGCCCCGTGCCCGGATGGCCGATCGGCTACGACGAGCTCGAGCCCTGGTACACCGCCGCCGAAGCGCTCTACCGCGTCCGCGGCTGCCTCGGCGAGGACCCGACCGAGCCGCCCCACTCCGCCGCCTACCCGCATCCGCCCGTCCCCGACGAGCCGGTCATCGCCGAGACCCGCGCCCGGCTGGCGCGCGAGGGCCTGCACCCCTTCTCGCTGCCCCTCGGCGTCGATGTCGAGACATGGCTGAAGCGCGCCGCGACCCCCTGGGACGCCTACCCGGACACGCGCACGGGCAAGATGGACGCTGAGACCTGCGGCCTCGCCGCCGCTCTCGCCCACCGCAACGTCCGCCTGGAGACCGGCGCCCTGGTCGAGCGCCTGGAAGCCGGCCCGGACGGCCGCGTCGCCACGGTGGTGTACCGGCGCCATGGCGAGGAGGTCCGCCTCTCCCCCCGGCTCGTGATCCTGGCCGCGGGCGCCGTCAATTCGGCCTTGCTCCTGCTGCGCTCCGGCCTCGCGGACCGCTCCGGCCAGGTCGGCCGCAACTTCATGAACCACAATTCCTCGGCCATGCTGGCGATCGACCCGCGCCGGCCGAACACCTCGGTCTACCAGAAGACCCTGGGGCTCAACGACTTCTACCTCGACGACGGCCGCGGCGGCGGCCCGCTCGGCAACGTCCAGCTCCTCGGCAAGATCACCGGCCCGATCCTCAAGGCGCAGATCCGCTGGGCCCCGGCCTTCGCCACCGCGCTCATGGGCCGCCATTCGACCGACTGGTACCTGATGAGCGAGGACCTGCCGAACCCGGAGAGCCGCGTCTTCTACGACGGCGACCGGGTCGTGCTCGACTGGCGCCGCTCCAATTGGGACGCCCATCTGGCCCTGGTGGCGCGCTGGCGCGAGGTGCTGAGGGCCATCGACACGCCCGTCGTCCTCTCCCGCCCCTTCGACCGGCGCACGCCCTCCCACCAGTGCGGCACGCTCCGCATGGGCGCCGACCCGGCCGCCGCGCCCGTCCGTCCGGACCTGCGCGCCTGGCACCACGACAACCTCTGGGTCGTCGACGCCTCCGTCCTGCCGACCTCGGCCGCCGTCAACCCGTCCCTCACCGTCGCCGCCCTGGCGCTGCGCGCCGCCGCCCACATCCGGAAGGAGCTGACGTCATGACCCGCCCCGTCGCCCTCGTCACCGGCGCCCGCCAGGGGATCGGCCGCGGCATCGCGGAGGCGCTGGGCGCGGCCGGATTCGACATCGCCGCGACCGACCTCGTCGACGACGACGAGGCTGCCGCAGCCGCCCGCGAGGCCGTGACCGCCACCGGCGCGCGCTTCCACCTCTGGCGTCATGACGTCGCCCATGTGGAGAGCCACCCGGCCCTCCTCGATCATGTGATCGACCGTTTCGGCGGGGTCGACGTCCTCGTCAACAACGCCGGCCGGGGCGCCGCCGTGCGGGGCGACTGCCTGGAGATCACGCCGGAGAACTTCGACGCCGTCATGGACGTGAACCTGCGCGGCACCGTCTTCCTGACGCAGGTGGTCGCCAGGCACATGCTCGCCGCCGGCCGGCCGCACCCCGCCGCGATCGTCACCGTCACGTCGGTCTCCGCCGAACTCGTCTCCCACGAGCGGGCCGACTACTGCATCTCCAAGGCCGGCCTCTCCATGTGGGTGAAGGCCCTCGCGGTCCGCCTCGCCGACCACGGCATCGCGGTCTTCGAGGTCCGCCCGGGCATTATCCGCACCGGCATGACCGCGCCGGTCGCCGACCGCTACGACGCCCGCATCGCCGACGGCCTCGTGCCCGCGCGGCGCTGGGGGCAGCCGGCGGACGTCGCCGCCGTGGTCGCCGCCCTGGCCGGTGGACGGCTCGGCTTCGCCACCGGCTCCGTCGTCGCCGTCGACGGCGCGCTCTCCATTCCGCGACTCTAGGGAGCATCCCATGCCCGATTACGTCATCGTCGGCGGCGGCTCCGCCGGCTGCGTCATCGCCCTGGCCGGGGGACGGCTCGGCTTCGCCACCGGCTCCGTCGTCGCCGTCGATGGCGCGCTCTCCATTCCGCGACTCTAGGGAGGATCCCATGCCCGACTACGTCATCGTCGGCGGCGGCTCCGCCGGCTGCGTCATCGCCAACCGCCTGTCCGCCGACCCGTCCGTCACCGTCACGCTGATCGAGGCGGGGGGACGCGACACCCACCCCTTCTTCCACTGGCCCGCCGGCTTCGCCAAGATGACCAAGGGCATCGGCTCCTGGGGTTGGTCGACCGTGCCCCAGAAGCACATGCAGGACCGGGTGCTCTGGTACACCCAGGCCAAGGTGATCGGCGGCGGCTCCTCCATCAACGCCCAGATCTACACGCGCGGCAACGCACTCGACTACGACGCCTGGGCCGAGGAGGAGGGCTGCGCCGGCTGGAGCTACCGGGAAGTGCTGCCCTACTTCAAGCGCGCCGAGGACAACCAGCGCTTCAACGACGACTACCACGCCTATGGCGGCCCGCTGGGGGTCTCCATGCCGGTCTCGCCCCTGCCCATCTGCGACGCCTATTTCCGCGCCGCGCAGGACATGGGCATCCCCTACAACCCGGACGTCAACGGCCGGACCCAGGACGGCGTCGGCTTCTACCAGCTCACCCAGCGCGACGTCCGCCGCTCCTCCGCCTCCATCGCCTACCTGAACCCGATTCGCGACCGGGCGAACCTCACCGTCCTCACCGGACTGCAGGCGACCCGCATCGTCGTCGAGCGCGGCCGCGCCGTCGGGGTCGAGGTGGTCGAGGGCAAGGGCGGCGGGTCCCGGATCATCCGCGCGGACCGGGAGGTGATCCTCTCGTCCGGCGCCATCGGCTCGCCCCGCCTCCTGCAGCTCTCCGGGATCGGGCCGGCCGACGAACTGAAGCGCGTCGGCGTGCCGGTCGTCCACGACCTGCCCGGCGTCGGCGCCAACATGCAGGACCACCTGGACCTGTTCGTCATCGCCGAATGCACCGGGGACCACACCTACGACAAATACGCCAAGCCCTGGTGGTCCGCCTGGGCCGGCCTCCAGTACTTCCTCCTGAAGAAGGGCCCGGTCGCCTCCAGCCTCTTCGAGACCGGCGGCTTCTGGTACGCGGACCCCGATGCCCGCTCGCCCGACATCCAGCTCCATCTCGGCCTCGGCTCGGGCATCGAGGCGGGCGTCGCCAAGCTCCGCAACGCCGGCGTGACGCTCAACTCCGCCTTCTTGCGCCCCCGCTCCCGCGGCACGGTCCGCATCCCCGGCCCCGACCCCTTCGCGATGCCGCTGATCGATCCGAACTACTGGGCCGACCCCTACGACCGTGAGATGTCGATCCGCGGCCTGAGGCTCGCCCGCGAGATCCTGAGCCAGCCGGCCCTGAAGGCCTTCGTGATGGCCGAGCGCCTGCCGGGCCCGGACGTCCGCACCGACCAGGAGCTCTTCGAGTACGGCTGCCGGCACGCCAAGACCGACCACCACCCGGCCGGCACCTGCCGGATGGGCGTCGGCCCGGACGCCGTCGTGACGCCCGACCTGAAGGTGCGCGGCCTGGACGGCCTGCGTGTCGCGGATGCCTCGATCATGCCGCGCGTGCCGTCCTCCAACACCAACGCGCCGACCATCATGGTCGGCGAGAAGGCCGCGGACCTGATCCTCGGCCGCGATCCCCTGCCGCCGGCCGTCTTCGCCGGCAACCGGCGGCCGCACGCCCTCGTCCGGGAGGCCGCCCAGTGATCCGCCACATCGTCCTGGTGAAGTTCCGCCCCGAGGTGACCGAGGCCGAGATCGCCGCCGTCTTCGCCGATCTCGAGCCGATCCGGGCCCTCGTTCCCGGCATCGGCCCGATCGTGGCCGGCCGCTCGGAAAGCCCTGAGAAGATCGAGCGCGGCTACCGCCACGGCTTCACGATCGACTTCGACACCTGGGAGGCGCTCGCCGCCTACCAGGAGCACCCGGCCCACAAGGCGGTCGGGGCCCGGCTCGTCGCCGGCGCGGTCGGCGGGATCGACGGCATCTGCGTCCTCGACATCCCCTTCGGCTGAGCCCGTCAGTCCCGGTCCGGCGCGCCCGGCGGGAAGAAGTGCCGGTAGGGGCGCGCCTCGTCGACGGCGCGCGCGAAGGACGGGCGGGCGAGAAGCTGCGCCCGGTAGTCCCGGAGCCGCCCGCAGGACGGCGGGATCGGCTGCACCCAGTCGGCGTAGAAGAGCGCCGGGGCCGCCGCGCAGTCCGCCAGCCCGAAGCTCTCGCCGGCCGCCCAGGTCCGCCCCCGCAGCCGCCCGTCGAGCCAGCCATAGGCCCGGTCGAGCAGGCTGCGCGCCTCGGCGACGCCGGTCGGGTCCCGGATCTCGGGGCGACGCATGAAGTCGGCCACGACCCGCTGCATGGGCGTCATCACATAGTTGTCGAACGCACGGTCGAGCAGGCGCGCCTCGAGGGCCGCCGCCGGGTCTCCCGGAACCATGCGGGCGGGTCCCGGGTGGTGGAGGTCGAGATGCTCGATGATGATCGTCGATTCGACCACGATCCGGTCCCCGTCGACCAGCACCGGCATCCGCATCACCGGCCAGAGCGCCGCGAAGGCCTCCCGCGCCGCGGGATCGCCGAAGTCGAGATGCTGGTACGTGAAGGCCGTCCCGGCTTCATAGAGCGCCGTCAGGACCTTCTGGCAATAGGACGAGAAGGGGTGGGCATGCAGGATCATGAGCGTTGCGTCCTGGTGATCGGTGGTTCAGGTCGGCAGCCTGCGGCCGCGATGCGGCCATTGTGTTTTGCGGATTCTGGTGATCATACTGCCGAAAATGAGGCTCGACATTGAATTTACTTGACGCGCGGGAACCGTCGATTTCCGCAGGGATGCCCCAGTTTCTCACCTACCTGCTGCGTCAGGGGACCGCGCAGGCCCATGCCCACCTGGAGGCGCGCCTCGCGCTCCTGGACGGGCCGGCGGACCGGGCGCGAATCCGCGGCCTCCTCGCCCGCTTCCATGGCTTCCACGCCGCCTGGGAACCGGCTCTCGCCCGCCACGACGCGCTGCGGCCGGTGCTGGCGGGGCGCTCCAGGCTGCCCCATCTCGCCCGCGACCTCGGCGCGCTCGGCCTCGATCCGGCCGCGCTCGCGGCCCTGCCCGCCTGTCCCGGCGCCGCAGGACTGGCCGCGACCCTGCCGGCCGCCGTCGGGTCCCTCTACGTGGTCGAGGGCTCGACGCTCGGCGGCACGGTGATCGCCCGGGCCCTGGCGAAGGCGCCCTGGCTGCCGGCCGGCGGCCTCGCCTTCTTCCATCCCTACGGACGCGAGACGGGACCGCGCTGGCAGGCGCTCAAGGCCTGGATCGACGGACGGGGCGACGACGTTGATCACGCGGAGGCCGTCGCCGCCGCGGTGCGCACCTTCGGGCTCCTGGCGGAGTGGCTCGATCCATGACGACCGGCACGCCCGAACCCGACCTGGCTGCCTGCGCGGCCGAGCCGATCCACATCCCCGGCGCGATCCAGCCCCATGGGGCGCTGGTGATCCTCGATCCCGCCACGCTCCACGTCCGGCATGCGAGCCGCAATCTCGCCGAGGTGACGGGCCTCGCCCTGCCGCCCGGATCCTGCCTCGCGGAGACCCCGGAGGCCGCCGCGCTGGTAGCCCTGGTCCGCGGCTGGGACCCGGCCGTCGAGACGCGGCTTCTGCGCGTGGTACCGGTCGCCGATCGCTCCCTCCAGCTGGTCGGCCATGCGACCGACCAGGGACTGATCCTCGAGTTCGAAGCCCTCGAGCCAGACACCGCCACCCTGGAGGCCTTCTACCCGCGCCTCGGCCGCTTCCTGGACGAGATCGCCGGGGCCGCGGACGTCGGTGCGATCGCGGAGATCGCGGTCCGGGAGATCCGGTCGTTCACCGGCTTCGACCGCGTCCTTCTCTATACCTTCGACGCCGAAGGCCACGGGACGGTGCTGGCCGAGGATCGCAATGGCGTCCTGCCCTCCTATCTCGGCCTCCGCTTCCCGGCCTCCGACATCCCCGCCCAGGCGCGCGCGCTCTACCGGATGAACCGGATCCGCCTGATCCCGAGCGCTGACTACGTCCCCTGCCCGGTCGAGCCGGCGCTCAGTCCTGTCGACGGGCGGCCGGTCGACCTCTCGTTCTCGGCGCTGCGCAGCGTCTCGCCCGTCCATCTCGAGTACATGCGCAACATGGGCACGGGCTCCTCCATGTCGGTCTCGATCCTGGTCGGCGGCGGGCTCTGGGGCCTCGTCTCCGCCCATTCCGCGGCGCCGCGTTCGGTCGGAGCCCAGATGCGCACCGCCTGCGACCTGCTCGGCCAGGTCCTGTCCCTGCAGATCGACGCCCGCCAGCAGGCCGCCCACGCGGCCGAACGCCTCGACCTGAAGGGCGCCGAGACCGAACTCCTCGCCCGCCTGTCGGAAAGCCCCAGCTTCCAGGAGGGCCTCGTCGCCAACCCGGGCCCGTGGCTCGCCCTCGCCCGCGCGGACGGCGCCGCCGTCGTGACCCGCGACCGCGTCCTCACCGTCGGAACGGCCCCCTCCGAAGACCGGATCCTCGCTCTGGCGGCGCGCCTCCAGTCCGACCGGCAGGAGAGCTACGCGACCGACTCGCTCGCCGCCGACTGGCCGGAGGCCGAGGCCTTCGCGGATGTCGCCAGCGGGGTGATCGCCCTGCCGGTCTCCCAGATCCACCCGGACATGCTGTTCTGGTTCCGGCCCGAGGTCGTCCGCACCGTGAGCTGGAGCGGCGACCCGCGCAAGCCCGTCGAGCCCGGCGGCGGCCGCCTGCATCCGCGCAAGTCCTTCGATCTCTGGAAGGAACAGGTGCGCCTGCACGCCCTGCCCTGGTCGCCCGCCGAGATCGAGAGCGCCGAGGCCTTCCGCACCTCCATCCAGGCGCTCGTGCTCAGGCGGGCCGAGGAACGCGCCGAACTCACCGAGAAGCTCGAGGCCTCCAACCGCGAGCTGGAGGCCTTCTCGTATTCGATCTCGCACGACCTGCGGGCGCCCTTCCGCCACATCGTCGGCTACGCCCAGCTCCTCGCCGATCGCGAGAAGCTGCTCGACGAGCGCTCGCAGCACTACTTGAGAACCATTCGGGAAGCCGCGCTTGCCTCCGGCCGCCTCGTCGACGACCTCCTGCAGTTCTCGCAGCTCGGCCGCTCCCAGTTGAAGACGAGCCCGGTCGACATGCGCAAGCTCGTCGCCGACGTCCGTCGCTCGCTCGAGCCCGACACGGCGGGGCGGTCGATCGAATGGCGGGTCGGCCCCTTGCCGGACGCCTGGGGAGACCCGAGCATGCTGCGGCAGGTCTTCCAGAATCTCCTGCACAACGCGGTGAAATATACCGCCCGCGAGGATCACGCGGTCATCGACATCTCGGCCCGGGACCTCGGCGACAGCGTGGCCTATACGGTCGCGGACAACGGGGTCGGCTTCGAGATGGATTACGTGGGCAAACTGTTCGGAGTGTTCCAACGCCTGCACCGGGCGGAGGACTTCGAAGGCACGGGCATCGGGCTCGCGCTCGTCAAGCGCATCGTGGACCGGCACGGCGGCACCGTGGCGGCGAAGGGAACACCGGGGCAGGGATCGGAGTTCACATTCGTGCTGCCGCGCCGGCGACAGGAAGGGAGGGTCGGACGTTGAGCGACCTGCGCCCGATCCTGCTCGTCGAGGACAACCCTCGAGACCTGGAACTCACCTTGGCCGCGCTCGCCAAATGCCAGCTGGCCAACGACATCGTCGTCGCGCGCGACGGCGCCGAGGCCCTCGACTACCTCTACGCCCGCGGCGCCCATGCCGCTCGCGCGCCCGGCGATCCGGCCGTCATCCTGCTCGATCTGAAGCTGCCGAAGGTGGACGGCCTGGAAGTGCTGGAGAGGGTCAAGACCGATCCGCGCCAGCGCCAAATCCCGATCGTCATGCTGACCTCCTCGCGCGAGGAGCGCGACCTGGTCCGGAGCTACGAACTGGGGGTCAACGCCTTCGTGGTCAAGCCGGTCGAGTTCAACGCCTTTTTCGAGGCGATCCAGGACCTCGGCATGTTCTGGGCGATCCTCAACGAGCCGCCGCCGCGGGGGTCCTATGCGCCCGAATGAGGACCGCGGCGCCAACGCCGTGTCCCGCGTCTGCGTGCTGCTTCTGGAAGACAGCGACCTCGACGCCGAGCTCCTGATGGCCGAGCTCGAGCGGGCCGACGGCGAGTTCCTCGTCACCCGCGTGACCAATCGGGCCGACTTCGTGGACGCCCTCCAGTCGCGCGATTGCGAGATCATCCTCGCGGACTATTCGCTGCCGGACTTCGACGGTCTCACCGCCCTCAGCCTCGCCAGGGAGCTGAAGCCCGAGATCCCCTTCATCTTCGTCTCCGGCGTCGTCGGCGAGGACTTCGCGACCGGCGCCCTGAAGCTCGGTGCCGCCGACTACGTCATGAAGCGCAACCTCGGACGGCTCGACGGCGCCGTGTCGCGGGCGCTCGAGCAGGCCAGGGACAGGGCGGAGCGGCGGCGCGTCGAGGAGGCGCTCCAGCGCAGCGAACTCAGCGCCCGCGTGGCCACCGAGGCCGCCGCACTCGGCCTGTGGAACTACGATGCCGTTCGCCGGGAGTTTCGGTGCGACGCCCGCTGCCGGAGCCTCTTCGGCCTCGATGCCGAGGCCGAGCCGTCCTACGAGATGCTCCTCGACCGTTGCGCCCCGGAAGACCGCGAGCGGGTCCGCAAGGCGGTCGAGGCCGCGAGCGAGGGCTGCGGCGAGCCGAATTGCAGCTTCGACGTCGAGTTCCGCGTTTCGCCGGCCCGCGGGGAGCCCCGCTGGGTCGCCATGCACGGCCAGACCCAGAACGACGGCGACGGGGCCGTCCGGCTCGTCGGCGTGGTGCGCGACACGACGGCCGAGCGCAAGGCCCACGAGACCCTGCAGAACCTCGCCGCCTCCCTGGAGCAGCAGGTCGCCGAGCGCACGGCCGAGCGCGACCGGATCTGGCGCCTGAGCCCGGACCTCTTCGCCGTCGTCGGCTTCGACGGCTGCCTGCGGCGCGTCAACCCGGCCTGGATGTCCATGCTCGGCCACCGCCCGGACGACCTGGTCGGCGCGCGGATCGGACGGATGATCCACCCGGACGACCAGGAGCGCTCGGTGGCCATCGTCGACCGGCTGGGCCGCGGCGACCGCATCGAGCGTTTCGAGAACCGCATCCGTCGCATCGACGGTACCTGGCGATGGATCGCCTGGACGGCGGCGCCGGAAGGGGACGCCTTCTATGCGGTGGGCCGGGACATCACCAGCGAGCGGGCGGCCGCCGAAGCCCTGGCGGAGCGCAACCGCCAGCTCGCCGAGCAGATCGCCGAACGCGAGCGCGTCGAGGAGACCCTCCGCCAGATGCAGCGCCTGGAGGCCGTGGGCCAGCTCACCTCCGGGGTCGCGCACGACTTCAACAATCTCCTGACGGTCATCCTCGGCAACGTGGCCTTCGTCGAGAAGGCGCTCGCCAAGCTGCCCCGGGATCCCCGCCTGGCGCAGCGGCTCGGCCACATGCGGACCGCCGCCGAGCGGGGCGCCAAGCTGACCGCGCAGCTTCTCGCCTTCTCCCGGCGCCAGAAGCTCGAGCCCAAGCCCCTCGACCTCAACGAGACGGTCGCGGGCATGCGCGACCTGCTGCAATCGACCATGGGCGGCAGCATCCGCATCGAGACCGTGCTGAAGCCGGACCTCTGGCCCGCCCTGGTCGACCCAACCCAGATCGAGCTCATCATCCTCAACCTCGCCATCAACGCCCGCGACGCCATGGAGGTCGGCGGCGCTTTGACGGTGGAGACCGCCAACGTCAGGCTCGACACGCCCCCGGCCCGTCCCGAGGAGCCGTCGCCCGGCGACTACGTCATGCTGTCGGTCAGCGACACCGGCTCCGGCATGGCGCCGGAGGTACTCGCCAAGGCCTTCGAGCCCTTCTTCACCACCAAGGACGTCGGCAAGGGCTCCGGCCTCGGCCTCGCCCAGGTATACGGCTTCGCCAAGCAGTCGAGCGGCGGGGTCCGGATCGAGACCCGGCTCGGCGAAGGCACGACCGTGCAGGTCTTCCTGCCCCGCGCCTACGTGGCGGCGCCGGCCCGGGACATCCCGCCCCCGATCGCCCCCGGACCCACCCCGGACACCGGTGGCCGCACCGTGCTCCTCCTCGACGACGACAGTGCCGTCCGGGAGGTGACCTCGGCCATGCTGGAGGAACTCGGCTACGCGGTGCTGGAGGCCGGCAGCGGCAACGCCGCCCTGGACCTTCTTCGCCAGGGCCGGGTCGCCGATCTCCTCCTGGTCGACTACGCCATGCCGGGCATGAACGGCTCGGAAGTCGCCGACGCCGCCCGCCTCATGCATCCCGACCTGCCGGTCCTCTTCATCACCGGCTACGCGGACCTCAAGGCCCTGCGCGACGTCGGCGAGGACCGCATCATCCGCAAGCCCTTCCGGGACGACGAACTCGCCCGCAAGCTCGGCGCCATCCTTCAAGGCACGCCCGATCGCAAGGTGATTCGCCTCCGAAACTGATCCGGCCGCGCCCGGCCCTCCCCCTTCGCCGCCGACCCCCCGACCGGACCAGGCCCGCGCTTGCGCTATGGTGGCTCGGGCGGGGCGGAGCGTGCCGCCCGAGCCCGGAGCAGCCGCAAGTGACCGACACCCGCCTCGCCCGTCTCTGGGCCGTCCTCGCCGAAAAGGGCCAACCGGCGGCCATGGTCCGCGCCGTCGAAGAGGCCGCCGCCGCCGACCCGGGCCACCGGCTCTTCACGCTGATGGCGGTGGAGGGCCACCGCGTCCGCCGGATCCACTCCAGCCGGCCGGACAGGGTCCCGCCCGGCCCCGCCGTCCTCATGCCCCGGACGCCCTGGAGCATCCAAGTCCTGGAGGAGGGCCGGCCCTACTGCGCCGCCGATCCCGAGAGCTTCCGCCGCGCCTTCCCGGACAGCGGCCCGCTCGAGCGCATGGGGCTCGGCTCGGTCGTCAACGTGCCCGTCCTCTACGACGGCGACGTGCTCGGCACTCTCAACCTCCTCGACACCCCCGGCCGCTACGGCCCCGAGGCGGTCGCGACCCTGCAGGCCCTCGCCCCCGTGCTCGTGCCGGCCTTCCTGGAGGAGCGGATCGCCGCGGGCCTGCCCTAGGCCGAGTTCCGCAGGCGCTCCGCCCTCGGGCCCTCGTCGGGGGCGCGGAGCGCGGATCCGCCCATGAGCCCCGGCCGGCCAGCCACCGCCGGCAGGTCGCGGGCGGCGACCGGACGGGAGAAGAGATAGCCCTGGGCGAAATCGCAACCCATCGCGGCGAGAGCCGCGAACTGGCCTTCCGTCTCGACGCCCTCCGCCACCACGACGAGCTCGAGATTGCGGGCGAGCGCGATGATGGTCCGCGCGATCTCCACCGAGGTGGGGTCGGACGGCAGGTTGCGCACGAAGCTCTTGTCGATCTTCAGCTTGTCCAGCGGCAGCCGGCTCAGGTAGGAGAGCGACGAGTAGCCCGTGCCGAAGTCGTCGACCGCCAGCCGGACGCCCAGCTCGCGCAGGGCCGCCAGGCGCCGGTCGGAATCCCCGTGCTCCAGCAGCGCCCCCTCGGTGATCTCCAGTTCGAGGCACTGCGCCGGCAGCCCGGTCTCGTGCAGGATTCGGGCGACGCGCTCCACGATGTCGGCCTGCCGGAACTCCCGGGCCGACAGGTTGACGGCCATCACGTCGAGCCCGAGCCCGGCCTCACGCCAGGCCTGCATCTGACGGCAGGCGGTCGGCAGCACCCAGTCGGTGATCGCGAGGATGAGCCCGGTCTCCTCCGCGAAGGGGATGAACCGCGCCGGCTCGATCACGCCCCGCTCCGGGTCGTTCCAGCGCAGGAGCGCTTCGACGCTGCGGGTCCGGCCGTCCGCGGAGGCGACGACCGGCTGGTAGAGCAGCTCGAACTCGCCCCGCTCGAGCGCCCGGCGGAGTCCGACCTCGATCTCGAGCTTCTGGGCAGCGGCCTGGGTGAGCCCGCGCGTATAGAAGCGGTAGGTCGAGCCGCCTGCCGCCTTGGCCTCGTAGAGCGCCGCGTCCGCGTGCTGCAGCACCTCCGTGGCGGAGGTGCCGTCATGCGGGAAGACCGAGATCCCGAGGCTGACCGAGATGTAGAGGCTGCGCCCGCCCGACAGCACGTATTCCTCCGCCCCGAGCCGGTTCCACCGCTCCGCGAGCTCTGCCACCGCCTCCCGGCCGGGGGCGTCGGGAACCAGGCAGACGAATTCGTCCCCGCCGAGCCGCGCCAGGATCGCCCCGGGCAGGAGATCGCGCCGCAACCGGTCCGCCACCAGGACGATGAGCTCGTCGCCGGCCGCGTGGCCGAGACTGTCGTTGACCGTCTTGAAGCGGTCCAGGTCGAGGAAGATCACCGCCCCGATCGCGCCGCGCACGGCGGCCTGCTCGATGGAGCGGGCCAGCATGCCCATCAGCATGAAGCGGTTGGGCAGATCGGTCAGGGGATCGTGGTTGGCGAGGTAGGCGAGCCGCGCCTCCGAGGTCTTCAACTGGCCGATGTCGATGAAGGTGCCGAGGCGGTGGGTGACCTGGCCCGCCGCGTCGCGCACCGTCGAGATGGTCAGCCACTCGGGGAAGAGTTCGCCGTTGCGGCGCCGGTTCCAGATCTCGCCCTGCCAGTGTCCCGTCTCCTCCACGGACCGCCAGAGAGCCTTGTAGAAGCCGACGTCGTGCAGGCCCGAACTGAGGATGCTCATGCGGCGCCCGGTTACCTCGTCGGCGGCCCACCCGGTGATGGTGGTGAAGGCCGGGTTGACGTCGACGATGCGGCCGCGCGGGTCGGTGATGACCACGGCCTCCTGGGTGTTGGAGAAGACCGCGGCCGCCCGCCGGAGTTCCTCTTCGACGAGACGGCGCTCGCTGACGTCGTGGAAGGCGGCGATGACGTAGGGCTCGCCGGTCGCGGCATGCTCGGCGCGGCAGGCCGACACCATCACGGTCGCGACGGTGCCGTCGGACCTGCGGATCCTGCGCTCGGCCAGGCAGGTCTCCTTGGTCCCGGTCAGAAGGCCCCGGACCGAATCGGCCGCCGATTCGAGGTCGTCGGGGTGGATCAGGTCCGCGATGGCGACCGACCGGATCGCCTCCGCGTCGTAGCCGGTCATGTGCAGGAACGCGCTGTTGAATTCGCTCCAGCGCCCGTCCGCCGTGATGCTGACGATCCCGACCTGGACCTGCTCGAAGGTGGCCCGGTAGCGGTCTTCCGCCGCCTGCATCAGCCGGGCCTGGGACAGGTGCGCCATGGCCGCCCCGAGGCGCTGGCGCTGCCACAGGAGGACGGCGAGCGCGATCGAGGCCGCGAAGGCGATCGCCACGGCCACCCCCGCGGCCACCGCCAGGTGCTTGAGGTTGGCGAGCGCCTCGCCCTCGTCGATGGAGACGAACAGCGACCAGCCGGTTTGCGGAACCTCGAGCCCGGCGGCGAGGATGGGGCGGCCGTCCCGATCCTGGCTCGAGATCCGTCGTTCGCCCGACATCGCCCGGCGCACGGCAGGATCCGCGGCCCCGACGTCCTGAACCGACATCCGGACCTGGTCCGTCCCCCCGTTGCCCGAAAGGATCTCGATCTCGTCGTCCTGCATCCGCACCAGCAGCGTGCGTTCCGTTGCGGCGGCCGTGACCCGGGCCACCACCATGGGAAACAGTTCGTCCGAGGGCCGCAGGTCGCCGACCACCACACCGAGCGGCGAGGCGAACGTCCGATCCGTGGAGCGAAACGGAATCATGAAGGCGAGCCGAAGCGTCCCGTCCTGGTGCCGGTGGGCGTCGAGCACGGCCGGCACTCCCGCCAGGGCGCGCGCGAAGGCCGCTCGATGCTCCTCGATGTCGTCCTGCCCGTCGCCGGCGAGCCTCGTCCGGTCGAGGGCGAACAGGCCCACGGAGGCGAAGCCGTACCGGGCGCGCAAGCCGTCGATGACCGCTTCGAGGGACGCCCGGTCGAGCGGCGACCCCGTCGCCATGACGCGCGCGAGGGCATCCCGGTGCAGGGGGCTCTCGGCGAAGTCCTCCAGGTTGCGGCGTCGCTCCGAGACCCAGCGCGAGATCGCCTGGGCACGGGCGGCGGTCACCAGTTCCATCTTCTCCAGCGCGAGCCGGCGCAGGGCATCCGCTTCCGCCCGGTACACCACGGTCCCGATCAGGCCGGTCGTCGCCATCGCGGCCGAGATGGCGAGCACCAGCGTGAGAGAGGACCCGGCCTTCGGGGCTTCCGCCGGGGCCGTCTCGGAGGCGAAGCGCCGAAGCGCGAGATAGAGGAGGCCGGCCGTGACCGCGACGAACACGACCCCCTTGAACTTCGCGATGGCGACGATCGCGCCCGGGTCGGCGATCTGCGCCAGCAGGCTGTCGGACGCGAAGATCCAGACCGTCGCCCCCAGCGCATAGGCGGCGACGATGCGCAGGATCAGTGCGTGACTGCGTTCCGGCGTCATCCCTGCCTTTGTCTTTCCCTGGGTCTGCTCCGCGGGGCGCCGGGACGACCGTCGTCGCGCAAGGCCTCGAAGGAGTGACAATCTGGCACGGGATGTCTTTGGAATTCCTTATCGTGATGAAAATGACAAAGCTCTGGGTTGTAGTCCCTTGTGGAGGCGAGCCGTCAGGCCGGGCCGCTGGCCGCCGCTCCGGCCGCCCCGATCCGCTTCCAGTAGAGGAGCGTGCCGGTGAGCCCCCCATGCGGCTTCAGCGCATAGTCCGGGATCTCGCCGGCCAGCGTGAAGCCCCGCTGCTCATAGAGGCCCCGCGCGCCGCCGTCGGTGGCGGTGTCGAGGACCAGGAGCGTCCGGCCCCGCGCGACCGCGTGGCGCTCCGCCTCCTCCATCAGGGCGCGCGCGAGCCCTTGCCCGCGGTGGTCGGGATGGGTCATCAGCTTGGCGATCTCGCCACGATGGGGCTGGTTGGGCGGACAGTCGAGGTGGAGCGTGACGGTGGCCGCCAGGCTGCCGTCCACGAAGGCGCCGAGCACCAGCCGCTCCCCCCGCGCCGCGGCGGCGAGCGCGCCGTCCCAGAAGGCCCGCGCCCGCTCCCGGGGCAGCGGGTGCATGAAGCTGACCGACCCGCCCCCCGCCACGACGGCCACCAGGATGTCAGCGAGCCGCTCGATGACCGGCGGATCGGGCGTCAGGGGAACGATGCGGGCTTGGGTCACGGCACTACTCCCGGGCGAGGGCGACGACATACGTGCAGGGATCGGGACCGGGGTTCTCGAACACCACCTCGGCCGGCGGCCCGAACCCCAGACAGTCGCCCGGCGACAGCTCGTGGCGGTCGGCACCCTCCTCCAGCACGAGCCGGCCCGACCGGAGCCAGAGAACCTGGCGGATGCGCGCGTAGGACGAGGCGGGCAGCGTGACCCGCCGGCCGGCCGGCAGTTCGACCTCGACGATCTCCACCGGGTGGTCGGGCCGGCTGAAGATCTGGCGGCGACGATAGCCGGTCTCCGGATCGCGCCAGACCGGCTGGTCGGCGGCGCGGCATAGCCGGTCCCGGTCCCCTTCCGCGCGCAGGAGGAAGCCGGCCAGGGTCAGGTCGAAGGCGCCCGCGATGCGGACGAGGATCACGGCCGTGGGGCTCGTCTCCGCCCGCTCGATCTTGCTGAGCGTCGCCTTGGCGACGCCGGAGCGCTCGGCGAGATCGGCGAGCGACCAGCCCCGGGCGCTCCGCTCCTGCCGCAGGACGCGTGCGATGGCTACGGAGGGATCGTCCACGATAGTAGTCATGCGTCTCTTTTACTGGATGAATGGTCTCCTCGCAAGGGCGCTCCGCACCATGCGGCGACAGCATGCCAGCCTTCCCGATTCCAAGTGGCACATATCATAAGCATGCTTATATTGAGCCTATGACACAGAAACCGATCCTCACCGGCGCCGATCCTCGGCGCGAAGCCTTCCTCCTGCTCGTCGATGCCGCCCGGATGGTCCGGACCCATGTCGACCACAAGGCGCGGGAGCAGGGAACCACGCGCGCGCAGTGGGCGTTGCTCGGTCGCCTCTCCCGACAGGAGGGCCTCACCCAGGCGGAATTGGCGGATCTCCTGGAGATCCAGCCGATCTCGCTGACCCGCCTGGTGGACCGGCTCGACGCCCAGGGCTTCGTGGAGCGCCGCCCGCATCCGACCGACCGTCGGGCCAACAGGCTCTTCATCACGAATGCCGGCCGCGAGGCGCTCGCCAACTTCGCGCCGCTGGCCGCCGAGGTCATGCAGGAAATCTTCGCGGGGCTCGATCCGGAGGCGGTCGCCTCCCTGGCCGCCGTGCTCGACCGCGTGAAGCGCAATTGCAAGGCCGCCGCCGAAGCCCGGTGCGCCGCGGCCAGGACGGAGCTTTCCCATGCCGGCTGACGCCACCCCCGAGAAGACCGAGACCACGGCCGTGCCGCGCGAAGGCGCGGTCGCGACCGCGGGCGGCGGCCTCCCGGCAACCGCGCCCCAGGTAAGGCCGCAGCCCGAACCCCGCCGGCGTCGCCGGGGGATCCGCTTCCTCCTCATGGTGTTGGTGCCGCTGCTCGCCGCCGCGGGAGGCTTTGCCTTCTACCTGCACGGCGGCCGCTACGTCTCCACCGACAACTCCTACGTGGGCGCCGAGAAGGTGCTGATCACGCCGGAGGTCTCAGGCCGCGTCGTCTCGATCGCCGTGACCGAGGGCCAGCCCGTGCAGCCCGGCGATCCGCTCTTCCAGATCGACCCCGAGCCCTACCGGCTGGCGTTGCGCGAGGCGGAGGCGAAGGTCGAGGGCGTGCGGTCGGACCTCGCCGGCCTGAAGACGACGGTCGAGAGCCTCGGCCGCCAGATCGACATCGCCAGCGAGAGCGCGGACCTTCGCGAGAAAGACCTGGAGCGCAAGCAGGCCCTCTACGGCAACAAGGTCACCACCCAGACCGAGGTCGAGACCGTGCGAATCGCCTTGGCGACGGCGCGCGCCCATTTGGAGACCCTGCGGCAGCAGCGCGCGACTGCCCTCGACCAGCTCCTGGGCAAGCCGCAACTCGCCGTCGAGGACTACCCGCCCTACCGCGAGGCCGTGACCCGGCGCGACCGGGCTGCCCGGGACCTCGAGAACACGCTCCTGCGCTCCCCGATCGCCGGGGTCGCCACCCAGGTGCCCGCGATCCAGATGGGCCGCTACCTCTCCGCCGGCACGACCGTCTTCGCGATCGTGGCCACCGACCGGATGTGGGTCGACGCCAACCCGAAGGAGACCGACCTCGAGTTCGTCACCCGCGGACAGCCCGTCGAGGTTCGCGTCGACACCTATCCCGACAAGGTTTTCCGGGGCACGGTGGAGTCGATCAGCCCCGGTACGGGCGCGCAATTCTCGATCCTTCCGCCCCAGAACGCCTCCGGGAACTGGGTGAAGGTCGTCCAGCGCATCCCCGTGCGCGTCGCCTTCGACGCCGGCCAGGACCTGTCCGGCCTCCGCGCCGGCATGAGCGCCGACGTCGCCATCGACACCGGCCGCCAGCGCAGCCTCGCCGGGCTCTTCGGCCTGGAGGCCGCCGCCGGCGTCCCCGCGCGCAAGCCGCCGCTGCCGAGGAAGGGATCGTGAGCACGGCCGCCGCGCCGGCGGGGGCCGCCGCGCCGGCGGGGACCGCCGGGAAGCGCGCCCCGAACCGCACCATGATCACCGTCTGCGTGATGGCGGCGACGATCATGCAGGCCCTCGACACGACCATCGCCAACGTGGCGCTGCCCTACATGCAGGGCAGCCTGTCGGCGACCCTCGACCAGGTGAGCTGGGTCCTGACCTCCTACATCGTGGCCGCCGCCATCATGACCGCCCCGGTCGGCTGGCTCGCCATGCGCTTCGGCCGCAAGAAGGTGCTGATCGTCTGCGCGGCCGGGTTCACCCTCGCCAGCATGCTGTGCGGCATTGCCCAGTCCATCACCGACATGGTGCTCTACCGGCTCCTCCAGGGCGTCTTCGGTGCCGCCCTGGTGCCGCTGAGCCAGGCCGTCATGATGGACATCTATCCCCCCGAGAAGCGCGGCCAGGCCATGGCGGTGTGGGGCATGGGCGTCATGCTCGGCCCCATCATGGGCCCGACGCTGGGCGGCTGGCTCACCGAGACCCTGTCCTGGCACTGGGTCTTCTTCGTCAACCTGCCCTTCGGCATCGCGACCGTCCTCGGCCTGATGACCTTTATGGAGGAGACCGAGGCGCGCCCCATGGGCTTTGACTGGTTCGGCTTCGCGGCGCTGTCCATCGGCATCGGCGCGCTCCAGTTGATGCTCGACCGGGGCGAGAGCGTCGGCTGGTTCGACAGCGCCGAGATCGTCGCCGAGGCGGTCGTATCCGGCGCGGGCTTCTGGTACTTCGTCGTCCATTCGTTGACCGCCGAGAAGCCCTTCATCCCGATCCAGATCTTCCGGGACACGAACTTCACCGTCGGGGTGCTGTTCATGTTCGTGATCGGCATCATCCTCCTGGCCACCATGGCGCTGATCACCCCCTTCGTGCAGAGCGTCATGGGCTATCCGGTGATGCAGGCCGGGCTCCTCCTCGGCACCCGCGGCGTCGGCACAATGGTGTCCATGATGATCGCCGGGCGGCTCCTGGGCCGCGTCGACGCGCGCCTCCTGATCCTGACCGGCCTCGGGCTGTCGACCCTGCCCATGGTCCTGATGATCGGCATCACCCCCGACATCAGTGCCTTCACGATCGTCTGGACCTCGGTCGTCCAGGGCCTCGGCCTCGGCCTCGTCTTCGTGCCCATGAACACGGTCGCCTTCGCGACGCTCCCGGCCCGCTACCGCACCGAGGGCGCGGCGGTCTGGACCCTGATCCGCAACATGGGCAGCGCCGTGGGCGTGTCGATCGTCATCGCCGAGCTGAGCTCGACCACGACCGTCATGCACGCCCGCCTCGCCGAACTCGTGACGCCCTGGAACCTCGGCCTGCAATTCCCCGGCGCCGCCATGATGGACCCCGCCACCGAGGCCGGCCGGGCCTTGCTCGAGCGCCTCGTCACCTCCCAGGCGCTCACCATCGCGTACCAGAACGACTTCAAGCTGATGACGGTCATCAGCCTGCTCGCCGTGCCGCTGCTCCTGCTGATCCGGACCGCCAAGCGCCCCGCCTCGGTCGCGCCCGCGGCCGCCCACGCCGACTGACGCCCAGCTGGTTCTTCCAAGCCGGGGGCGGAAACGGCAATCGGCCGGAGGGCGCTATTGGGGCACCGCCCTCCGGCCGACCCGACTCGCCGCGTGGGCGAGGCAGTCCACGTCCAACTCGCAGGCCCGAATGCATGCCGGAGCCTGCAAGTGCGATCGTGGCGATCCTCTACCAGAATGGCATCAATTCAGTCCATTGTTGCCCTTACGAATAGAAAAAATGTCAGGATGGCGGCCGTGACTGCTCCGCAGGCGAGCGCGCTGGCCCTCCTTGCAGAGGGGCCGAGATCGGACGGCAGCCGATTGCGC
This sequence comes from Prosthecomicrobium sp. N25, assembly GCF_037203705.1. Taxonomy (NCBI): domain Bacteria; kingdom Pseudomonadati; phylum Pseudomonadota; class Alphaproteobacteria; order Hyphomicrobiales; family Kaistiaceae; genus Prosthecomicrobium; species Prosthecomicrobium sp. N25. The sequence goes on from NZ_JBBCAT010000003.1 coordinate 283,386, forward strand.
TGCCCGGGCTCGTGGCTAGTCCGGGGACCCGCCGCGCCGATCCGCTCGTTCAAGGGACCGAATCGGTTCGGGCCGCCGCGCGGCGAACCTCGGCGGTCGTCGCCGGATCGCGCCCGAGCGCGCGCACCCGTCGCACCGCCGCGTCGACGAGCGCCCGGTTGGACCGCGCCTCGCCGAAGATCGCGTCCTCCAGCCCGACCCGGACATGACCGCCGCGCGCGACGGCCGGTTCGATGAGCGCGTCGATGTCGACGCCGAGCCCCGCGACCATCCAGGCAGCCCCGGGCGCAACCTCGCCGAGAAGCCGCAGATGCGCCTCCAGCGCCCAGTCCCGCGGAGGGAAGCCCCAGGCGAAGCGATCGGAGAACATCAGGCGGTACACCGGCGTCCTCAGGCCCGGCGACCGCGCCGCCAGCGCCGCGCCGAGCCGGCTGAACCCGGGCTCGTAGATCGCGTAGCTCGGCCGGATGCCGTGCGCCGCCGAGACCCGCAGCCCCTCGCCCACATGGCTCTCCGGATTGAGATAGACGAAGCCCGGCTCGCCCGCCGCGATGGCGTCGAGCCTTGCGAAGTTGACCGACCCGGGGTCGACCACCGTCCATTCCAGGAGACCGCGCCGGCCGAGTTCGTCGATATGCCGGAATCGGTCCCGCGCCCCGGCCGGCTCGAAGGCGCCGAGGCCGGAGCCCGCGAGCGGGATCGTCGGGTAGGCGATCACGTCGGCCCGTGCCCGGATGCCCTCGATGATGCGTGCGTAGATCTCCCAGTCGTCCTGCTGCCGGCCGGTCGCCTCGTCATAGGCGTGGAAGTGGACGATCGCCGCCCCGGCTTCCGCGGCCGCGATACCCTCGGCCACGATCTCGGAGACCGAAACCGGGATCCCGGGCTGCAGCCCGCGACCCCACGGCCCGTTGAGGGCGGCCTCGATCCACACCGGCTCGGCCATCGCGCGCCGCCCGTCCCTTCACATCTTCGGCACGCTCGCCAGGAATTCGGCGAGCTGCGGCGCCCAGAGCTTCGCCATGCCCCCGGTCGTCCCGTGGCCGGCCGTGGCCGTGCTCGCCGGAATGACGTGGAGGCGGCCGTTCTTCACCTGCTTCATGGCCTCGGCCATCAGGCCGGTCGACACCGGGTTGCGCTCGTCGTCGGCCGAGTTGATGGCGAGCACGTGAGCCTTGATGGCGGAGAGCTTCGCCGACGGGTCGTAGTCCGCCGAGGAGGCCCACTGGTAGAGGAAGTCGTTCGTGTCCGCCGTGAACGCCGCCTTGAGCCGGGCGTCGATGATTTTGTCGGCCGCCTCGCGGGTCGGCGCCTGGCTCTGCAGGGCCATGTCGCCGCCGTTCGTGCCGGTGCCGTAGAAGACGTTCGCGATGGCGGCGAACTTCGGCGGCGTCGTGTAGTTGCCGCCCTTGTAGTCGGGGTCGGCCTTGATGGTCTCGATCATCAGGCGGCGCATCATCCAGTTGCGGCCCGACATCGCGGTCGGCTGCGAGGCCATCGGCACGATGGCGTCCATCATCTCCGGATAGCGCGTGCCCCAGACCCAGGCATGCATGCCGCCCATCGAATTTCCGAGCACGAGGCGGAGGTGCTTGATGCCGAGGCCCTCGGTAACGAGCCGGTATTGGGCGTCGACCATGTCGTCGTAGTTGTAGGCCGGATACTCGGCCTTGAGACCGTCCGACGGCTTCGACGACTTGCCGGCCCCGAGCGCGTCGGGAAGGATGATGAAATACTTCTTCGCGTCGAGCGACTGGCCTTCGCCGAAGAGCTCCCCCGCGAAGCCGGGCGTCAGCATGCTCTGGGCAGACCCGGCGGTCCCGTGCAGGATCAGCACCGGCTCGCCGGTCGGCTCGCCGATGGTCTTGTAGGCGAGACGGACTTCCGCGTGGCGGTCGCCGGTATGGAACTTGAAGTCCTTGGCGACATAGACGCCGTCCTTCGGCGCCGGATAGTCGGCCGCCAGGGCGGGACCGAGGACGAGGCAGGCGGCGAGCCCGGCCAGGGCCGCGAGGCTGGTGCGAAGCGTCATGGTGTTCCTCCCGTGGCCGCCTCTGGCGGGCGGCCTCGGACCAGACGCTAAGCCCCGCAGCCCCCGCCCCGCAAGCCTCTCCCGCGCCGGCGCGCGGCGGCCGGCGCCGGGCGCAGGCGAGCCGCATGACGGAACCCTGACAGTCTCGACAGGCGTCGCGAGTCCTTCCCCAAGCTGAGACGAGTCTCGACCAGGCGGAAAGCACGTGTCATGTCGCCATGGTTCTCGAAACGCCAAGAGACGTGACCGCGATGACCTGGGAAGACTTCCGCTTCGACGGTCCTATACTGCAAACCACGCCAGACGCTCCCGATGTCTTGGCAGAATATTTCATTCGTGCAAAATGTTCTTGCCACTCCCAAGAAACGGGGTATCCTCACACAAAAGCATCGGCCTCCCTGACGGGGCCGGGCAGATGCCGGCGCCAGACCGGCATGGGAGGAGATCGCATGGCCGGCACGGCATCGTCGGGGGCTCGTCCATGAGCCTCCTGACTCTCAGGCACGTTTCCAAGAGCTTCGGCGCCATCAAGGCGCTCCAGGACGTCGACCTGTCGATCGGCAAGGGCGAGATCGTCGGCCTGATGGGCGACAACGGCGCCGGCAAATCGACCCTCGTCAAGCTGATCGCCGGCAACTTCCCCCCGACCTCGGGCGAGATCGTGCTCGACGGGGAGGTCTGCCATTTCCACAAGCCCGTCGAGGCCCGCAAGAAAGGCATCGAGGTCGTCTACCAGGACCTCGCCCTCTGCGACAACCTCACGGCCGCCGCCAACGTCTTCCTCGGCCGCGAGATCAAGCGCAAGGTCGGTCCGTTCAAGTTCCTCGACCACAAGGCCATGGTCCACAGGGCCGGCCAGATCTTCGTCGAGCTGAAGTCGGAGACCAGGCCCCGCGACCTCGTCCGCCAGATGTCGGGCGGCCAGCGCCAGGCGGTCGCCATCGCCCGCACCCGCCTCTCCAACGCCAAGATCGTGCTGATGGACGAGCCGACCGCGGCGATCAGCGTGCGTCAGGTCGCCGAGGTGCTCGACCTCATCCGCCGCCTGCGCGACGCCGGCATCGCGGTCGTCCTGATCTCCCACCGCATGCCCGACGTCTTCGCCGTCTGCGACCGGGTCGTCGTGATGCGCCGTGGCCGCAAGGTCGCCGACAAGCAGATCCGCCTCTCCTCGCCCGAGGAGGTGACGGGCCTCATCACGGGGGCGATCCATGCCGCATGAGCCGACCGCGCCCACGGCCGCGCAGGACTCCGTCGCCATCGAGAACATGCTGTCCGTCAAGGAGAAGAGCCTCCTGGACCATCTCCTGTCGGCCCAGTCCTTCTGGGTGACGGTCGTCTTCCTCTCGATCTTCGCCTTCATGAGCTGGCTGCAGCCCGACAGCTTCCCGACGGCCAACAACCTCTACAACATCTCCCGCAACTTCGCCTTCATCGGCATCATGGCGCTGGGCATGACCTGCGTCATCCTGACGGGCGGCATCGACCTCTCGGTCGGCTCGATCATGGGCATGGTGGCGGTGGTCTGCGGCCTCGTCCTGCAGGCCCAGTACCCGTGGTACGCGGCCGTGGCGGCCGGCCTCCTCGCCGGCGGGGCGGTCGGCGTCGTGAACGGCTTCTTCGTCGCCTATGTCGGCCTGTCCTCCTTCGTGGTCACGCTCGGCGCCATGTCGATCGCCCGCTCGCTCGCGATCGTCCTGTCCGGCAACAAGATGATCTACGACTTCGGCCCCAGCGGCCCGACCTTCAAGCTCCTCGGCGGCGGCGACAACCTCGGCCTGCCCCTGCCCTTCCCCATCGCCAACCCGGTGCTGATCCTGATCGTCCTGACGATCGTGCTCGCCCTCGTGCTGCGGATGAGCGCCTGGGGCCGCCATCTCTACGCCATCGGCGGCAACGAGCACGCCGCCACCCTGACGGGCGTCAACGTCAAGGCCGTCAAGCTCTCCGCCTACGTGATCTCGGCCCTCTCCGCCTCGCTCGCCTCGATCCTGATCGTCGGCTGGCAGGGCTCCGCCATCAATGCCCTCGGCCAGTCCTACGAATTGCGCGTCATCGCCTCGACGGTGATCGGCGGCGCGGACCTGATGGGCGGCGCCGGCGGAGCCTACGGCGCCTTCATCGGCGCGGCCCTGATCGAGCTCATCCGAAACTCGCTGCTCATGGCCGGCGTCGATTCCAACTGGCAGGGCGCCTTCGTCGGCGTGATCATCATCCTGGCGGTCCTGCTCGAGCGGGTCCGCGGACGCAAGCGGGCCTGACCGAACCCCACGGCCAAGCCTGAAGTCAACGAACGGGGGTCATAGGAGGAACTCACCATGAAGAAGATCGTCTCGACGGCCCTGCTGGTCGGCACGGCCCTGGCGCTCTCGATGGGCGGCGCCGCGGCGCAGGGCAAGAAGTACACCTTCGCGCTCGTGCCGAAGAACATGAACAACCCCTTCTTCGACCAGGCGCTGGCGGGCTGCCGCAAGGCCGAGAAGGAGCTGAACGGCGCCGTCGAGTGCCTCTACATCGGCCCCGGCGAGCACGGCGGCGGCGAGGAGCAGGTCCAGATCGTCAACGACCTGATCGCCAAGAAGGTCGACGGCATCGCCGTCTCGCCGTCGAACGCGGCCGCCATGGCGAGCGCGCTCGAGGGCGCCAAGAAGGCCGGCATCCCGGTGCTCACCTGGGACTCCGACCTCCTGCCGAAGGACAAGGCCCTGCGCGTCGCCTATGTCGGCACGAAGAACTACGACATCGGCGTGAACATCGCCAAGATCGTCCAGTCCATCAAGCCGAACGGCGGCACGATCTGCATCCAGTCCGGCGGCGCCGCCGCGGCCAACCACAACGAGCGCATGCAGGGCATTCGCGACACCCTGGCGGGCGCCACCGGCACGACCTCGCCCGGCAACCGCCTCACCGGCCAGAACAACTGGAAGGAGGCCGACGGCTGCCCGCTCTACACCGACGACGACTTCCCGCGGTCGGTGCAGCAGATGGAGGACATCCTCGGCAAGATGCCGAACCTGGACGCCTTCACGCCGACCGGCGGCTTCCCGCAGTTCCTGCCGGACGCCTACCGCAAGGTCGCCGAGAAGTACAAGGCGAAGATCGCCGACGGCTCGCTCGCCCTCGTGGTCGCCGACACGCTGCCGGTCCAGATGGACCTCATGAAGGCCGGCCTCTCCCGCGGCCAGGTCGGCCAGCGGCCCTTCGAGATGGGCTACAAGGCCATGTTCTTCCTGAAGGACCTGAAGGAGGGCAAGACCGTCGCCGACCCGACCTACACGGGCCTCGACGTCTGCACGCCCAAGAACATCGAAACCTGCATCGGCGGGTGATCGCCTCCCGGCCGCGGCGTCGATCGGCGCCGCGGCCGGTCCTTCGACGAACGGGCGGCCGACACGGGCCGGCGCGCCCCAAGCAAAACGGCAGATAAGGATCGCCTCCCCATGTCCCAGCTTTCCGGCGAGATCGCCGTGGTCACCGGCGGCACCCAGGGCCTCGGCGCCGCCATCGCGCGCGTCTTCGCGGAGCGCGGCGCGGCCGGGATCGTCACCTGCGGGCGGTCGGTGGAGAAGGGCGAGGCGAAGGCCCGGGAGATCCAGGAGGCGACCGGCTGCCGGGTGGTGTTCGTGCCCGCCGACCTCGCCCGCGTCGAGGACTGCCGGGCCGTGATCGCCGCCGCCGACGATGCCTTCGGGCGCGTCGACGCCCTCGTCAACGCCGCCGGCGTCACCGACCGGGGCACCATCCTGGACACCCCGCCCGAGCTCTTCGACCGCATCTTCGCCGTCAACGTGCGCGCGCCCTTCTACCTGATGGAGGGTGCCATCGCGATCATGCGGCGGGAGAGGATCGAGGGCACGATCGTCAACATTGGGTCGATGTCGGCGAAGGCCGGCCAGCCGTTCCTGGCCGCCTACTGCGCCTCCAAGGGCGCCCTCGCCACGTTGACCGAAAACACCGCCTACGCGCTGCTGCGCAACCGCATCCGCGTCAATGGCCTGAACATCGGCTGGATGGCCTCCGACGGCGAGGACCGGATCCAGCGCGAGTTCCACCACGCCGCGCCCGACTGGCTCGAAAAGGCCTCGTCGCAGCAGCCTTGGGGGCGGTTGATCGACCCCTTCGAGGTCGGCCGCGCCTGCGCTTTCCTCTGCTCCGAGGAGTCCGGGCTGATGACCGGGTCGGTGATCAACTACGACCAGTCCATCTGGGGCGCCTATGACGGCGCGCCCAAGCCCGACCGGCCCCTCTGAGCGCGCCCGCCGTCCCGAGTTCCCGGTGTTGCCGTCGGCCGGCTTGGTCCGTAGTCGGACTGTCCTGCGCGCGTGCTTGATTGCCGCAAGGACATGATCCATTATGTGAATATTACGCAACGTAATGTCCTGACGGCCCAGCCGTCTGAGTCGCCCCTTTGCTCATACCCAGCATCAGAGCAGCTCCGGCGTCCCGGTCACTTGAGCGGATCGCACCCGCGTGCACTGATCGGAATACGAATCTTCCGGAGATCAGCATGAACGGACTCGAGGACACGTCGGCATGATTCCGGTTGCGGTGATCGGGGCCGGCATGGCGGGTGTGACGGCGGCGCGGCGACTGGCGCAGACCGGCTTCGCACCCGTGCTCTTCGACAAGAGCAACGGCATTTCGGGTCGCATGGCGACCCGTCGGTTGGCCGACCTGCAATTCGATCACGGCGCCCAGTACTTCACTGCCCGCGGCCCCCGCTTCCGCGCCGTGCTCGACCGGTGGTGCGCGGCGGGGCTGGCGGCGGAATGGTTCGACGACCGCTTCGTCGGCCTGCCCGGAATGAACGCCGTCCTGCGGGCCGAGGCCGCGGGACTGCCGCTCGTCCCCCACTGCTTCGTGTCAGGCCTCCGCAAGGACGACCACGGTTGGACGGTGGTGGTGCGCGACGGCGATGTAACGGCCCCCCACAACGGCCGCTACGGCGCGGTCCTCCTGGCCCTGCCGGCGCCGCAGGCGGCCCCGCTCGCGGCGGCCGCCGGTCTGCGGGTCGACGCACTCCACCAAGCCGTCTACGCTCCCTGCTGGACCCTCCTCCTCGCCTATGCGGAGCCCATCGGCCTGCCCGATCGCATGCGCTTCGACGAAGGACCGATCGTCTGGATCGCCCGCAACGGGTCCAAGCCGGGCCGCCCCGCCGATACGGAGACCATCGTGGTCCAAGCCTCGCCGGCCTGGTCCCGACGCCACCTGGAACTCTCACCCGACAGGGTCGCGTCGCTGCTGATGGAGGCCTTCCTGCGGGCCACAGGCTGCGGCCATGATCCGCTCTTCGTCCAGGCCCACCGCTGGCGCTACGCGCGGGTCGAGCAGGCCGCGGGCGTGCCATGCCTTTGGGACCCGGACGCCCGAGTCGGCTGCTGCGGCGACTGGTGCCTGGGCCCGCGCATCGAATGCGCCTTCGACAGCGGCGAGGCCGCCGCCGAGGCCGTGATCGCAACCTTCGCGGCCTGACCGGATCAGCCGCGGAACGTCCAGAACCGGTTGGCGAAGAAGGTCCAGACGAGCACGATGCCGGTCGTGACGAGCTGCGCCACCAGGTAATGGATCCCCGCCCACGCCGTCAGGGCGTGCATCAGCGCCCCCGTCATCAGGAAGGCCGCCCCAGCGATCACGGCGAAGCGCGGCACCGCGCCCGCATGGCTCCGCTCGCTCGCGAAGGTGAAGCGCCGGTTGAGCATGTAGGAGATCACGCCCCCGACCACGAACCCGGCCAGCGAGGCCGCGACCGCCCCGGCGAAGCCGCCCTCGACGAGCCCGATCAGCGTCCCGTAGTGACCGATCGCCGCCGCGATCCCGACGAGGGCGTAGCGCAGGAACTGGTCGGACAGGGCGAGGAGCATGGAGGACCGGAGGGCTGGCATGGCGCCCGGCTAGAGGCTGATTGCGGCGGATCCGCGGTGCCGCAGCGGAGCGCGTGAACCGCCCTTCCCGACGCCGGCCTTTTCCCCTATAAGCCCCCGGGTCTCAGCCCGAAAGACCGTCAGCCTCGACGAGACGCGCGATCCCGCGCGTCCGATTGCGGAACGCGAGCCAGGTATGCCGAAACGGACCGACATCGAAACCATCCTCATCATCGGCGCCGGACCGATCGTCATCGGCCAGGCCTGCGAGTTCGACTATTCCGGAACCCAGGCCTGCAAGGCGCTCCGACAGGAAGGCTATCGTATAGTCCTGGTCAACTCGAACCCCGCCACGATCATGACGGATCCCGAGCTGGCCGACGCGACCTACATCGAGCCGATCACCCCCGAGGTCGTCGCCAAGATCATCGCGCGGGAGCGCGGCGACCGGTCGAAGGGCTTCGCGCTTCTGCCCACCATGGGCGGCCAGACCGCGCTCAACACCGCCCTCAGCCTGCGCAAGATGGGGGTCCTGGAGGAGTACGGCGTCGAGATGATCGGCGCCACCGCCGAGGCGATCGACAAGGCCGAGGACCGCGAGCTCTTCCGCGAGGCCATGACCAGGATCGGCCTCGCGACCCCGAAGGCCCGCTTCGCCGACGCCTCGGACCTGAAGCGCGTCGACCGGGAGCACCACGACGCCGAGATCCTGAAGATCCGCGCGTCCGATGCCTCGCCGGACGAGAAGGCCCGGCGTGAGCGCGCCTTCCTGGCCGAGTGGAACGCCAGGGAGGAGGAGCGCAAGCGCCGCTACGTCGCCAAGGGTCTGACCGAGGCCCTGGAGGCGCTGGAGGAGATCGGCCTGCCGGCCATCATCCGCCCGTCCTTCACCATGGGCGGCACCGGCGGCGGTATCGCGTATAACCGCGCCGAGTTGCTCGACATCGTCGAGCGCGGCCTCGACGCCTCGCCCACCACCGAGGTGCTGATCGAGGAATCGGTGCTCGGCTGGAAGGAGTTCGAGATGGAGGTCGTCCGCGACAAGGCGGACAATTGCATCATCGTCTGCTCCATCGAGAACGTCGACCCGATGGGCGTCCACACCGGCGATTCGATCACCATCGCGCCCGCCCTGACGCTCACCGACAAGGAATACCAGATCATGCGGGACGCGAGCCTCGCGGTCCTGCGCGAGATCGGCGTCGAGACCGGCGGCTCCAACGTCCAGTTCGCCGTCAATCCCGAGGACGGCCGCATGGTCGTCATCGAGATGAACCCGCGCGTCTCCCGCTCCTCCGCCCTCGCCTCCAAGGCGACCGGCTTCCCGATCGCCAAGGTGGCGGCGCGCCTGGCGGTCGGCTACACGCTCGACGAACTCGCCAACGACATCACGGGCGGCGCCACGCCGGCGAGCTTCGAGCCGACGATCGACTACGTCGTCACCAAGATCCCCCGCTTCGCCTTCGAGAAGTTCCCGGGCGCCGACACCCAGCTGACGACCTCCATGAAGTCGGTCGGCGAGGTCATGGCCATCGGCCGGACCTTCACCGAATCGCTCCAGAAGGCGTTGCGCGGCCTGGAGACGGGCCTGACCGGCCTCAACGAGATCGAGATCCCCGGCCTCGGCCAGGGCGACGACAAGAACGCCATCCGGGCCGCCCTCGGCACGCCGACCCCCGACCGCCTGCGCCACGTCGCCCAGGCCATGCGGCTCGGCATGAGCCACGACCAGATCCATGCCATCTGCAAGATCGACCGCTGGTTCCTCGACCAGCTCCAGGCGATCGTCGACATGGAGGCGAAGGTCCGCGCCCACGGCCTGCCGGCGACCACCGCCGGCCTCAGGCAGCTGAAGGCCATGGGCTTCTCCGACGCCCGCCTCGCCGAGCTCGCCGGCAAGGCCGAAGCGGACGTGAAGGCGCTGCGCCAGAGGCTCGACGTCCATCCGGTCTACAAGCGCATCGACACTTGCGCGGCCGAGTTCGCCTCCCCGACCGCCTACATGTACTCCACCTACGAGCGCCCCTTCGCGGGCCGGCTCGCCGACGAGGCGAACCCGTCGGAGCGCCGGAAGGTCATCATCCTCGGCGGCGGCCCGAACCGGATCGGCCAGGGCATCGAGTTCGACTACTGCTGCTGCCACGCGGCCTTCGCGCTGAAGGACGCCGGCTACGAAACCATCATGGTCAACTGCAACCCGGAGACCGTGTCGACCGACTACGACACCTCCGACCGGCTCTACTTCGAGCCGCTGACCGCCGAGGACGTGCTCGAGATCATCCGGCTCGAGCAGTCGCGCGGGACCCTTCACGGCGTCATCGTCCAGTTCGGCGGCCAGACCCCGCTGAAGCTCGCCGACGCGCTCGAGAAGGCCGGCGTCCCGATCCTCGGCACCTCCGTCGACGCGATCGACCTCGCCGAGGACCGCGACCGCTTCAAGCGCCTGCTCGACAAGCTCGGCCTGCGCCAGCCCAAGAACGGCATCGCCTACTCGATCGAGCAGTCCCGCCTCGTCGCCGGCGACCTAGGGTTCCCGCTCGTGGTCCGCCCCTCCTACGTGCTCGGCGGCCGCGCCATGATGATCGTCCGCGACGAGGGCCAGTTCGACGAGTACCTCCTCGGCGTGCTGCCCGGCATGGTGCCGGCCGACGTCAAGGCCAAGTACCCGAACGACAAGACCGGCCAGATCAACATGGTGCTGGGCAAGTCCCCGCTCCTGTTCGACCGCTATCTCTCCGACGCGATCGAGGTGGACGTCGACGCGCTCTGCGACGGCCGCGACGTCTTCATCGCCGGCATCATGGAGCACATCGAGGAGGCCGGCATCCACTCCGGCGACAGCGCCTGCTCGCTGCCGACCCACAGCCTGAAGCCCGAGATCGTCGCCGAGATCGAGCGGCAGACGAAGGCCCTCGCCCTCGCCCTCGACGTCGGCGGTCTGATGAACGTGCAATACGCCGTCAAGGACGACGTCGTCTACGTGCTGGAGGTCAACCCGCGCGCCTCGCGCACGGTGCCCTTCGTGGCCAAGACGATCGGCGAGCCGGTCGCCAAGATCGCCGCCCGGGTCATGGCCGGGGAGCCGCTCGCCGGCTTCGGCCTGAAGCCCAAGACGCTCGACCACATCGCCGTCAAGGAGGCGGTCTTCCCCTTTGCGCGCTTCCCCGGCGTCGACACGGTGCTCGGGCCGGAGATGAAGTCCACCGGCGAGGTGATGGGCCTCGACACCGACTACGCCATGGCCTTCGCAAAGTCGCAGCTCGGCGCCGGCAACCGCGTGCCGACCGCCGGCACGGTCTTCGTCTCGGTCCGCGACGACGACAAGCCGCGCATCATCGAATCCATGCGCGCCCTCGCCCGGGTCGGCTTCAGGGTCATCGCCACCTCGGGCACCCAGCGCTTCCTGGAGGCCGAAGGCGTGCCCTGCGCCAAGGTCAACAAGGTGCTTGAAGGCCGGCCCCACATCGTCGATGCTATCAAGAACGGCGAGGTCCAGCTGGTCTTCAACACCACGGAAGGCAACCAGGCCCTCGGCGACAGCCGGTCGCTCAGGCGCGCGGCGCTCTTGCAGAAGGTGCCGTACTATACGACGCTCGCAGGAGCGATCGCGGCGACGGAGGGCATCGTGGCCTACGCCGCCGGCGATCTTGAAGTGCGGCCGCTGCAGTCCTACTTCGCGGCCGGCCGGTGAGCCGGTGCCGCCCCGTTCTGGAGGGGCGACGGAACGCCGAGAGGCGGGTATGTGTTGGGGCGTCGGGCTTGCGCGAAAAAGCGGTCCGATGTCAGGACGACATATCCTGAAGCTGGTGCTCCGGAGGCCTCGAGGCCGGGCGGGCGCCGATTGATGTGCGGTTTCCGGGGGGGCGATCCCGCGGACGCCGCATCTGAACTTTTGTCGAGTCCGGAGCCATCCGGGCCGCGAACCGGGGGTAAGTACCCATGGAAAAGATTCCGATGACGCCGTCCGGCTTCATCGCCCTGGAGAACGAGCTGAAGCACCGCCAACAGGTGGAGCGTCCGCGCATCATCAACGCGATCTCGGAAGCGCGCGCCCACGGCGACCTTTCGGAGAACGCGGAGTATCACGCCGCCAAGGAAGCGCAGAGCCACAACGAGGGCCGTATCGCGGAGCTCGAAGACAAGCTCAGTCGCGCCGAGGTGATCGACGTCACCAAGCTCAACGGCACCAAGATCAAGTTCGGCGCCACGGTGACCCTCGTCGACGAGGACACCGAGGAGGAGAAGACGTACCAGATCGTCGGCGACATGGAGGCCGACGTGAAGCTCGGCCGCATCTCGATCTCCTCGCCGATCGCCCGCGCGCTGATCGGCAAGGACGTCGGCGACACCGTCGAGGTCATGGCCCCCGGCGGCGCCCGCAGCTACGAGGTGGTCGGCGTCCGCTTCGGCTGATTGGCCTATCCTAATTTCACCAGCCTGATGCGACTGCATTGGGCTGGTGAAATTTTAGCGAGAATGTGTTTTAGGCTGCTACGATTTGGTGTAGGGTATGAACGTACATTGTCGCCGCTCACACGCACCGCATAGAAGTTTCCGATCGAAGAAATCGCAGGTACTATGTCTTGGCCTATCAAGTGGAAGTGCCCATTCTGCAACCAGATGCAGCTAGCATCGGACTATAACTATATACAAGTAACTCACTTCCTCGACTTTAATCGAGCACACAGTGCGCAAGGCCCTTTAGATCTCAAGCTTGTCGCGATCCGATGCCTGGACAATGAATGTAACAATTTGTCCTTGAGTGTTTATCTATTCGAAGTAGATCCATCGAAATCTGAACCCGCAAGGTTTAAGGGATTGGTACGTCGTTGGCAACTGCAACCCGAAAGCAGTGCAAAGCAAATTCCTGAGTATGTTCCCGCAGCTATCAGATCAGATTACACAGAAGCGTGCTTGATCAAAGACCTTAGTCCGAAGGCCTCCGCAACGCTCGCTCGCCGCTGTTTACAAGGCATGATTAGAGATTTCTGCGGAATTGCAAGGGCAACACTCGCTGAAGAGATCAGAGAGCTGAGCAAGGCTTTGGCAATCGGCAAAGCCCCACAGGGAGTCAGCCTTGATAGCGTTCAGGCCATAGACCATGTGCGAACAATTGGCAACATCGGTGCTCATATGGAGAAGGACATTGACGTAATAGTACCGGTAGATGCAGATGAGGCTGGCATACTAATTGAATTAACAGAGAAACTAATAGAAGAATGGTATATAGAAAGACGAAAGCGCGCTGATAGATTCGATAAGATCGCACACATAGTCGCTGAAAAGAAAGTAGCAAGGAGCGCTTCACAACAAACTGCTTCGGGGGATGCTGACTAGGAGCAGCGTGGCAGTCACGCCAACCCCAGGCGTCGAGGCCTGCAACTGCCCGCAGCGTCAAGCCGCGGGCAGTCCTCGCGTTGGGTCCATACAAGCCCACTCGCAGCTCAGCGGCTGCCCGGCGGGAGCGATGCCGCGATGTCGGCGGCGCGCTTCTGGCACTCGTCCTCCATGCCGGCCCGGTCGAGGCCCTTCGCCTCGTTGAGCGCCGCCATGAGGTCCATGTCCCGGCGCTGGGTGGCGGGCGCCGCGGCGCCCGATCCGGTCGACCCGGAGACCGCCGGATTGCCCTCGATCGCCGGCCCGCCGCCCTCGTTCCGGGCGCCGATCGTCTTTTCGAGATCCGCGAGACGTTGCGTGCAAGGCCCTGCGACCGCGGGCGTCGCCGCAGCGACGATCGCGAGAACGAGAATGAAGCTCTTCATGCTGCACCTTCCGGGTCGCCAGCCCCACGACGGAACCGGTACGCCGCCCGGCTGTTCCGTCGCGGGACGGCGATTCCGCCACGCGCCGGTCAGCCGCCGGTCTGAGCCCGCAGCCGCTGCTCCTGCGCGGCGAGTTCCGGCGTCACGGCCCCGCCGAAATCCTCCATTGTGTAGAAGGGCCGGATCTCCAGTTCGCTCGGGCCGGGCATCGGGTTCGGACAGCGCTTCGCCCAGGCCACCGCCTCGTCCATGTCCTTGACCTTCCAGATCCAGAACCCGGCGACCAGCTCGCCGGCGGGCTGGAAGGGTCCGTCCTTCACGGTCCGCGACGCGCCGTCGAAGGCGATGCGCTTGCCCCGCGCCGAGGGCTGGAGGCCCTCCCCCGTCTCCATCAGGCCGGCTTTCACCAGTTCCTCGTTGAACTGCATCATCTCCGCCAGGAGCTCCGTCGAAGGCATGATCCCCGCCTCGCTGTCCGTCGTCGCCTTCACCAGCACCATCACCCGCATCGCTGTCTCCTCCATAGTCGCGCTCGGGGCCGGACGCCGCCCCGGTCCGCCCGAGGACGCGCCGTTCCGACCGGATCCGACAGGGCCATGACAGCTTTTTTGGGGATCGTTCGGCGCTCGGCCGCAAATGCCCCATCGGAGGAGGCGCGGACAGCGGGCTGTGCGGCCTTTGCGCGCGCCCCGCTAATGCGGCCGGGATGCGCCGGGGCTGCCCTCGCGGGGCCCGGCGGGGCCGTCCTTCGGCTCGACCGGATAGCGGCGGTCCAGCCACACGGCGACCGCCGCGCCGATGACGTAGGACGTGTAGAGCACCAGGACGTGGATCAGATAGGTGAGCGCCGCGCCGCCCGGCGAGGACAATCCGAGCACCACGGCCCCGACCGGCAGGGCGGCGCCGCACAGGACCACGATCAGGAAGATCCAGATGCGGACCGTCACCCCGCAGAACCCGCCGACCGCGGCACTCACGAACAATGTCCAATCCACGGCCGTACGCCACGATACGGGCGTCGCCCCGATCCTGCTTGCCGACGGGTGGCCGCAATTCACCCGTCGCCCTCAGGACCCGGGACGCACGCTCGGGTTTACCCGCGCTATGTCATCGAGTGGCCAAGTTCGATACTACCGCAAATACCCGTCTTGTATAGGCCGCGGCACTGCCGGCGATGCCGAAATTCTACCGCCTCGCCCGCACGTTGGAGCCCGGTCTCAGCCGCTCCCGAGCGGCACCGTGGGCTCGTTCTTCGACATCTTGATCGTGAGCGCGGTCTTCACGCCGGCCACCGCCGGCGCCTTGGTGAGGTCGTCGATCACGAAGGCCTGGAAGCTGCGAAGATCCGGCGCCACGCATTTCAGGATGAAGTCGGTGTCGCCGGACAGCATCCAGCACTCGCGCACGATGGTCCAGGATCTGACCTTGGCCTCGAAGGCCGCGAGATCCGCGTCCGCCTGGCTCGCCAGCGACACGAAGCAGAAGGCCGTGAGGTCGTAGCCGAGCACCTTCTCGTCGAGCAGCGTCCGGTAGCCCCGGATGATGCCGGCCTCCTCCAGCGCGCGCACGCGCCGCAGGCAGGGCGGCGCCGAGATACCCACCCGCCGCGCCAGTTCGACGTTCGTCATGCGCCCGTCGGATTGCAGTTCCCGCAGGATGTGCCAGTCGATGTCGTCGAGGCGCAGCTTCAAGGCAGGTCTCGTGTCGGAGGAGGGAACCGGGGGCGGCGCCCCGCCCCGCTGAGAATCGACGTTTTGTTTCCTGGCGCGGCGGCTCTATAGCATTTTCGCAAAGGCGGACGGAAGCAGCCGCCGAGCGGCAGGACCCGACACAGCGTGATCGAGACGGCGGATCCGAGGGACGCACGCCCGAAGGCCTGGGTGCTGACGGACGGCAAGGCCGGCGACGTGAACCCCGCCCTGGGCGTGGTCGAGGCGCTCGGCTGCGAGGTCGAGTTCCGGCGCGTTGCCCCGCGCCCGCCCTGGGTTTGGTTCCTGCCCCGCGGCCCGATCGATCCACGCGAGGCCCCCGAACGGGCCGGCAGTCCCATCGCCCCGCCCTGGCCGGACCTGGTCGTCGCCTGCGGCCGACGCGCGATCGCCTATGCGCGGGTCGTGAAAGCCCGCGCCGGCGCCCGCACCTTCGTGCTCGTGCTGCGCGATCCGCGCACCGTCCGGCACGGCGCCGATCTCCTGTGGGTCGCCGCCCACGACCGGCGACGCGGGCCCGACGTGCTGGTCACCCCCACGGGCCCCCACCGCGTCTCCGCGGCCCGGCTCGCCGAGGCCCGGCGCTCCCCGCCGGCCTGGCTCGACCGCCTCCCCGTCCCGCGCGTCGCCGTGCTCCTCGGGGGCGGCCCCGGCCTCGAAGGCCTGGCGCCGCGCCTCGCCGCGCTCGCGCCTGAGGCCGGCTCCTTCCTCGTCACGCCGTCCCGGCGCAGTGACCCCGCCGTCCTCGAAGCGGTCCGCCGCGCCGTCGCCGGCCGTCCGAGCCTCGTGTGGGACGGCTCGGAGCCGAACCCCTATTTCGACTTCCTCGCCCACGCGGATGCGATCGTGGTTACTGGCGACAGCTTCAACATGGTCGGCGAGGCCCTGGCGACCGGCCGGCCCGTGCTGGTTCACCAGCCCACGGGATTGTCCAGGAAGCTCGAACGATTTCTGGCGGGACTCCGGGACGCCGGGCTGATACGACCATTTGAAGGACGACTCGAAGACTATACATATGCCCCCGTGGACTCGACCGTGACCGTGGCGCGCGAAGTGGCGCGCCGGATGGCGGAAGCGGATCGCGGGGGCGACGGCGTGTCGGAGTCTCGTCCCGTTCGATTGACCTCCGGCGCCGCAGACGTCACCCTGCCGCCGTCAGAGAAGCGTTAGGTTCTTCCCATGCCGTCCTCGAAGGTCCTGATCATCGGCTCCGGCCCGGCCGGCTACACGGCCGCCATCTACGCCGCTCGCGCCATGCTCGAGCCGATCCTGATCGCCGGCATCCAGCCCGGCGGGCAGCTCACCATCACGACCGATGTGGAGAACTACCCCGGCTTCGCCGATCCGATCCAGGGCCCCTGGCTGATGGAGCAGATGCGCGCCCAGGCCGAGCACGTCGGCACCCAGATCGTCTACGACCACATCGTCTCCGCCGACCTCTCCGGCCCACCCTTCCGGCTCGTGGGCGATTCCGGCGAGACCTACCAGGGCGACACCCTGGTGATCGCCACCGGTGCCCAGGCGCGCTGGCTGAACCTGCCCTCCGAGCAGGCCTTCCGCGGCTTCGGCGTCTCGGCCTGCGCCACCTGCGATGGCTTCTTCTACCGGGGCAAGGAGGTGCTGGTCGTCGGCGGGGGCAACACCGCGGTCGAGGAGGCGCTCTACCTCACCCACCACGCCTCGAAGGTCACGGTCGTCCACCGGCGCGACTCTTTCCGCGCGGAGCGCATCCTGCAGCAGCGGCTCTTCGAGAACCCGAAGATCCGGGTCGTCTGGGATTCGGAGATCGCCGAGGTCCTCGGCGGCGGCGAGCCGCTCGGGGTGACCGGCGCCCGGCTGCGCAACGTCAAGACGGGCGCGACCACCGACGTCGGGGTAGACGGGATCTTCATCGCCATCGGACATGCTCCGGCGGTCGATCTCTTCCGCGACCAGCTGCGGCTCAAGTCTTCGGGCTACATCTGGACGGCGCCCTATTCCACCGCGACCAGCGTGCCGGGCGTGTTCGCAGCGGGCGACGTGACCGACGACGTCTTCCGCCAGGCCGTGACGGCGGCCGGCATGGGCTGCATGGCGGCCCTGGAGGCGGAGAAGTACCTGGCGGGCGTCGCCGTTCACCGCGAGGCGGCCGAATAGGCCGGGCGACGCACGCAAGAGACGAGGGGGGCCGTTTTGGACTGGGACAAGCTACGCATCTTCCACGCGGCGGCCGAGGCGGGCAGCTTCACGCACGCGGGCGAGAAGCTCGACATGAGCCAGTCGGCGGTGAGCCGCCAGGTGAGCGCGCTCGAGCAGGATCTCAACGTCCCGCTGTTCCACCGGCACGCGCGGGGGCTGATTCTCACCGAACAGGGCGAACTCCTCTTCCGCACCGCTCGGGAGGTGCTGGTCAAACTGGACCAGGTCCGCTCGCGCCTCGTCGAAACCAAGGAGAAGCCGTCCGGCAGCCTGCGCGTGACCACCACGCTGGGCCTCGGCACTTCGTGGCTGACCGCGCGCATCCACGAATTCGTCGATCTCTATCCCGACGTGCAGCTCGAGCTGATCCTCGACGACGAGGAGCTGGACCTGGGCATGCGCGAGGCCGACGTGGCGCTCCGCATCCGGCAGCCCGTGCAGCCGGACCTCATTCAGCGCAAGCTCTTCACGGTCCATTTCCACCTTTACGCCTCCCAGGGCTACGTGAAGCGCTACGGCCACCTGGAGACCGTCGACGAACTGGACGAGCACCGGATCATCACCTTCGGCACCTCGGCGCCGACCTACCTGCGCGACATGAACTGGCTGGAGACGGTCGGGCGCGCGCCCGGCGGCCCGCGCAAGGCGGCCCTGCGCATCAACAGCGTCATCGCCATCAAGCGCGCGGTGGAGCGCGGAATCGGCATCGCGCTCCTGCCCGACTACCTGATCGAAGCGGGCTCGGAACTCGTCCAGCTCATTCCGGAAGCCGACGTGCCGTCCTTCGATTGCTACTTCGTGTATCCTGAGGAGATGCGCAACACGGCCCGGGTGAAGGTTTTCCGCGACTTCCTCATCTCGAAGGCGGAACGCTGGACTTATTGACGCCGGGGTCGCCTTGAAGCTCCCCCTCAAACATGATGAGAGCCGAGACGTATAAGAACTTCAGGGGATCGGCCAGAAATATTTCAGTTGTTCGGCATACCCGAGAAGAAGGCACGCCTCCCTCGTCTGTACACACAGTCTCCATGATGCATGTGACGGAGACAAAGGACGAGCGGCGCTGCATGTAGTATATTCGTATTCCGTGAATGTAAGCTATCGATCCAGTATCATATGAATTAGACGATACTGAATTCTTGGTTCCCCTGAACCGAAATGGCTTGCCCGTCCCGCAGGGGGCAGAAGAATGGACGCTAGGTCAACTTCCCAGTTGATTGTTTGTTAAGAACTTCGGTACAAGGTACGAACGTCACCAAGGGTCACCCACTCTCGGTTGACGGTTCTCCCCTCTGGATCAATCGCCTCTTGCGAGGCCACTGGACCGGATCGAGTGCTCCTCGATCCGGTCTTTTTTCCAAAGCGCCTGCGGCATTCGCGGCTGGCCGCCGCTCACATGAAGAGGTTTTCGCCCTTCATGTCCTTGTAGAGGCCTGCGACCCACTCGCCGTACCCGTTGTAGAGCAGCGTCGGCACGCGGTCGCCCGTGTGCAGCACCCGCTCATGGGACTGGCTCCAGCGCGGATGCGGAACCTCCGGGTTGACGTTGGCCCAGAAGCCGTACTCGCTCGACTGAAGCTGCTCCCACATACCCTTGGGCCGCTCGGCCGTGAACTCGAAGCGGACGATGGACTTGATCGACTTGAAGCCGTACTTCCACGGCACGGCCAACCGGATCGGCGCCCCGTGCTGCTTCGCGATCGGCTTGCCGTAGGCCCCGACGGCCAGGAACGCGAGGTCGTTCGCGGCCTCCGCCATGGTCAGCCCCTCGACGTAGGGCCAGGGGTACATAAACAGCCGACGCTGACCGAAGGCCATGTCCTTGTCCAGGAAGGTCTCCATCCGGAGATACTTGGCGCCGGAGGTCGGCTTGGCGAACTCGATCAGCTTGGCGATCGGGAAGCCCGTCCACGGGATGGTCATGGACCAGGCCTCGACGCAGCGATGCCGGTACAGCCGCTCCTCGATCGGCATCTTGGCGACCAGCTCCTCGAAGTCGAGCTTGATCGGCTTCTCCACGAGGCCGTCGATCGTGACCGTCCAGGGCTTCGTCTTCAGCTTCTGCGCCGCCGACGCGATGCCCTTCTCGGTCCCGTATTCGTAGAAGTTGTTGTAGTTGCCGTTGACGTCCTCGGGCGTCAGCGGCCGGTCGAGCTTGAAGGCCTCGTTGCGCTGCGCCGGGAAGCGCTTGGCGAAGGCATCCTCCTGCGCCAGCGCCGGGGCCGGCAGCAACCCGGAGGCGCCCGCGGCTCCCAGGAGGCCGAGCATCGCCCGCCGGTCCAGGAACAGCGCCTCCGGCGTGGCTTGCGATTCGGGTATCTCCCAACCCTTGCGGCGGATCACAGGCATGACTTCGCTCCCCGGACGGATGACCGGTGAGGAGAATTGGTCGCCGCCGCCCGCCCGGCAAGACACGACCGCGTCAACGTCCCGTGACTGATCACCCCGCGCGAGGCCGCGGGCGGAGCGGGGCTCCGCCCGCCGAGCCTCCCGGCGTCAGGCCGCGTGCGCGGCCTTCGCGCGTTCCAGGATCTTGGCCGCGAGATGACCTGTCAGTTCGGCCAGATGCTCGAAGCGGGCCCGGTAGCTGCCGACCCCGGCGGTCGCCGAGCGCAGCTCGACGATCAGGTTGTGCATCTCCGACTGCGGGATCAGCGCCTGCACCACGTCCCAGCCCGCCCAGCCCGGCCGGCCGTCGAAGCCGAGGAGCTGGCCGCGCCGGCCCGTGACGATCTGGTTGATCCGCGAGGTCGCGTCCGACGGGCAGGCGATCTCGACCCGCAGGATCGGCTCCAGCAGCACCGGCTGGCACTGCGGCAGGCCCTCGCGCATGCCGATCTGGGCGGCGGTCTTGAAGGCCTGGTCGGAACTGTCGACCGAATGGTAGGAGCCGTCGATCAGCCTGACCGACAGGTCGACGACCGGGAAGCCGTTCACCCCGTGCTTCAGGCAGTCGGCGACGCCCTCCTCGACCGCCGGAATGTAGTTGCGCGGCACCACCCCGCCCGTGATCGCCTCGGAGAAGACGAAGCCCGATCCGCGCGGCAGCGGCGCGATCTCCAGCACCACGTCGCCGAACTGGCCGTGGCCGCCCGACTGTTTCTTGTGCCGCCCGCGCACGGTCGTTTTGCCGCGGATCGTCTCCTTGTAGGGGATGGCCGGCTGCCGGGTCTCGAGCGTGACGCCGAACTTGGCCGTCAGCCGCTCGAAGGCGATCTTCAGGTGCATCTCGCCCTGCCCCTCGACCAGCGTCTCGCTGCTCACGGGGTCGTGGCTGACCCGGATCGACGGATCCTCCTCGGCGATGCGCTGCAGCGCCGTGGAGAGCTTCACCTCGTCCTTCCGGTCGTGCGGCGCCACCGCGAGCGCCATCACGGGCTCCGGCGGCTCGAGCGTCACCAGACGGGCGATTCCCGCCTTCGACGTGGTCAGCGTGTCGCCGGTATGCGCCACCTCGACCTTGGCGAGCCCCACCGTCTCGCCCGCGAGGGCCTCGCCGCGCTTGGCACTCTCCTTGCCGTTGAGCCGGTACAGGCCGGACACCCGGTCGCTCTCGCCACGCCCGTCGAACAGCACCGCGCCGTCTCCGATCTTGCCGGCCAGCACCCTGGCGACCGACATCTTGCCGCCGTGCTGGGTGTGGAAGGTCTTCACGACCTGGACGACGCCGTCGCCCCCGGCGTTGAGGCCGAGCCGGTCGGCCGTCTCGGCGACCGACGGGCAATCGTGCCGGATCGCCTTGAGGAGCCGGCTGACGCCGTTGCCGCGCTCGGCGCAGCCGATAAAGACCGGACAGATCAGCCCGTCCCGCATTTCGCGGCGCAGGTCGTCGAAGATCTCGTCGCGCGGCGGCTCGATGTCGGAAAGAAGCTCCTCCATCAGGTGGTCGTCGTAGTCCGCGATCCGCTCCAGCATCTGGTAGCGCGCCTCCACCTCGCGCGCCCGCTCGCCGTCCGGGATCGGAACGACCTCGCTCTCGGCATGCTCGCGATAGACATGGGCGCGCTCGAGCGCCAGGTCGATGTAGCCGATCGCGATGCCGTCCTTCCAGATCGGGATCTGGCGCAGCACCATCGGCACCGACGAGGCCGTCTGCATCAGCGCCAGCGTCTCGCGCACCGAGGTGCTCGCCTTGTCGATCTTGTTCAGGAACAGGATGTGCGGGACGCCGTGGTCCTCGAGCTGTTTCAGGGTGAGTTGCAGGGCCGGGATCTTCTTCTCGTCCGCCTCGCAGACGACCACCGCCATGTCGACGCCGGTCAGCGCGGCCTCGGTCTCGAACAGGTATTCGACCGACCCGGGGCAATCCAGGAACGTATAGCGGTCGCCCATGAAGGTCGCCTCCGCCACGTTCAGTTCCACCCCCATGCGGTGCGCGCGGGCCTCCGGGGCCGCGTCGCCGACCGTCGTTCCGGCTGCGACCGATCCGGCTTTCGGAATGGCCCCCGTGCGCTCGAGGATCGCCTCGAGAAGGGTCGTCTTGCCGCTCGAGAACGGCCCGACCAGGGCCACGCACCGGGGGCCCCCTCGTCTGCCGTTGCCCGAGCCGCCTCCGCCGGCACCGCCTTGACCATCTGCCATGATTGCCTCCCGTTCTTGATATGTTCGCAGTACGCCATACCCTCGGTCCGGCATGTCGGCCCCGAGGGCACGGGCGGGACAGGGCGGGCTCCGCCGCCCCTGGCCCGGGCATGGTCGCTCCGGACGAACGGCCTGTCCATAGCGAGGATGCCGAACTTGCGGTGCGGCGGCCCCTGACGCAGCGGCTTCCGTCGGATGCTCCGAATAGCGCGAGGGACGGTGCCCGGCTTCCCCCATCCGGGTCGACCTGTGCTACTCTGCGCCTCGACGACAACCACACGGGGGGCCGGGCGCCTGAGCGGCGTCCCACGTTCACGGCATGCTCGGACTGGAACTACTGTTCTTCATCGCATTGACGCTCGTGAACGGCTTCTTCTCCATGTCCGAGATGGCGCTGGTCTCCGCGCGAAAGTCGCGTCTCGGACCGCTCGCCGAGGAGGGGGACGCCCGCGCCGCCCGGGCGCTGGAACTCGGCGAGAACCCGAACAAATTCCTGTCCTCCGTCCAGATCGGCATCACGCTGGTCGGACTCCTGGCCGGCGCCGCCACGGGCGCGAGCCTCGCCGACCATCTCGCCGGATTCCTGCTGGCGGTGGTCCCCTCCCTCGGCAGCGCCGCCGACGAGGTCGCCTTCGTGATCGTCATCGTGCTGATGACCTTCGTGACGCTGGTCTTCGGCGAACTGGTCCCGAAGCGGCTCGCCATCGCGCATCCCGAGCCGATCGCGCTCGCCGTCGGCGGCGTCATCGCCTTCGTCAGCACCTTCGCGTCGCCCTTCGTGTCGCTCCTGTCGGTCACCTCGAACGCCGTCCTGAAACTCATCGGCGTGAAGGAGTCGACCGGTGGCGACGTCACGGAGGACGAGGTGATGCACGTGCTCGCCGAGGGCGTGCAGGCCGGCGTGCTCGACCCCGAGGAGCGCGAGATGCTGGAGGGCGTCATGCGGGTGGCCGACCGACCCGTCCGCGCCATCATGACCCCGCGCCCGGATCTCTACTGGATAGACCCGAACGATCCGCCCGAGGCCGTCCGGCGCGAGATCGCCGAGTGCCCCTACTCGCTCCTGGTCGTCGCGCCCGGCTCGATCGATGAGCCGACCGGCGTCATCTACAAGAAGGATCTTCTTGCCGACGCCCTCGCAGGCCGTGAGCTCGACTTGGCGAGCCTGGTGCGCGAGCCGGTGGTGGTCCCGGAAAATGCGCCGGTGCTGAAGCTGTTGGAGCGCTTCCGCAACACGCCCGTGCACTGCGCCTTCGTGGTCGACGAATATGGCGGCCTGCAGGGGCTGGTGACGCTCACCGACATCATCGAGGGCATCGCCGGCGACCTCGCCGACGTGGACGCCCCGCAAGGTGGGCCGGTGCGCCGCGACGACGGCTCCTGGCTCCTCGACGGCGACACGGACATCGACGACCTGGAGCGTCTGGTCGACCTGCCCGAGCTCGAGCGCGGCAGTTACCACACCCTCGGCGGCCTCATGCTCTCGGTGATGAACCGCATCCCCCATGCCGGCGAGAAGGCCGTGATCGGCGACTACGTCTTCGAGGTCATGGACATGGACGGCCGCCGCATCGACAAGGTGCTGATCGCCCCCCGCCCGACCGAACGGGTCGTGCCGGACGAGGAGGTGGCCTGACGGCCACGCCGCGCCTCAGCGGGCCGTCAGCGATAGCCCGGCCACGCCGGCCGCCAGATTGGCGCCCGTCTGCGCCTGGACGCTGAGCGGATTGAGGGCGATCGAGTTGCCGAAGCCGCCGATCAGCGCGTTGGCGCCGATCCCGACCCCGACCGTTGCTTCCGCCGACGCGCCCACATAGCCCCCCGCGAGCGCGCCGAGGCGCGTGTTCGAGGGCGCGAAGACCGCCCAGATCAGCTTGGTCGACGTGACCGCCCCGATGTCGATGCCGAAGCGCGAGATCCGGCCCGCATAGGCCTCCCGCTTGCCCCGCACCGGGGTGTAGGTGCAGGCCAGGTCGCGGGTCGAGCCGACGATGAAGCCGACCCCGCCGACGATGTCGCATTCCAGGACCCCGACCTTCAGCCGGACTTCCGCCGAGGCCGGCTGGGCGAGGGCCACGAGAGCGGCCGCCGCGACGGCCGGAGCGATGAACTTGCGCATGAAATGGACCCTCGTTCGGTACTGGTTGGGCCCGTGCATCGGCCGCGAAAGCGGCGGGACCGTGGCCGTGACCGTACGCGCGGTTGCGGATCCGCCGCCGCCCGGCGGCCGCAGCCGACCCGCCCTCGCCAACCCGACCTTACCGGAGGTTGCCGCAGAACCTCTGGATCCGCCGGCCCGCCTCCTCCAGCGCCTCCGTGGCGGTCGCGTAGGAGATGCGGAAATGCGGCGCGAGCCCGAAGGCCGAGCCCTGCACGACCGCGACGCCCTCCGCCTCCAGGAGCTCGGTGACGAAGTCCTCGTCGGTGGCGATCACCTTGCCGGACGGCGCCGTCCGGCCGATCGCGCCCGCGCAGGACGGATAGACGTAGAAGGCGCCCTCCGGCGTCGGGCAGGTCAGCCCGCGCGCCTGGTTGAGCATCGAGACGATCAGGTCGCGCCGCTGCTTGAACACCGCGTTATTGCGCGGGATGAAGTCCTGCGGCCCGTTCAGCGCTTCGACCGCCGCGGCCTGCGAGACCGAGGACGGGTTCGAGGTCGACTGCGACTGCAGCGTCGCCATCGCCTTGATGAGCGTCTCCGGCCCCGCCCCGTAGCCGATGCGCCAGCCGGTCATGCAATAGGCCTTGGAGACGCCGTTCATGGTCAGCGTCCGCGCGTAGAGGGCGGGCTCGACCTGGGCCGGTGTCGTGAACGCGAAGTCGTCGTAAACGAGGTGCTCGTACATGTCGTCCGACAGCACCCACACCTGCGGATGCTTCATCAGGACGTCCGTCAGCGCCTTCAGCTCGGCGCGCGAATAGGCGGCGCCCGACGGGTTCGACGGCGAGTTGAAGATGAACCACTTGGTCTTCGGCGTGATCGCCCGGTCGAGCGCGTCGGCGGTCACCTTGAAGCCGGTCTCGATCGAGGTCTCGACGAACACCGGCACGCCGCCGCCGAGCAGCACGATGTCCGGGTAGCTGACCCAGTAGGGCGCCGGCACGATCACCTCGTCGCCCGGATTGAGCGTGGCGAGGAGCGCGTTGTAGAGCACCTGCTTGCCGCCGGTGCCGACCGAGATCTGGCTCGGCTTGTAGTCGAGGCCGTTCTCGCGCTTGTACTTCGCCGCGATCGCCGCCTTGAGCTCCGGCGTGCCGTCGACAGCCGTGTACTTCGTCTGCCCCTCCCGGATCGCCCGGATGGCGGCCTCCTTGATGTTGTCCGGCGTGTCGAAGTCCGGCTCGCCCGCGCCGAGCCCGATCACGTCCCGCCCCGCCGCCTTCAGTTCCCGCGCCTTGTTGGTCACCGCGATGGTGGCGGACGGCTTGATGCGGGAAAGGCTGTCGGCGATGAAGCCCATGGCGGTTCTCCGGACTGGCTGGCCTTCGCGGTCGCGAAAAGCGCGCGGAACCTAGTCCCGGACGGGCCTCGGGGCAAGCGGAAAGGCGGGCCGCAGGGCCGGTAAGCTACCGCCCCACCGTGTCGCGCGCCGCCTCCACGGCGCGCTCCGCGGTGGCCTCGGAGGACATCGGGTTCTGGCCCGTCACGAGCCGGCCGTCGCGGACGACCTTGGGCTTGAAGGCCGGGCCCGGCTCGAAAAAGGCGCCGAGTTCGCCGAGGCGCGTCTCCAGGAGGAAGGGCACCACCTCGGTCAGCCCCACCGCCGTCTCCTCCTCGTTGGTGAAGCCTGCCACCCGCTTGCCGGCGACTAGCGGGGCGCCGTCGGTCCCCTTGGCGCCGACGAGCCCGGCCGGGCCGTGGCAGACCGCCGAGACGACGCCGCCGCGGGCATGCACGTCGCCGAGGAGCGCGGCGAGCGCCGGGTCGCCCGGCATGTCCCAGACGGCTCCGTGGCCGCCTGCGAGAAAGACCACGTCGTAGTCCGCCGCGACCACCTCCTGCACGGAAGGCGCCCGCCGCAGCTTGCCCATCGCGGCCTCGTCCTTCTTGAAGGCGACCACGTCCGGCAGTGGCTCCTCCGCGCTCGGCTCGCTCTTCGGGTCCGCCGCCGGTTCCCCGCCGCGGATCGACGCGATGTCGACCTCGAAGCCCGCCTCGCGGAAGACCCGGTAGGGGGTGGCGAGTTCCTCCCAGTAGAAGCCGGTCGGCTTGCCGGTGTCGCCGAGCCGGTCGTGCGAGGTGGCGACGATCAACGCCCTCATGATTTTCTGCATGGTTCCCTCCGGTGCCGGAGAGCCAAACACCGGATGGGCCCCGCGGGTTTCCGCAAGGACCGGCTCCGCAGTGAAGAAATTTTTCCGGCCCGGTGTCGATCTCCTGCCTGCCCGCGGCTCATGGGGTCGAGGGGAGGCGATCCCGGCCGCCTCCCCGAGGCGCGTAGCGCAGGACCGTTGGCCGACGCGCCCGGGGCGACTAGCCTGTCGACGCCGGAGGAGGAACGACGATGCAGTACATGCTCAGCTTCATGGAGCCCGAGGAGATCTACCAGAAGTACGAGAACCCGGAGACGCGCAGCCCGTCCCTCGGCGCCTGGATGGCCTATATCGGGGCCATGCGCGAGGCCGGCGTGATGGTCGGCGGCCATGGCCTGCTGCCCCCGCGCACCGGCACCATCGTGCGCATCCGCGACGGCGCGCGCCAGGTCGCCGATGGCCCCTACCCGGACACCAAGGAGCAGCTCGGCGGCTACGTCGTCCTGGACGTGCCCGATCTCGACGCCGCCCTGGAATGGGCCGCCCGGGCGCCCGCCGCCGAGTACGGGTCGGTCGAGGTTCGCCCCGTCATGCCGCCGATGCCTCCGGCCGGGTCGGCGCGGTGACCGATGCGGCGCGCGCGGCCGAGAGGGCCGTGCGCCTTTCCTACGGCCGGCTGGTCGCGATCCTCGCGGCCCGCAGCCGGTCGATCGCCGCCGCCGAGGACGCCCTTGCGGACGCCCTCGCGGCGGCGCTGCGGACATGGCCCGTCGACGGCGTGCCAGAGCGGCCAGAGGCCTGGCTGGTCACCGCCGCGCGCCGCCGCCTCGGGCAGGAGGCGCGTCACGGGCGGGTGCGCGCCGAGGCCGCCGCCACGCTCGACCTGATGGGCGAGGCCTCCCTGGACCCCGATCCGGCCACGATCCCCGACGAGCGGCTCCGCCTCATGCTGGTCTGCGCCCATCCGGCGATCGACCCCGCCGTCCAGGCGCCCCTCATGCTGCAGACGGTGCTCGGCCTCGACGCCCAGCGCATCGCCGGCGCCTTCCTGACCTCCCCGGCCGCCATGGCGCAGCGCCTCGTGCGCGCCAAGGCCAAGATCCGCGATGCGCGCATCCCCTTCGAGGTCCCGGACCGGTCGGCCCTGCCGGCCCGCCTCGACGCCGTGCTGGGCGCCGTCTACGCGGCCTTCGGGACCGGCTGGGAGGATGCGCTGGGCAGCGACCCGGCGCTCAAGGGACTGACCGAGGAGGCGATCTGGCTCGGCCGCCTGGTCGTGGCGCTGGCGCCCGACTCGCCCGAGGCGAAGGGGCTCCTGGCGCTGATGCTGGGGTCGGAGGCGCGCAGGGCCGCCCGGCGCGACGCCCAGGGCCGCTTCGTGCCCCTCGGCGAGCAGGACGCGACGCTCTGGGATCTCGAGGCTGTCGGCGAGGCCGAGGGCCTGCTCGCCGCAGCCGCGCAGGCCCGCCGGCTCGGCCGCTTCCAGGTCGAGGCCTGCATCCAGTCCGTCCATCTCGAACGGCGTCGCACCGGCAGGACGGACTGGCGCGCCCTCGCCGCCTTCTACGAGCTCCTGGTCCGGCTCGCGCCAACCCTCGGCAACCGCGTCGCCCGCGCCGCGGCCCTGGCGGAGGCGGCCGGCCCGGCCGCCGGGCTCGCCGTCCTCGACGAGATCGGCCCCGAGGCGCGGGCCTATCAGCCCTTCTGGGCCACCCGCGCCCATCTCCTCGCCGTCGCGGGCGAGCGGGCCGCGGCGGTCGAGGCCTGGAACCGGGCCGCCGGGATGAGCGAGGATCCGGCAGTCCGCGCCTTCCTTTTGGATAAGGCCCGGTCTATGCGGGAAGCGTGACCGCGCCCGCCCACGCGCCCGCGCTCCGCCCGACCCACCCGGAACCCCCGATGCGCCGTGTCGTCATGATGATCCTGCTCCATGCGATCGGCCTCGCGGTCCTGGCCGCCGCTGCGCTCTTTGTCCTCTACGGCCGCGAGAACACCTGGGCGCTCCTGTTCGGCAAGCCGGACCTGGGCCGGGTCGAGTTCGAGACCCTGACGCGCAGCCCCTGGCCGAACGATGCCCTTGTCTGCCCGGCGACCCTGTGCCGTGCCAGGATCGACCGGGAGCCGCCCGTCTATGCGGTCGAGCCCACGGTCCTGCGCGAGCGCCTGCGCGCCGTGCTCGCCGGCCTGCCGCTCGTCACCCGCGTCGCCGACTACCCGGAGGCGCTCGAGGAGCGCTACGTCGCCTACACGCCGCTGATGCGCTTTCCCGATACGATCCGGGTCCGCTACCTGCCGGCCGGACCGGGCCGGTCGACCCTGGCGCTCCACTCCCAAAGCCAGCTCGGCCGCGCCGACTGGGGCACCAACGGCCGCCGCCTCGACGACTGGCTCGCCCGCCTCGCCGCGGTCGAGCCGCCGGTCGCTCAGCCGTAGCGGATCTTGACCCCCAGGATCACGCCGTTGAGCACGAGGCTGACCACGTTGGAGGCGATCAGCGGCCAGCTCTGGATCATGAGCCCGTAGGTCAGCCACAGCACGATCCCGGAGACCAGCATCGCGAAGGTCGCCAGCGACAGGCTCGAGGCCTGGCGCGAGCGCAAGACCCGGAGCGCCTGCGGGATCCAGCAGGCCGTGGTCAGCACGGCGGCGATGCTGCCGACGAGCTCGATCAGCAAGGGGGAGATCATCTTACCACTTCTGGAAAACGAAGAAGGCGCCGAGCGCGATGAGGGCGAATCCGATCGCGTGATTCCACCCGAGCGGCTCGCCGAGATACGCGTAGGAGAATACGGCGAAGACGAGGAGAGTGACCACCTCCTGAATCGTCTTGAGCTCGGCCGCGGAATAGAAGGCATGTCCGTAGCGGTTGGCTGGCACCGCGATGCAGTACTCGAAGAAGGCGATGCCCCAGCTCGCCAGCACCACCGTCCAGAGCGCCGCGCCCTTGAACTTCAGGTGCCCGTACCACGCGAAGGTCATGAAGACGTTGGAGGCGAGCAGCATCACGATGGGGGCGAGGGGCGTGCTGAGGACCTGCATGGGGGCTCCGGCTGAAGGATCGGAAAGGGCCGGACGTCACCACGTTTGCCCGCCGAGGTGAAGCCCTCCGCCCGCGCCCCCGCATGCGAAAGGCCGCGGCGGATATCCTCCGCCGCGGCCTCTGGATGGTGCGGCCGCACCGCCTACTTGGCGAGGGTGCCCGCGATCTTGCCGGACACGTAGCCGAACAGGCCGCCGACGATGCAGGAGAGCGCCACCGTCGTGAACGGCCCCTTGAGGCCGAAGTTCAGAGCGTCGCCGCTCGTCAGCAGCGTGTAGCCGGCCGTCGAAGCATAGCCGTACACGGCGGCCGGGATGGCCCCGAAGAGCGGCAGGTGGGCGCCGAGGATCATCACCGCCACCGTGATGCCGACGATGATCGAGATCACCGGCAGGCTGCCGCCGCTCGCCTTTGCGACGAGGACGAGGGCGACCGTGGCGCAGAGGGCGCCCCAGATGTTGGCGACCACGGAGTTCTTCAGGCCGGCCTCGCCGCCCCCGCAGTGGAAGAAGCTGGCCCAGGCGATGAAGACGATCCAGATCTGCAGGCCGAGATCGGCGGCCGGTCCGAGCACGAGATAGGTGGCGACGGCGCCGAGCGCGCCGATGACGATCGCCAGAGCGGTTACAAGATTCATATGTTTTCCTCCCAGTTCGTCGGGAGGACGACGTCGACCCTTGCGCGAACGCCCGAGCGCGCGCGCAATGCCGAGTCCGCCATGCGGCGAAGAGCCCCCTCTTCGTCCCCCCGGCGGAAACTATGCGGCATTTCCTCAAGGTTGTCATCGAGTCGGGGAAAACAGATCGCGCTCGACAGCATGGCTGCAGCATGCATGAATAGGCCTGAATCAATTCTCATTCCATGAACTTACGATCTGAGACTCGATTTTTACTAGACAGTTGTCGTTGGCCGCGGCGCGACCCCTCCCTGCGACCTTACGACACTCGTCGGCCTTCGGATCGCCGGCGGAGGCCGAAGGACGCGCCGGCCTTGATCCGTCGCAAGGCGGGGCGCACCGTGAGAGGGCAGTCTGTCCCGCGCGCGACGTCGAGGAGAAGGCTCATGGAAATCGCCCCCGCCAAGGTTCAGGAACTCATCGAGTACCTGCGGATGATGGACGGCAAGGAGGAGGCCGGCGGCTTCGGCGGCGGCATCGACGGCTACGAGGACGGCGCCCTGCACGTGCTGGAGACCATCGCGGACGACGGCACGGACGAGCAGATCCGCGGCGTGATCGAGGGCCTGAACGTGGACGAGAAGGCCGACCTCGTCGCCCTCGTCTGGATCGGCCGGGGCGACTTCGAGCCGCAGGAGTGGCCTGTCGCGGTGCGCCGCGCCGCCGAGCGGGCGACCCGCTCGACCGCACGCTACCTGATGGGCATCCCGAACGTCGGCGACCTCCTCGAGGAGGGCATGGCCGCCATGGGCTACGAACTCGAGTGACCCCGGGCCGCGGCGGCGGGGGGTGAACGGCCGCCGCGGCCCGGTCGCGGTCGCGCGGCGGCTCAGCCGCGGGAGAGGACCGCGATGTCGCGGACGGTGCCCTCGACACCGTCGATCCGTACCGGGCTCGACATCGCTCCCGTCGCGAGGTCGAGCTTGTGCAGCGTCGTGCCGACCAGCACCCAGGCGGTGTTGCCGCCCTGCCCGTCCGCCACGATGTCGAAGGCCGTCACCTTGCCGCCGACCGACCCTATGGTGTTGAGGATGCCGTCGTTCGGCGGGGCCTGCTTGACGAGCAGCCCGTTGGCGGTGTCGAGGTCGTAGAGGGCCGTCTCCTTGGTACCCTTGACCGAATTGGAATAGGCCGCGGCCGTGACCTTCGGGCTCTTGCCCCTGTGGGCGTCGGTGTCCGCATAGCGGAGCTTGCCGTCGGTCGCCACCTTGCCGTCGTCGACGTTGGCGCGCAGGCTGGTCCCGTCCGCGCCGATGATGCGCATCCGGTCCGCGACCGGGTTGAAGTCGACCGCGCCGGCGACGCCGGCCGGCAACATCGCCTCCAGCTTCGACCGGACGGTGGCCTTGCCGGTCGCCGGATCGACGGTCGCGACCGTCCCGTCCGCCGCCAGGGCGTAGAGCATCCCGTCCGCCGGCCGGACGTCCAGGCCGACCACGGGCGCGGACAGGCCGGAGATCCGGACCGGCTTGGCGGCGCGCCGCTCGGCCGTGTCGATGAGCGCGAGCCAGTCGTCCCCGACGAGCGCGGCGACGGTTTCGGCGGACGCCGCGACGGTCTGCAGGGCGAGTGCGGCGGCGGCGAGCGCGAGGGTGCGGGACGGCATGGGACGACCTCCTTGTCTTCGGGCCGGCGACCCTCGCCGGTCCCATGCCGCGGTTACCCGGCGCCCCCCTCCCCGGATGCGGCCTGACGATTTGTTGAGACCCCCTGCATCCGGGCGTCCCGCGGCGGTGTAGAAGGTTTGCGGGACCTCGCGGACCCGCGCTCGAACCGGGCACGGCCCGCCGGGGGAGGACGAAACGTGGAGCTTGCCGTGAACGAAGGGCGTCCCGCGTCGGGCGAGATCGAGGCCCTGATCGGCGCCTGCGCCGAGGGCGACCGGTCGGCCCTCAAGGCTCTCTACGACCGCGAGGCCGGCCGCATGATCGCGGTCGCGCAGCGCATCGTGAAGCGCCGCGCCCTCGCCGAGGAGGTCGTGCAGGACGTCTTCCTGCAGGTCTGGCGCAAGGCGGAGACCTTCGACCCGCGCCTCGGCAGCGGCCTCACCTGGATCTACGCCATCCTGCGCAACCGCGCGCTCAACATCCTGCGCAGCGAGAGTCGGACGGATCTCGTCGACGACCCGGAAACCTACGACCGTCCCTCGGAGGACGAGGATCCCGAGGCCGCCGTCGCCCGCCTTTCCGAGGCCGGTGCCCTGAGGCGCTGCCTCGACCGCCTCGAGCCGCGCCGGCGCGCCGCCATCGTGCTCGCCTACACGCAGGGGCTCAGCCACGGCGAGCTCGCCGGCCGCCTGGGGCTGCCCCTCGGCACCGTGAAGTCCTGGATCCGGCGCAGCCTCGCGAGCCTCAGGGAGTGCCTCGGATGACCGCCCCTCCGCCGCCGCCCGCCCCCGCCGCGCCCGGACCCGACCGCGACCTGCTCGCCGCCGAGTGGGTGCTCGGCCTCGCCGAGGGCGCGGACCGCGCCGAGGCGGAGCGTCTCGTCGCCGCCGACCCCGCCTTCCGCGCCGCCGTCGCCGGCTGGCGCCGTCGCCTGGCCGAACTGGACAGCGCCACGCCGCCCGCCGATGTGCCGGCCGGCCTCTGGCCGAGCCTTCTCGCCCGCCTGGACGGTCCGTCGCCCGCCGCCGACCCGGTGGAGGCCGACCGGGATGCCCCGTCCGGTGCCGTCCTCCTGCCGTTCCCGCCGACCGGACGGCCCGGCGCCGGCCCGGTGGCGGGGCTCTGGGGCTCCGTCCGCGTCTGGCGCGGCTTGGCGGCGGCGGCCGTGGTCGCCATGGGACTCGTGATCGGCACCTATTGGGAGATGCCGGCGCCGCGTCCCCAGGTGGTCGCGGTGCTGCTCGTCGAGCCCGGCAAGCCGGGCGCCGTCGTGGAGGCCTTCGCGGACGGCCGCGTCCGCCTGGTGCCCCTCGCCGACCTGCCCGTGCCGGCCGGCCGCGCCCTCCAGGTCTGGACGTTGCGCGACCGCGCCGAGGGCCCGATTTCGGTCGGGCTGATGCCGCGGGCCCGCACCCTGCCCCTCGACCTCGGCCACCTGCCCGACCCCGCGCCCGACCAGCTCTTCGAGATCACCCTGGAGCCCGAGACCGGCTCCCCGACGGGGCGCCCGACCGGCCCGGTGCTGATGAAGGGCCTCGCCGCCCGGACCTTGTGAGGACGGAGACGGGCGCACGCTCCCGGCGGAAGACGGTGGCCTCGCCCCCTCGCGGTGCGCACCCCGGCTGGGCTATGGTGCGGCGATGCGCAAGGCCGTTCTCTTCGCCGTTCTCGCCATCGCCCTCCTGTCCGCCATGGACGTCGCCATCAAGCTGCTGGCCGAGCGCTACCCGGTCCTGCAGGTGGCGTTCCTACGCTATGCGGCGGGCGGGCTGGTCGCCTCCGTGGGCATGGCCCTCGTGCGGCCCGGCTGGCCCTCGCGGGAGACCGCGGTCGCCAATGGGAGCCGGGCGCTCCTCGTCGTGGTGACGGCGACGAGCTTCTTCTATGCCATCAGCACGCTGCCGCTCGCCGAGGCGATCGCGCTCTCCTTCGTGGCGCCGCTGCTCATCGCGCTCTTCGGCATTCTGATCCTCAAGGAGCACCTCACCGCCCGCGTCGCCGCGACGCTGGCGATCGGCTTCACCGGCATGCTCATGATCGTCGGCGGCCGGATCGGCGCCGGCGCCTTCCAGGGCGGCGCGGTGCTCGGCGTCGCGGCGGCGTTGCTTTCGGCCCTCACCTATGCGCTCTCGCTCGTCTACCTCCGCCACCGCGCCCAGCGCGACCCGGTGATCACCATCGTGTGGTTCCAGAACGCGGTGCCGTTCCTGATCCTCGCCTTGCCCGCGGCCCTGGTCTGGGTTCCGCCCGCCCCCGCCGACCTCGCCCTCTTCGCCGCCGTGGGCCTCCTCGGCATCGGCGGTCATCTGTCCATGGCCCGTGCCTTCGCGCGCGCCCCCGCGGCCGCCCTCGCGCCCATCGAGTACACCGCCCTCGTCTGGGGCGGCCTGTGGGGCTTCCTGGTCTTCGCCGAGCTTCCGACCCTCGCCACCCTCGCCGGCGCGAGCCTGATCGTCGCCGGCACGCTCTGGGGCCAGTGGCCCGCCATGCGCCCGGCTCTCGGCGGAGCCCGGGCCGAGAACGCCTGAGCCGGGGCCGCGCAGGGCCGGCGCGTGACGGGCTCATGACCGATCCCGTCAAATCGTCCGATTCCGACAACATCCGCTTTCCCAAGCGGAAAGAAGCCGCCCGCTCCGACCCGGCGGTTCGCCGGCCGGTAAGGCCTGACCGCTAGTCTCGCCCCATCGCCGGTTCGTCGCGGGGCCCGCTGCGGGCCGGCTCGCCCATCCTTGCTGGAGACCATTCGATGCTGAGACTGATGCTTGCCGCCGCCCTCGCCTTCGCCGTCCCGAGCCTCGCCGAGGCCCGCATCTTCAAGCTCGGCACCCCCGTGGTCGCCAGCGTCGACCTGCCGGCCAACTGGAAGCCGACCGCCATCGAGGCCGGCGTCGAGGCGGTCTCGCCCGACGAGGAGATCTATCTCGCAGTCGAGGTGGCGAGCGTCGCCAGCGCCGAGAAGGCCGTCACGGAAGCCCTCGAGTATCTCCTGAAGCAGGGCGTCAAGGTCGACGACAAGACGGTCAAGCAGACCGAGGGCACCATCAACGGCATGCCGCTCTTCGAGATCTCCGCCAAGGGCCAGGACGACGACGGCGCCGAGACGGACATCAGCGTCGCCGTGGCGGTCGTCAACGAGACCACCATGCTGGTCCTGACCTACTGGGGCAGCGAGACGGGCGAGAAGAACCACGCCGAGACGCTCGTCAAGATCGCCCAGAGCCTGAAGAAGGCCGGCTGAGCGGCGGTCCCGCGCCAGGCAGGATCGAAGGCGGGGCCGATGCGCCCCGCCTTTCCATGCAAGCCCGGCCCGCCGAAGTTTCGCCACCAAGGCGCCGCAGGCTAACGGTTCGTTAACGCTTGCGGAGTTGCGTGGAATGCGGACGGTGCCGGCCCTTCTCCTGTCCCTGGCCGTCGCCGCCGGGACCCTCCCGGCTTCGCCGGCGCCCGCCCAGACGGCCGGTCAGGCCGAAAAGGCCCCCCAACTCAACAACCCGGTCGAGGACTTCAACCGCACCCTCGGCGAGGTGAAGAAGAATCTCGGCTCACTCACCGGCAAGATCGAGCAGTCCACGAAGGACATCGAGAAGGCGACCGCGCCCGACGCCGCCCGGCGGGAGCTGGCCGACCTGCAGGCCCTCATCGCCGAGGCGCTCGGTTCCGTCTCCGACAACGGCTCGGTCGCGGTGCTCGGCCAGAAGGTGGTCGATTTCGCCCGCACCAAGCAGCGCCAGATCGAGGCCGACACGCGCTTCACCAACGAGGAGCGCCAGTTCCTCGTCCAGGAATGGACACGCATCGGCGCCGAAGCCAAGAAGGCGAGCGAGGACCTGACCATGGCCCGCCAGGAGTTCGCCCGGCTCCTGCGCACGGTCCAGACCCGCAGCGACTACATCGAGGAGCTCCAGGCCCTCAACAACGCCGACCAGATGCTGCAGGTGATCCGCCGCCTGGCCGACGACATCCGCAGCGCCTCCTCGGCGCTGAAGAGCTTCCTGAAGGCCGTCACCCCGCCGGAGCCCGGCACCTGACATGCCCCGCCCGCCCCTGCGCCTCGCCGCCGTCGCCCTCGCGCTGGCCGCCACCGGCTGCCGCGTCGCCGAGGAGCCGACCGGCTTCGTCGAGGTGAAGCGCCAGTTCGCCCAGTCGAACGGCACCTATCGCCTCAACGGCGAGGCCGTCGCGGGTCTCGCCGATGCCGCCGGCGCCACGGCGGTGATCCGCCAGAAGAGCGGCCCGGTCACGGTCGCCTTCGAGCGAGACACCCGCACCTACGACCTCTGCCGCTTCGACCTCGGGAAGAACCGGATCGTCACGGTGACGATCTATCTGGAGGGCCGCGAGATCAAATGCGCGGTCCAGCTCTGACGCGGGCCGCCGGCGCCGGTCTCACTCCGCCGTGTGGCTGTTCCACTTCATCCACTCGGGCTCCCGGTCGCTGTTCCAGCGCATCCAGTCGGGCAGCAGCTCCAGCGCGTCGTCCGGCACCGGCTCGCCGTCCGCGAAAGCACGCTCGACCCAGTCCTTGAGCATGCGGCGGGCGCGGGAGACGTCCTTCCACATCAGGAAGATTCGCGTCGACTCCGACAGCTGGCTCGGCGTCACGGCATGGCGGCGGGGCACGAAGAGCAACATGCCGAGGCGCGTCTTGTTCGGGTCCTTCAGCCGAGAATAGTTATACATCCAGATCAGCGGCCAGAGATGGAATGTCCCGAACTGCTGCATGGAGATCTCGGACAGCGACTTGGCGTGTCCGTTCTTGTTGCGGTCGATCCTGACAGTCAGGATGCTGGACGGATCGGGCTTCACGATCTCGGCTTCGTCTCGGTCGACGTCCACGCGGAAGACGGTCATTTCACTCTCCCCTGACAATCGCCGGCTCGGCGATGACGGGACTTTGACCGGGAAGCGCAGGCGCCGCTGTTCCCGCAGGAACAGGTGAAGTTCCCCCGAAGGGGCATTCGAGAGCAGCCGGCCCGTTGAAGCGCCCGGGATGCCGGTGCTAGCGTCGGTCCGCCCTGCTTCCGCCGTCCGAAGGACTCGAGCCGATGACCCTGATGAGGCCCGCCGACCCGGCGCTCGCCATCCCCGAGCTCTTCGAGGAGCTCGACCCCGCCCCGCGGCTCCTGATGGGCCCCGGCCCGGTGGACGTGAACCCGCGCGTGCTGCGCGCCATGGCGGTGCCCCTTCAGGGCCAGTTCGACCCGCAGTTCACCGGCTACATGAACCAGACCATGGCGCTCTACCGCCACGTCTTCCGCACCCGCAATCCCTGGACCTTCCTGATCGACGGCACCGCGCGGGCCGGCATCGAGGCCTGCCTGGTCAGCCTGCTGGCGCCCGGCGACCGCCTCCTGGTGCCGATCTTCGGCCGGTTCGGCCATCTCCTGGTGGAGATCGGCGAGCGCGTCGGCGCCGCCGTCTCCACGATCGAAGCCCCCTGGGGCACCGTCTTCGACCCCGGCCGCATCGAGGACGCGATCCGGACGCACCGGCCGAAGGTGCTCGCCATCTGCCAGGGCGACACCTCGACCACGATGCTCCAGCCGCTCGACGAGATCGGCGCGATCTGCCGGCGCCACGACGTCATTCTCTACGTCGACTGCACGGCCTCGCTCGGCGGCAACCCGATGGAGGTCGACGCCTGGCAGATCGACATCACCTCGGCGGGCCTGCAGAAGTGCCTCTCCGGCCCGCCCGGCTCCGCCCCGATCACCTTCAACGACCGCGTCGAGGCGATCGTGAATGCCCGCCGCCACGTCGAGCAGGGCATCCGCGCGCCGGGCCAGGAGGAGGGCGAGGGGCCGGTGATCCGCTCCAACTACTTCGACCTCGCCATGCTCATGGACTACTGGTCGCCGAAGCGCCTCAACCACCACACCGAAGCCTCCTCGATGCTCTACGCCGCGCGCGAATGCGCCCGCGTGCTGCTCGAGGAAGGCATCGACGCCTCCGTGGCGCGCCACGAGCTGACGAGCCGCGCCCTCCGGGCCGGCCTGGAGGCCATGGGCCTCGCCCTCTACGGCGACCCGAACCACCGGATGAAGAACGTCACCGGCGTCGTTATCCCGGACGCGATCAAGAACGGCGAGGCCGTCCGCAAGGCCATGCTGGAGGACTTCGGCATCGAGATCGGCACCTCCTTCGGGCCGCTCGCCGGCAAGATCTGGCGCATCGGCACCATGGGCTACGTCTGCCGCAAGCCCAACGTCCTGCGCTGCCTCGCCTCCCTCGAGCAGGTCCTCCGCCGGAACGGCTACGTGCCCCCCGCCGGAGCCGGCGTGGACGCGGCGATGGGGGTCTACGGGGGATGAGAGTGGACCGGCCGGGCCGGGCCTCGTGATGACCACGGATGCGGCCTAGCGGCAGCAGATCGCCCGCCCTGCCCGGTCCTCCACCCGCTCGAGATCGTGAGCGGGCCGATCACGGGCGGGCCGCAGTCCGGTTCGGCAGGTCCGCGATGACCCAGGCGCTCGATCGCTCCGCCACGGGACTCCTGTCCAGGACGCGCCAGCCGTGGCGGACGAGGGTCTGCGCCATGGCCGAACCCAGGGTCGCCGCGTCGCCGGAGGGCGAATCCATGAAGAGGTAGAGCCGGCCGGACGGTGCCAGATGCCGCGCCGCCGCCGCGAGCTCGGGTCCCGCGTCCTTGCGGGCGAATGCCCCGACCCGGACGGCGAAGATCTTGTCGAACAGCCGTCCTCCCAGGTCGAGGGCGGCGAGGTCCGCTTCGACCACGTCGACCCGGTCGCCGAAGCCGGCGTTCCGCCTTCGCGCCGCCGCGACCATCGCCGGCGACCGGTCGACGGCGACCACCCGCGCCTCCGCGGCCTGCGCAAGGACGAGGCCGATGGCGACACCGTGCCCGCAGCCGATCTCGAGGACCCGCTCCCCGGATCGGGGCGCCAGCAGGGCTACCACCTGCCGCAGACGCGCGTCGTCGTTCGGCATCGGGGCTCTCCTTCGTCGGGTCCCCAAGGCGAGGACCGTCTCGGCTTGCGCGGACGCCTCGGCCGCGCAGGACCCTCGCGGGTCCCCGGACCGGGCTGTGGGCAGCGGCGCCCGCCATGCGGCCACCGGAAGCACGGTCGGTCAACCGCGAAACAACGCCCGCCGGTCCGGGTCGAGGCGCGTTGGAGCGCCGGGCCACGATCCCTCCCCTCCCCGCAACGGGATGGCAATGAAACCCTGCCAGGTTACCGAAAAGTCCGCCCTCGGAGCCGAGCCATGCCGAAGTCCGCGATCATGTTCGCCGCGCTCACCGCCCTCGGCCTCGCGGCCGCGGTCCCGCTCCGCGCCGCCGAGGTGCCCACCCCGCAGGCCGTCCTCGACGGTCTCGCGGACCGCCTCTACGTGATCGGCGAGACGACGGGACGCGAGTCCGAGTTCTTCGCCGCGGTCGGGACGGCACGCCGCGACCTCCGCGCCGCCATCGCGGCACACGGCGGCGGCGCCGCGATCGCGAAGACGGAGCCCGGCGGCATGACGTTGCTCATGCAGGCCGCCTATGCCGGCCATGCCGAGATCGTCGAGGAGCTGCTTACCCACCAGGCCGTCGTCGCCGCCATCGACGCAACCAACGAGGACGGCCTGTCCGCCTGGGACTTCGCGAACTTCGCCATCCAGGAGACGATCTGGGCCTGCAACGCCACGGTCTTCGCCGACCCCTTCAAGTACGTCCCCCGCTACGTCCAGCAGCCCTACTACCGCGGCGGGGCCGAGCGCCCCTACGCCGGGACCCGCCGCCTGCTCGAAGCCGCCGGCGCGCGGGCGGACATGGCGGAGGCCCGCCGGAAATGGCTGGCCACCTGCCGCTTCGCCGACGCCGAGACGCGCCGCAAGGTGGCGGCGGGCGGGGACCTGCTGCTGACCGTCGAGGCCGAGGGCGCGCGCATCCTCGGCGAGATGACGGCCCGGATGGCGAAGGCGAAGTGACCGCCGGACCCGCCCCTCACTCCGCCATCGCCCGTTCGACGGCCGCCGTCGCGCCGGCGAGGTCGAGGCCGCGGGCCGCGACCCAGCCGTCGTCGTAGTAGGTGGTCCGGTAGCGCTCGCCGGAGTCGCACAGCAGGCTGACCACCGAGCCGCCCCGGCCGGCGCGGCGCATGCCGGCGAGGATGCGCAGGGCGGCGACGAAGTTGGTGCCGGTCGAGCCACCGACGCGGCGGCCGAGGATCCCGGACAGGAGCCGGGCGGCCGCGATCGACTCCACGTCCGCCACCGCCTCGGCCCGGTCGATGAGCTTCGGCATGAAGCTCGGCTCGACGCGCGGCCGGCCGATGCCCTCGACGAGGCAGGGCGGCGTGCCCGGCGGCAGCGTCCCCTCCCCGCGCAGGACGAAGCGGTGGAACACCGAGCTCTCCGGGTCGGCGAGCGCGAGGAGCGTGGGCAGGCGCCGGTAGCGCAGGTAGCGCCCGATCGTCGCCGACGTGCCGCCGGTCCCGGCCCCGACCACGATCCAGTCCGGCACCGGGTGCCGCTCGGCGCGCATCTGGGTGAAGATGGACTCGGCGATGTTGTTGTTGCCGCGCCAGTCGGTGGCCCGCTCCGCCTGGGTGAACTGGTCCATGTAGTGGCCGCCGGTCTCCTCCGCGATCGCCGCCGCGGCGGCGTAGAGCTCGTCGGGGCGGTCGACGAAGCGGCAGTCCCCGCCCTGGAACCGGATCGCCTCGATCTTCTCCCCGGCGGTCGAGCGCGGCATCACGGCCACGAAGGGCAGGCCGACGAGCCGGGCGAAATAGGCCTCCGACACCGCCGTCGACCCGCTCGACGCCTCGACCACCGTGGTCCCCTCCCCGAGCCAGCCGTTCGCGAAGGCATGCAGGAAGAGCGAGCGCGCCAGCCGGTGCTTCAGGCTGCCGGTGACGTGGGTGCTCTCGTCCTTCAGGTAGAGGTCCTGGTCCGGGAAGGCCGGCAGCGGCACGCGGATCAGGTGCGTGTCGGCGCTCCGCGCAAAATCCGCCTCGATCGCCCCGATCGCCCGCTCGGCGAACCGCCGGTCCGCCGCCCGGTCCGTCCCCCGGGCGGTCATGCCGCCACCCCCGGCGGGATCGACACCGCCGTCACGACGACCGGATCCTCGACCGTGGGGCGCGGGCCGGCAAAGGCGAGGATACGGAACATGGGACGCGGGGCTCCGTTTTCCCGGAACGGCGAGTGGAACCGAACGGAATGCTCTCGAAAAGCAAGATCGGAGACTTCGTTGCTACGAATTCCTCTACGCGGAGCATAATCCCGGCGCAAGGCCCTGCCCAACGCCCCCGACCCGCCGCGCCTGACGGACTGCTTGCCGCCTCGACGAGGTGCATGGGCAGACACTGGTGACCTGGACCGTCGCCGCGTTGGCGCGGACCGTGGGTGCGGTGCTGAACTCGCTCGGGCGACAGAGGCGGTAAGTCCGGACCAGGAGCGAAATCCGGAGCGGACCCTGCGATGCGTGGAGTGGGGCCGGTATCAGGTTCGCGAACTGACGGGTCGAAATAGGGAATTGGTAAGCTGTCCCCGTAATTCTGGCCGAGGCGACGGATTAGGGGAATGGGTAATGGGCTGCACCCCTTGGGTGAGACACGGTAAATCGGTGACACGGCTTATGCGGTCGTATCATTCGGGCCGCGAGTGGCCCAGGTCGTTCTCGAACTCAACGGGTGGTTTATAGCCGAGGGCGGAGTGGAGGCGCACTCGGTTGTAGGTGGTTTCGAGGAACAGGCCGATGTCGTGGCGCGCCTCGGCGAGCGAGCGGTAGCGCTTGCCGTCGACCTCCTCGGCCTTCAAAGTCTTCATGAAGCTCTCCGCCTTGGCGTTGTCGGTGGGATTGGCGAGCCCGCTCATCGAGATCCGGATGCCGGCCGTCTCCAGACGGTCGACATAGGCGCCGCAGGCATATTGGACGCCACGGTCGGAATGGTGGATCAGCGAGCCCGGCGGCGGCCGGCGCGCCGCGATCGCCATGTCGAGCGCGGCGAGCGCCAGGCGGGTCTCGATGTGGTCCTCGAGCGCCCAGCCGACCACCCGGCGCGAACAGGCGTCGAGCACCACGGCCAGATAGACGAAGGCCTCGGCGAGCCGGATGTAGGTCAGGTCCGCGACCCAGATCTGGTCGGGGCCGGACGGGACCAGGCCGCGCACGAGGTTGGGCCGGATGCGGAAGCCGTGCCGGCTGTCGGTGGTGCGCGGCACGTAAGGCGAGACGCGCAGGCACAGGAGGTTGTCCTCGCGCATCAGGCGCAAGACTTTCTTCGCGTTGACGGTTTCGCCGTCGCGCCGGAGCTGGGCGGCGATCCTGCGGTAGCCGTAGCGCTTGTGGGCGAGGGCCAGCGCCTGGATGCGGTCGCGCAGGTCGGCGTCGGCCTCGGCCGGCGCCCGGGCCTCGCGGCGGCGGTACCAGCCCGCGCGCGAGACGCGGCCGAGGCGGCAGAGATGGTCGATGGCGGGGGCGCCTTGCAGCCCTAACGCGGTCATGTCCTCGATGACCGCGTAGATCCGGGCGGAACGGGCCGCTGCGGGCTCGCCGCGTCCGTCGGCTGCAAGGCTCTGCGAAAAAAATCCAGCTCCATCTGCTGGCGGCCGATCTTGGCCTCGAGCTCGGCGATGCGCCGGCGAGCTTCGGCGAGTTCCGCGGTCGCGGCCGCCGCCGGATCCTGGGGCGGCCCGGCCGATGCTCGATCCTGGGGCGACCCGGCCGCCGGGGGATCGCCGGCGGGCGCGGGCGCCGCCGCGCGCGGCTTCGGCTTGCGCCCGCGCTTGGCCGAAAGCCCGGCGAGCCCCTTCGCCCGGAAGGCGTTCCGCCACTTGTAGAGGAGCTGCCGCGCGACCCCGAGATCCGCCGCAACACTCGCGAGCGTCTCCCCGGCCTCCAGCCGCCGGAGCGCCGCAACCTTGAATTCCGCAGTATGGACACGCAGAGATTGATCCGACATGGTTCCTCCTTGGAACCCTGTCCCTCATTTACCGTGTCTCACCCAAGGGGTGCAGTCCAGTAAGCTGTCCCCGCAATTCGGAGTATCTAATCTGCCTCGCTATTCTACACGCGAGCGCGGTGGGTGATGCACCCAATGATTAAATTTTAATTATCGGGGGCAGTGGTAAACTGTTGTCCATATTCCACAACAGATTGCTGAATTGCATTTATCGCTTCAGGTAGGCTTTCAAAATCCCGCTTGATGCCGAGAGAGAAACATCGTCCATTCGCTCCATCATTTCATGAGAGGCGACGTGGAGCAAAGTAGTTGTGTATATGCTCCAGACGAACGACTTCAGTAACAAAAGGACGTATAAAGTCCAAGCGGATAACGCACTTGCCAGCCAAAGACCATAGGCGATAACTGGTCGATGCCAGCGTTCATTCAACCATGTCGTGCCGTCGGGTAATGCTATGCTAATCATGGTGGTTACAATTAAGAAAGCAATGTAGTGGGCGAAAACAAAAAGATATGCGTACAGGATATACTGCATTCGATTTATTTTTTTGTCTTGACGGGAAGGTATTTTGGCGAGACTCAGCAGAAATCTTGGATTTAACAGCGCCGTCAGAATAGCGAACCCCCCAACTAAAAACCCCAGTATGTTTGTGGACATTGAGCTTCCCACCGACGTAATACGACGGATTATGGAAAAGGTACTGTTTAAGTCTATTGAATTTCCACCAGTTATAATATAGACTATGAGCAAGATCATTTGCATGTTGAACAATCCTAGACACACAGATCGCTGTGTGTCAGACGAAGCTACTTTGCTCGCCCTAAGATAGGCCGAGATGAAGTCTTTGTCTGGGAAAAAGGCTTCCGGTTTGCTCATTCGCTCAGACTTTGCGCCTCCAGGAAATCAGCGTTGACTTTAGATAAACTAATGCTTGGAACCTTCACAATCTGTTCATCACCAAGCTTTTTGAGCGCGTCGTACATCTTCGCGGCAGTTCCTGAGTCGTCTGGAGGTATTGCTGCTAGATTCCTTGTTATGATGAATTTTTCATTATTACCTTGGAGTTGGTTACCCAGTTTATCTGTCCCGTTAGTCGTGACGAAAACGCTTCCTGTCTCTATGGCGTCTTTGGCAGTCTCAATCGCCGCGTCTACACTCAAACCACCTTTGCTTTCTGAAATTAGTGTCGAGCTATCTGCCTCCAGTTTCTTTGTGTATTCGACGAGCTCTCCTAGTATTTCTGCGCCGTCAAGTTCTGGGTTTGGTCGGACAACTCTTAGGGATATTTTTTTAAGGACTTTGTACTGCCGCAAAAATTCGACTAAGTCCTTACCCCCTCCAAGTGGAACTACTTCCAGCGTAGGTGCAGGGTTCTCGAAATAGGCCTCCGATACAGAACGAGGGAAGGGCGCACCTATTGGGGTCGAGATTAGTTTTCTGATGTAACGCCTGTGTTCTTCGTCCAAAAAGTACTGAATTGTTGCTTTAAAGGCCTTTAGATCTGGTGCATGCGGCGTCTCAGGAAAGTAGACTAATCTATGATTATTGATAACAAGCAGGAAAAACGATGATGGAGATGATCTCATGCTAGATTCATCTTTCACTAAAGTATCGCCTTCAA
Source organism: Prosthecomicrobium sp. N25 (assembly GCF_037203705.1). Lineage (NCBI taxonomy): Bacteria > Pseudomonadati > Pseudomonadota > Alphaproteobacteria > Hyphomicrobiales > Kaistiaceae > Prosthecomicrobium > Prosthecomicrobium sp. N25. The sequence goes on from NZ_JBBCAT010000003.1 coordinate 327,624, forward strand.
TCAACAATTGAGTGCGAACTAATAGTGTATCTTTGACTAATCTTCCATAAACACCAAACACTGGCTTATCGCCGGACTCCAGTCTTACGATGTTTGTGTCAACTAACTTAAATTTTGTCTTTCGTCCGTAGCGACGGACAATCTTCTTACTTGTTATCGCGGGAATAACGACAGTATCCAGGTAGTCGAGTAAGAATTTCTTCTCGCCGAAGCGCAATATGAAATTTGCGAACTGCATTGTATGCTGGCGCATCGTCACCATCCAGTTACGGAATCAATAACCTATGGTGACCGATCTGAACTGTGCACGCAAGGCGGGAGGGTTGAACGTGGTCAGCGGTGTGCCGTTGGTTTACGGGGCCAGCATGAATTGCGGTGACAGCATACGCAGTTCCGAATTCCGGTGACAGCATACCCATTTCCGGGTTCTCAACCCTGGTCCGGCGAGCCTGACCCACCTCGATTCAGTGTCGACCCGGTGTGTCGACGAGTCGCCCCTGATCCAACCCTTCTCCGCACACCTACCGCCTCCCCCGCCACCTCCCCCCCTTCCTCCCCGCGACCGTCCCCGCCGCCGTGCTCGGCGCCGGCCGCTTGGGCATCTCCCCGGTCCCCAGCGGCACCTCGGTCCGCCCCACGGTCATCTCGTCCAGCGTGTTCTTCCGCACCCGTGACGGCGGCAGGTTGCCCGCCGCGCCGTATTTGCGCTCGCCCGCGAACCCGCCCGTCTGGTCGTCCAGGGCCGACTGCCGGGTGATCGGGTCGTCGCTCACCAGCAGGTCCGTCTCGCGCAACCTCTTGATCTCGTCGCGCAGGCGCGCGGCGGTCTCGAATTCGAGGTTGGCGGCGGCGTCGCGCATGCGCTTCTCGAGGTCGGCGATATGGGCCTGGAGGTTGTGGCCGACCAGGTGGCCCTTGTCGGCGAAGCCGGCGTCGACCGTGACGTGGTCCTGCTCGTAGACAGAGCCGAGGATGTCGGCGATCTCGCGCTTGATCGTCTCCGGCGTGATGCCGTGCAGGGTGTTGTAGGCCTGCTGCTTCTCGCGGCGGCGGTTGGTCTCCGCGATGGCCCGCTCCATCGAGCCGGTCATGTGGTCGGCGTAGAGTACGACCCGCCCCTCGACGTTGCGCGCCGCGCGGCCGATGGTCTGGATCAGCGAGGTCTCGGAGCGCAGGAAGCCCTCCTTGTCGGCGTCCAGGATGGCGACCAGCGCGCATTCCGGGATGTCCAGGCCCTCGCGCAGCAGGTTGATGCCGACCAGCACGTCGAAGGCGCCGAGGCGCAGGTCGCGGATGATCTCGATGCGCTCCAGGGTCTCCACGTCGGAATGCATGTAGCGCACACGCACGCCGTGCTCGTGCAGGTACTCGGTCAGGTCCTCGGCCATGCGCTTGGTCAGCGTCGTGACGAGGCTGCGGAAGCCGCGCTTCGCCACGTCCTTGACCTCCCCGAGCAGGTCCTCGACCTGGCTCTTGGCCGGCCGGATCTCGATCTCCGGGTCGATCAGGCCGGTCGGGCGGATCACCTGCTCGGCGAAGACGCCGCCGCTCTCGTCCATCTCCCAGCCGCCCGGCGTCGCCGAGACGCACACCGTCTGCGGCCGCATGGCGTTCCACTCCTCGAAGCGGAGCGGCCGGTTGTCCATGCAGGACGGCAGCCGGAAGCCGTACTCGGCGAGCGTCGCCTTGCGGCGGAAGTCGCCTCGGTACATGCCGCCGATCTGCGGGATGGTCACGTGGCTCTCGTCGACGAAGACGAGGGCGTTGTCGGGCAGGTATTCGAACAGCGTCGGCGGCGGCTCGCCCGGCTTGCGGCCCGTGAGGTAGCGCGAGTAGTTCTCGATGCCCGCGCAGGAGCCGGTCGCCTCCAGCATCTCCAGGTCGAACACCGTGCGCTGCTCCAGCCGCTGCGCCTCCAGCAGGCGGCCGGCCGCGTGGAGCTCGTTCAACCTCTGCTTCAGCTCGAGCTTGATGGAGCTGATGGCCTGCTGCAACGTCGGTTTCGGCGTCACGTAATGCGAGTTCGCGTAGACCTTCACGAACTTCAGGCTCTGGCTCTTCTGTCCCGTGAGCGGATCGAATTCCACAATGGATTCAACCTCGTCCCCGAACAGGCTGACTCGCCACGCGCGATCCTCGTAGTGCGCCGGGAAGATCTCCACCGTGTCGCCCCGGACCCGGAAGGTGCCGCGCGCGAAGGCCGCCTCGTTGCGCCGGTACTGCAGGGCGACAAGGTCGGCGAGGAGCTGCCGCTGGTCGAGCCGCTCGCCGACCTCGATCGAGAAGGTCATCGCCGTGTAGGTCTCGACCGAGCCGATGCCGTAGATGCAGGAGACCGAGGCGACGATGATCACGTCGTCGCGCTCCAGGAGCGCACGCGTGGCGGCGTGGCGCATGCGGTCGATCTGCTCGTTGATCGAGGATTCCTTCTCGATGAAGGTGTCGGTCCGCGGGACGTAGGCCTCCGGCTGGTAGTAGTCGTAGTAGGAGACGAAATACTCCACCGCGTTGCCCGGGAAGAAGCTCTTGAACTCCCCGTAGAGCTGGGCCGCCAGCGTCTTGTTGGGCGCCAGCACGAGCGCCGGCCGCTGCGTCCGCTCGATCACCTGCGCCATCGTGAAGGTCTTGCCGGACCCGGTCACCCCGAGCAGAACCTGCGTCTTCTCCTGGCCCTGCACCCCCGCCACCAGGTCCGCGATGGCGGTCGGCTGGTCGCCGGCCGGCTCGTATTCCGAGACGATCTTGAGCGCGATGCCGCCCTCGGACTTCTCGGGCCGCTCCGGACGGTGCGGCGTCCACAGCTTGCCGTCCTTGAAGAGCGGGTTGCCCGAGGAGATCAGGGCCGCCAGCGCCTCGACGGTGGCGGTCGCGCCGCCCTTGGGGATCGCGGCCGCCTCCTCGAGCGTGACGTCCAGCCCGGCCACCGGCATCAGCCCGGCCCGCGCTCGCTCGGCCGGCGAGGCGTCGCCGTCCGCCCCGCGCTGCCGGCCCTTGGGCCGCGCCTTCTTGTCGGGCTCGGCGGCCGGAGCCTTGGCCCGGCTGGCGCCCGCGGGACGGGCGGGCGCCTCGCGCATCGCCTCCGCGGAGATCTCGCGCGCCCAGTCGGCCACCGAATGGCCGAGCGGGGCGCCCGCGAAGGCCGCCTGCGGCGCCTCCCCGAAGCCGTCCGCCGGCGGGTCGTCGCCGGCCGTCAGGCCGGTCGCCGCCGGCGCCTCCCACGGCATGGCGTCGTCGGGCACTGCGGTCGCGGACCCGCGCCGGCGCGCGGGGCTCGGGGATACGGTTTTCGGGGTGCGGGCCATCGAGCCAATATGGCGCGAGTCCCCGGGCGGGAAAAGGTCGCCCGCCGGCGCGCGCAGCTGCCGTGCTGACAGGAGGTGTCAGGACGAGGCCGCCTCAGAGCAGGTAGACGACGTCGTAGCCCGCCTTCGCCTGGCTGAGCGCGTCCAGGTCCGCCAGGCTCTGGAGCCGGTCCGGCCCGCCGGTCACCCCGAGCAGCGTCACGCTGTGGCCCGTCCAGGTCAGCGTGGTGTCGGTGCCGTCGTCCAGGACCTGCACCGCCGAGCGGTCGAACGTCTGCGGGTCGTCGACGTCGAGGACGAAGAAGTCCCGGTCCGCGAAGGTCAGGTCCGTCACCGTGTCGCGGCCGTCGTCGGAGGCGAACTTGAACATGAAGTAGTCCCGGCCCTGGTTGCCGGTCAGCAGGTCGTCCCCTTCGCCGCCGTCGAGCGCGTCGTCGTTGCCGCCCTCGTCGGCCGGGCCGCGGACCGGGCCGGCGTCGCCGTAGAGCCGGTCGTTGTCCCGACCGCCGAAGAGATGATCCGCCCCCGCCCCGCCCGCCATCACGTCCTGGCCGTCGTTGCCGTAGAGCGAATCCTCGCCCTCGTCGCCGTACATCTCGTCGATGAGGAACCCGCCCTGCACCTGGTCGCTGCCGCCGCCCCCATGGGTGGTCGCGCCCGTGCCGCAGACCACCACGTCGTTGCCGGCCCCGGCCAGCACGAGGTCCACGCCGCCGTTGAAGCTGAAGATGAGGTCGTCCCCCGCGCCGCCGTCGATGCGGTCGTAGCCGTCGCCGCCGTAGATCGTGTCCTGGCCGTCGCCGCCCGAGAGGTCGGAGTCGTCCCGGTCGTCCGTATGGTCGCCGGCATAGATCAGGTCGTTTCCGGCGCCGCCCGCAAGCCTGTCGAATCCATCCCCGCCCCGGAGGACGTCGTTCCCCGCCCCGCCGTCGATCACGTCGACGTCGGCGCCGCCCGACAACAGGTCGGCGCCGTCGCCGCCCTGAAGGATGTCCCGGCCGTCACCGCCGTCCAGGGTGTCCCGGCCCGCCTCGCCGGCGAGCCGGTCGTCGCCGGCGTCGCCGCTCAGGACGTCGTTGTCCGCCCCGCCCCACAGTGCGTCCGATCCCTCGCCGCCGGCGAGCACGTCCCGGCCCGCCTGGCCGTACGCCAGGTCATCCCCGGCATCGCCCCGGATGGTGTCGTGGCCGCCGCCGCCCCAGATCGTGTCCTGGCCCTCGCCCGCTTCCAGGAGATCGGAACCGTCGAGGACCCCGACCAGGCCGGCCGTGTAGCTCGCATCCGCCTCGTCGCCGAAGATGAGGTCGTCGCCGGAGCCGCCCACCACCGTGTCGGCCCCGCGCGCCAGCGCTCCCTCGACGCGGCCGGGCACGAGGAAGGACCCGGTTCCGCCGACGATGAGATCGTTGTCGGCTCCGCCGTCGAGCCGGTTCTGCGCGAAGCTGCCGAGGATCGTGTCGGCCCCGGCGAGGCCGTTGGCGTCGCCGGGGGCGAAGGGGTCGCTCCCCGGGCCCCGCAGGGAGATGAGGTCCGGTCCGTCGGTACCGACGATCAGCGACGAGGTGAGGGTCGGGAAAACCTGTCCCTGCACGGCCCTGAGCATCGCGGACGAAGCCGCGCCGGTTGGCGCAACGGGTCTCCACATGGCGGCCTCCCGAAATATTCAGAACATTTAATGTTACCCCCGCTGCCGCCCGCCGGCTTCAGCAGTTTTCCGGAGGCCTGGGAGGTTCGCGGCCGGACCGGCCAGGGCCGCCGCCCGGCCCCCGCGATCACGGCACTGGGAACGTCCGTGTCCGGCCCGCCCCGCGACAGCAACGGCCGGCCGTGGCATGATCGGCGGGTTCTTCACCACCGCCTCGCGGAGTGCTTTTCATGGCCGCCTATACCGCCCAGCAAGCCGAGATCGACAACCACCTGATCAACCTGCTGATCGACACCGCCCCCGAGGACTGGAACGCGGTCGTCCTGATGGTGGAGCCGCGGCCCGGGCTGGACGGCGCGCCCTTCATGGCGAAGATCGTCAACCCGGACGTCTCCGGCCCGGAGTTGGAGGTGCCCGGCGAGATCCGCGAACTCCTGACCGCCCTCGTCGCCCATTTCGCCACGGCGAAGCGGGAGTGGACGCGGATGACCTACAGCGCCTGGAACCGCGACGGCAACTGGCAGGCCAAGGTCTCCGTCCCGGCCCCGGGACAGAAGCCCGAGGCGGCCGAGACGTCGCCCAGGGCACACTGAGGCGCATCGTTCACGCAGCCGTCAGTGACCCCGCCGCTCCGGCCCGGCATAGTCCGGATCGGCCCGGTTCCGGCGGTCGAGCGGGCCGGTGCGCAAGGCCAGGATGAACCGGCGCACCTCCTCGGACAGGGCCTGCGACTTCTCGCCGAGCGTCGTGGACGCCGTGCGCACCGTGCCGGCCGAACGGCTGGTCAGCCCGATCGCCTGCTCGACCACCACCATACTGCGCGACAGCGACGCGGTCCCGGTCGCCGCCATCTGCACGTTCGAGGAGATCTCGCGGGTCGCCGCGCCCTGCTCCTCGACCGCGGCCGCGATGCTGCCGGTGACGTGGTCGACCTCGCCCATGATGGATGCGATCGCCTCGATGGCCTCGACCGCCTGGGCGGTGCCGGTCTGGATGTCGGAGACTTGGCGGGAGATCTCCTCCGTCGCCTTGGCGGTCTGGCCCGCGAGCTCCTTGACCTCCGCGGCCACGACCGCGAAGCCGCGGCCCGCCTCGCCGGCCCTGGCGGCCTCGATCGTGGCGTTGAGGGCGAGCAGGTTGGTCTGGCCGGCGATCGCCTGGATGAGCCCGACCACGTCCCCGATGCGCTGGCCCGAGGTCGCCAGTCCCTCCACGGCGCCGGCCGACTTGGCCGTCATGGCACGGGCCTTCTGCACCACGTTGGCGGCGCCGCCGAGCTGGCGGCCGATCTCCTGGATGGACGAGGCCAGTTCCTCGGCCGCGGAGGCCACGGTCTGGACGGTGGTGGAGGTCTCCTCCGAGGCGCTCGCCGCCGAGACCGCCTGGCGGCTGGCGTCGGCCGCGGCGGCGGCCATCTGCTCGGCCGTCTGGATCAGCTCCTGGTTGTTGGCGTCCACCGTGCCGAGCAGGCTCTCCACGGCGGTCTTGAAGGACTGGAACGTCTCCTCCATGAAGCGCCCGCGCTGGGAGCGCTCCTCGACCAAAACGTCTTGGTAGACCGAGATGGCAAAGTCCAGGTCGAGAAAGACGGCCGTGTTCAGCGCCTGGATCCGGCGCGCCGCGAGCGCCGGCCGGAACCGATGGGCCTTCATCACGATGGCGGCGAGCTCGTTCAGCAGCATCCGGTAGCCGCCGATGTACCAGCGCGGCTCCAGCCCGATGCGGTGGTGCGTCCGCCCGATCGTCTGCACGCTCGTGGCGTAGTCGAGGTCGAAGCGACCCGAGAACAGGCGCGCCCAATGCCGTTCCTGAACCTGCTCGAGCCGGCCCTGCTGCGCACCGATCATCGTCGCCAGCGCCGGCTGGCTCATCATGTGGGCATAGAAGCGCTTCATGACCCGAGGCAGTTCGGGTTGCACCACCTGCCAGATCGCCTGCAGGTCGGCACGGATGCCGTCGTCCATCTGAAGAAAGGCGAGCCGGCCCTTAAGGTCGATGCGATCCTCTTTGTCCGTCATGTCGTCTGCCCGAGTGTCCGTGTCTGTTTGTCGAAGTTTGGGGCCAAGCCGATAAGCACAGGAATATAGTTGGCCCCTGATATAAGAGGTTCATGGTTCGCGGTTAAGGAAGGCATAATCGACTTAGACGCCCCGTCGCAACGTCGGGTATGGTCTCGCTGAACTCTCGCCCGAACGCGATGACAGCACCGTCATGTGGACGGGGGCGGAGCGTTTGCCAGGCCTGCAACCCGCTGACGACGCTGCGGCAGCGATCGGGCCGGAACTCACATCAGATCGTCTCCACTTACGGAACCGCGCCGACATCTTACGTAATCATCCGGAGCCGGGAGTTGCAGGCCGGAGCCCGCACAAGCGCGGCCCGTCCGATCGCGGACGCGGATGATCCCGGGCATCCCCCAGCGCGGACCGCCTAAAGAGAGGCGTCGACGCCCCCGAGCACGTCGCTCTCGGCCAGGATCCTGTCCGTCAGGCCCAGAACCTGGGCGCGGGCCTGCGCGTCCGCCTGGGCCAGGTAGGCGCGCAGCACACGGGGATCGTAGAAGCGGAACAGAACGGGCCGGCCGTCGGGCGCCTGAGCCTGCAGGAGCTGCCGCAGTCGCCGCAAGACCGTCGCCGGAGCCCTCGACGTTTCCAGGAAGACGCCCCAGGACCCGTCTCGCCCCTCGCGCCGCCACAGCGCCAGCAGCGGCTCCGCGTCGTCCAACGGCACCAGCCAGGGCGACACCCGTTGCAGCACGGCCGGAAGGTCGCCCGCGAGCAGGCAGTAGGGGTCGAAGCAGCGGTGGACGGCGTCATAGAGGCGCGCATCCCGCGCACAGTCCACCACGGCATAGCGTCGACGGCTCAACGGGGCAGCCGCGAGCACTTCACCCTCGCCGCGGTCGTCCGTCTGGCCGCCGGGAAGGTGCGCATCGGAGATCTGGCCGACCCCACCCGGGCGCCGACGCGGGCAACGCGGGAGAGGCGGATCCTCTCGTAATCCTTGGGAGCCATCCGGCGCTGCCTCGGGAATGCATGATCAGCACTGATTCCAATAAGCCAGTCCGACCACGGATGCGAGCCCGGCATAAACCCGAATGCTGCAGGAATTCAGGCTTTCCCCGGTCGACCTGCGGCGCCGGAACCGATCCCCTCGCGGATCCAGCGGGCCAGGCCGGCCTCGTCCATCGTCCCCTCGGCAAGGCTCTGAATGGCCGCCGTCGCCTCGGACTCCGGGACCTTGAAGTCGACCCCGTTGAGGCCGAGGAAGACCACGATGGACATGAAGGCGGTTCTCTTGTTGCCGTCCACGAAGGGATGATTTTGGGCGATCCCGAACGCGTAGGCTGCCGCGAGGGCTGCCGGATCCTGCTCGCCCTCATAGGCGTGCTTGTTCATCGGACGCCCGAGAGCCGATTCGAGCAGGCCCATGTCGCGCAGGCCGGGCGATCCTCCGAACTTGGCCATCTGCTCGTCATGGACCTCGACCACGAGCTCGGCCTCCAGCCACTCGATCGTGGGCTTCGCCGCCTCCTCCGCCGCCGGCCCGGCCGCGGACGGCGCCGGGGGCGCAGCCGGCGGTGCCGGCGCGGCCGCCTCGCCGTTGCCGGGCGCGGCCCCCCCGCCCCCACCGCTCCCCCCATCGACCGCCAGCACGACCGCCGGACCCGGGTTCGGCGGCAGCGGCACAGTCTGCTCGACGGCCGGCGCTCCGGACGCCGCCGCGGCCAGAAGGGCCTGAACTTGCTTCTTCACCGCCTCCGGGTCGACGCTCTTCGGCGGCGCGGGCGGCGGTCCTCCGGCGCCTCGGCTGTCCGGGTCGCGCGGCACCGGCGGGGGCGGCCGTGACGGAGGCCGCGGCAGCACCGGATCGGACTTCACGATCCTGACCTTGTGCAGGATGCCGATGAAGCGGGTGAAGCCGACCCGGTCCATGTAGCGGGCGAGGAGGTAGCCGTTCGCCTGCAGCTCACGCTCGAGCCGGGCCGGGCGCGTCGACCCGATGACCCAGTCGACGATGTCGATCTCCTCGCCGAACGAACCGAAGTCCGACACCTCCGGCAGGGGCGGCGTCCGGTTCGTCTGGTAGGCCTCGGGCGGCAGGCTCGAGATCCGCGCGTCGCAGATCGCGATGAACTGCTGAAGCATCTCGCGCTCGATCTTGGGCGCACTGCGGCGCATGAGCCCGAACTGCCGCTCGGCATCCAGCATCAGGGCCGCCATCCGGGCGGGCATCGAGGCCTGCTCCAGGCGCTTCGGATCGGCAGGCTTTTCGATGGCGTTGCGAAACCGGGCCCCGATCGCATCCACGTGGAAGGTCGGAACGCGCTTCGCCGTCAGCCGTCCGGCGAGGACCGTGGATTGCAGCACCGCGGACAGCTCCGGCAGGCTCACGGGCACCATCAGCTCGGGCATGCCCCACAGGTCGCCGTGCCGGCGGATCGTCGCCGCCAGTGTGCTGTCGTGGTGAAGTGCGGCGAGCCACGCGCCCAGCATGCGCTCCCCGTCGACGACACTCGGCGGCGCCACGGGCGGTCGCTGGCGCGGCGCGATGAGGATCCGTTCCAGGTTGCGTTCGAGGCAGAGGACGCGGTCGAAGATCATGGGAGCCGAAGAGGGCCGGCCGCCCGCGGGCGGTCCGCGCGCGCCCTGCCGGGCCCTGTCCAGAGTGGCCGAACCGGCGCCGCCCCTCAAGGGGACGGGGTCCCCGCCGCGATCACGTCTCTCCGGGCCCCCGGCGCCCCGCCACGGCGAGCCCCCCCGGCTCGCCTCAGCCCGCCCCGCAGCGCGCCTTGCCCTTGTAGATCCTCGTCTTTTCCTGGCCGTTCTCGACCCGGGACGCCGTCATTTCATAGCGCCCCGTCGCGCTGTCGGCATCCGAACCCGATCCTCGCGTCTCGATCACGAGTTCGAGCGCCGGCCCTCTCTCCCCCTCCGCCGGCTCGCGGTAGAGATGCAGCCGGATCTCGCGCCCGCGCAGCCAGGAATGGACGAGATGCTCCGACCCGAACGAGACCTCGGGCGGGCCGGCCGGAGCATCCTTGGCCTTGAGGGCCAGCGAGGCCTGGAGGTTCGAGATCGGGCTGCCGAGCCCGTGGCCGAACACGGCGGTCAGGCTGAAGGCGACCGCGCGGTCTTCGATCGAGCAGTCGAGGGACCCGGTCGCATTCGCGGCACCCGGGGCGAGGAGGGCGATGCAGAGGAGGAGGGCTCGCGGGAAGAGCAGGCGCAGGGACACGGGGCGGCTCCATGGACGGGAGATCACCCATAGCCGGGCCGCGTTTCCGCCCGATGTCGGCGGCGTGACCGGGCCGTGCCTGGGCGGCACGGCCGAGTCATGGTAAATGTTCGGAGCCATGAGCCTCCGCAGGTCCATCCTCTACGGCTTCTTCTTCATCGTCCTGGCGATCGGAGCCGCGGTCGCCTATCGCGGCGTCTCGGCACAGACGGAAGCCGACCGCGCCCGCCTCTCCGGCATGGCCGGGGAAGCGGCGCCGATCATCGCCGTGCTCGATCGCGTCCGGAAGGAGCGCGGCGCGCTGCCGCACGGCGCCGAGGATCTCGCCGGACTCCTGCCCGAGGGCGTGCTCGCCGAGGAGATCGGCTACATCCTCCGCTTCGACACCGGCACGGCCCCCGGCTGGCTCTTCGTCGCCGCGCCCGGTGGCCACGGCTACGAGCTGTCCCGCCGCCTCGGCGAGGAGGCCAGGCTCCTCTACCAGGACGAGGACGGCAAGGGCCGCTGGCTCTGGGATCCGGGCGACGGCACCGGCCCGGCCCCGGTCGACCTCGACCCCTGAGCCTGCGGACGCGGACCTAGCGCAGGAACGGATTGCTCGCGCGCTCGTCGCCGATGCGGCTCATCGGCCCGTGGCCCGGCAGGAACACGAGGTCGTCGCCGAGCGGCAGGACCTTCTCGGTGATCGAACGGATCAGGGTGGCGTGGTCGCCGAAGGGCAGGTCCGTCCGGCCGATCGAGCCACGGAACAGGACATCGCCCATGAAGGCGAAGCGGGCCTCGGGCTGCACGTAGACGAGGCTGCCGGGCGAGTGCCCGGGGCAGTGCAGCACGTCGAAGCCGATGCCGCCGATCGTCAGCCGATCCCCCTCGTCGAGCCACCGGTCGGGCGTGACCGCGCGCGCGCCGGTCAGGCCGAAGCGCGCCGCAGACTGCGGGAGCCCGGCGAGGAGCGGCGCCTCCGCCCGGTGCGGCCCCTCGATCGGGATCGTCGCGCCGGTCCTGGCTTCGAGCCGCTCCTTGAGCTCCGCGGCGCCGCCCGCGTGGTCGATGTGCCCGTGGGTGAGCACGATCTTCTCGACCCGGCAGCCGAGCTGGTCGATGCCGGCCAGGATGCTCTCCACATCGCCGCCGGGGTCGATGACGGCGCCGACGCCGGTCGCGGTTTCCGTCAGGATCGAGCAGTTCTGCTGGAACGGCGTCACCGGCACGATGGCGATCCGGAACGGCGGCTCGGCGGCGTCGGTCATGGGATGTCCTCTCGGGGCTTGTGTCGGCTTCCCTATAGCGGCGGGGCCCGCCGCCTGCCACCCGTCGACGTGGAACGCCGCGCGCTTCCGGGGCGCGGCGTTCACACGAAGAGTTGAAATCGGCTTCCGCAGCGTTCATCCCGGGGTCAGCCGACGGATGATCTCCTTGCGACACCAAGGACGGCCAGCCCCGACACGAGGGCCGCGGGCAAGGGGAGTTGCAGCCATGAAGCCGACCACCATCTTCGTCTCTTCCATCGTGGCCGTGTTCCTGGGGGCCGTCGGAGTCCAGTTCGTTCCCGGCGCCACCCGCGCCGACGCCTCCGGGACCGCTGCGGCGGCGCCCGCCGCGACGCAGCCCCGACAGGCCGCGACCCAGCCGGACGCGACCCGGGTGGCCGCGGTCCTTCCGGCCACCGGCCCGGTCGCCGCGCCGCCAGCTGGCGAGGGGCCGGACGTCGCCAGGCCGCTGGAGACCCGGCCCGCCGTGCCGGCGCCGCGCTTGAGCCAGGTCGCCCCCGCCCCGGCGCCCGCGCCCGCGCCGGCCGCCGCGCCGGTGCAATCGGCCGCGCCCCCCGCTGTCGCGCTCGCCGGCGAGTTCCGCAACGCCGACGCCGGCCACAAGGGCTCCGGGCGGGTCGAGATCGTGAAGACCGAGAAGGGCTACGAGGTGCGGCTCGCGCCCGGCTTCGCCACCACCCGCGGCCCCGACCTCGAACTCTGGCTCGTCTACCACGGGGATCCGCGCAAGCAGTCCGACGTCACCAAGTCCAAGTACGTATCGCTCGGCCGACTGAAGAGCTTCACCGGCGAACAGACCTATGCGGTGCCCGCCGGGGTGGACCCGACCGCCTTCAAGTCGGTGGTCGTGTGGTGTGAAGACTTCAGCGTCCTCTTTGCCTCCGCCCCGTTGAAAGCCGCCCGCTGACAGGTCTCCTCGACACGCGAGAATTGCAAGAAGTAACGATACCCCCGCTCCGCTGCGGAAGGAAGGATCGGAATTGCGACGAATTGGAGCGTCCGACGCCGCCCGCCGTAAGCCCCGTGCCAACAAAAACCCGCGGCGGCCTTGCCCTTTCGCTGGGTCTCGGTCATAAACTTGAGGGGTGGCGGTTCGGCACTTTGGACGTGGCGGTCGGCGCGGCCGTGTTCTTCGGGAATAGCGCGCATTCCGGTCCCGACGAGGATAACGATACTGCCGGAATCCGCCCCGCGTAAGCGGGGTGCGAAGCACTATGGGGGCATCCCCGCGGGAAAGGGCTTGGAATGAGGGATCGTGGTTTCGGCGGTCGCGGTGGAGGCGGCGATCGCGGTGGGTTCGGCGGGCGGGACCGTGGCGGGTTCGGTCGCGACGAGGGCTTCAGCGGCGGCGGCGGCGACCGCGGGTTCGGTGGTGGCGACCGGGGCGGCTTCGGCGGTCGCGGACGTCGTGAATTCGGAGATCAGGGCAGCGGCGGCTTCGGCGGCGGCGGCTTCGGTGGTGGTGGTGACCGCGGCTTCGGCGGCGGCGGTGGTCCTGGCGGCGGCTTCGGCGGCGGTGGTCCTGGCGGCGGCTTCGGCGGCGGCGGTTTCCGTCCGCGCCGGCGCTTCGAGGGCGAGGAAGCCGGGGCCGAGGGCGGTTTCCGTCCGCGTCCGCCGGTCGATCGCGGCCCGCGGCAGAACGGCACCGTCAAGTTCTTCAATGCCGAAAAGGGCTATGGCTTCATCACGCCCGACGAGGGCGGCGCGGACGTTTTCGTCCACGTCAGCGCGGTCGAGCGCTCCGGCCTCGGCGTGCTGGACAAGGGCCAGAAGATCTCCTTCGAGACCGAGCCGGACAAGCGCGGCAAGGGTCCCAAGGCCGTGAACCTGCAGGTCCTCTCCGGCGGCGCCGAGGGTGCCCCGGGCACCGAGGACCAGCCGATGATCGACGAGGACTGATCGGCCTCTTCCGATCGGACCTGCCGAATTCGCCCGCACCGTCGCGCACGGTGCGGGCTTTTGCATTTGGGGCCCGCCGTCCCACCGCCCGTCAGCCCGAGCCGTCCCCATGAACTACCGCCACGCCTACCACGCCGGGAACTTCGCGGACGTGCTGAAGCATGCCGTCCTGACGCGCCTGATCGTCCTCCTGCAGAAGAAGGACGCCCCGTTCCGCATCCTGGATACCCACGCCGGGGTCGGCGTCTACGATCTGGCGGCGCCGGAGGCCGAGAAGACCGGCGAATGGCGGACCGGCATCGCCCGGCTCCTCGCGGCCGCGCCGCAGCCGGACGTCGCCGCCCTGCTGGCGCCCTATCTCGGGGCCGTCCGCGCCGCCAACTCCCTCCCCTCCGATCCGGCTGCCGCCGCGCCCCCCGCCGCCCTGCAGCGCTATCCGGGCTCTCCCCTGCTCGCGCGGTCGCTTATGCGCCGGGTCGACCGCCTGACCTTGACCGAACTGCACCCGGCCGACGCCGCCGCCCTCTCGGCGCTCTTCGCCGGCGACGTGCAGGTGCGCGTCGTCGAGCTCGACGGCTGGCTCGCCCTGAAGAGCTTCCTGCCCCCGAAGGAGCGCCGCGGGCTCGTGCTGGTGGACCCGCCCTTCGAGGCGCCCGGCGAGTTCGATCGCCTGGTCGGAGGGCTCGCCGCCGCCCACCGGCGCTTCGCCACGGGCGTCTACGCCCTCTGGTACCCGATCAAGGACGAGGCCGAGGTCGCCCGCTTCGCCCGCGCCCTGGTCGCCAGCGGCCTGCGCCGCCTCCTGCGCGTGGAGTTGCGCACCCGTGCCGTCGAGCCCGGACGCCCCCTCTCCGGCTGCGGCCTCGTCCTCCTGAACCCCCCATGGACGCTCGACGACGAGCTCGGCCGCCTGGCCCCGGCGCTGGCGCGCATCCTGGCGGAAGGCCCCGGCGCGGGGGCCCGGGTCGACTGGCTCGTGACCGAGTAGCCGCAGCGTCCCGGCGATCGCGCGACCCCTCGATGCCGGCTCTTGACCCCCTCGCGGCCCTCGCGCAATTTGCCCGGGGACATCCGGGTCCTTGAGGAATCGCCATGATCCGCCGCTTCGCCGCCGCCCTGCTCGCCTCCAGCGTCCTCGCCGCGACCACGCCCGCCTCCGCCGGCATCCTCGACGCCATCCTGCTGGGCCAGCCGAGCGACGTGCCCGTCTGCCACGACCCGGCCGTCATCGGCGAGATCCACAGCAAGTTCCAGCACGCCGACCGGGAGGTCCTGAAGCGCGGCCTCGTCCTGGAGACCGTCGACCGCATCCAGGAGACCTACTTCGGCCAGCTCAACGCGCCCGGCTCCACATTGCGCCGCTTCTGCAAGGCCGACGCCCACATCAGCGACCGCCGGCATCCCTCCGCACTCTACTACCTGATCGAGCAGGACTACGGCTTCGTCGGCATCACCTGGAACGTCGAGTTCTGCGTGATCGGCTACGAGCCCTGGCGCGTCCACGACGGCAATTGCCGCACCGTGCGCAAGTGGTGGTGAGCACCGTGCCGGCGCTCCGGACGGCGCGCGCCGCCGCCCTCGCGCTGGCCGCCCTCGTCCAGGCCGCCCCGGCCGGCGCCGGCGACCGCCCCGGCGATTTCGATTTCTACGTCCTGTCCCTGTCCTGGTCGCCGAGCTATTGCGAGGCGGAAGGCGACCGTCGGCGCGATGCCCAGTGCGAGCGCCCCTTCAGCTTCGTCGTGCACGGTCTCTGGCCGCAGCGCGAGCGCGGCTATCCGGCGGATTGCCCCACCGCCGCCGGCCGATTGCCCGACGCCCTGATCCGCGCCCAGCTCGACATCTTCCCGGCCTTCGGCCTCATCATCCACCAGTGGCGCAAGCACGGAACCTGTTCGGGACTGACCCCCGCCGACTACTTCAAGGCCGCCCGCCGCGCCTACGAGGCCGTCCGCGTCCCGGCGGAGTTCGAACGTCTCGCCAGCCCGCGGATGGTCGGCGTCGGCGATGTCGAGGACGGGTTCCGGAAGTCCAATCCGGGCCTCGACCCGGACGAGATGGCGGTCACCTGCGACGACCGCCGCCTGCGCGAGATCCGCATCTGCTTCACCCGCGACCTCTCCGGCTTCCGCAGCTGCCCCGAGGTCGATGGCGATGCCTGCCGGCGCTCCCGCGTCTTCATGCCGGCCGTCCGCGGCGGACGCTGATCCATGGCCAGGTCCCGGACGGCCCTGTCGCGTCTTCTCCCCGCCTGCCTCGCCGCCTGCCTCCTCGGGGCCGGCGAGCCGCGCGCGCAGGGGGCCGACAAACAGGTCGAGGGCTGGGCCCTGCGCTGCGAGGCGGAGACCTGCCGGGCGAGCCGGCCCTCCGAGAGCGGCCGGCAGGTGCTCCTTCTCGGCCGCTTCCCGGGCCAGGACGCCCTGTCGGTCGGCTTCGCCGCGCCGGGCGCCATCCCGGACCGCGAGCGCCCCGTCTCGCTCCGGCTCGACGGCAAGGCGATCGGCACCCTGGCGCCCGACCGCGGCTACCAGCCGCTCGAGCGGCCGGAGGCCTTCTGGATCCTGGATACGCGCCTGGCCGGCCAGATCGTCCAGGCGGGCGCCGCGGACCGGCTGCTGCGCATCGAATACCTCGACGTGACGGGCGCTGCCTTCGACGCCGATTTCCGGCTGGACGGCCTCGCCGCCGTCACCGCCGCCATGGACCAGGCGCTCGGACGCAAGATCCGCCGTGACGCCGCCGTCGCCCCCAAGGGGCTCGCGCCGGCCCCGGCGGTCGCGAAGGCGGAGCTGATCGCCCGCCAGGGCCTGCCCCCGCGCCTCGTGGAACGCCACCGTGCCGCCAGCGACTGCGAGGACCCCGCGTCGCCGCTCCTGAAGCCCATCCCGCCCGTGATCGGCCCCCTGTCGAAGACCGCGATGCTCTACGCCGTGCCCTGCGCGGCCTCGGGCGGGGAGGTCTCCTACCGCCTGTGGGTCGTGGAGTCCGGCGAGATCGGCGGCATCACGCCGCTCTACTTCGCGCTCTACGACGAGACCTTCGGCTGGCGCGGCACCGATCTTCTCCCCAACGTCGCCTTCGACCCGCGCGAGGCGCGCCTCACCGCCCGTTCCACCGCCCGCAGCGACGCCGCCTGCGGCAGCCGCGGCCAGTGGCGCTGGAAGGACTACGGCTTCGCCCTGGAAGATTTCCGCTCCGCCCCCGACTGCGCCAAGGGCGCGAATCCCGCCGACTGGCCCCGCGTTTTCCCCACGCGGTGATCCGAAGGCGCGGGTCGCGGGCCGGCCCCTCTCCAGACCCCGGCACCGACCGATACGCGGGCCCGCCCGGCGACGCCGCCGAACGTGTCTCGCCCGAGGGCAGGCCGGATTAACAGCCTCACCGCACCGCCCGGTCGTAAGCGGTCGCCACGTGCCTCAGCCTCTGGGCGACCACCATCCGCTCAACCGCGGCCGACCATCCCTCGCTCACCCCGTCCGTCAGGTCCCTGTGGAAGGCGCGGAGGGGCTCGACCAGGGGAGCGGGGAGGTGCCGGCTGACCGCCGGTGTGCCGGCCGCGTAGGCGGCGAGGACGAGAACGGGAAGCTTCAGCATCGCAGGCTCGAGACAGGTGATGACGTAACGGTATGAGCCTCCCCTTGCCTCTGCGTAACCGATCTCCTTCCACTTGTCGGGATCCTGTCGCATCGTTTTCCCTGAATGCGAATGGACCGACCCGAGGCGCTTGCCGGCTCCGGCCCGGACCCGGTATCGATGGGCTCCGGACTCACGCCTCAGGAACTCACCGATGCTCGTCCTGCGCTCCTCCCCGCCCTCCCCCTTCGGCCGCAAGGTTAAGATCGCTGCCGCCCTGCTCGGCCTCGCCGACCGGATCACCATCGAGATCGCCGACACCACCGACCCGAACGACTCGCTGCGCCGCCAGAACCCCCTGGGCAAGATCCCGGCGCTGGTGCTCGAGGACGGGATGGTGCTGTTCGACAGCCGCGTGATCCTGGAATATCTCGACCTCCTGGCCGGCGGCGGCCGCATCATCCCCGCCGCGCTCGGCCCCCGCATGGCCGCCCTGCGGCTCCAGGCCCTGGCCGACGGGCTCATGGACGCCGCGCTCCTGCAGGTCTACGAGATGCGCTTCCGCAACGAGGGCGAGCGCAGCACCGCCTGGACCGCCAACCAGGCCGGCAAGGTGGAGCGTGTCCTCGCCCACCTGGAGTCCGAACCGCCCTCCGCGACAGGCACGCTCGGGGTCGGGGAGATCGCGGTGGCCTGCGCGCTCGGCTACCTGGACCTTCGCTTCGAGGGCCGCTGGCGCGCCGGACATCCGCGCCTTGTCGCCTTCCTGGACGCCTTCGCGGCCCGGGTCCCGGCCTACGAGGCGACCCGCGTCAAGCCCTGAGGCCACTCACGAGGAGCCACCCCCATGGTGTTCGGATCGGTCCCTTCCTTCCCCGTCGCCCGCCACCAGCGCACGTCGGCGTCGGACGACATCGATTTCGAGATCAAGGGTGCCGAGATGCAGTTCGTGGAGATCGAGCTCGATCCCGGCGAGTCGGCCATCGCCGAGGCGGGCAACATGTTCTTCAAGGCGCCCTCGATCGACATGACCACCGTCTTCGGCGACGGCTCGGCGCAGTCCCAAGAGGGCGGCTTCTTCGGCAAGCTGGTCTCCGCCGGCAAGCGGCTGGTCACCGGCGAGAGCCTGTTCACGACCGTCTTCACCCACCAGGGCCAGGGCAAGGCGCGGGTCGCCTTCGCGGCCCCCTACCCGGGCCACATCCTCGCCCTCAAGCTCACGGAGGTCGGCGGCGTCCTGATCTGCCAGAAGGACTCGTTCCTCTGCGCCGCCCGCGGCGTCAGCCTCGGCATCCACTTCCAGCAACGCATCCTGACCGGGCTCTTCGGCGGCGAAGGCTTCGTCATGCAGCGCCTGGAGGGCGACGGCTGGGTCTTCTTCCACTCCGGCGGCACGCTCGTCCAGCGCGACCTCGCGCCCGGCGAGGAGATCCACGTCGACACCGGCTGCGTCGCCGCCTACACGGCGACGGTCGACTTCGACCTGGTGCGCGCCGGTTCGGTGAAGTCCATGCTGTTCGGCGGCGAGGGCATCTTCTTCGCCCGGCTGGTCGGACCGGGCCGGGTCTGGATGCAGAGCCTGCCCTTCTCGCGCCTGGCCGGCCGCATGCTGGCCGCCGCGCCGCAGACCGGCGGAAGTTCCGAGGAGGGCAGCCTCCTCGGCGGCATCGGGCGCATCCTGGACGGCGACAACCGCTGAGCACCCCGCACGCGCATGAAGGCGGAGCCCTGGCCTCGGACTCCGCCTCCTGTCGTCGGCCGGGCCGGAGCCGGGCCGCCGCAACCCGCCGGGTCAGAACTTGTAGCCGACGCCCGCCCGCAGGATGTTGGTCGACGGATCGACCTTGACGCGCGTTCCGCCCGCGTTGAGGCGGCTCTCGCCGACGCCGAGATACATGTATTCGGCGCGGGCCGTGATGCGGTCCGTGACCAAGCCCTCGACGCCGCCGCCGAGCGCGATGCCGGTCTCGGTGGCCGAATCGGAGCCGCCCTTGGAACGGGCGCCCGAATCCACGAAGGCGAGCCCCGCCGTGCCGTAGGGCATCACGCGCCCGAAGGCGACGCCGACGCGGCCGCGCACCGTGGCGTTCCAGTCGGATTCCGCCCTGACGGTGCGCCCGCCGAGGTTGGCGGAGCCTGTCGTGGACGTGAGGCTCACGTCGGCCTCGCCGCCGACCACGAAGTTCCCGCCGACCTGGGCGTTGACGCCGCCGAAGACGCCGCCGAGCGCGCCTTGCGTGTCGGCGGACCGCGCGCGGCTGCCGGAGGTCTTCAGGTCGGTGCTGCCGAACACGCCGCCGAGGTGGACGCCCGCATAGGCGCCGCTCCAGCTCGGCAGGGCGGGGGCGGCATAGGGCGTGTAGCCGGCCGACGGCGCCGGCGAGGACGGGGCATAGATGTCGGCCGCGGAAGCCGGGCCGGCGGCTGCCGCGACGATCGCGGCGAGGGCGACGAACAGGACGCGAGACATGACGATGTTCCTCGGATGAGACCCCCGTACCGGAGGCCGGTCGCCCCCGGTATGGACTCGTTCAGGTTAACTGGACGTGAAGCCCTGCATGAGACGCTCGTCCCGATTTGCGACCACCGCGCCGCCGATCCGGTGCCGTCAACCTTGATTTGGCCGGAAAACCCGGCCAAGGATCGGCCGTCGAGTCGCGAGTAGAGCGAGGCCATGATGCGTAAGGACGAGAGCGCGACCGAGGGACTCGCGCGTCGCGGCTTCCTCGGCGGCGTCCTGTCGCTCGCCGCCACGCCGCTGGCCGTCCGCCCGGCCCTCGCGCAGGCCGCGCCCGTGCCCGCCAAGCCGATCGGGCCCGCCCCGGGCCTCCCCGTCCAGGCCACGCCGGCCGTCAGCCCCATCCCGGCCCCCGGCGGGCTCCTGGAGCGCACCGTCGAGCTGACCATCGAGGGAACCGGCCGCTGCTCCGCCACCTTCGTGCAGGCGCCGGGCTCGGCGAGGATGCCGGGCCTCCTCGTCGTCCCCGACCCGGGCGGCCTCGCCGCCCCCCATGCGCGCCTCGTCCGCCGCCTCGCCGCGCTCGGCTACATGGTGCTCGCGCCGAACCTGCTCGGCCTTTTCGGCAGCCCGGACGACCGCGCCGTGCGCGCCCGCTTCGTCGGCCTGGGGGCCCATGCCACCGCCGCCGTCCTGCGTCATGCCGCCGCCTGGCTGGCGACCCAGCCGGGCTGCACCGGCAGCGTCGGCGTGGTGGCGCTCGGCTGGGGCGGCGCCGGTCTCAGCCAGTTGGCCGGCGACCCGGGCCCGGTCAAGGCCATGGTGCTCTGTTCCCTGCCGCTGCCCCAGGAGCACATCGCCGGCATCAAGGTGCCGCTTCAGCTCCACTACGCCGCCGTCGACGACCGCGCCGCCCCCACCATCGAGGCCACCGAGAAGCGCCTGATGGGCTACTCCAAGATCTACGAGCAGTTCGTCTACGAAGGACTGACGCCCGCCTTCCTTCAGGAGAGCGACGAACGGCGCTACAACGAAGCCGCCGCGTCGCTTGCCCTGGAACGCATGGAATTCTTCCTCGCGCGCCACCTCAAGCCGCGCTGACGCCGCCCTTCCACCCGAGATCCCGGGCCATGCTGGTCTACATCGTCAGAGACAACCGCCCCGGCCACTACCGCCAGTGCGAAGGCGTGGCCAAGGCGCTCGCCCGCTTCGCGCCCGTGACGGTGCGCAACGTCTTCCCGAATTTTCACTGGTTCTCCCGCCGGGTCCTGCCGACGCTCGTCTACAGGAGTCGCCTCCTTTCGCCCACGCTGGCGCTCAATCTCCTCTACGACTTCGAGGTCGAGACCCTCGACCCGCCCGACATCGTCATCGCCTCCGGCCGCCGCAACATCGTGCCGGCGCTGTTCCTGAAGTCCCTGTTCGGCGCCCGCTTCGTCTACACCGGGCTGCATGACCGTCGCTGGCTCGGCGAGATGGACCTGATCGTCACCCCCTGCCCGCGCGACGCCCGCGAGCCACGCCACGTCTACGCCCCCGTGCTGAGCCCGGTCGCCCGCTCCGACTACGGCCCGCTGCGCCGGATCCGCTCGCTGGAGGACCTGCGCGGCGCCCGCCTGGCCCTGCTGGTCGGTGGCGAGTGCGCCAGCCACCGCTTCCGCGACGCCGACTGGGCGCGCATCGCCGGCTTCGTCGCCGAGACGAAGGCGTCGCACGGCATCGAGTGGCACGTGACCACCTCGCGGCGCACGCCCCGGACGGCCGTCGACACCCTGCGCCCCCTCGCGAAGTCCGGGATCATCCACGAGTTCATCGAGTACGACCCGGACCTCGCCGGTTCGGCGAGCCGCATGCTGGGCCTGGACGGCACCCTCGTCACGGAAGACTCCATGACGATGATCTCCGAGGCGCTGTCCGCCGGCCGGCCGGTCGTCGCCCTGAAGCCGGCGCGCGTCTGGCCCTCGCGGCAGGACGAGGCGGTCACCGCCATGGCGGCGCTCGGCGCCGCCGAGGTGATGCCGATCGCGGGTCTCTCGGTGGAGACGCTGGCCGGGGCCTTCGCCCGGCTGGACCCGGTGCCCTACGACCCGGTCGAGGTGCTGAGGCGAAACCTGGCGGCCGAACCCGCCCTCCTGGAGCGCATCGGCCTGCCCCGCCCCACGGTGGGGACGGACTTGCCCGTCGTGCCCCGCCCGGCCCCGCTGGCGGGCAGCGGGGCCGCGTGACCCGGCGGCCGGTCAGAACTTGAAGTTGACCCCGAGCCGGGCGAGATGCGACGTCAGGTCCTGCTTCGACCCACCGAGGCCCGTGCCCGGGTAGCTCACGCTGTTGCGGCCGAAGTCGGAGTAGAGATATTCGCCGCGCAGCGACACATTCTTGGAAAGCGCGTACTCGAGGCCGCCGCCGGCCGTCCAGCCGACCCGGGTATCCGAGTTCGTCGCCGTCTTGCCGCCGCCGTGCCCGTCGCTGTCGAAATTGGCGACCGCGACGCCGCCCGTGCCGTACACGAGCACGCGGTCGAACGCGAAGCCTAGGCGCCCGCGCGCCGAGCCCTGCCAGTCCATCGCCGCGTCGATGCGTCCGCCCGGCACGTTTGCCGACTTGGAGTTCCGCCCGTAGGTGGCATCCAGTTCGGCGCCGTACACCATGGGGCCGGTCTGGAACAGGTAGCCGGCCTGCAGGCCGCCGGCCGCGCTGCCGGAATTGAGGTTGGCCCGGCCGGCGGCGCCGCTGGCCTTGTCGTCCAGCCAGCGGTAGCCGACGTTCGCGCCCACATAGGCGCCCGTCCAGTTGAAGCCGTAGGCCGCGATGGTTTCGGGATAGGCGGGCGCCGCGGGGGCGACCGGAGCGGGCCGGCTGAGATCCGCCGCGCAGGCGGCGCCGGCGGACATGCCGAACACCAGGAGCGCGGCCGGAAGCGAGGAGAAACGCGTCATGGGTAGACCCTCGTCACAGTCGCCTGTGACCGGTCCCGAACGGACCGGCCCGGCGACGGCCGAGGTCTAGGCCCGCATTCGGGCGCGATGTGGCGCCGATTGTGGAACCATTGCGGGCTCCGCGGCGGCAATGGGGCGCCCGGAGCGGATTGCGGCGCGTCTGCCCCAGGTCTGAAGGCTTGCCGTCAGGCGACGGGCCGAGGGCGGGACCGCCGCAACCGGCGGAGCGACGCCGCGGTTGAAACGGGCTCCGCCGGCAAGGTCGGGGCTTGCGCCGAATCCGGACGAAAAAGGCGGAAGCCCCGAAGTTCGGAGCTTCCGCCCGGCGAGCGCCGCCATCCCCGAGCGGCGACCACCTTGGGGGCCGGCCAGAGGTCAGTTGCGGACGAAATCGATCTTGCCGTCCGGCTTCTTGACCCACTTGTACATGACGAAGTCGACGTCCTTGCGGTCGCCCTTGGCGTCGTAGCTCACGTCGCCGAGTACCGTCTTGAACACCATGCCGGAACGCAGCGTCTCGGCCAGCTTCTTGGAGTCGAACGTCCCCGCCTTCTCGACGGCCTGCTTGAAGATCTGGACGGCCGCATAGGAATAGAGCGTGTAGGCCTCCGGCTCGAACTTCTTGGCACGGAACTTCGCCACCACGTCCTTCGCGACCGGGTTGTCGCGCGGATCCGGGCCGAACGACATCAGCGTCCCGACGACACCCTCGCCGCCGATCGTGGCGAACTCCGAGGTGTTGATGCCGTCGCCGCCCATCACGACCGCGTTGACGCCCTGCTCGCGCATCTGCCGGATGATCAGGCCGCCCTCGGTGTGCAGGCCGCCCCACATCACCACCTCGGCGCCCGACGCCTTGATCTTGGAGACCAGCGCCGAATAGTCCTTCTCGCCCGTGTTGACGCCCTCGTAGAGGACCTCCTTCAGGCCGCCCTTGTTCATGAAGCCCCGGGCCGCGTCGGCGAGGCCCTGGCCGTAGGTCGTCTTGTCGTGGACGACCGCGATCTTCTTGGCCTTGAAGTTGGCGAGCGCGTAGTCGGCCCAGAGCTTGCCCTGCTGGTCGTCGCGGCCGCAGGTGCGGAAGATGTTCCAGAGCCCGCGCTCGGTCACCTTCGGGTTGGTGGCGGCCGGGGTGATCTGCAGGATGCCGTTCTCGGCGAAGATCTCCGAGGTCGGGATCGTCACGCCGGAATTGTAGTGGCCGACCACGAACTTGATGCCCTCGCCGACGAACTTGTTCGCCACCGAGACGCCCTGCTTGGGGTCGGAGGCGTCGTCGCCCGTGGACAGGACGAGCTTCTGCTTGAGGAGCCCGCCCGCGGCGTTGATCTCCTCGACCGCCAGTTCGACGCCGTTCTTGAGTTGCGCGCCACCGACCGCATTGGGCCCGGTCATCGGTCCGATGACGCCCAGCTTGTAGTCTGCCAGCGCCGAACCGGACATTGCGAGACCGGCAGCAATGACCGCGCCGGACAGCCAGGATTTCCGCATCGCTCGTGCTCCTTACGCATGGCCCGGACCGTCTCGCGGGCCGCTTCCGCCCGGCGCGACGGACGTCGCTGCCGCTCTTCACCTTCCCCGAACGGAGAAGGAAACCGGCGGACAGATTAGGAATCGGGGCACGCCGCAGCAATTTGGCGAGCCGTTGCGTCATGACGCTAGCTGTTGCGACGAAAGCGACGAATCGCATCACCGGCATTGAGGCAACCACGGGAATGACCTACGATTGCCTCTACGGAAACGATTGGATTGGACCGGGATGAGGCAGCTCGGACGTCGACGGCCGGCCGGCGAGGCCCTGCAGCAGAACTTCGCCGAGAACCTCAGGATCCTCTGTGCCTTCTTCCCCTCCGTCGCGCATGTCTGCCGCGCGCTGCAGGTCAACCGCACCCAGTTCAACCGGTACCTCGGCGCCACATCCCGCCCGTCCACCCACATCCTGACCCGGATCTGCGACTTCTTCGGCGTGGACGCCGCCGAGGTGCATCTCCCGCCGGCGGAGTTCGCCCGCCTCATCAACGCACCCCGCCGTCCGCGCGGCCAGTTGCCCCCGCACCTCGCCCGATTCGAGGAGCTGATCCGGCCCGGTGCCCTCCACCTCGCCAAGTACCTGGGCTATTACCACGCCTACTACCACTCGATGAGCGCCCAGGGGTCGATCATACGCGGAGTGGTGCACCTCTTCGAGCACCAGGACGTCGTCTACTACCGATGGATCGAACACGGCGTCCCGAGCGACCCCGGTACGCCCCCGCCGCGGTGGCGCTATGCCGGCGCGGCGCTGCACCTGGGCGACCGGATCTTCCTGGTCGGCTCCGAGACGCTCAACAACACGGAGATCACCGAGGCGATCCTCTACCCCACCCACAAGAACCGGGTGGGCCGCCTGACCGGACTGCTGATCGGGGTCTCGTCCGCGAACCGCCGCGACATCGTCTGCTCGCGCCTCGTCTTCGACTGGCTCGGCACGGAGATCGACCTTCGTCGCGCCTTGCGGGCCTGTGGCATCTTCCCGCCCGACCCGGGCCTCGTGCCGAGGTCCGTTCTGCAGGCGATCGGGAGCCAGACCCCCTCCGCCGCCATCCTGACGGCCAGCACCAACTGACAGACACGCGGATTGCGGACCCGCGGCGATCCGGCCACCGGGCCGAGTCGTAAAGGACCCATGACCTCGGCCGCTGCAGGCGGCGGGAGGCTCGTGAGGACGCCCCATGAAGCATGTCGTCGCCCCCCGCAACGCGATCGTGACGGGCGCGGCCCGCCGGATCGGCGCCGCCATAGCCCAGGACCTGGCCCGCAACGGCTGGGGCGTCGCCATCCATGCCAACACCAGCCGGGACGCCGCCGAGGCGCTTGCCGCCTCGATCCGGCGGGACGGCGGACGCGCCGCCGTCGTGCTCGGCGACCTGGCCGACACCCAGAGCCTGTACCGGATCGTCACGGAGGCGCGCGACGCCCTGGGCCCGCTCGGTCTCCTGGTCAACAACGCGTCCATGTTCGAGAAGGACGAGGTCGGCAGCCTCGATCCCGATCTCTTCGAGCGTCAGATGAGGGTCAACCTGACGGCCCCCTGCATCCTCGCCGACGCCTTCGTGAACGCCCTGCCGGACGGCGTCGAGGGCCATGTGGTGAACGTCGTCGACCAGCGGGTCCTGAAGCCGACCCCGCAGTTCTTCTCCTATACCCTGTCCAAGGCCGCCCTCCACATGGCCACGCGGACGCTCGCCCAGGCGCTGGCGCCGCGCGTCCGCGTCAACGCCATCGGGCCCGGACCGACGCTCGCCAACGTCCGGCAGACCGGGGACGATTTCGCCCGGCAGGCGGCGGCCGTCCCGCTCGGCTTCGGCCCGCGCCTGGAGGAGTTCGGCCGCACCGTCCGCTTCCTGGTCGAGACCCCGTCGATCACCGGCCAGATGATCTGCCTCGACGGTGGTCAGCACCTCGCCTGGGAGACCCCGGACGTCGTCGGCATAGAAGAGTGACGTCGGCGCGACCACAGGATCGCACACTCCGGTCCCCTGAACGGCGGACAAAAGAAAAAGCCGGCGAACGCGTCGCCGGCTTTTCTAGTTTTCCTTGGGAGGAGGCGATCAGAACTTCCAGCTGGCCTTCAGGAGGACGATGTTCGCGGTGACATCGACGTTCTTGATGCGGCCGTAGTCCTGGTACTTCCACTCCGCGCCCATCACGAAGTTGTTCGTGATCGCGTATTCGGCACCGAGGCCAGCGGTCCAGCCGGTCTCGGTCTGGCTGTCGCCCTTGCCCTTCTTGCCGTTGCTGCGCGGGTTGATGTCCGCGAAAGCGATACCGCCGGCGGCGTAGAGGTGGAAGCGGTCGAACGCGAAGCCGACGCGGCCACGCAGATCGCCGGTCCAGTTCATGTCGACCTTGCGAGCCTTGCGGGTCGACGTGATGTCCGTCCACGACCAGTTCGTGTCGGCGCCGATGACCAGCATGTTGTACTGCCAGTTGAAGCCGCCGTGCACACCGGCCAGGAAGCCGTCGGCCGTCGCGTCCTTGGTTCCCTTGCGGCCATTGATGTCGGCCCAGCCGTAGCCGGCATGGAGACCGACGAAGCCGCCGGTCCACACGAAGGCCGGGATCAGAGTCGGGGCGACCGGAGCCGGCACCGGAGCGGCGCGGTACAGATCGGCCGCGGAAGCAGCGCCCGCCGACAGGGCGAGGGCGGCCACGGCGGCGAGGAGACGGGTCTTAAGCATCGAATTGTTACTCCCACCAGAGGTCCAGTGGGGCGGACTATATCCAGGCGCCCCTGCGTCGGCGAGTGCAGAATTGCAACACATACAAGCAAGCAACAGATTTACCTTGCGTTAACCACGGCCGCCGCGGGGTGGTGCGGGAGTTCACGGACCGCATAGCTGCAGGACTACGTATTGACGCGACGCTATCGCATTCAGGACACAATTGAGACATCTCTGCCATATCTTCGCCATCAGGCAGCTCCTGATCAGAAATGTCAGGACGGATGTCTTGGTTTCGTTCCGTGATAACAAGAATTTGAGAATCGGACGAGCGCTGCTAATTCGGCGCTGAGCGGTTCAGACCGCACGCTGGCGACGCTATATTAGGCGACGCTCCCGAATCCCCCTGATACCGGATCGCAATGGCCGAAGATCACGAACTCCTGGACGCTGCGGGCGAGGACGCCACGCTGCTGCAGGGCGCCGACATCATCGCCGACGTGGTGAAGCGTCTGCCGAACGCCCCCGGTGTTTACCGGATGGTCGACCAGAAGGGAGACGTGCTCTACGTCGGCAAGGCCCGCAACCTCAAGAAGCGGGTCGGCAACTATGCCCGAGGCGCTGGCCTCTCCTCTCGCATCCTGCGCATGATTCGCGAGACACGGGCCATGGAATTCGTCCAGACCCGGACGGAGACCGAGGCGCTCCTGCTCGAGGCGAATCTCATCAAGCGCCTGAGGCCGCGCTTCAACGTCCTGCTCCGCGACGACAAGAGCTTCCCGTACATTCTCATCGCGGAGGACCACGAGGCCCCCGCGCTGGTCAAGCATCGGGGCGCCCGCAAGCGCAAGGGCGAGTATTTCGGCCCCTTCGCGTCGGCCGGCGCGGTCGGCCGCACCATCAACGCGCTGCAGAAGGCCTTCCTGATCCGCACCTGCTCGGACAGCGTCTACGAAAGCCGCACCCGTCCCTGCCTGCTCCACCAGATCAAGCGCTGCGCGGCCCCCTGCACCGGCGAGATCGACCTGCCGTCCTACCGGCGGCTGGTCGACGAGGCCGAGGCCTTCCTGTCCGGGCGCAGCCAGGCCGTGAAGGCCGAGCTCGCCGCCGCCATGGAGCGGGCCTCCGAATCGCTCGACTTCGAGCGCGCCGCCGTCTGCCGTGACCGGCTCGCCGCGCTCTCCCACGTCCAGTCGCACCAGGGCATCAATCCGCACTCGGTCGAAGAGGCCGACGTCTTCGCCGCCCACCACGAGGGCGCGCAGACCTGCATCCAGGTCTTCTTCTTCCGCACCGGCCAGAACTGGGGCAACCGCGCCTATTTCCCCCGCGCCGACAAGTCGCTCGGCGAGGGGGAGGTGCTGGAGGCCTTCGTGGCGCAGTTCTACGACGACAAGCCCGTCCCGAAACTGGTCCTCCTCTCGCACGACTTCGAGGAGCGCGACCTGCTCCAGCAGGCGCTGTGCGAGCGCGCCGGCCACCGGGTCGAGATCGCCGTGCCCAAGCGCGGCGAGAAGAAGGACCTGGTCGACCACGCCCTGCTCAATGCCCGCGAGGCGCTCGGCCGCAAGCTCGCGGAATCCTCGAGCCAGGCCCGCCTGCTGGCGGGCCTCGCCGAGGCCTTCGGCCTGCCGGAGGCGCCGCGCCGCGTGGAGGTCTTCGACAACAGCCACATCATGGGGACCAACGCCGTGGGCGGCATGATCGTGGCCGGGCCGGAGGGCTTCGCGAAGGCGAACTACCGCAAGTTCAACATCCGCTCGACCGAGCTCACCCCTGGCGACGACTACGCCATGATGCGCGAGGTGCTGACGCGCCGCTTCTCCCGCCTCGTCCGCGAGGCCGGCCCGAAGGCCGAGGCGCCGCGCGACGAGCAGGGCTTCGGTCCCTGGCCCGACCTGGTGCTGATCGACGGCGGCAAGGGCCAACTCGAGGTCGCCCGCCAGGTCCTCGCCGACCTCGGCATCCACCAGGACGTTCCGCTCGTGGGCATCGCCAAGGGACCGGACCGGGATGCAGGCCGGGAGAAGTTCCATATTCACGGCCGGCCGGAGTTCATGCTGCCGGAGCGCGACCCGGTCCTCTACTTCGTCCAGCGCCTGCGCGACGAGGCCCACCGCTTCGCCATCGGCACGCACCGGGCGAAACGCTCCAAGGCGATCGGCCAGTCGACGCTGGACGAGATCGCCGGCATCGGACCGACCCGCAAGCGGGCCCTCCTGCGCCACTTCGGCACCGTCAAGGCCATCTCGAAGGCCGGGATCGGCGACCTGATGACGGTGGACGGCATTTCCGAGAGCATGGCCGAGACCATCTACGACTTCTTCCACGAGGGCGAGACCGGCTGACCGCGGGCTCCCTCCGGGCTGACGCGCCGTTGACGGCCGGCGCCCGGCCATGCTCTGTCAGGACCGCACACGTCCGCGCCGCTTCGGCGGCGTCGGAGAGAAAAAGGCCGGCCCCGCCGGATCCGCGTCGCGACGGTGCGGGCCGGGGGCGGGCGAGGTGGAGCGGCCGGATGTCGGCGTGGAGCGTACCCAATCTTCTGACCTACGGCCGCATTGCCGCGGTCCCCGTGGTCGTCTCCTGCTTCGCGCTGCCGGGCCTGCCCACGGATTTCTCGCGCTGGGTCGCCCTCGTCATCTATATCGCGGCCGCCGTCACCGACTTCTTCGACGGCTACCTGGCCCGCGCCTGGCAGCAGCAGTCGGCCCTCGGGCGCATGCTCGACCCGATCGCCGACAAGCTCCTGGTCGCCTCCTGCCTGCTGGTCCTCGTCGACGACGAGACCATCCGCAACTGGACCGTCTTCGCCGCTGTCATCATCCTGTGCCGCGAGATCCTCGTCTCGGGCCTGCGCGAGTTCCTCGCCGAGCTGCGCGTCAGCGTGCCCGTCACCCGGCTGGCCAAATGGAAGACGACCGCCCAGCTCGTCGCGATCGGGTTCCTGATCGCCGGCCCCGCGGGCGACAAGATCGTGCCAAACGTGACCGTGTTCGGCCTGGTCCTCCTCTGGATTTCCGCCATCCTGACCCTCTATACCGGCTGGGACTATTTCCGGGCCGGCATCGGCCACCTGATCGAGGAGAAGGCGTGAGGATCCTCTACTTCGCCTGGGTTCGCGAGCGCATCGGCAAGGCCGAGGAGACGCTCGAGCCGCCCGCCGACGTGAAGACCGCCGGAGACCTCCTGCGCTGGCTGAAGGGCCTCGGCGAGGAATACGACCATGCCCTGGAGCGGCCGGAGGTCATCCGGGTCGCCGTCGACCAGCGGCACGTCCGTGCCGAAGCCCCGATCGCGGGCGCCCGGGAGGTCGCCCTCTTTCCGCCGATGACCGGCGGCTGAGCCGCGGGCCCGAGGAGCCCCGAGCCATGAGCCAGATCCCCATCACGGTCCGCGTCCAGGCGGAACCCTTCGACACCGAGGCCGAGGTCGCCCGCCTGACCGCCGGCCGCACCGACGTCGGCGCGGTCGTCACCTTCGCGGGTCTCTGCCGCGCCGAGGGCGGCACCCTGGCGGCCCTCGAGCTCGAACACTACCCCGGCATGGCCGAGGCCGAGATCGTCCGGGTCGCAGAGGAGGCCGCCCGCCGCTGGCCCGTGATGGGACTGACCGCGATCCACCGCTTCGGCCGGATCGCGCCCGGCGCGCCGATCGTGCTCGTGGTCGCCACCTCGTCCCATCGGCACGCCGCCTTCGAGGCGGCCGCGTTCCTGATGGATTTCCTGAAGACCCGCGCGCCCTTCTGGAAGAAGGAGCACCGGGCGGACGGCACCGAAGGCGGCTGGGTCGACGCCCGCGAGGCCGACGACGCGGCGGCGGCCCGCTGGGGCGGGGCCTGATGGCGGCCGGACCCGCCCGCGCGCCCGGCTCGGCCGGCAGCTCCCTCGAAGACGGCCCGCCCGGCCCGGCGGGTCGCGTCGCGGCCGGACCGGCCCCGGCCGGCGGCGGACGCCCGCCCGTGACGCCGCAGTCCATCCGCGCCACCCGGCTCGCGCTGGGCTGGGGCCTGGTCCTGATGATCGTCGGCGGGCTCCTCTTCATGCTCGCCGGCTTCGCCTTCACGGCGATCGCCGGAACGAGCTGCTTCGAGGGCTACTGCGCCTGGGTGCCCTTCCTCTACTTCACCCCCCTCGGCATGGTCGCCGGCTTCGTCCTCGGCGCCAAGGTGGGGGCCGGCAAGGCGGGCGGGTGACTCACTCCGCCGCCGCCCGCTTCGGCTGCACCTCGGCGAAGTAGTCGTTCATCAGTCCGAGCGTGATCTCGCCCGGCTTGAACGTGTAGGGGCCGACCTCCGAGACCGGGGTCACCTCGGCGGCGGTGCCCGTCAGGAAGCACTCGGAGAAGCCCGTCAGCTCCTCCGGCTTGATGCGCCGCTCCACCACCTCGATGCCGCGCCGCCGGGCGAGATCGACCACGGTCTGCCGCGTGATGCCGTTCAGGAACCGGTCCGCCAAGGGCGTGTGGATCTTCCCATCCTGCACGAAGAACACGTTCGCGCCGGTCGCCTCGGCGACGTAGCCCTCCCAGTCCCACATCAGCGCGTCGGCATAGCCTTTGTTCTCCGCCGCGTGCTTGGAGATCGTGCAGATCATGTAGAGCCCGGCCGCCTTGGATTTCGACGGCGCGGTGCGCGGGTCGGGGCGGCGATACTCGGCGATGTCGAGGCGGATGCCGCGGGCGCGCTCCTCCGGCTTGAAGTAGCTCGGCCACTGCCAGGCCGCGATCGCCACGTGGATCGTGTTGTTCTGCGCCGACACGCCCATCATCTCGGAGCCGCGCCAGGCGACCGGCCGCACATAAGCGTCGACCAGGTTCATCTTGACCAGCAGCTCCTCGCAGGCCCGGTTCAGCTCCTCCACCGAATAGGGCAGCTTGAAGCCCAGGATCTCGGCCGAGGTGTGCAGGCGCTGGTGGTGCTCGGTCTGCTTGAAGACGACGCCGCCATAGGCCCGCTGCCCCTCGAAGACGCAGCTGCCGTAGTGCAGCCCGTGCGTCAGCACGTGGATCTTGGCGTCCTTCCACGGCACGAATTGGCCGTCGAACCAGATGACGCCGTCGAGTTGGTCGAAGGGCAGAGCCATGTTCCTCTCCGGGTTTCCTGTGCCTTGGGACGGCCGGCGGCGGACGGCTGGTGCCGGGGCTCCGGTTCCGGGAGCCCGCTTCCGAACCCGCCTGCGCGGGGGAAGGATCCGTCGTCCGGCGCCCGATGCGCGCCGTATCTGCTTTTGCGTTGCGGCGTTTCAGTCGATATCTTGCACCCACGACGCCGACCGCGCCAGCCTGCCGCCGCCGGGGTGCCGGCAACGCAGGGTTGGCGGAGACCCGAAGGCCGCGACGAGAACGATCCTTTCGTCGTGACGGCTCTGGAAGTAACGAACGGAACGAAATAAGTCAATATGGCTGACATAAATTTCTCGGCATCCTCCCGACCCTCCGCCGCGCCGCCGGCCGGGTCCTCCGGCCCGGACGCGTCCGGCGAGCCCCACTGGGAGATGATCGAGCTGCTCTTTTTCGCCTACCGCGACTTCATCGGCGACCCGGACGCGATCCTCGACGAGTTCGGCTTCGGCCGCGCCCACCATCGCGTCCTGCACTTCGTGAACCGCAATCCCGGCATGGCGGTCGCCGAGCTCCTGGACATCCTGAAGATCACCAAGCAGAGCCTCGGCCGGGTCCTGAGGGAACTCGTCGAGGGCGGCTACGTCGAGCAGCAGACGGGCGAGGCCGACCGCCGCCAGCGCCTGCTCTTCGCCACGCCGAAGGGCCGGAGCCTCGCCCTGCGCCTGGCCGAGCCCCAGTCGCGCCGGATCGCCGCCGCGCTCGCAGCCCTCGGGCCCGGCGGCGCCGAGGCCGCCCGCGAGTTCCTGCGCCAGATGATCAACGACGACGAGCGCGCCGAGACGGCCCGCTTCGCCGCCCGGCCGTGAGGACATCGCCCATGCCGGACCCGAACGCCGAACCGCGCCCGCAGCCCCTGCCCGACGAGGCCCCCCATCTCCTCGTCGTCGACGACGACAGTCGAATCCGCTCCCTCCTGTCGAGCTTCCTCGGCCGCCAGGGCTTCCGCGTCACCGTCGCCGAGGGCGCCGCCGAGGCCCGCAAGAAGCTCGAGACCTTCGACTTCGACATGCTCATCCTCGACGTCATGATGCCCGGCGAGACCGGCATGGACCTGACGGCGTCGCTGCGCCGGAACTCCGAGGTGCCGATCCTGATGCTGACCGCGCTGACCGAGACCGAGAGCCGCATCCGCGGCCTGGAGCTCGGCGCCGACGACTACCTGTCGAAGCCCTTCGATCCGCGCGAGCTGATCCTGCGCATCAACAACATCCTGAAGCGCGGCGCCGCCGCGGTCCGGCCGAAGTCGGCCGAGGTCCGCTTCGGCGCCTTCGTGTTCCACCTGGAGCGCCAGGAGCTGAAGCGGGGCGACGAGCTGATCCGCCTGACCGACCGCGAGCGCCAGCTCCTGCGCATGTTCGCGGAACGGCCCGGCGAGACCATCCCGCGCCACGAGATCGTCGGGTCCGACAACGCCCTCGGCGACCGGACCGCCGACGTCCAGATCAACCGCCTGCGCCGCAAGATCGAGGCCGACCCGGCCAACGCGCTCTACCTGCAGACGGTCCGGGGCATCGGCTACCGCCTGCAGATCGACTGAGGGAGGCCGGGCCGGCGCGAACCCGGACCGGCCCGTGAGGATGCTCGACAGACCAGCCACGCGCAGCGGGACGACGGCGGAGCCGGACTCCGCGCCAGGCAGCCCCCTCGGCCGCCTCGCCGGCCTTTGGCGGGCGATCGCCCGCGCGCTCGGCGAGCGGATGCCGAAGGGCCTCTTCGCCCGGTCCCTGCTGATCGTCATCCTGCCCATGCTGATCCTGCAGTCGGTCGTCGCCTACGTCTTCATGGAGCGCCACTGGAACCTGGTCACCCGCCGCCTCTCCGAGGCGGTGACGCGCGACATCTCGGCCCTGATCTCGGTCCTGGAGACCTACCCGCAGGACGCCGACTACGACCGGCTGACCGAGATCGCCCGGCGCGACTTCTCGCTCTCCGTCTCCATCCTGCCGCCGGACCCCCTGCCCCCGCCCGCGCCCAAGCCCTTCTTCTCGCTCCTGGACACGGCGCTCTCCGAGGAGATCGTGCGCATCATCGGGCGCCCCTTCTGGATCGACACCGTCGGCCGATCGGACCTGATCGAGATCCGCATCCAGCTCGAAGGGCGCGTGCTACGCGTCCTCGCCCGGCGCGGCCAGGCCTACGCCTCCAATTCGCACATCTTCCTGGTCTGGATGGTATCGACCTCGATCTTCCTGCTCGCCATCGCGATCGTCTTCCTGCGCAACCAGATCCGGCCCATCCAGCAGCTCGCCGCGGCGGCCGAGAATTTCGGCAAGGGCCGCCCTGTTCCGCCCGACTTCCGCCCCCGCGGCGCGCGCGAGGTGCGCAAGGCCTCCCAGGCCTTCGTCGACATGCGCCGCCGCATCGAGCGCCAGATCGAGCAGCGCACCACCATGCTGGCGGGCGTCAGCCACGACATGCGCACGGTGCTGACCCGCTTCCGGCTGCAGCTCGCGCTCATCGGCGGCGGCCCGGAGGTGGAGGATCTGGAGGCCGACATCGACGAGATGCAGTCGATGCTGGAGGCCTACCTGGCCTTCGCGCGCGGCGACGGCGACGAGGCGGCCTCCCCGACCGATATCGCCGAGATGCTGCGCGCCATCGCGGCCGAGGCCGACCGCGCCGGCTTCACGGTGACCCAGCGCTTCACCGGCCCGCCGCTCGTCATCCTGCGGCCGAACGCCTTCAAGCGCGCGGTCGGCAACCTCGTCGGCAACGCCTGCCGCTACGCCGAACGGGTGGAGGTCTCGGCCCGTCACGAGGACGGCTACCTGCACGTGGTCGTGGACGACGACGGCCCGGGCGTGCCGGAGGCAGAGCGCGAGAACGTTTTCCGCCCCTTCTACCGGCTCGACCGGGCCAGGAACCAGGACGAGGGCGGCACCGGCCTCGGCCTCGCCATCACGCGCGACATCGTCCGCGGCCACGGCGGCGACGTCCGCCTCGAGGAAAGCCCCCTCGGCGGCCTCCGCGCGATCCTCAGAATCCCGGGCTGAACGGGCCGCCCGGCGGCCTCCGCGCGATCCTCAGGATCCCGGGCTGAACGGGTCGCCCGGCGGTCTCAGGCGATCAGCCCGGAGAGCGGCTTCACGGCGGCGGAGTCCGGGAACACCGTGGCGCCGAGCACGCCCGCCGAGAGGCCCAAATGCTCCGCCATCACGCCCTTGATCACGGCGCGCAGGTCGGTCGTCGGCTTGAGGTCCCGCTCCTGGTGCAGGGTCTCGGGCCTGAGCCCCGGCCAGTCCGCCAGGATGCGCCCGCCCTTGACCGCTCCGCCGGCCAGAAGGGCCACCGTGGCGGTGCCGTGGTCGGTTCCGACCGTGCCGTTGACGCGGGCCGTCCGGCCGAACTCGGTCAGCACGAGCAGGACCGTGTCGCGCCACTTGTCCCCGAGTCCTGCCTCGAAGGCCGCGATCGCCCCGTCCAGGCCGCCGAGGAGCTGCGCCAGCCGGCCCGTCGCCCCGCCCTCGTTGGCATGGGTGTCCCAGCCGTCAAACGCCATGGCGGCGAGCCGCGGCCCGTCGTCGGCGGCGATCAGGCGGGCGGCCCCCGCCGCGGCCGCCTTCATGCCCTCCGCGGTCGCGGAGCCGCCGCGCGCCTTGGCGGCGTCGCCCGACAGGCCGGAGTCGCGGGCGATCCGGTCCGACCCGAGGCCGCGGCCGAGGATCTCGCCGAGCGCCGGGTCGGCATGCCGGTAGAGATCGAGCACGCGCGCCGCCAGGTCGTCGCCGGCCTTCGGAAGCGACGGCGGCGTCCAGCCGAGCACCGGCGTCTCGCCGCGCATGACGAGCGGCGTCACCGCGCCGATGCCGATGCCGCCCCGGGCCGCCACGCGGTCGCCCGTCGGCAGCGCTCCGAGCGCCCGGTTCATCCAGCCGCTCGCGACGAGCCCCGGACCCGGCTGCCCGCTTTCCAGCACGTCCTGCCCATCGAAATGCGAGCGCTCCCGGTAGGGCGTGGCGGTCGCGTGGACCACGAGCGCCTGGTTGTAGCGATAGAGCCGCGCGAAGGTCGGCATGGCGGGATGCAGGGCGAAGAAGCCGTCGAGCGCGAAGGCCGGGTTGGGACCGTCGAGCCCGAGGGCGATGCCCTGGCGCAGCGCCGCGTAGTCCGGGTCGCCGAGCGGTGCCACAGCCGACAGCCCGTCGAGCGCCCCGCGCAGGATGATCGTCACCATCCGCGGGTCGCGCCCGCCGGCCGCCTGGGCGAAGCGCGGCACAAAGGGCCAGACCGCGAGCACGGCGCCCCCGGCGAGAAGGCGCCGCCGGGTCGGGTCGGGCCTCTCGCACAGCCCCTGGTCCGGAATGACCGCCATCGCCTCACCTCCTCTGCAGGTCCGGGGACATCAGCAGGAGCGCGAGCCCCTGTTGCCGGCTCTCCGCGCGCATCACCGCGTCCCGCGTCTCCGGCGACACCGCGTCCGCCAGCACTTCGGCGATCACCCGCCGCGGATCCCGGTCGCCCGCCGACCGGGCGAGCTGCGCGGCGACGTCGAGTCGGGCCGAGAGACCCGCCGGGGCGAGCCAGTCGGACGTGCGGTCCGGCCATCCGTTCGGACCGGGCGGATTGAAGATCGGCTGCCCCATCAGGCCGAGCGCCTGCTGCACGGGCCCGAACTCCGGGGTGCGGTCGATCGTCCGGTGGGCGCCGATCAGGAACTCCTGCGGGGTCCGGAGCTTGGCGGGCGGCGCGCGCCAGCCCGCGTCCGCCGTCACGAGCGCCCGGACGACCTGCCCGAGGTCCCCGTCCGTCTCCCGGTAGCGCCGCTCCAGGAGGGCGACGAGCTCCGCCGGGGGCTCGTCCGCCACGAAATGGCGCACGAGCTTGACGGCCAGGTGCCGCGCCGTGGCCGGATGCCGCGCGAGGTCGGCGAGCGCGGCCAGTCCCTGCCGGTGCAGGTCCGGCGCGTAGGCGCGGCCGAGCACCCGGTGCTCCCCCGGCTCGTGCCGCTGCACCGCGAAGGTGAAGCGCCCACCGTGGAAGAGGTCGTCGTCCGGGCTCGTCATCATCCAGCCGGTGATGACCCGGGCGAGGTTGGTCACGTCCTCCTGGGAATAGCCGCCGTCGACGCCGAGCGTGTGCAGCTCGAGGATCTCGCGCGCGAGGTTCTCGTTGAGGCCCCGCTTCTGGTTTCGCCCGACCGTCGAGGCCGGGCCGACCGACTGCGTGTTGTCGAGGTAGAGCAGCATCGCCGGATGCGTCTCGACCGCCGCCAGCATGTCGGCGAAGCGCCCGAGCACGTGCGGCCGGATCGCCTCGCGTTCCAGGGCGCCGACGGCCGACTTGACCGCCCCGCTCTTCGAGGCGGCGACGGCGAAGTGGTTCGACCAGAACAGGACCAACCGTTCGAGGAGAGGCGTCTCCGTCGCGACCTGCCGGCGCAGGCGGGCGACGATCTCGTCCTGGAAGATCTGCGCATCGATCGGCGGCGGCTCGGGTACGTTCGGGCGCGGCGCGGCCATGTCGGGGGCCGCCATCCCGTCCCCGCCCGGCTTGCCCGCCTGGACCGGGGCCGCCGTCGCAACCGTCAGCTTGCGGGCCCGCGCGGCCTCACGCTCGATCTCGGCATACCGGTTGGCCCGGATCGCCTCGTCGCTCGGCCGCAGTCCGGGCCCTTGCAGCAGCGCCGCTACGGGCCGGTCGAGCTGGGCGAGAACCGCCCCGCGCGGATCCGCGGCGATCCGCGCCATCTCGCCAGGCCTGGCGCCGAGGCCGAACCGATTGACGGCCACGGCGGCGGGCGGTGGGATCCAGGCCATGGCGGTCTCCTCGGAAAAGGCCGGATCCCCGCACGGTGGCGCCAGATCATGGCCTCTCGAAGGCAGAATTCCCTAACGTCAGGCCGGCGCCATAGCCGCGTCGGGCGAGGACTCGGCCGGCGGCGGGGGCGGCGGCGTCCGACGGCGGCGCCCTCCCGGCAGGCAGCGCCCGAGCGGCCCGAGGGCGCGCTCCAGCCGCTCCGCGCCGCGCCCGATGCGCTCGAGCCGCTTCAGGGCGGCATCCAGGGCCTTCATGGTCTTCGCCAGCCCCGGGTCCTCCTCCTCGAGCCACACCTGCAGCACGCGGGCCCAGGCGAGGGCCAACGCTTGCGCCCGCGCGAGCCCCATCAAGCCGCCGCGATCGAGCCCGGCGGCCGAGAGCATCCAGCGCATGGACGTGACCGCGTTGGTGTTGAGGGCCGCGGCGAGCAGCGGGTCGCGCCGCGCCGAGCGCAGGAGGCCGGCCACCGCGGCCTTGTAGGGCGCCAGCGCATCGAAACGCCGCATCAGCACGTCGAAGAGCCGGTCGCGCACCGGCTCCGCCTCCATGCCCTCGTCCTCCTCGCCGATGACCTCCTGGTCGATCCGGCGGGTGAAGTCCTCCAGCATGGCGAACTTGCCGTCATAGGCCTGGCGCAGCTGCGCCAGGGTCAGCCCCGCCTTGTCGGCGATCTCACCGAAACCGATCCGGTCGAACTCCCGGTCGCTGACGAGGCTGAGGAGCCCGTCCACGATCTTCTGCCGCTGTTTCTCGCTCGCCATGGGACACCTCCGTCTGGAGGTGAAGATAGGAAGCCGCGGGCCGCCGAGCCAGGGGTCCGGCCCGCACCGGGGCCGGCGCCGGTCAGTCGAACAGGCTCGAGACCGACTTCTCCTGCGCGGTGCGGGCGATCGCCTCGCCGATCAGGGGCGCGATCGAGATCACGCGGATGTTGGGCGCGGCCTTCACGGCCTCGGTCGGCTGGATGGAATCGGTGATCACCAGTTCCTTCAGCTTCGAGGCCGAGATGCGGGCCACCGCGCCGCCCGACAGCACGCCGTGCGTGATGTAGGCGGTCACGTCCTTGGCGCCGCGGGCGAGCAGCGCCTCGGCGGCGTTCACCAGCGTGCCGCCGGAATCGATGATGTCGTCGACCAGGATGCAGGACCGTCCCTCGACGGTGCCGATCACGTTCATGACCTCCGACTCGCCCGGCCGTTCGCGCCGCTTGTCCACGATGGCGAGTTGCGCGTCGATTCGCTTGGCGAGCGCCCGGGCGCGCACCACGCCGCCGACGTCGGGCGACACCACCACCGTGTTGTCGAGCGGGTAGCGCTCCTTGATGTCGCGGGTCATCACCGGCGCGCCGTAGAGGTTATCGGTCGGGATGTCGAAGAAGCCCTGGATCTGGCCCGCGTGCAGGTCGAGCGTGAGGACGCGGTCGACGCCCGCCTGCGTGATCATGTTGGCGACGAGCTTGGCCGAGATCGGCGTGCGCCCGGAGGAGCGGCGGTCCTGGCGGGCATAGCCGAAGTAGGGCAGCACCGCCGTGATCCGCTTCGCCGAGGAGCGCTTCAGCGCGTCGGTGATGATCAGGAGCTCCATCAAGTGGTCGTTGGCCGGGTAGCTCGTCGACTGGATGATGAAGGCGTCCTCGCCGCGCACGTTCTCCTGCACCTCGACGAAGATCTCCTGGTCGGCGAAGCGCCGGACGAGGCAGCTCGTCATCGGCACTTCCAGGTAGGCCGCGATGTCTTCGGCGAGACGGCGGTTGGAGTTTCCGCACACGAGCTTCATCGGGGACCGTCCTCGGTCGAAAGGCGGGAAGCGGCAGGAGCCGGCGGCGCCGGACGCGGGGTGGCGCGGCGGTGCGCGGGCGTTCTAGCAATCCCGGGACCATCCGTAAACCGGCGCGGACCCGATCGAATCCGGGGAGCCGACGAAAGAACGACGGGCGATTGCGCCCGGCGGCCTCACACCCGCGGGCGGTTGAGCCAGGCGCGCAGCTCGTCGATGATGCGCAGCGCCAGGTGCTCGGTCGTCGCCTTGTCGAGCGCCCCCCAGGGGTCCCCCTGCGCCGCCGGGCCGATCTCCTGGCCCGAGAAGCGGTGCACGCGGCGGCCCGAGGCGTCGTGGACGTCGATCCTGAACACGAAGGTCGTCAAGGCATTGCTGCCGACCGCCGTGATCACCCCCCGCACCCGGTAGGTCGCCGGCTCGTCCAGCCGCTGCACGATCGACGGCCCGCCCTGCCGGCGCGCGACCTCGCGGATCTTGCGGTAGACCTCGTCGAGCGCCGTCACGGCGCCGCCCGCGAAGGGCAGGAACATGACCTTGACGCCCTCGGCCGGCGCCGGGGCCGGATGCGGCGGCAGGTCCCCCTCGTCCGCCACCGCCTCGAAGGCGTTCGTGGCCGGCCCGCAGGCCGCGAGCAGCAGGCCCGCGCCCGCGAGGACCAGGGCGGTACGGCGATTCGGCACGGGACTGGCATCGGGCATGGGCGTCGGACATCTCCGCGTCTGCCGCTTGTCTACCGGGAAACCGGGTGACGGTCCAGAACGGGCCCGGCTCGTCCCGGACGGGCCGCCCTGACGTTTTCGCCGCATGGGGGCCGAGCCCGATCGCGACGAGGGACCCCCGGTCGTGACCGCCGTTCGACGCAAAAGTTGAGCTTACCTAGATGACATACCGCAGGATTATCTCCGGTTTCCCGAAATGCGATCTTGAGCACAGTAACTGCAACCGCTGCAGCATGCCGTCCCCATAAATAATTCCCCTCGATCAAGGGAAAGTATATTGATATACCTGAGTACATAAGTGCATTATTACATTCAATAGAGCTGCTTTAAAAGCAAAAATATATGTTACATCTGGCAAATCACCCATTTGGGGTATCCTGAAATCATGCGGTCATGTTAAATGAAGAAATCGGACTGCAGATCAATTAATCATGATTCTCAATATGATCGGAAAACTACTCTCAAATACCCTATTGCAAAAAGCCAGAGATCCAAATAATAGATGAGATAGTCACGATCACAGATGTCAGGTTCACGTTTAACACGCGATCCCATGTTAGAGAAGATGAGTTACTATGAGATGCGGCAGCTTGTTGTTGTCGTCTTATTGGCAGTTTGCCTTGCGTCAGCTCTACTATTGATGCGGACATGACAAGTGTAACACCCCTTTCCATCGCGCTCACCATCCCGACCTTGTCAGCTGGAGGTGCTGAAAAAGTCATCTCCAGCATGGCGAATTACTGGGCAGTTCAGGGGCACCGGGTCACGATTATCAACCTGGAATCCAACGCCGCGCCCCCATTTCACCCGCTCCTTCCCGTCGTGACGGTGGTTGGCCTTGGCCTTGGCATACGGCGCCGCCGCCGCCATGAGGAGGTCGTCAAAGTCCTCCAGAGGCTGGTCAATCTGCGGCGCGCCATCTCGGCAGCGGAGCCGGACGTGGTCATCGCCTTCCTCACGCGGATGAACGTCATGACCCTGCTCGCGACACGCGGGCTCGGCATCCCCGTGATCGTCTCCGAACGCAACAATCCGAGAGAGCAAGACATACACTTCATATGGAATAGGTTGCGCAGCCTTCTCTACCGGCACGCATCGGGCGTCACCGCCCTCACGCAAGAAGCGCTCGACTTCTACCCTGCACCCATTCGCAAGAAGGGGGCGGTCATCCCCAACGCGTTCGACGCGCCGCCGAGCCAAGCCGAGCGCGGTGGCGAGAAGATCCTGGTCGCCGTAGGAAGGCTTGTTCGACAGAAGGGTTTCGATCTTCTGATCCAAGCCTACGCCTTGGCGGCTCGGGACTTGCCCGAATGGAAATTGGTCATATGGGGCGAAGGACCTGAACGGGAGCGGCTGGAGGCACTCCGTGACCGGCTCGGCTTGAACGACCGCATTGTCTTGCCCGGGATCACGCCGAGACCCTACAGCTGGATAGACGACGCGCACGTCTTCGTTCTGTCGTCGCGCTTCGAGGGGTTCGCCAATGTCGTAGGAGAGGCCCTCAGCGCAGGCCTGCCGGTCATTGCGTTCGACTGCGACTGGGGTCCGAGACAGATGGTCAGGCCTGACGTGAATGGGCTTCTCGTTCCCCCGCAAGACGTGGATGCCCTGGCGTCCGCCCTGCGTGAGCTTCTCCCCGATCGCGCGCGCCAGGATCGCATGGCCAGAGCTGCTCGAGCGAGCATGGTCGCGTATTCGACGCACAGCGTCATGGCGAAGTGGGACGAGGTCATCATGCGTGCCCTTGCACGCCCCCCCGTGCGGATATCGACCGCCCGGATGCAAGGCTCAGTCGAAACGGAGCCTGTTCCACAGCCGGATTCTGCTCTGCCCCTGCCGGCGGTCCGTCAAGGTCCCGAGCCCCGACATGAGGCAGCCGGTCGTATCGCCCACGGAGACGGCACAGGTCGCGAGAGCGACCGCCAGGGCGCCTGAACTCCGCCGCTCGGGGCCTCGGTCCCGTCCGCCCGCCAGGATTCGCGCAATCGATCCGCGACGCTCCTGAGCCACCGACAGGCAATCCGGTCGGCGTGTTGTATGTTGTCGCCAGAGGTTATTCGTCGTGCTTATTGCTGAAATCGCCGGATTCCTGAGCAGCAAGGCTCGCTACGCCGTCACGATGTTACGCGATCCCGACGTCTATGACTACGATGGGATCAGGGTGCCGATGCGCGGAGCGGACGAAGTCTTCCGAATCCGGCGTTCGCTCTTCAAAGGTAATTACGAGCGTGCCGAGATGAAGGCCGTCGCGCGAGTCGTCAGGCCGGGGGACCGGATCCTCGATCTCGGTGCCGGCCTTGGCGTGGTGACGACGCGCGCCGCCACGCTCGCAGGCCCGACCGGCCACACCGTGGCGGTCGAAGCCAACCCGCGGCTGCCGCCGATGATCGGCCGGATGGCGCAGGCGAACCGGGTCTCGATCGAAATCGTGAACGGCGCCGTGGGCGTGGACGACGGCTTCGTCGAGTTCAACAAGGCCGACCATTTCCTCAGTTCCTCGATCTACCAGCGCGACGCGACCGCAGGAGAGGTGATCCGCATTCCGCAGATCTCGTTTCGCGGCCTCCTCGACCGCGTGAAGCCGAGCGTCGTGATCTTCGACATCGAGGGCGCCGAAAAGGAAATCTTCCGGGCACCGATCCCCGATCATGTCAGGGCCATGGTCGGCGAGTTCCATGAGCACATCATCGGTCCCGTCGCCACCAGCGCCGTCGTCAAGGACATCCTCGGGCAAGGCTTCTCGCTGCTGATGTCGGCCTCCTCCGACAACACGCTGGCCTTCGAGCGCTTCCCCGCGTGATCGGGCGCCGGACGAGAAGCGGCCCCGGATCCGCGGAATGCGTTCTGGGGCCGAACCGCGGTCACGGCCCGGCCCCCGATCGACGACCTTCATGACTGCGTCCGCTAGCTCCGCGCGACGAGGTCGAGCGGCGCCGTGGAGAGGGGCTCCGGGTCGCCGTCGGTGGTCAGGTAGCTGCGCCCGAGGCACATGGCGGTCCCGGTCTCGGAGTCCATCAGGATCATGTGCGCGAAGAGCACCATGTTGGGCACGATCACGGCCGCGTTGCCCTTGTAGAACATCGGCCAGTCCATCCAGCTCGGCGTGAAGCGCGCCCCGAGCGAATAGCCGCAGGCGTTCAGCCGGTGCTCGATCAGGCCGCGTTCGTCGAAGACCCGCGCATGCGCCTCGAACACGTCGCCGAACGTCCGCCCCGGCCGCATCTCGGCCTCGACCGTCTTCAGGGCCGCGAGCGCCGCCTCGTGCAAGTCCCGGTGGCGCTCCGTCGGCTCGCCGACGCACACGGTGCGCATCAGGGCCACGTGGTAGTGCCGGTACACCCCGGCGAACTCGAGCGTGATCTGGTCCCGCTCCGAGAGCTTGCGACGCCCGGACTTGTAGCGGCACAGGAGCGCGTCGGGCCCGGAGCCGATGATGAACTCGTTGCCCGGGTAGTCGCCTCCGCCCTCGAAGATCGCCCCCTGCATGGCGGCCAGGATCCGCCCCTCGTCCGCGCCGGGCCGGATCTCGGCGATCCCCGCCTCGTAGGCGAGGTCGGCGAGCCGGGCC
Source organism: Prosthecomicrobium sp. N25 (assembly GCF_037203705.1). Taxonomy (NCBI): domain Bacteria; kingdom Pseudomonadati; phylum Pseudomonadota; class Alphaproteobacteria; order Hyphomicrobiales; family Kaistiaceae; genus Prosthecomicrobium; species Prosthecomicrobium sp. N25. The sequence continues at coordinate 371,092 of NZ_JBBCAT010000003.1, forward strand.
GCCTCGCGCACATAGACGATCTCGGCCGGGCTCTTGATCGCCCGCAGATGCGGCACCAGGTCGGACGCCTCGACGAGGTCCGCGAAGGTCGCGAGGTTGTCGTCGATGAGCCGCCCGTTGCGCGCCGTCAGGCCCTGCGTGTCGGTCTCGATCCCCAGCCGGCAGCCGAGCAGCTCCATCTCGAAGAGCAGGTCCTTGAGCTGCAGCACCGGGCTCGCCTCGCCCCGGTCGATCCAGATCCGGATGTCCTCGATGATCGACGTCCGCTGCGCCTGCCGCAGGTCGGCCGAGCGGGTGAGCAGCGCCTTGGAGCCGTCGGCCTTGAGCACGAGGCACTGGAAGAAGCAGAAGCCGAACGTGTCGTAGCCGGTCAGCCAGTACATGGAGTCCTGGGCGAAGAGGAGCATGGCGTCGAGCTTGCGCGCCCTCATCGCCTCGATCGTTCGCGCCTCGCGCAGCGCGTATTCGTCCCGGTTGAAGTGAAGCGCCATCCCGATCTCCCTCGTTGCCGGTGGCGGGCGGCGGGTCTTGCGCCCGCTCTCAGCCCGTGACCGCGATCGCCGAGACGAGCCGCCCGTAGTCGGGCTCGCCCCGGTGCGTCATGCGGCGGAACGAGAAGAAGCGCGCCTCGTCCGCGTAGGTGCAGAGGCCCAGGTCCTCCGCGTGGCCGACCCCCGCGTCGCGGAGCCGCGACACGATATAGGCCGGCAGGTCGAACATCGAGTGGCCGGCTTTGTTCGAGGGCGCGAAGTAGCGCGCGTTGCCGGCGTCGGCCGCGAGGAAGCGGTCGACGAACTCCGGGCCGACCTCGTATGCCCGCCCCGAGATGGTCGGCCCCAGCACCGCGACGATGCGCGAGCGCTCCGCCCCGAGCCGTTCCATCGCCGCGAGGGTGGCCTCGGCGACGCCCGTGAAGGCGCCCTTCCAGCCCGCATGCGCCGCGCCCACCACGCCCGCCCCGCCGTCCGCGAAGAGGATCGGCCCGCAATCCGCCGTCGACACCCCGATCCCGAGCCCCGGCCGGTTCGTCACCAGCGCGTCCGCCCGCGGGCTCTCGCCCGGCGCCCAGGGCTCCTCGACCACGACCACGTCCGGCGAATGCACCTGGTAGGGCATCACGAAGCGGCCACGCGCGACGCCGAGACGGTCGGCCACGCGCCCCCGGTTCTCGATGACGTTGGCGCGGTCGTCCGACGACCCGAGCCCGATGTTGAGGCTGTCGTAGACCCCCGTGGAGACCCCGCCCTCGCGGGTGAAGTAGCCGTGGGCGATGCCCGGCAGCGCGCCGAGCGCGGGTGCGACGATCAACGCGGGACCTCCTGCTTCGCGGGGAGACGGATGGTGGCGGTCCCGAGCCGCCCCGTCAAATGTAGGATCGCGCATCAGCCCCGCGTCCTCGGAGGAGCCCGTCGTCCGCCCGCCACGGGAGCGACGGAGCCGGCTCGGCAACAGGGAGGAAGACACCATGGCGTATGAGGGTAGCTGCCATTGCGGCGCGGTGACGTTCACGGTCGAGGGCGACATCCCCGACGAGGCGATCAGTTGCAATTGCTCCTGGTGCCGCCGGCGCGGCCTGCTCCTGACCTTCGTGCCTGCCTCGGCCTTCACGCTGACCGCCGGCCAGGACGAGCTCCAGACTTACCGGTTCAACACACACCGGATCGAGCATCTGTTCTGCCGCACCTGCGGGCTCGAAGGCTTCGCCAAGGCGAGCCGCCCGGACGGCACGGACACCCGCGCCGTCAACCTGCGCTGCGTGCCGGCCGCAGACCTGGACGCCCTGAGGCTGATCCCCTTCGACGGCGCCTCGAAGTAGCCTCACGCCCCCCAGGGCGCCGGCACGAGCCCGGGCCGGGTGACGGCCATGACCTTGAAGAGCGTCCCCATCTCCTCCGCGGAAACGAGCCGCGCGACCTCGCCGGTGATCCGCGCCCGCCCGGCCTCGTCCTGGTCCGCGCCGAGCCGGCCCGCGCGCTCCGCGAGCCCGAGGGCGAGCAGGAAATCGCCCTGCTCCATGGGCCCGTGCACGGCGGCCCGGGCCCGCCGCGCCGCGGTCGCGAGGGCCTGGAAATCGACATGCGCCGTCAGGTCCGCCTCGCCCGGCCGGTCCAGGGGGTCGACCGGCTGGTGCGCCCGCACCGCCTGGAAACTGTCGCCGATGCCGCTCTGCGCCGTGCCGTAGTCGATGGCGAGCAACGCCCCGCCCGACCGCACGATCCGCTCGGCCAGATGCTCCATCATCGCCGCCGCGACGGCCCCCGTCTCCAGGATCGCCCCCTCCGGCACCCCCGCCAGGCGCCCCGGGACCTCCGAGGCGGTCAGTACGCCGGCCCCGAGCCCGAACGCCAGCTCACCGTCCGCGTCGAGCCCCACCACGCGCTCCCGCCACAGCCCGCCGACCCGCTGCCATTGCCGGATCGGCAGGGCGTCGAAGAACTCGTTGGCGAGCACGACCGCCGGCCCCTCGGCGATCTCCTCGACCCGGTCGTGCCACTGCGGGGAGAGCGGTCCGCCGGCGAGCGCCTGCCGCTGCCGCGCGCGCAGCTTCGGCGAGGTCTCGACCAGGTGCAGCCGCGCCGCGCCCAGGAAATCCGGCCGGATCCGCGCCGCCCTGAGGGCGTCCGCCATGAGCGTGCCGCGGCCGGGGCCGAGTTCGACCAGCCGGAACGGATCGGGCCGACCGAGCCGCATCCAGGTGTCGACCGCCCAGAGCCCGATCAGCTCGCCGAACATCTGGCTGACCTCGGGGGCGGTGACGAAGTCCCCCGCCGCGCCGATCGCCTCGCGCGCCATGTAGTAGCCGTGCTCGGGATCGCCGAGCGCCTCCGCCATGTAGTCGGCGATCGACAGGGGACCGCCCAGCCGGATCATCGCCTTGATGCGGTGCTCCAGGGGCGTCGGGCTCATGGGGTCACGCCGGGCGGGGCCGGCGCGCGGCCCAGATCATGAGCATCAGTCCGCCGACGAGCATGGGCAGGGACAGGATCTGCCCCATGGTGATCACCCCTCCGATGTAGCCGATATGGGCGTCCGGCTCGCGGAAGTGTTCCACGACGGTTCTGGCCAGACCATAGCCCGCCACGAAGGCGCCCGCCACGACCCCCGGCCGCTGCAGGGCCCCGAGCCGGTGCGTCATCACCCGCAGCACGAGGAAGAGCACGACGCCCTCGAGCGCCGCCTCGTAGAGCTGGCTCGGATGCCGCGCCAGCGGTCCGCCGGTCGGGAACACCATCGCCCAGGGCACCTCGGCAGGCCGGCCCCAGAGCTCGGAATTGATGAAGTTGGCGAGGCGGCCGAAGAAGAGCCCGAAGGTGGTCGACGCCGCGAAGATGTCGAACAGGGTCAGGACCGGGAAGGGCCGGCCCCGCCGGAACAGTGCCATGGCCAGGATGGAGCCGAGGAGCCCGCCGTGGAACGACATGCCGCCCCGCCACACCATCAGCGCCTCGACCGGATGCTGCAGGTAATACGCGGGATTGTAGAAGAGGACGTAGCCGACCCGCCCGCCGAGCACGATGCCGACCGTCGCATAGACGATGAAGTCGTCCATCTCCTCCGGAGTGGGCCGCGGCGATCCGCCCCACAGCCGGTCGTTCATGACGAGCCGGCGCGAATACCACCAGCCGAGCAGGATCCCGGCGATGTAGGCGAGCGCGTACCAGCGGATCGCCAGGGGCCCGATCTCCAGCGCGACGGGATCGATGGACGGAAACGGGATCGCGAAGGGAAGCATGGGCGGGACGGTCCGGGCTCGAGGAGGCGCGAAGGTGGGCGGCGGCGCGGGACCCGTCAAGCCGGCCGCGGCTCGCCCCTTTGTCCCTGCGCATTGATTTTCCCGCCGGTCTCCGGTCCACTCGGGAAAAAGGCGAGGGAGGAAAACGCCTTGCGGATCGGTCTCCTGTCCGACATCCACGCCAACCGCGAGGCCTTCGACGCGTGCCTCGAAGCGGTCGACGAGGCGACCTGCGACCGCCTCGTCGTGCTCGGCGACCTGGTCGGCTACGGGCCGGACCCGGTCTACGTCCTCGACCGCGTGCGCGAACTCGCCCACCGGGGCGCGCTCGTCGTGCGCGGCAATCACGACGACTACGCCGTCCAGCCCCGGCGCGGCATGTCCGAGCGCGCCAAGGAGGCGATCGACTGGACCCACGCCCGGCTCGACGCCGACGCCAAGGCCTATCTGGCCGCCCTGCCGCTGACCATCGAGGACGAGGATCGGCTCTACGTCCACGCCAGCGCCGCCGACCCGGCGAACTGGACCTACGTGGACGACGAGGACGCGGCCGCCGCCTCCTTCGCCGCCACCCGGGCGCGCCTGATCCTCTGCGGCCACACCCACGTGCCCTCGCTCTACCACAGCCTCGCGGGCCGCCGGCCGCAATACTTCAGGCCGCTCCCCAACCGCCCGATCCCCCTCTCCGCGACCCGCCGCTACCTGCTCGTCCTCGGCGCCGTCGGCCAGCCGCGCGACCGGAATCCGAACGCCTGCTGGGGCCTGCTCGACACGCGCGAGAAGACGGTCGCGGTGATGCGCCAGCCCTACGACGTCGAGACCACCATGCGGAAGATCAATGACGCGGGGCTTCCGGAATGGCTGGCTCGCCGCCTGGCGGAAGGACGATAGGAGCACCGCGTGCAAGGGACCGACCTGGCCCCCGGATTGGTCATCGACGGCTTCACCCTGACCGAGCGCCTGTCCTTCGGCGGCATGGGCGCGGTCTGGCGCGCCACGAAGCCCGGCGTTCACGTCCCCGTCGTCCTCAAGGTGCCCTTCATCGCGCCGGGCGACGACGTGTCGGCCGTCATCGGCTTCGAGGTCGAGGAGATGATCCTGAAGCGGCTGAAGGGGCCGCATGTCCCTCGCTTCCTCGGCTCCGGCGACCTCGAGACCCTGCCCTACATCGCCATGGAGTACGTGGCCGGCGACCATCTCCAGAAGGTCATGGAGAGCGCGCCCTTCTCCTGGCAGACCGTCGCCCACATCGGCGCCGACATCGCCGCCGCGCTCGACGCCATCCACCAACAGAAGGTCGCGCACCTCGACCTGAAGCCCGCCAACATCATCCAGTCTCCCCGCGGCGTGGTGCTGATCGACTTCGGCCTCGCGCGCCACGAGGAACTGCCCGACCTGCTCGGCGAGGAGACCCGTCTGCCGGTCGGAACCCCCGCCTACATCGCCCCCGAGCAGGTGCTCGGCGACCGCTCCAACAACGCCAGCGACCTCTTCGCGCTCGGCTGCATCCTCTACGAGCTCGCCACCGGCGAGAAGCCGTTCGGCGAGCCGTCCACCCGCGCCGGCATGGAGCGCCGCATCTACCGCGCCCCGCCCCCGCCCCGCGCGGTCGTCCGCGGCGTCCCACGCTTCCTGCAGGAGATCATCCTGCACTGCCTGGAGGTCGACCCCGCGCGCCGCTACGCCACCGCGGCCCAGGTCCTCTTCGACCTGCGCAACCCCGGGCAGGTCGTCATCACCGAGCGCGGCCGGCTCGACCGGGGCGATTCGTTCCTGCGCCGCGTCTTCCGGGCCCTCCTGCCCTTCCGGGCGAAGCCGATGCCGCCGCGGCCCGCCGTCATGTCGCGCCGCGACGCCGCCTCCGTGGTGATGGCCGCCGTCGACCTGGCGCGCGGGGAGGACCCGCTCGCCGAGGAGGTCCGCCTCCACGTCGCCCGGGTCATGGAGGGCGTCGCGGACGCGCGCCTGGCCTGCGTCACCATCATGAAGACCCGCATCGCAGGCGAGGACGAGACGGTCGACGCCGCCGGACGCAACGCCTATGTGGGCCGGCTGGTGGCCCTCAAGGACTGGGCCCGCCCGCTCGGCATCCCGGACGACAAGGTCAGCTACCACGTGATCGAGGCCGTGGACGTCGCCGCCGCCCTGATCCGCTACGCCGAGCACAACCGCGTCGACCACATCGTGCTCGGCGCGCGCGCCTCCTCGGCCCTCCGCCGCCACCTCGGCAGCGTCTCGGCCCAGGTCGTCGCGGAGGCGCACGCCTCGGTGACGGTGGTCCGCGTGAAGAGCCAGGCCGAGGCCGTGTCCGACGAGGAGGCGGCGGACATCGCCGGGGAGCGGGCCGAGGCCTGACCGGGCCAGACGGGATTGCCCAGAGTGAAACGCCCCGGAGCGGGTATCCCCATTAGACGATGGTCTACGTTTATGAATCGATTGATTTTGTTAGCGTGATGCTTGGTGAAGTGTCCGCGCTTCTCGACTGGGTATTTGTGCGCTGAAGACGCACGAAGAAGGAAACGACCATGGCCATGACCTCTGCAGCCGCGGCGGGCTCATCTGCTCGCCCGATGACCGGAGAAGAGAAGCGAGTCATTCTCGCCTCCTCTCTGGGCACCATCTTCGAATGGTATGACTTCTATCTCTACGGCTCGCTTGCCGCAGTGATCGGTGCGCAGTTCTTCAGCGCCTATCCCGAAGCGACCCGGAACATCTTTGCTCTGCTGGCCTTCGCGGCAGGCTTCCTGGTGCGTCCCTTCGGGGCGCTGGTCTTTGGCCGCCTCGGCGACATGGTCGGCCGCAAGTACACGTTTCTCATCACCATCATGATCATGGGCCTGTCGACCTTCTTCGTCGGTTTGCTGCCCTCCTACGAGTCGATCGGCGCCATCGCCCCGATCGCGCTGATCGCGCTCCGCATGCTGCAGGGCCTGGCGCTCGGCGGCGAGTATGGCGGCGCAGCCGTCTATGTGGCCGAGCACTCGCCTCAAGGGCGACGCGGCTTCTACACCGCCTGGATCCAGACCACGGCGACGCTCGGCCTGCTCCTGTCGCTGATCGTGATCATGTTCACCCAGATCTACGTGAACGCGAACTACGAGCCGGTGAAGACCGCGACCGGAGAGTTGACGCCCTTCGCGGCGTGGGGCTGGCGTATTCCCTTCCTTGTCTCTGTGGCGCTGCTGGCGATCTCCGTCTGGATCCGTCTGCAGATGCAGGAAAGCCCGGCCTTCAAGAAGATGAAGGAAGAGGGGACCCACTCCAAGGCGCCGCTCTCGGAAGCCTTCGGCCAGTGGAAGAACGCCAAGATTGCGCTTCTTGCGCTCCTCGGCCTCGTCGCCGGCCAGGCTGTCGTCTGGTACACGGGACAGTTCTATGCCCTGTTCTTCCTGCAATCGATCCTGAAGGTCGACTCCTTCACGGCGAACGTGCTGATTGCCTGGTCGCTGATCCTCGGCACCGGTGGCTTCATCGTGTTCGGCTCGCTCTCCGACAGGATCGGCCGCAAGCCGGTGATTCTCGCGGGCTGTCTGATCGCGGCCGCCACCTACTTCCCGCTCTTCAAGCTGCTGACCGCAACCGCCAACCCGGCGCTCTACGAGGCTCAGCAGAAGACGCAAGTGGTGGTCGTCGCCGACCCGGCCGAGTGCTCGTTCCAGTTCAACCCGACCGGCACCGCCAAGTTCGTGTCGTCCTGCGACATCGCCAAGTCGGCGCTCGCCCGCCTCGCCGTCGCCTACACGGTCGAGCCGGCGCCGGCGGGGACCAACGCCAAGATCCGCATCGGTCAGACCGAGGTGCAGTCCTACAACCTGAACAAGCTCGAGGGTGACGCCGCGAAGACGACCCCCGGCGCGTTCACGAAGGGTGTCGGCGACGCGCTGACCGCCGCCGGCTACCCGCCGGCCAACAATCCGACGGTGGTGAAGATCGCGATCGACCCGAAGGCAGGCCTCTCCAACTTCGGCAAGATGTTCGATATCTTCTCGGCCCAGAAACTGACTCTGATCGGAATTCTGACCATCCTGGTCATCTACGTGACCATGGTGTACGGCCCGATCGCAGCGGCGCTCGTCGAACTCTTCCCGACCCGCATCCGCTATACCTCGATGTCGCTTCCCTACCACATCGGCAACGGTTGGTTCGGCGGTCTGCTGCCGGCCACCTCCTTCGCCATGGTGGCGCAGACCGGCGACATCTACTACGGCCTCTGGTATCCGATCGTGATCGCCGTCGGCACGGCCATCATCGGCACGCTCTTCGTGCCCGAGACCAAGGACCGCGACATCTTCACCTATCGCGGGAACTGACCCCCGCGGGAAGCGCGACACGTCGAAGGCCGGCCCGGACCCCCGGGCCGGCCTTTTCACGTTCTCGGCCAGGGCGAGGCCCGCCCGGGATCCGTGCGAAGTCACCGGCCGAGGCCCTTGGGTTCGACCGCGCCGAACGCACCACGGCGCCACCCCGGAGAAAGCCGCCCCACCGGTGTCACCCCGGCCATCAGCCGGCAGCTTGATTGGAGGTGCTGCTGTCCGCGTGGACGAGGCACCGGCCTCAGGGATTGAAGCGCACCCTCTCCTCCGCAGTCCCGGCCGGAGCGTAGCGGAGGGCCGGGAGCCAGCGCCATCCACCGGCCGCAGCGCTACGGATCGAGGCTCGCGCCGGACCCCGGATCGGCGGCGCGTGCCGCGCCTTGTCCGGGGATGCGCGTGGAGGGGATGAGGACCCGGCGATCTCCGCCCGCTTCCCTCACGTCGGCACAAGTCGGAAACGCAGGGGCCCGTTGGCCGTACCCGCCGCACGACCATCCCATCAGGCGCCGGCGTGAAGGAGGGGAGGCCATCGGATCCCGGCTCGATGGCCGGGATGACAATTAAGGGAGGTGTTACCCAGGCCGCCCCGCCGCGCCGGCCAGGCTTTGGCAAGTCCTGCCCGCCCCGCCGCGCGCCGCGGTGCGCTGACATGCGGCCGCTACCCAGTTGGCCGCGCCGTGCCGCCGCCCAATCAATCTTTCCAATGCCACGAAGAACCCGCCCGGCGCCTCGCCGAGAGCGCCGCTCAGCCCCCGACGCCGCGCGGGAAGGCCTTCTGGAACACCGCGCCGTCGGTGTCCTTCATGCGGACCGTCAGGACGTCGGTGCCGTTGATCTTGTAATCGAAGTCGATGCGCGGGTCTTCGCTCATGGCGAAGCCCGTCTCCACCGTGAAGACCGGTTCGGCGCCCTCGCGCACCTCGACCTCGGCCACGTAGCGGGCCGGGATGTAGAGGAGCGTGATCTGGTTCATCTGCATGCCGGTGTGCTGCGGATGCTGGATCTTCAGCCGCGCGTGCCGGGTGAAGGGGGAGTCCGCCTTCGCGGGCAGGCCCGTCACCTGCATGTTGCCGAGCGTCTGCAGGGCCGAGACGGCGTCGCCGACCGGCGGCGCCGCGCAGGCGCCGAGCCCGGAGGTCTTGACCATGCTCTCGGCCATGTAGAGCCGCCCGTCGCTCGCCTCGACCACCACGCGCACCATCGACGGCCCGTTGAGGCGCACGTCGATGCCGAGACCGACCTTGTCCCGCCCCTCCTGGAACTTGAACGCCGCCGCGACCGGCATCGGGTTCTCGTCGATGATGAAGGAGACGCCCTTGACGGTGCGGCCGTCCGTGAAGGCGGCGGTGGCCGACACCGGCACGCGCCGGTCGTCCTCGGCCCGGTAGGGGGCGGTGAAGCTTACGATGCCCTGCCCGTCCGCGATCGCCCGGTCGCCGAACACCGAAGGCTTCAGCTCGTCCCAGGTCCCCGCCGAGGCCGGCATGGCCGCGAGGCCGAGCGACAGCGCCAAGGCGCCCGCCGCCGCTACCGACTTCAGGACTGACTTCGCGTGCTTCACGGGGGCCATCGTTTCCTCGTCCTCTCGGGGCTCTTGTCAGGGACGCGCGAAAGCGCGCGTTGCCGCGGTTTCAATCGATTGTCCGGTACTCCCGCGGCCAAGTCAACGCGCTTCGCCGCGCAGGGTTGCCGCAGTGTTCCGGTTGACGGGCCTCGCCCCCGGCCTTGCGCCGCCGCGTCCGAGCACCCATAAACGGAAGGCGGGGGGCTGCCCGCCCGGAGTATCGACCATGACGCAGACCTCGAGCCGCCTCTTCGACGAGTTCGCCAAGCTGATGACCGACGCGGCCGGCATGGCCCAGGGCGTCCGCCGCGAAGTCGACACGGTGGTGCGATCCCAGGCCGAGCGCTTCCTGTCCGAGATGGACGTCGTCAAGCGCGAGGACTTCGAGGTCGTCCGCGAGATGGCGGTGCGCGCCCGCGAGGAGAACGAGCGTCTGTCCGCCCGCCTCGCCGCCCTGGAGGCCCGCATCGCCACCCTGGAAGGGGGCCGGAGCGAGCCCGCCGAGATCATGACGGCGAGCGCCGACCCCTCGATCTGACGGCCCCCGCCGTCCACAGGATGTCCACAGGCCGCCCCGGCGCCGTCCACATCTTAGCCGCCGCCGGCCGGAATGACTTGTCGCACCGGAGTCACGGAAACGTATACTGAATCGCGACGGGGATTCGCGGCTCGCCTGATCGATTCGCACGACCTCCGTCGCGACGTCCTGTGAGCGTTCCTGCCGCGTCTCGTCCGGTTCCCACGCGAGGACAAGGCCATGAGCCTGACCGAATTCGAAGTCGAACGGCACGCCAATCCGGTGGACGTGATCGAACATGTCGCCGCCATGGAGGACTGGTCGTTCCAGCGTTCCGGCGAGGACGAGATCACCATCTCGGTGCCGGGCCGCTGGTCGGACTACCACGCCTCGTTCTCCTGGATGGAGGAGGTCGAGGCCCTGCACCTGGCCTGCGCCTTCGACCTCAAGATCACGGAGGCGCGCCGCGCCGAGGTCATGAAGCTCCTGGCGCTGGTGAACGAGCAGATGTGGCTCGGCCACTTCGACCTGTGGAGTCAGGAGGGCGTGGTGATGTTCCGCCATGGCCTGCTCCTCTCCGGCGGGGTCGAGCCGACCGCCCGCCAGGTCGAGGACATGGTCTCCAACGCGGTCGAGTCCTGCGAGCGCTATTATCAGGCCTTCCAGTTCGTGGTCTGGGCGGGTAAGACGGCCCGCGAGGCGCTGGACGGCGCCCTGTTCGAGACCGCCGGCGAGGCTTGACGACCTTCGCTCCGCCGGCGCGCCACCCTGCGGAGCGACATCCCATGAGCGAACTCCGGAACGCCACGCCGCTGGTCCTCGTCGGCGCCGGCAAGATGGGCGGGGCCATGCTGGCCGGCTGGCTGGAGCGTGGGCTCGACCCCGCCGGCGTCGTCCTGGTCGACCCCTCCCCCGCCTCCGAGATGCGCGACTTGGCCGCCGCCCGCGGCCTGACCCTGGCCGCCGCGCCGCCCCCCGGGCTCGTCGCCGCCGTCGTGGTGGTCGCCGTCAAGCCGCAGGTCCTTGACGGCGTCCTGCCCGCGCTCCGCCCGCTCCTCGGCCCCGGGACGGTCACCGTCTCGGTCGCCGCCGGCAAGACGCTGGCGAAGCTGGAGGCGGGCCTCGGCGGCGGCGCCGTCGTCCGCACCATGCCCAACACCCCTGCCCAGGTCGGGCGCGGCATCACGGTCGCGGTGCCGAACGCCGCCGTCACGGACGCGCAGAAGAGCCTCGTGACGGCCCTCCTGGCCGCCGTCGGCAAGGTCGACTGGGTCGACGACGAGGCCCTGATCGACGCCGTCACGGCCGTGTCCGGATCCGGCCCGGCCTATGTCTTCCTGCTCGCCGAGGCCCTCGCGGAAGCCGGCCGGAAGGCGGGGCTGCCGGACGGGCTCGCCGAGCGCCTGGCCCGGGCGACCGTGGAGGGCGCGGGCGAACTCCTCCACCAGTCCCCGCTCGACCCGGCCACGCTCCGCCGCAACGTGACCTCCCCGAACGGCACCACCGCGGCCGCCCTGGACGTCCTGATGGCCCAGGACGGGCTCCAGCCGCTGCTCGACCGCGCCGTCGCGGCGGCGGCGCGACGGTCACGCGAACTCGCCGGCTGAAGCTCAGCCAAGGTATCCGGACGTCGGTCGCCCCCGAACTCCTTATCGAGTTCTTCACGACTTCCGCGCATTGTTGCGGAAGGGACGGGGGAGTGTCGGCACGATGAGCGTCGATTTCGCAACTTTGCTGAGCGCGGCCGAGGAGGCGCCGGAGGACAGGCGGGGCGAATGGCTCCGCAAGATCCGCGATGCCTTCGTGACCGGCTCCGCCAACATCTCCGAAAGCGAGATCGAGCGTTTCGACCGGCTGATGACCCAGGTGCTCGACGCCACGCCGCTCCTGGAGCGGGTGACCTTCGCCAAGGCTGTCGCCAAGTCCCCGCGCCTTCCGCAGCGGCTACGCAAGCGGCTTCTCTCCGACAACTCGATGGTGGCCGCCCCGATCATCGAGCACGCGCACCTCACCGACGACGAGATCATCCGCATCATCGACATCAACAGCGAGGCGGTCTGCCTGTCGATCGCGCGCCGCGAGCCGTTGAGCGACCACATCACCGACCTCCTGATCGGCACGAGCCACCCGAAGGTCCTGCTCGCGCTCGCCCGCAACATCGAGGCGACCCTGTCGCCCTCCGGCTTCGAGATCCTCTCCGACGTGGCGGTCAACGACGTGGAGATGGACGACGCCCTGTCGGCCCGCCCGGACCTGCCCCCGGAGATCGCCCGCAAGCTGACCCGCGCCCTCGAGAAGCGCACCCGCCAGCGCCTGACCGCGATGATGGAGCGCGACCTCTCCCGCACGCGCCGCCCCTTCGTCCTGCGCTGAGCCGCCGATCACCGTCTCGATCGCCCCTGCGGCATTGCCTTTCCGCGCCCGATCCCGTATATCCGCCGCGTCCCGCGCGCCGACACCCCTGGAGGCACCGCGTGGGCCCGCCGGACGCCGTCCGGCGGCTGGCAGAAGAGGCCGGTCCGCCGGCCTTTTTCGTTTTTTCGAGAAGGAACGCACCCATGAGCCGGCAGACTTACGAGCTCGAGGCCTCGGTGCGCGACCGTGTGGGCAAGGGGGCCGCACGTTCGCTGCGTCGTCAAGGTCAGGTACCCGCCGTCATCTACGGCGACAAGAAGCCCCCGATCGCCATCGCGGTCAATTTCCGGGAAGCCGACAAGCGCCTGCGCGGCGGCGGCTTCATGACCACCGTCGCGACCATCAACGTCGCCGGCGAGAAGATCCTGGTGATCCCCAAGGACTATCACCTCGATCCGGTCAAGGACCAGCTCACCCACCTCGATTTCCTGCGCGTCGGCGCGGGCTCGACCGTCACCGTCTTCGTCCCCGTCAAGGTGGTGGGCACGGAGAAGTCGCCCGGCATCAAGCGCGGCGGTGCCCTCAACTACGTGCGCCACGAGATCGAGTTCGAGTGCCGCGCGGATTCGATCCCGGAGAACGTCGAGTGCGACGTGTCCGCGCTCGACATCAACGACTCGCTGCACATCTCGGCCATCAAGCTGCCCGAGGGCGTGACGCCGGTCATCCAGGAGCGCGACTTCACGATCCTGACCATCGCGCCGCCGGCCGGCTTCAACGAGCCGACCGAAGCCGCGACCCCGGCCGCCTGAGGCCGGTCCTGATCGAGACCGGACCGGCTGCGGCTGAAGGCCCGCGGCCCGGCCCGGCCAGGACGGGAGATCACCCGATGCTGCTCCTCGTCGGCCTCGGCAACCCCGGGCGGGACTATGCCGGCAACCGGCACAACATCGGCTTCATGGCGGTGGACGCGATCGTCCGCCGCCATCGCTTCTCTCCCTGGCGGTCGAAGTTCCAGGGCGAGCTCGCCGAGGGAACCCTCGGCGACGAGAAGGTCTACGCCCTGAAGCCGCTGACCTACATGAACGAGAGCGGCCGCTCGGTCGCCGCCGCCGCCCAGTTCTTCAAGATCCCGCCCGCCTCCATCGTGGTCTTCCACGACGAGCTCGACCTGCCCCCCTCCAAGCTGCGCGTGAAGACCGGCGGCGGCCATGCCGGCCACAATGGCCTGCGCTCCATCCAGGCGCATCTCGGCCCGGACTTCCGCCGTGTCCGCCTCGGCATCGGGCACCCGGGCGCCAAGGAGCTCGTCACCAACTGGGTCCTCGGCGACTTCGCCAAGGCCGACGCCGAATGGCTGACGCCGCTTCTCGACGCCCTCGCGGATGCCGCCCCGAAGCTCGCCGCCGGCGACGACGCCGGCTACCAGAGCGACGTCGCCGCCCGGCTCCAGCCCGAGCGCAAGCCCCGCGAGCCGAAGCCGGCCCCGCCCCCGGCAGCCGCCGCGCCCGCCGGCCCGACCGAGACGGCCAAGAACGCCATGGCCGAGACCCTGCGCAAGCTACTGGCCCAGAAGCGGCGCTGATCGGCGCGCCGCCGGCCCGCGCGTCCTCGCAAGAAGCCTCGGGCCCTTGACGTTCGCCGATCCTTTCCGTCTAACACCGCCAGATTTTCTCATCCGACCCTGACCGGAAAGACGCGCCTCCCATGGGCTTCAAATGCGGCATCGTCGGCCTGCCGAACGTCGGCAAGTCGACCCTCTTCAACGCGCTCACGCGCACCGCGGCCGCGCAGGCCGCGAACTACCCCTTCTGCACCATCGAGCCGAACACCGGCGAGGTCGGGGTCCCCGATCCCCGGCTCGAGAAGATCGCCCGCCAGGCGAAGTCGGCCAACATCGTGCCGACCCGCATCACCTTCGTGGACATCGCCGGCCTCGTCCGCGGCGCCTCGAAGGGCGAGGGCCTCGGCAACCAGTTCCTCGCCAACATCCGCGAGGTCGACGCCGTCGTGCACGTCCTGCGCTGCTTCGAATCCGGCGACATCACCCATGTCGAGGGCCGGGTCGACCCGGTCGCGGACGCCGAGACGGTGGAGACGGAGCTCATGCTCGCCGACCTGGACAGCCTGGAGCGCCGCATCGTGCCGCTGCGCAAGAAGGCCGCCGGCGGCGAGCGCGAGGCGAAGGCGGTGGTGCCCGTGATGGAGGCGGCCCTCAAGGTGCTGCAGGACGGCAAGCCCGTCCGCACCCTGTCGCTCTCGCCGGAGGACAAGGCCATCCTGGACGGCCTGATGCTGCTCACCGCCAAGCCGGTCCTCTACGTGTGCAACGTCGAGGAGGCGAGCGCCGCCGCCGGCAACGCGCATTCCCGGCGCGTGGAGGAGATGGCCGCCCGCCAGGGCGCCAAGGCCGTGGTGATCTCCGCCGCGATCGAGGCCGAGGTCGCCCAGCTCTCCGACGAGGAGGAGCTCGAATTCCTCGAGACCCTCGGCCTGCACGAGCCCGGCCTCGACCGGCTGATCCGCGCCGGCTACGACCTCCTCGGCCTGATCACCTACTTCACCGCCGGCCCGAAGGAGACCCGCGCCTGGACGATCGTGAAGGGCACCCGGGCGCCGCAGGCCGCCGGGGTCATCCATTCCGACTTCGAGCGCGGCTTCATCCGCGCGCAGACGATCGCCTACGAGGACTTCGTGGCGCTCGGCGAGGTCGGCGCCAAGGAGGCCGGCAAGGCGCGGGACGAGGGCAAGGACTACGTCGTGCAGGACGGCGACGTCATGCTCTTCAAGTTCAACGCCTGAGCCGGCGGGACCGCGCCGGGCGGCTCACTCGGGGATCGGGTCCTTCGGGTGTCCGCCGACGAAGCGGTCGTGCAGGCGGAAGATCGCGAAATAGAGCTCGGCCATCACGCGCAGCACGATGAACGCCATGGTGGCCCGGATGATCGCCCAGAGGAGGCCGATGAGGCTCAGGCTGACGAGGCTCACCATGATGTCGAGCAGCGCCCCGAGCGCGATCAGCGCGAGCCCGAGCGGGTAGAGGCGCCGAACGAGCCCCGGGGTGATGAACTCGTCGAGGGTGAGAAACTTCGACAGCATGGAGGAGGCTCCTTCCTGACTGATGCGCCCGCGGCGGGGAGCGGAGGGCCGAAAGGCCTGACATGCAGACCCCGTGTGGGGAAGTGGTACAGAGTCGCGTGCCGGTCCGCCAGGGTCCGGCCGGACCGGACGCGAGAAGCCGGTGGATCACTGGCCCGGGGGAGAGGGATCGGGGACGTTCATGCCAGACGAGACCAGGAGCTTCGAGGATTTCCGGCCCGGCGAGGTCATCCCGCTCGGCACCAAGACCGTCAGCCGGGACGAGATCGTGGCCTTCGCGCGGGTCTACGACCCGCAGCCCATGCACCTCGACGACGCGGCCGCGCGCGAGACCATGCTCGGCGGCCTGGGCGCGTCCGGCTGGCACACCATCGGCATGTTCATG
Organism: Prosthecomicrobium sp. N25; assembly: GCF_037203705.1. Lineage (NCBI taxonomy): Bacteria > Pseudomonadati > Pseudomonadota > Alphaproteobacteria > Hyphomicrobiales > Kaistiaceae > Prosthecomicrobium > Prosthecomicrobium sp. N25. The sequence continues at coordinate 387,058 of NZ_JBBCAT010000003.1, forward strand.
CGCCTGCTCTGCGACAACCTGCTGCTGAAATCGCACTCGCTGGGCTCGCCCGGCATCGACCGGGTCCGCTGGCTGCGTCCGGTCCGTCCGGGGGACGTCCTGACGGCCGTCACCGAGGTGGTCGAGACGCGCGCCTCCCGGAGCCGGCCCGGCCTCGGGATCGTCCAGTTCCGGTCCACCGTGACGAACGCCGCCGGCGAGCCGGTCATGACCATGGAGAACCCGATCCTCTTCGCCTGCCGGGAGACCGCCCGATGAAATGGTACGACGATTTGGAGGTCGGCGAGACCTGCGAGATGGGCAGCCATACCTTCGAGGCGGACGAGATCGTGGCCTATGCCCGCCAGTTCGATCCGCAGCCCTTCCACCTCTCGGACGAAGGCGCCCGGAACAGCCTCTTCGGCCGCCTCGCCGCCTCCGGCTGGCAGACCGCGTCGGTCTGGATGAAGCTCTACGTCGCCGCCAACGACCGCGCCGCCGCCGCCCTGAGCGCCCGCGGCGAGGCCGTTCCCGAGTGGGGCCCGTCCCCGGGCTTCGAGGACATGCGCTGGCTGAAGCCGGTCTATGCCGGGGACACGCTCACCTACCGGTCGACCGTCACCGGCAAGCGCCTCTCCGCGAGCCGCCCGGGCTGGGGTCTCCTGACGCAGCACCACGAGGCCTTCAACCAGGCTGGCGAGAAGGTGTTCGAGTATACCGGCAACGTCTTCGTCCGCCGGCGCCCGGCCTGAGGGGCCGCCGGCCCGGCGCGCCCCGGATCGGCCGTCCGGAAACGACGAAGGCCCGGGACGAACCCGGGCCTTTCTTCAGGAGCGTTGTGCCCCGGCGCGCCCGGGTCAGTCCTTCGCGCGCTCCACGTAGGAGCCGTCGGCCGTCATCACCACCACGCGCGTGCCGGTGCTGATATGCGGCGGCACCATGGTGCGCACGCCGTTGGACAGGACCGCGGGCTTGTAGGAGGACGAGGCCGTCTGGCCCTTCACGGTCGGCTCGGTGTCGACGATCTCGAGCGTCACGCGCTGGGGCAGCTCGATGGAGACCGGGACGCCCTGGTAGAGGCTGAGCTGAACCTCCATGTTCTCCTGAAGGTAGACCGACTGGTCGCCGATCACGTCCTTCGGCACGGCGACCTGTTCGAAGCTCTCCATGTTCATGAAGGTAAAGCCCTCGGCGTCCTCGTAGAGATACGTGAAGGGCCGCTCATCCAGGAAGGCGCGCTCGACCTGCTCGGTCGTCTTCCAGCGCTCCGACACCTTCACGCCGTCCGAGATGCGGCGCATGTCGATCTGCGTGGTCGGGGTTCCCTTGCCCGGGTGGAAGCTCTCCGCGGAGAGCACGACGTAGAGCCTGCCGTCCAGTTCGACGACGTTGCCGCGGCGGAGCGCTTGAGCATTGACCTTCACGGGGAGCGACCTCGGATTTGAGCGTGGCGAAAAGGGGTGCTAACCCGGGCACGCGCGAGCGGCGGGTTCGTTCGGGCGTCTCTGTGCCATCTTGAGCGCCGGAAGGGAAGTGGGTCCATGCAGGAAGCCTCGCCTTGGTGGTCGAAGTCGCGCCATGCCGACCGCCGCCCCTGGCTCGCCGCCCGCGCCCGCATCCGCCGCGCGGTGGCCGCCTGGTTCGAGGCGGACGGCTTCACGGAGGTCGAGTGCCCGGCCCTGCAGGTCTCCCCCGGCAACGAGGCGCACCTGCACGCCTTCGAGACGGACGTCTTCGGTCCGGACGGGATCGCGCGGCGGCGCTACCTGCACACCTCACCCGAATTCTCGATGAAGAAGCTGCTCGCCGCCGGCGAGCGCCGCATCTTCGATTTCGCCCGCGTCTACCGGAACCGCGAGCGCACGGCCCTGCACCACCCCGAGTTCACCCTGCTCGAATGGTACCGCGCCGGGGAGCCCTACGAGCGCCTCATGCAGGACTGCGCTGCCCTGCTGACCCTGGCGTCAGAGACCGCCGGCACGCGCCTGTGGCGCTGGCGCGGTCGCGAGGCCGACCCCTGCGCGGCCCCCGAGCGGCTGACCGTCGCCGACGCCTTCCGGCGCTTCGCCGGGCTCGACCTGCTGGCGACGCTCGGCGCCGACGGCACGCCCGACCGCGAGCGCCTCGCCGCCGCGGCCCGCGCAGCCGGCCACCGCATCGCCGACGACGACACGTGGACGGACGTCTATTCCCGCATCCTCGTCGACCGCGTCGAGCCGAACCTCGGCCTCGGCCGGGCGACCGTCCTGTACGAGTATCCCGCCTGCGAGGCCGCCCTGTCGCGCCGCACGCCACGAGATCCCCGCGTCGCCGAGCGCTTCGAGCTCTACATCTGCGGCGTCGAACTCGCCAACGCTTTCGGCGAGCTGACCGACCCGGTCGAGCAGCGCCGCCGCTTCGAGGAGGAGATGGCCGAGAAGGAGCGGGTCTACGGCGAGCGCTACCCGATCGACGAGGATTTCCTGTCCGCGCTCGCCGTCATGCCCGAGGCGAGCGGCATCGCCCTCGGCTTCGACCGCCTCGTCATGCTGGCGACCGGCGCGCCGCGCATCGACGACGTCCTGTGGGTGCCGGTGGAAGGCTGAGCCCCGAGGGCGGCCTAGTGGCCCGCGAAGGCCACCAGCGTGCGCACGTCCACGCCCATCTCCCTCAGCCTGTCGGCCCCGCCGAGGTCCGGCAGGTCCACCACGAAGCAGGCGGCGACCACCTCCGCGCCGATGTTGCGCAGGAGCTGGACGGCCGCGCAGGCCGTCCCGCCCGTCGCGATCAGGTCGTCGACCAGGATGACCCGCTCGCCGGCCGGCACCGCGTCTTCGTGCACCTCCATCTCGTCCAGCCCGTATTCCAGCGAGTAGGCGATGCGCACGGTCGTGTGGGGCAGCTTGCCCTTCTTGCGGATCGGCACGAAGCCGGCCGAAAGCTGATGAGCCACCGCGCCCCCGAGGATGAAGCCGCGCGCCTCGATCCCCGCGATCTTGTCGATCTTGCCCCCGGCCCAAGGCGCCACGAGCTGGTCGACCGTGCGGCGGAACGCCCGCGCATCGCCCAGCAGCGTGGTGATGTCCCGGAACAGGATGCCGGGCTTCGGATAATCCGGGATGGTCCGGATGGCGTCGGCGAGCGTGCGGTCGGGAAAGGCGTCGGGCATGGATCGGTGTTCCCAGGTCGAGGCGGGCCGGCCTCCGGCGGCGTCATACTGGGGGGCCGCATCCCGGCTGGCAACCCGGTCGCCGGACCGGCACGAGAGCCAGGCGCAGTCGCCCCCGCTCACCCGCCGAGCACGCGGCCCGCGACGGCGTCGAGCTTGGCGATGAGGGCCGGATCGCGCATCGCCGGGGCGGTCATCACCGCATGGTCCAGGGCGCGGTCGGCCCCGATGGGGCAGGCCGGATGCTCGGCCGGGAAGTCGGCGGCGAAGCGGGCGACCAGCCGGCGGGCCCGGTCGGCGTTGTCGAGCAGCACGCGGATCACCTGTGCGACGTCCACGTGGTCGTGTTCCGGATGCCAGCAGTCGTAGTCCGTCACCATGGCGACGGTCGCGTAGGGAATCTCGGCCTCGCGCGCCAGCTTGGCCTCCGGCATGTTGGTCATGCCGATCACGTCGAAGCCCTGCGCCTTGTAGGCCCGGCTCTCGGCGAGCGTGGAGAACTGCGGGCCCTCCATGCACACGTAGGTGCCGCCGCGCACCACGGCGATCCCCTCGGCTTGCGCGGCGGCCGCGAGCCGGTCCATCAGGCCCGGGCTGGTCGGGTGCCCGAAGGCGACATGCGCCACGCAGCCCGCGCCGAAGAAGGACGAGGTCCGCCGGACCGTCCGGTCGACGAACTGGTCGATCAGCACGAAGGTGCCGGGCGTCAGGTCCTCGCGATAGGACCCGACCGCCGAGACCGACACGATGTCGGTCACCCCGGCCCGCTTCAGGGCGTCGATGTTGGCGCGGTAGTTGATGTCCGAGGGCGAGAAGCGGTGGCCGCGCCCGTGCCGCGGCAGGAACACGATCGGCCGCCCGCCGATCTCCGCATGCAGGAGCTCGTCCGTGGGCTCGCCCCAAGGGCTCTCCACCCGCCGCCAGGCCGCGCCCGTGAGGCCGGGCAGGTCGTAGAGCCCGGACCCGCCGATGATGCCGATGACCGCCTTCGCCATGACCTTTCCGCCCCGCGCTCGATAAACCTGCGCCAGTCTGGCGATTCTGGAGCCGGACGCAATCCGCCGGCGCCGCGGGACCGATCGCCCGAAAGAGAACCGCCCCGCCCGGAGGTCCGGACGGGGCGGCGGAATCCCGTGCCTCGGCGGCGACGTCGCTCAGTGGGCGACGTCGGCCCAGACCTTGCGCTTGGTGAACCAGAGAAGCCCGGCGAAGACGATCAGGAAGGCCATCGCCTTGAAGCCCGTGTGCTTGCGCTCCTCGAGCTTCGGCTCGGCCGCCCACATCATGAAGCTGGAGACGTCCTTGGCGTAGTTCGTCAGCGTAGCGGGCGTCCCGTCGGTGTACTCGACCTGGCCATCCTGGATCGGCTGTGACATGGCGATGCAGGTGCCCGCCAGGAAGGCCGAGTTGTAGTTGAGGCCAGGGGCGCAGGTCACCCCGTTCGGCGGCTCGTGGTAGCCGTTCAGGAGCGCGTAGATGTAGTCCGGCCCGCTCTCCTGGTACTGCGTGAAGATGTCGAACAGGAACCAGGGGAAGCCGCGGTGCGCCGCGCGCGCCTTGGCCATCAGCGACAGGTCCGGCGGCAGCGCGCCGCCGTTGGCGACCCGCGCCGCGGCGTCGTTCGCGAACGGCGACGGGAAGCGGTCCGAGAGCCGGCCGGGGCGCTCGAACATCTCGCCCTCGTCGTTCGGGCCGTCCTTCACCTTGTACTCGGCCGCGATCGCCTTCGCCTCCTCCTCGGTGAACTCCGGTCCGCCCGGCTGCGCCAGGTTGCGGAAGGACACGAACTTCATCGAGTGGCAGGCCGAGCAGACCTCCTTGTAGACCTTGTAGCCGCGCTGGAGCTGACCCCGGTCGAACTTGCCGAACGGACCCGCGAAGGTCCAGGACTGCTTCTCGATGTGGGGCACCTCGCCGGCCGCCAGGGCCGCCGTGGAGCCGGCGAGCCCGACCGCCGCCGCGACGAGCAGGCCGCGGCCGAGGCGGGCGATCCGGTTACCCTTCATGACGCTTTCCATGATGTCTCTCCGGTTCGCCCGTTTCAGCCCTTGCGCTCGGGAGCGGCGACGGCGCCTTGCGGCATGCCCCCACCGTTCTTGGCGAGCACCGCCTCCGAGATCGAGGCCGGCAGCGGCTTAGGCGTCTCGAAGAGGCCGAGCAGCGGCAGGATCACGAGGAAGTGGAGGAAGTAGTAGAAGGTGAGCACCCGCGCCCAGATCACGTAGGTTCCTTCCGCCGGCAGCGAGCCCAGGTAGCCGAGGCCGACGCAGACCGCCGCGAACACCCAGAAGAACTGCTTGAACAGCGGCCGGAAGGCGCCGGACTTGACCCGCGAGGTGTCGAGCCAGGGCACGATGAACATCACCGCGATGGCGCCGAACATCAGGAGCACGCCGCCGAGCTTGGACGGCACCGCGCGCAGGATGGCGTAGAAGGGCAGGAAGTACCACTCCGGCACGATATGAGCCGGGGTGACCAGCGAGTTGGCTTCCGTGTAGTTGTCCGGGTGCCCGAGATAGTTCGGCACGTAGAACATGAACCACGAAAAGACGATCAGGAACATCACGATCGCGAAGGTGTCCTTCAGCGTCGCATAGGGCGTGAACGGCACGGTATCCTGCGTCGACTTCACTTCCACGCCGGCCGGATTGTTCTGGCCGACCACGTGCAGCGCCCAGATGTGCAGGACGACCACGCCCACGATCACGAAGGGCAGAAGGTAGTGGAGCGAGAAGAAGCGGTTCAGCGTCGGGTTGTCGACCGAGAAGCCGCCCCACAGCCAGGTGACGATCGGCTCGCCGACGAGCGGGAAGGCCGAGAAGAGGTTCGTGATGACCGTCGCGCCCCAGAAGCTCATCTGGCCCCAGGGCAGCACGTAGCCCATGAAGGCGGTCGCCATCATGAGGAGGAAGATCAGCACGCCCAGGATCCACAGCACCTCGCGCGGCTCCTTGTAGGAGCCGTAGTAGAAGCCGCGGAACATGTGGATGTAGACGGCGATGAAGAACATCGACGCGCCGTTGGCATGCATGTAGCGCATCAGCCAACCCCAGTTGACGTCGCGCATGATGTGCTCGACGGACGCGAAGGCCATCGAGGTGTGGGGCGTGTAGTGCATCACCAGCACGATGCCGGTCACGAGCTGGCACACCAGCATGACCATCAGGATCGCGCCGAAGGTCCAGAAGTAGTTGAGGTTCTTCGGGACCGGATAGGCGACCGCCTGCCCGTGCATCATGCTGATGATCGGCAGCCGACGCTCCAGCCAGCGCGTGAACCCGTTCGTGGGCGTATAGGTCGAATGACCCTGCATGATCTCGTCTCCTCGGGGCCGGCGATCAGCCGATCTTCACGACCTTGTCGGACAGGAACTCGTAGGTGGGGACGGCCAGGTTGAGCGGCGCCGGGCCCTTCCGGATGCGGCCGGAGGTGTCGTAGTGCGACCCGTGGCAGGGGCAGAACCAGCCGTCGTAGTCGCCCCGGGCGCCCGCGGTGCCGAGCGGCACGCAACCGAGATGAGTGCACACGCCGACGACGACCAGCCAGTTGTCGTGCCCGGGCTTGACACGTTCCTGGTCGGGCTTCGGGTCCGGCAGGGAGTTGACCGGCACGGCGCGCGCCTCGTCGATCTCCTTCTGCGTCCGGTTGCGGATGAAGACCGGCTTGCCGCGCCATTTCACGGTGACGATCTGGCCCGGCTGGATGGCCGAGATGTCCACTTCGGTCGAGGCCAGCGCCAGCGCCGAGGCGTCCGGGTTCATCTGATCGATGAACGGCCAGGCGAGGCTGCCGGCGCCGATGACGCCCATCGCGCCCGTGGCGATGTACAGGAAGTCGCGGCGGGTCGGTTCTTCTGCCGTAGCGGTAGTAGCCAAGATCGGATCCTCTCGAACTGTCGGCCGGTCGCCGTCTCCGACCGCCGGCACGGGCGCTCGGAGCGCGCAGGCTGGACTTGAGAGCGGGTCTTGCGGGGGCGTGCCCGACGAAGAGGCACCGGGCGCACCCTTCGCCGGTCGCGCGGTGTTTTACAACAGTTCCGCCGATTGTCCAGCGCGCCTAAAGATGGAAGCGCCGGGATTTTCGGCGAGATCGCCGCACTGCAACATCCTGATGACAATGCTGACTATTCTGTCGCCGACCAAAGGGAAAGCCGAATGCCGGAAGAGCCTCTCCGAGCCCCCCTCGGGATCGTCCTCTACGAGCCCGACATCCCCCAGAACACCGGCACGATCCTGCGCACCGCGGCCTGCCTCGGGGTCACCGTGGAGCTGGTGGAGCCGGCCGGATTCGCGCTCACCGACAAGGGCTTGCGCCGGGCCGGCCTCGACTACCTGCCGGCCGCGCTGTGGACCCGGCACGCGAGTTTCGCGGCCTTCGAGGCCTGGCGCGCGGGCACCGGCCGCCGGCTCGTCCTCCTCACCACCCGCGGCGACCTGGCCTATACCGCCTTCGCATACCGGCCCGGCGACCTCCTCATGGTCGGCCGCGAATCGGCCGGCGTGCCCGACGCCGTCCACGCCCGCGCGGACGCCCGCGTGGCCGTCCCCATGCGGCCCGGCATGCGCTCGCTGAACGTGGCGGTCGCCGCCGCCATGGTGCTCGGCGAGGCCCTGCGCCAGCTCGGCCCCGTCTGTCCGCCGCCCGGTGCGACCTCGACTGACAACGCCGCATGACATCCGCCGCGGCTTGGCGCTAGACTGCCCGTCCCGCACGCAAACTCGCGAGCCCCGACCATGACCCTTCCCGCCGACCTCGAAGCGCGCAAGTCCGAGGCCCGCGCCTGGTTCGAGACCCTGCGCGACCGGATCTGCGCCGCCTTCGAGGCCCTGGAGAACGACATCGCGGGCCCGCTGGCCTGCGGCGAGCCGGGCCGCTTCGAGCGGACGCCCTGGAGCCGGTCCGACCACACCGGCGCGGACGGCGGCGGCGGCGTGATGGCCATCCTCAAGGGCCGCGTCTTCGAGAAGGTCGGCGTCCACGTCTCGACCGTGCACGGCGAGTTCAGCCCCGAGTTCCGCGGCCAGATTCCGGGCGCCGACGAGGACCCGCGCTTCTGGGCGAGCGGGATCTCGCTCATCGCCCACCTGCAGAACCCGAACGTGCCGGCCGTCCACATGAACACCCGCATGGTCGTCACCACGCGCCAGTGGTTCGGCGGCGGCGCCGACCTGACCCCGGTCCTCGCGCGCCGACGCACCCAGGAGGACCCCGACACGGTCGCGTTCCACGCCGCCATGCGGGCCGCCTGCGAGGCGCACGCGGTCGCCGACTATCCGCGCTACAAGGCGTGGTGCGACGAATACTTCTTCCTGAAGCACAGGAACGAGATGCGCGGCATCGGCGGCATCTTCTACGACTACCTGAATTCCGGAGACTGGTCGGCCGACTTCGCCTTCACGCGTGCCGTCGGCGAAGCCTTCCTGGGCATCTATCCGGAGCTCGTCCGCCGCAACTACGAGATGCCCTGGTCGGGAGCCGACCGCGACGAGCAGCTCGTCCGTCGCGGCCGCTACGTCGAGTTCAACCTCCTCTACGACCGCGGCACCATCTTCGGCCTGAAGACCGGCGGCAACGTCGACTCGATCCTCTCCTCCATGCCCCCCGTGGTGAAGTGGCCCTGAAGGCCTCGAACAAAGCGTCGCGCCTGCCGGTTAGACCCGCCTCACCAGACACGGGGAGGGTGCCCCAATGGCCGCAGCGAGCATAGAACCCGGCGATGTCGTCATGCTGAAGTCGGGCGGGCCGGCGATGACGGTCATCGAGGTCGCCGACAACATCGTGACCTGCCTCTGGTACGCCGACGGCGAGGAGGTCCTCCGCACGAGCTCCGTCCCCGTGATCGCCCTGACGGCCGTCGAGCACGACGACGCGGTCGAGGACGAGGACGAGGATATCGAGGAAGAAGAGGACGATTGAGCCGTCGCGGCCTCGCCGGCCCCGCGCCCCTGGCTCAGACGAGGTCGATCGGCTCCGCCCCGATCCGGCCGGCCAGGTCCCGCGGGTCGACCGAGAAGACGGCGTGCGGCGTGCCCGCCGCCGCCCAGACCCGGTCGTGGGCGAGAAGGGCCCGGTCGATCCGGGTGGCGAGCGGCGTGGCGTGGCCGAACGGGGCCACGCCGCCGATCGCGAACCCGGTCACCTCCCGCACGAAGCGCGCATCCGGCCGGTCCACCGCCTCGCCGAGGTCCCGCGCGACCGCCTCCTCGTCGACCCGGTTCACGCCGGAGACGAGCATCAGGATGGGCCGCCGGCTCTCCCGACCGACGAAGACCAGCGACTTGACGATGGCCCCGACCGGACAGCCGCAGGCCGCCGCGGCCTCCTCGGCGGTCCGCGTCGAGTCCGGCATGGTCACGATCTCGATCGGCAGGCCCAGCGCCTCCGCGGCCGCCCTCACCCGCTCCAGTCCCGACGTCTTCCCGGCCATGCGCGCGCCCTCGGTTGCGAAACCGTGCCCGGGGGCACGGCATTTGCTAAAGAGTGGTGAAGACGAAGTCGCGCGATCCCGCAATGGGAATCGCGGTCCATGGCGGGACGGAGCGCCTCGAAACGGGACCCTTGTCGACGTATGGAGTGGCGAGGATGAGCGATCGGACGCCGGGCCGGAAGCCGGCCGGCAACGTGAGGAGCCTGCAGGAGGCCATCCGCCGCATGCGCATGGTCTCCACCGAGCGGGCCGACGGCATCGCCGACCTGCAGGCTGCCGAACGGGCGCGCCTGGAGATGCTCGCCGAGGAACTGGCCGACGTCTTCAAGGCCGTCCCGTCCGAGACGGACATCTTCGCCTTCTCGGTGTCGGGCGGCGAGCCGCCCCGCCTCTGGATCGACATGACGAGCCATGTCGCCATGGGCCGCGACCGGAGGACCTACCGGTTCCTGAAGGACACCCGCCTCGGCCGGACCGTCCTCCGCGAGACCGACAGCCTCGACGCCATGGCGGATTGCATCACCGACTATGTCGCCGAGCGCGTCATCGAGCGCGAGAAGGCGCTGGAGGCCGACTGGCTCCTCGCCCGCGGGCCGCGCCCGGAGACCACGACCGCGGCGGCGGCCTCCGGGGCCACGCGACCGCCGGCCGGCCGCACGCGCTGGCGCGTTCTCGCCGCCTTCGCGCTCGGCGTCGTCACCGGCGCGGTCGGGCTCTTCGCCTGGGCCGCCTCGAAGGGCGGCCTGTGACCGTCAGAGAAGGATTTCGCGCCGGGTGAGCTCGGCCGCCCCTGTCGCCGCGAGGCCGAAGCCCCGCTCCACGTGCGTGAGCTTCCACGCCCCGGGGCCGCCCTCGACGATGAAATGGTTCCAGCCCGCCCCCCGCTTGCCGCCGCCCGCGCCCGGCTGCGCCGAGGCCGAGGTCACGCCCACGACCGGCACCGGCCGGTTCGGCCCGGCGATCTCCTCGCGGCTCCAGCGATGGATGTGGCCGTGCAGGACGAGCTCGGCGCCGGCCTCGCGGATCACGCGCCGGAAGCGCTCCGCCCCGATCAGCCGCGCCGCCCAGGGGGCGACCCCGCGGACGGGGGGATGGTGGATCATCACCACCCGGAAGAAGCCCTGCGCCTTCTCGTGCGCGAGGATCTCGGCGAGCCGCATGCCCTGGCCGACTTCGAACGTGCCGGTCGCCATGAAGGGACCGGTCGCCTTGGCGGACGAAACCCCGATGAAGGCCACCGGCCCGCGGCGGCGGACGAAGGGGAAGCGCACGTGCTCCGCCCCGTCGCCGCACAGGAACGGCGCCCAGGCCTCCGTCGACCGGCGCAGCGAGGTCCGCACGTAGGCGTCGTGGTTGCCCGGCACCACCGAGACGTCGTGCGGAGCGCCGATGCTCGCCAGCCAGGACTTGGCGACGACCAGCTCGGCCTCGAGCGCGATGTTGACGATGTCGCCGGTGACGCAGACGTGCCCCGGCCGGTGCGCCTGGATGTCGGCCACCAGGGCATCGAGCACGGCGGGGCGCATGGCGCCGCGACCGCGGTTGAGCCGCCAATTGAGGTAGCCCAGCATGCGCTTCGACATGAGCTCCGACAGGCGGGGCTCCGGAAGCGGGCCGAGGTGAGGGTCCGAGAGGTGGGCGAAGGAATACATGCGGTGGGGGATAGCCAAGAGCATGCCGAACGTCCAGTGAGGCCCGTTCGATCCCTGCCGGGAAAAATTTCCTCGCCGCCTTCCGGCCCGTCTTCAGGCCCAGTCGTAGTTCCGCAAGGCCGCGGTGCGGCGGACGGGAACCGGCTCCAGGGCGGGCGCCCAGAGGAAACGATGCGAGACCAGGAGCTTGCGGACGGCCTTCAACATGGCGAGCCTCGACGTGAGCTGTGCGCCGCCCGCGCGGACTGGCCCGCGGGCCGGCGCCGGGACGTCCATCGCCCCGCACCGGATACGGGCACCACCCTGCGCCCGTCAGGTTACGAAATAGGCAATCGCCTCGCGAATAGCCAAGGCTATGCTTGCCGGTGGGCCATGCGTCCGGCACATACCGGCGGGCGCGGTTAAGCTTCGGCAACGGTACGCCCGCCCTTTCGCCGGATCGCGGAAAGACTTCGATGACCCTTCTCGCCCGCCTGAAGCCGCTCGTCCGCCGAACCGTCACGGCCGCGGCCCTCCTGCGCCGTCCCATGAGCCTCGGCGTGCGGGTCTTCCTGGCCGAGGAGGGGCGGGTCTTCCTGGTCCGCCACACCTACCTGCCCGGCTGGTACCTGCCGGGCGGCGGCGTCGACGCGGGCGAGACGGCCGCCGAGGCAGCCCGCCGCGAACTGGCCGAGGAGGGCGGGCTGGGCGTCGAGGACCTCGATCTCTTCGGCCTCTACCTGAACCGCCGCGCCTCGCGGCGCGACCATGTCGCCCTCTTCGTCGGCTCCGGGATCGAGCCGCTTCCGCCCCGCCCCCGCGACCGGGAGATCGCCGAGACCGGCTTCTTCCCGCTCGAGGCCCTGCCGGCGGACACGACCGGCGCGACCCGGCGGCGCATCGCCGAGATCCTCGAGGGGCGCCGGCCGGACCCGCTCTGGTGACGAAGCCGCCGTTGGCCCCCCGGCCTCGGCGGTCTAGACTGCAGCCCCGCCCCCCCCGCGATCCGCCCCGATGCCCCTCCCCCGCCCTTCGTCCCTGGAGCCGGTCCGCCTGGTCGGCGTGCTGGCCTTCACGCAGATCGTCGGCTGGGGCACGACCTTCGACCTGCCCGGCGTGCTCGGCCGGGTCATGGCCCGCGACCTCGGGCTGGCCAACGAGTGGGTCTTCGGCTGCCTCACCCTGATGATGCTGACCGGCGCCGCCACCGCGCCCGCGATCGGCACCCTGCTCGACAGGATCGGCGCCGCCCGCGTCCTCACGGCCGGCTCGCTGCTGATCGCCGCGGGGCTCGCCACGCTCGCGGTCGCGAACGGCATCGTCCTCCTTTACCTCGCCTGGCTCCTCGTCGGCGTCGGCGGATCCGCCGGCCTGTCCCTCGCCGCCTACGCGGCCATCGTGGAGCGGCGCGGGGCCGGGTCGAAGCGCACGATCGGGACGCTCCTGCTCTTCACCGGGCTCTCCTCGGCGATCTGCTGGCCGATCCTGTCGGCCCTGGAGGCGAGCCTCGGCTGGCGCGGCGCCTGCCTGTGCGGCGCTGCCGTCCATCTTCTCGTCTGCGCCCCGCTGCACTTCCTCGTCCTGCCCCCGGCGCGCAACCGCACCGGCCCGACGATCGGCACCGGAGCGGCCGGCCCGCCCGCCCTGACCACCCGCGAGCGGCGCGCCGCCTTCGCGCTGATCGCCGTGGCCACGACCCTGACCACCTTCGTCGGCTTCGGCATCGCGCCCGTAATGATCGAGCTCCTGGAGCGCTCCGGCACGGCCGCCACGATGGCGCTCTGGTTCGCCTCCCTGCGCAACGTCTGCGGGACCGCCGCCCGCCTCGCCGACACCGCCCTCGGCGGCCGGTCGAGCGCGGTCACCACCGGGATCGCCAGCTGCGCCATGGTGCTGACCGGCGTCGCGGCTCTCGCCCTCGGAGGCTCGCCGGTGCTCGTCGTCGCCTTCGTGGTGCTCTACGGCTTCGGCGCCGGCGTCGCCACGCTGGCCCGCGCCCTGCTGCCGCTCGGCTTCTTCGCCGCGGCCGACTATGCGCGGCTGTCGAGCCGCCTAGCCCTGCCGCAGAACCTCGCCAACGCGGCCGCCCCCCTGGTCTTCACCGCCCTCCTCGACCGCATCGGGCCGGGGGCGGTCCTCGCCCTGGTAGCGCTCGCGACCGTGGTGGCCCTCGCCTGCCTGGTCGGGCTCCGCCACCTGGAGCGGCCGCGGGCGCCGGCCGTGGCCTGACCGCCTCGACCGACCTCGGCGATGGTCGGGCACGGCGCACCGCGCCTTGCGCGCCGCCGCGGCTCGTGTTAGCGGACAAGCCCTTCGAGGATCGACGCATGACGCGGCCGTTCATTCGGCGACGACGAGGCGAGCGACGTGGCCCTGCCCACGCTGCCCGCCTGCGCGCGCCTCGCTGACCGGCCGTCCTCCCCAGACGCGAGCCCAGGTCCCGATCGCCGCGCTAGGCTCCGAGCAACCGAGCCATACCGCGGATCCATGGACATGCACGCGCCGCTCTACCTGATCCGGCCGGAGGTCGCCTCCGACGACGCCGAGATCGAAGCCCTCCACGACCTCGCCTTCGGTCCCGGCCGCTTCGCCCGCACCGCCCACCGGCTGCGCGAGGGCGTGCCGCACGACCCCGACCTCTCGCTCGTCGCTCTCTTCGGCCACCGTCTCGGCGGCTCCGTGCGGCTGACGCCGATCCGGATCGGCGACGAGCCGGCCCTCCTCCTCGGGCCCCTGGCCGTCCACCCGGATTTCGGCAACCGGGGCGCCGGCCGGGCGCTCGTCCGCGCCTCGCTCGACGAGGCGCGGCGGCGCGGTCACCGGATGGTCCTTCTGGTCGGCGACGAGCCCTATTACGGCCCCCTCGGCTTCCGCCACGTGCCGCCGGCGAGAGTGCAGCTCCCGGGCCCGGTCGACCCGAAGCGGGTCCTGATCGCCGAACTCGTCCCCGGCGCCTACGAGGCCGCCCAGGGGCTCGCGAAGAACTGGCGCTGGTAGACCGCGCGGTCCGTGCGGGGGCATCGCTTCGGCGGCCCCTCGCGCGGGCGCCGCCCGCCTTAACGCCCCTCGCGCCACCACATCAGCGAGACCGCGCCGAGCAGGAGTGCGAGGCCGAGGAGACCGGCAAACAGGCCGTAGCGGTCGACACCCTTGAGGACGCTCGCGTCGGTGGTCTTCAGGCCGATCCAGTCCGATCCCGCCATGGTCACGCCCGCCCTGAGCGGCAGGATGCGCGGCGTCGCGAAGGTCTCGTTCTGCACCAGCCGCCGCGCGCTGCCCCCGCTCGCCTGCGTGATCGCCTCGGTGGGCTTCGCGGAGGACAGGACCTCGGTGAACTCGCGCGGGTTCGGCGGGCCGATATGGGCGAGCGCGGTGCGCTCCCCGTCGGTCACCCGCCAGAGCCCGAGTTCGCGCGCCGGCACCTGCGCCCGCCAGAGCCCCGGCTCGGACTGCTCCAGCTTGGCCGGGATCGTCTCGCCGGTCGGCTTGGTGATGGTCACGGGCTTCACGTCGACGCCGAGCGTCTGGCGCTCGACGACGAGGTCGCGGCCGCGCTGGACGAGCCGGAGCGCCTCCTCCTCGAGGTCGGGTTCCTTCATGAGCCAGTGCGCCAGGCGCCGGAGCAGCAGTCCGTGCGGCCCGCCGCCCTCGTAGCCGCGCGCCCAGAGCCAGACGTGGTCGGAGAGCAGCAGCCCCACCCGACCGGCGCCCTCGCGCGACAGGATCAGCGCCGGCTTGTCGTTGACCCCCGTCATCACCGTGGTGCCGCTCGACGGCGTCGACTCGATGAGGCGGAACCAGCGGCTCCACTGGGGCGGGTCGGTCTGCGAGCCCGGCAGGGCGCGGGTCACCGGATGGCGCTGCCCGAGTTCGCTGATCTTCGGGTAGAAGGCCTCCTCGCGCACCGTGCCGTTCGGCTCCGCCGGCAGCACGCTGGCGAGCGGCGTGCGGAAGAGGCTCCCTGCCCCCGCCGGATCCGGCCCCGACGCCACCAGCACCGCCCCGCCCTCGCGCACGTACCGGGCGATGTTGTCGAAATAGATCGACGGCAGGATCCCGCGCCGCTGGTAGCGGTCGAAGATGATCAGGTCGAAGTCCTTGATCTTCTCCTGGAATAGCTCTCGCGTCGGGAAGGCGATCAGCGACAGCTCGTGGATCGGCGTGCCGTCCTGCTTCTCCGGCGGCCTCAGGATCGTGAAGTGGACGAGGTCCACCGAGGCGTCGGACTTCAGCAGGTTGCGCCAGGTCCGCTCGCCCGCGTGCGGCTCGCCGGAGACGAGCAGCACCCGCAGGTTCTCGCGGATGCCCTCGATGGTGGCGACCGCCCGGTTGTTGACTGCGGTCAGCTCGTTCGGCAGCGCCTCCGCCTCGATCTCCAGGATGTTGTCGCCGCCGTGCTTGATCTTCACCGACACGCGCGCGACCTCGCCCGGGGCGACCCGCTGCTCGGCCACCTGCTCACCGTCGCGGCGGACCGTGACGCGCACCCGCCCGCCCGGCGCGACCCCGGCGTCGATCACCCGGTACTGGATGACCTGGTCGGTGCCGACGAGCCCGAAGCGGGGCGCGTTGACCACCGCCACGCGGCGGTCGACCTCCTTGTCGCGCCCTGTCAGGAGCACATGGACGGGCGCGTCGAAGCCGAGCGCGGCCTTGTCGCGCGGCACGTCGTGGACCTGCCCGTCGGTGACCATCACGGCCCCGGCGACCCGGTCCGGCGGCACGTCCGAGAGCGCCTGGCCGAGCGCCTCGAAGAGCCGGGTGCCGTCGGCCCCGACCCCGTCGCGGTCCGCGCCGGCCTCGACCTCGCGGATCTCGAAGTTCTTCAGCTTGCCGATCTGCTGGGCGAGCTGCGCCCGCGCCCGCTCGGTCTCCGCCCGCCGGTCGCCGAGCGCCTGGCTCTGGCTCTTGTCGACCACGAGCGCGACCACGCTCGGCAGCGCCTCGCGGTCCTCCCGCTGCAGCACCGGGTTGAGGAGCGCCAGGACCAGGGCCGCGACCGCCGCCGCCCGGATCCACGACCCGCGGATGCCCGACCAGATCGCGAAGACCGCCAGCGCGCCGGCCGCCGCGCCGAGGAGCACGATCAGCCAGACGGGCAGGACGGGCGAGAAGTCCAGGGACCAGGTCATGCGTCAGTCGTCCTCGTTCCCCGCCCCGAACGTCCCTCGGTCCGCATCGGCCCCCGCCCGCTCACTGTCCGAGCCGCTCCAGGAGCGCCGGCACGTGCACCTGGTCGGCCTTGTAGTTGCCGGTCAGCGTGTACATCACGATGTTGATCCCGACCCGGAACGCCATCTCGCGCTGGCGCGGATCGGACGGCACGGTCGGCAGCAGGAAGTCGCCGCTCTCCGTGAGCGCCCAGGCCCCCGCCATGTCGTTGCCGGTGATCATGATCGGCGACACCCCGTCGCCCGGCCGCACCGGCCGTTCAGCCGCCTGGGCCGGGTCCTGCGCCGGCGTGGCCTCGACCCAGAGCGGGCCCCCGTCGAAGCGGCCGGGGAAGTCCTGCAGCAGGTAGAAGGCCTTGGTCAGCACGTGATCCTGCGGCACCGGTTCCAGGTCCGGGATGTCGAGCCCGGAGAGGATGCGCCGGAGCGACTCGTTGGCCGGCGAGGCGCGGCCCGTCCCGCGCAGAACGGCGCTGTTCAGGCTGTCGCGCGTGTCGAACAGGATCGACCCGCCGTTCTTCATGAAGGCGTCGATGCGCGTCACCACCTGTCCGCTCGGCGCCCCGGCGGCCGGGTCGATCGCCCAGTAGAGGAGCGGGAAGAACGAGAGGTCGTCGCGCGACACGTCGACGCCCACCGGCGTCGCCGGCTCCAGCGCGGTCCGGTCCGCGAGCACCCGCGACAGGCCTTCCAGGCCGCGGCGCGACACCTCGTCGATCTCCGCGTTGCCGGTCACCACATAGGCGAGCCGGGTGCCGAGCGCCGCGTCCTTGTCGAACTTCTCCCGGGCGGGGTCGTTGGCCGAGGCCGGACCGCCCGCCGCCGCCAGCAGGACCGCGGTTCCCGTCGCCACCACCAGGACCGCCGCTGCCCGCCGGAGGACGAGCCGCCCGGCGAGCCACAGCACCGCGAGCGCGTCCAGGATGAGGAGCACGAGCGCCGCCGCGAAGGTCCCGGGCTTGAGGTCCCGCGGCCCCTCCTGCGCATAGCTCTCGAGCCGCACGGATCCGGCCGCCGAGAGGTCGAGCGGCGCGATCGTGTCGCCGGGTCGCATCAGGTTGACTGCCACGAAGGCCTCCTCGGTGCCGTAGATCCCCGGCGGATGCTCGCGCCCGACCGCCACGCCCCGCTGCCCCTCGGCGATCGGCTTGGCGTCCGGCCCCGGCGCGGCCGAGCGGCCGAAGCCGTCGAGCAGACGGAGCGGTGGCAGCAATACCGCGTTCGCGGCCCGCCCCTGCCCGGCCGCGTCGCCCTGCGGCTGCCCTTCGTCCTGGTGGGCGGCCGCCGACGACGAGAAGCCCACCACCCGCCGCAGCATCTCGATGAAGCTGCCGGAGAGCGGCAGGTTCGACCAGGCCGTGTCGGCCGTGACGTGGAAGAGCACGAGCCAGCCGTTGCCGAAGCGCGTCGCCGTGACGAGCGGCGTGCCGTCCGTCAGGCTCGCCCAGGTCTTGCCCTGCAGGTCGGGATGCGGCTCGGCCAGGACCTGCCGGGTCACGGTCACGTCCTTCGGCACGTCGAGCCCCGCGAAGGGACCGTTCGCCGAGAAACTGCCGAGCGACTGCGGCTGCTGCCAGGAGAGGGCCCCGCCGAGCGTCCGCCCGCCCTGCCTCAGCTGCACCGGCACCAACCGGTCGCCGCCGCGCACCGCAGCCAGCCGCGGCCCGGCGAAGCGCACCAGCACCCCGCCGTTGCCGACCCACTCCTCGAGCACCTTCTCGGCATCGCCCACGATCGTGCCGATGTCGGCCGTCATGATGACCGAGACGTTCTGCCGGACGAGGTCGCGGATCGCCTGCACGGTGTCGGTCGCGCGCGGCTCGCGCACCTCCGCGAAAGGCGCCAGCGCTCGCTCCAGGTAGTGCACCGGCGAGAGCAGCGGCTGCGCGGTGTCGGCGCTCGCCCCCGACAGGATGCCGACCGCCCGCCGCCGCCAGCGCTCGTCGAGAAGCTGCACCGCAGCGGCGTGGCCCGCGCCGGTGATCTCGACCCGCGCGATGTCGTTCCGGAGTTCGATCGGCAGGTCGAACGAGGCCTGCGCGCCGGTCTGCCCGGCCGCCACCCGGTAAGGCACCTCCGCGATGATGCGGCCCTTCGGGTCGAGCGCCCGCACCGAGCCCGCCCGCTCGCCCTCGCTGTCGGCGCGCAGAACGGTGGCGGTCAACGCCTTGAGCTGGTTCTCGGCCGCCCCGAGCGCGACCGGCAGCGCCGCCCCGCCGGCATAGACCGTGACGGCCGCCTCCCGCGCGATGGCCTTGAGGTCGCCCGCGAAGCCGGGTCCCGAGCCGTGGTCGAGGCCGTCGGCGAGCCACACGACCGACCCCGGCGCGGCCTTCTCGGCGCTCCGCCGCAGGGCCGGCAGCAGGGCGGTGCGGTCGGGCGCCCAGGGCCGCGGCTCGAGCGCGGCAAGCCGCGTCCGCTGCTCCGCCGCCCCGGTCGGCTCCACCGGCTGGGTCGCCCCCTCGGCGGTGGCGATCAGCGCCACCGGCCGGCCATCGTCGCCGGCCTGGCCGATGAGCCGGTCCGCGATCGGCCGGATCTGGTCCCAGCGGGACGCGCTGCCCCAGCCGTTGTCGAGCACGATCCACAGCGGCCCCGTGCCGCTGTCCGTGCGGGCGAGCGGCCGCCACACGGGTCCGGCCAGCGCCAGGATCAGGAGCGTCGCCAGCGTGAGCCGCAGCAGCGTCAGCCACCACGGGCTCCGCGACGGCGTCTCCTCGCGCTTGATGATCTCGAGCAGCAGCCGCGTCGGCGGGAAGCTGACCTCGCGCGGCCGCGGCGGCGTCAGGCGCAAGAGCCACCAGATCGCCGGCACCAGAACGAGCGCGCCGAGCACCCAGGGCGCCGTGAAGGCGAGGGGCAGGAAACCGCTCATCCCGCCACCTCCATGGTCGAAACCGTGCCGCCGGCCTTGACGTTCATCGCCCCCCGCGCCCCGGCCGAGAGCCGGCCGTGCAGCGCCAGCAGGGGCTCGGCCGCCGAGCGGTCCGTGTGGTGGACCAGGAAGGTCCAGCCGAACCGGCCCGTCATCTGCCTGAGCGCCTCCCGATGGGCGGCGAGCCGGTCGCGATAGGCCTGGACCCAGGTCTCGGCGCGCCCGGCCGTGATCCGCTCACCCGTCTCCGGATCGCGGAACTCGGTGCGGCCGACGAACGGGAAGGTCTCCTCGGTCGGATCCATCACCTGCACCAGGTGCCCGCGCGCGCCCGATCCCGCGATGCGGCTCAGGACCTCGCCCGTGCGCTCGATCGGGTCCAGGAAGTCGCCGACCAGCACGAGATCGGAGAAGCGGCGGATCGGATGGGTGTCCGGGAAGGGCTCCCGCCCCTGCATGAGGGCGAGCGCCGTCGCGGTGCGCTCCGCCGCCGCGCGGTTGGCCGTCGGCCGCACGAGCCCGGGCACCCCGACCCGCTCGCCGCCCCGGGCGAGGAGATCGGCGACCGCGAGCATCAGCACGACCGCCCGGTCCCGCTTGGAGACGGGCGCCAGCCGCGAATGGAAATCCATGGAGGGCGACAGGTCCGGCCAGAGCCAGACCGTGTGGGCGCTTTCCCACTCACGCTCGCGCACGTAGAGATGATCGTCCCGGGCCGAACGTCGCCAGTCGATGCGCGCGACGGATTCGCCAGCCGCGAAGGGCCGGAACTGCCAGAAGGTCTCGCCCGGGCCGGCCTGCCGCCGCCCGTGCCAGCCGGATGCCACCGTGGCGGCCACGCGCCGGGCCTCGACGAGCAGGTCCGGCAAGGCCGAGGACAGGCTCTTCGCCGACTTGACAAGTCCGAGGCTGCCGGAATCCGCCACGCCGCTCCCTTTCCGCTCCGCCGTCACCCGATCCGCGCCCGGGCCTTGCCGATGAGCTGGCCGAGCGTGATCCCGTCGGCGCGCGCCGCGAAGGTGAGCGCCATGCGGTGCTGGAGCACCGGTTCGGCGAGCGCATGCACGTCGTCGAGCGAGGGCGCCAGGCGCCCGTCGAACAGGGCGCGGGCCCGAACCGTGAGCATCAGCGCCTGGCTGGCGCGCGGCCCCGGCCCCCAGGCGATGTGACGGGTGATCTCATCGGTCTTCTCCATGGGCCGGCAGGAGCGGACCAGTTCGAGAATGCCCTCGACCACCTTCTCGCTGACCGGCATGCGCCGCACGAGCCCCTGGATCTTCGACAAGGAGGCCGCGTCGAGCACCGCCTTGGCGGCCCCCTCGCCGACGCCTGTCGTCTCCAGGAGGATCTTCCGCTCCGAGGCGAGGTCCGGGTAGTGCACGTCGATCTGCATCAGGAACCGGTCGAGCTGCGCCTCGGGCAGCGGGTAGGTGCCCTCCTGCTCGAGCGGGTTCTGGGTGGCGAGCACGTGGAAGGGGCGGGGCAGGTCGTGCCGCTGGCCCGCGACCGTCACGTGGTACTCCTGCATGGCCTGCAGCAGGGCCGACTGGGTGCGCGGGCTAGCGCGGTTGATCTCGTCGGCCATCAGGAGCTGGGCGAAGACCGGCCCGCGGATGAAGCGGAACGAACGTGCCCCGTCCGGCGCCTGGTCGAGCACCTCGGTGCCCAGGATGTCGGAGGGCATCAGGTCCGGCGTGAACTGGATGCGCCGGGCGTCGAGCCCGAGCACGGTGCCGAGCGTCTCGACGAGCTTGGTCTTGGCGAGGCCCGGCACGCCGACGAGCAGCCCGTGGCCGCCCGACAGGATCGTCACCAGCGAGCGCTCCACCACGCTTTCCTGGCCGAAGATCACGACCCCGATCGCGCGCCGCACCTCCGCGAGCTTCGCGACGGCGGCTTCGGCCTCCGCGACGATCGCCTTCTCGTCCACCTTGGCCACGTCGTTCATGGCAGTCATCGCAAGCTCGCCTTCTCGTCTCGTGGCCGGCGGCCGGAGCGCCCTCACCGGCCCAGGTATACGAGTTTGACAGGAACCGGGATGACGCGCACCCCGTATTCTGCACTCATCCTCTCCCCCGGCGTCGCAGGCCGGCGGTGTTTTGAACGGCGCGTCGGACCTGCCGGATCGAACCGGCCGGGTGTGGACAAATCATGGCGCCGCCCCCAACTCGTAAACGGGGCCGACGGCCCGCGGAGCCACGCGTAGCATGAGCGATACCCAGCGGAGTCACGGCAATGTGATCGAGGGCGGCCTCGAGGCCCTCATGCGCCGCGCCGGCTCCCACAAGGGGCCGCCGCCCGTCGAGACCTGGAACCCGCCCTTCTGCGGCGACATCGACATGCGCATCGCCGCCGACGGCACCTGGTTCTACATGGGGACTCCGATCGGCCGCGAGGCGCTCGTGCGCCTCTTCGCCTCCGTGCTGCGCCGGGACGAGGACGGCCGGACCTATCTGGTCACCCCCGTCGAACGCTGCGGCATCACGGTCGACGACGCCCCTTTCGTGGCCGTCGAGATGCAGGCGGTCGGCGAGGGCGAGGCGCGCCGCCTGGTCTTCCGCACCAACGTGGGCGACGTGGTCGAGGCCGGCCCGGCCCATCCGCTCCGCTTCGAGATCGTGCCCGGCAACGACGGCCTGAAGCCCTACCTGCATGTCCGCGGCCGTCTGGAGGCCCGCCTCGCCCGCCCGGTCATGTACGAGCTGGTCGCCGAGGGCGTGGAGCGCGACATCGACGGCCGGCCCTGGTTCGGGGTCTGGTCGGACGGGACTTTTTTCCCCATTGTGCCGGCGGAAGACGCCCGCTTCGACTGATCCCGCCCCCCCGAGTGACACGCCGCCCATGCCCGGCAGCCCCGACGCCGATCTCCTCGATCTCCCCCCCTTCGCCCCCGAGCGCTTCCGTGCGCTGGCGGCCCCGCAGCTCACCCACGACGTCGACGAGGTCTATGCCCGCCCCTTCAACGGCGATCACGAGCTCAACCCCGACTATCCCGTCGCCGCCGACCGCCCGCGCCTGCGCGACGCGGCGGTCCTGGTTCCCGTCGTCGCCCGCCGTCCCGAGGCGAGCGTCATCATGACCCGGCGCACCGAGCACCTGCCCAACCACGCCGGCCAGATCGCCTTTCCGGGCGGCAAGATCGACGAGGGCGACCTCACCCCCGCGGAAGCCGCGCTGCGCGAGGCCGAGGAGGAGATCGGCCTCGAACGCGCGCACGTGGAGGTCCTCGGCTATTCGGCGCCCTACCACACGGGCTCAGGCTTCCGCATCCTGCCCGTCCTGGCGCTGGTCGAGCCGGGCTTCCGCCTGGCGCCCAATCCCGAGGAGGTCGCCGAGGTCTTCGAGGTGCCGCTCGGCTTCCTGATGAATCCCGAGAACCATCGGGTCGGCTCCCGCGTCGCCCCGCTCGGCCGTCGTTTCTTCTACGAAATGCCCTATGGTGACCGGTATATCTGGGGCGTCACCGCCGGCATCGTGCGCCGCATCTTCGAGAGGGTCTATCTCTGATGCTCAGGCAGGTCCTGATCGAGGCCGCGCTTTTCCTGGTGCCCTTCGCGATCTACGCCGCGATCCTGGCGACCCGCGGCCGCGCCGTCGGCACCGGGGACGCCTGGCGGGAGGCGCCGCTCGCCTGGCTCGCCATCGGCGGCCTCGTCCTGGTCGCCATCGGCCTGGCGATGCTCGCGCTCCTCAACGACGACGCCGGCAACGGCGCCTACGTGCCGACCCACATCGAGAACGGCACGCTCGTCCCCGGCCACTTCGAGAAATGACCGGCGCGGCCTCCATCGCCGCGGCCCCTTGGCTCGCCGACCGGCGCCTGCAGCGGCTCTTCGCCGCTCTCGCGCGGGACGGCGACGAGGCCTGGGCGGTCGGCGGCGCCGTTCGCAACACCCTCATGGGACTGCCTGTCAACGACGTCGACGTCGCCACGACCGCGCTCCCCGAGGTGGTGAGCGCGCGGGCCGCCGCGGCCGGCTTCAAGCCGGTGCCGACCGGGCTCGACCACGGCACCGTCACGGTCGTCGTGGACGGCCACCCCTTCGAGGTGACGACGCTCCGGGAAGACATCGAGACCCATGGCCGCCATGCCGTCGTCCGCTTCGGCCGCGACTGGCGTGCCGACGCGCACCGGCGCGACTTCACGATGAACGCGCTCTACGTCTCGGCGGACGGTACGGTCCACGACTTCGTCGGCGGCGTCGAGGACTGCCTGGCGCGCCGGGTCCGCTTCATCGGCCGCCCCGAGGACCGCATCCGCGAGGACTACCTGCGCATCCTGCGCTTCTTCCGGTTCCACGCCGCCTACGGCCACGGCGACCCGGACCCGGCCGGCCTCGCCGCCTGCATCCGCGAGCGCGCCGGCCTGGACCGCCTCTCAGCCGAGAGGATAGGCCAGGAGACAGTCAAGCTGGTCGCCGCCCCCGGGGCGCCGGCCACCGCGCGCGTGATGAGCGACTGCGGGCTCCTGCAGCGGGTGCTCGGCTCCGCCGCCGACCTCGCCGGGTTCGCCCGCCTCACGACCCTCGCCCGCGACATGGTCGTCGCCCCGCAGGGCAAGGCGGACTGGCCGCTCTTCCTCGCCGCCCTCGCGGTCTGGACCGAGGCCGACGCCCCCCGCCTCGCCGAGCGCCTGCGCCTGCCCAACGCGGCGCTCGACCGGATGGAGCGGGGCGTGCATCTCGCCCGCGCGGTCGGGCCCGGCTTCGACGACCGGCGCGCCCGCGCCCTCCTGTACCGGGCCGGCGAGGAGAGCTACCGCGACGCCCTTGCGCTCGCCGCCGCCCGGCGGCGCATCACGGACGAGGGCCGCCTCGCCCACGACCTCGCCCTGCCCTTCCGCTGGCAGCCCGGGAAGCTGCCCGTCGCCGGCCGGGACTTCCTAGCGCGCGGCCTCGCCAGGGGACCGTCCGTGGGCGAGGCCCTGCGCCGCGCCGAGGCGCTGTGGATCGAGAGCGACTTCGCGCTCTCTCGGGACGACCTGCTCGGGGCGGTGCCGGAATCCCCCGCCGGATCGCGACCGCGGCCATGATCCCGCCACGGGATTCGGCGATGAGCCCGCCCGCACGACATCGAAGAGGGCTTTGCCGACCATGCAGGACACGACCATCACGCTCGACGGGACGACGGAGTCCGAACCCGCGATCCGGCAGGTCGACACCGTCGTGTTCGACCTCGGCGGCGTGCTCCTGAACTGGAACCCGCGCTACCTCTACCGGTCGATCTTCGCCGACGAGGCCAAGATGGAGTGGTTCCTCTCGGAGGTCACCCATCACGACTGGAACGTCGCCCAGGACGCCGGTCGCACCTGGGACGAGGCGGTCGCCGAGGCGATCGCGCGCCACCCCGACTGGGAGCGCGAGATCCGCGCCTATCGCGAGCGCTGGCACGAGATGATCCCGGACGCCATCGAGGGCACCGTGGCGATCCTGGAGCGGCTGCACGCCGGGGGCGTGCCGCTCTACGCGATCACGAACTTCGCCGCCGACACCTTCATGGAGGCGCGCGACCGCTTCCCCTTCCTGCAGCGCTTCCGGGACGTGGTCGTCTCCGCCGCCGAGCGCGTGCTGAAGCCCGACCCGCGCATCTACCGCATCCTGGCCGAACGCAACGCCCTGGACCTCGCCCGCTGCGTCTTCATCGACGACGTCGAGAAGAACGTCGCCGGCGCTCGCGCGGTCGGCATGGAGGCCATCCACTTCGTCGGCCCCGAGGACCTGGAGACCCGCCTGAGGGCACTGGGTGTGCTCGCGGACTGACCGGGTCCTACTCGTACCGGAGCGCCTCGATCGGATCGAGGCGGGCGGCCTTGGTGGCCGGGTACCAGCCGAAGAAGATGCCGACCGCGGCCGAGAACGCGAAGGCGACCGCGATCACCTCCGGGGCGATCACGAGCGGCCAGCCGGTGGCGCTGGCGACGAAGAGCGACGTCGCGATCCCGATCATGATGCCGATGTTGCCGCCGACCAGCGCCAGCACCATCGCCTCGATCAGGAACTGCCGGCGGATGTCGCGCCGCCGCGCCCCGACCGCCATCCTGAGGCCGACCTCCCGCGTCCGCTCGGTCACCGACACCAGCATGATGTTCATGATGCCGATGCCGCCGACCACCAGCGCGATCGAGGCGACGAGCCCGAGCAGGCGCGACAGCGTCTTGGCCGCGGAGGTCTGCGCCTCGACGATCTGCGTCAGGTTGCGCAGGTTGTAGGGCTCCGGATTGTCCACGGAGGTGCCGAAGCGCCGGTCGAGCACCCGCCGCGCCTCCCGCTCCGTGCGCTCCAGGACGTCGCTCGACGCCGCCTTGATGGTGATGTTGTCGATCTGGTCCGGGCGCGAGCGGAAGCGGCCGAGCACCCGCTGGCGCGCGGTGTCGAGCGGCACGAACAGGGTGTCGTCCTGGTCCTGGCCGAACATCGTCTGGCCCTTGGGTCGCATCACACCGATCACCTCGAAGGGCACCCTGGCGACGCGGATGGTCTCGCCGATCGGGTTGCGGTCGCCGAAGAGCTGGTCGGCGACGGTCCACCCGATGATCGCAACCTTGCCGCCGCGCTTCTCCTCGTCCTCGGTGAAGAGCCGCCCGGCGTCCAGCTCCCAGTCGCGCGCCTCGAACATGCGGTTGTCGACGCCGTTGACCCGGCTCTGCCAATTGAGATTGCCGGCGACCACCTGCACGCCGCCCGAGACCGCCGGGGCGATCACGGTGCCGGCCGGCAGCTCCGGTTCCAGCGCCGCGACCTCCCGCTCGGTGAGCCGCCCGGCATTGCCGGATGGCCCGCGGGCACCGCCCACGTTGGCGTTGCCCGGCCACACCACCAGGACGTTGGAGCCGAGGCTGGTCATCACCCTGGCGATGGTCTCGTGCGCCCCGACCCCGATCGCGAAGGTGGCGATCACCGCCGCGACGCCGATCACCATGCCGAGCATGGTCAGCGCCGACCGCAGCCAGTTGGCGGTGAGCGCGGCCAGCGCCATGCGGACCGCCTCGGTGATCCTCATTCGGCCGCCTCCCGGACCGGCGGCGCCGTCTCGGCGCGCGCGTCGAGCGGCGCCGCCACGGTCTCGTCGGCGACGAGCCGCCCGTCCCGGAAGCGCAGGATCCGGCCGGCGTGCCGCGCCACCTCCTCGTCGTGGGTGACCACCACGATGGTCCGCCCGTCGCGGTTGAGCCGCTGCATCAGCGCCAGGATCTCGCGGCCCGTGCGGCTGTCGAGCGCACCGGTCGGCTCGTCCGCCAGGATCAGCGAAGGGTCGTTGACGAGCGCCCGCGCGATGGCGACGCGCTGCTTCTGGCCGCCGGAGAGCTGCGGCGGATAGTGACGCCCGCGGTCGGCGAGCCCGACCGCCGCCAGGAGCTCGGCCGACCGGCCCCGGCGCGCCCTGGTCGAGACCCCGCCGTAGGAGAGCGGCATCCCGACATTCTCGAGCGCGGTCAATCGCGGCAGCAGGTTGAAGCTCTGGAACACGAAGCCGATCGTCTTGCGCCGGATCGCCGCCAGGGCGTCGCTTGGCAGCGCCGCCACGTCGACCCCGTCGATCAGGAGCCGCCCGCGGGTCGGCCGGTCGAGGCAGCCGATCAGGTTCATGAGCGTCGACTTGCCGGAGCCGGACGGGCCCATCACGGCCACGAAGCTGCCGCGCGCGATCCGGAAGCTCGCGCCGGCCAGCGCCGGGACCTCCACGTCGCCGGTGGCGTAGACCTTCGTGAGGCCGTCGGCGGTGACGATGGCGTCCGTGCCCATGCCGGGCCTCAGAAGCCGAGCGGCGCGCGCTGGCGCCGGTCGTTCGGGTCGTTGGCCCGCGCCACCACGACCTGGTCGCCGGGCCCGAGCCCGTCGCCGCGCACCTCCACCATGTTCTCCGCCGAGAGCCCGACCGACACCTCGACCGGCTCCAGCCGGTCCCCGTCGCGCAGCACGTAGAGGCGCGTCCGCCGTCCCTCGTCGGCCGCGGCGCTGACGGTGCGCACCCGCTTCGTCGCGGACGGCCCCACCTCGGGATTGTCGTTCGGCCGGAAGCGGGTCGCCGCCTGGGGCACCTTCAGGACGTCCTTGCGCTCGTCCACGATGATGCGGACGTTCGCGGTCATGCCGGGGAAGAGCACCATGGAGGAATTGTCCGCCGAGACGACCGCCGTGTAGGTCACGACGTTCTGTACCGCCTTGGCGGCGCGCCGGACCTGCGCGACCTTGCCCTCGAAGGTCCGCCCCGGATAGGCGTCGACCGTGAAGCGGACGCTCTGGCCCTCGCGGATCCGGCCGACGTCGGCCTCGTCGATCGAGGCCTCGAGCTGCATTTCTTCGAGCGCCGCCGCGATGATGAAGAGCGTCGGCGCCGAGAGGCTCGCCGCCACGGTCTGCCCGAGCTCCACCTGGCGGTCGATGACCACGCCGTCGATCGGCGCCTTGATGGTCGTCCGCTCGAGGTCCGTGCGCGCGATCCGCACGGCCGCCCGCTTCTGCTCCACGTTGGCCTGCGAGACCGTCACCTCGGCCTCCGCCATCGCGATGCTGGCCCGGCCGCTCGCCACGTCGGACTTGGTCTGCCGCGCCAGGACCTCCGCCTGCTCCACCGCACGTTCGGTGACCGAGCCGGTCTTGACCAGTTGCCGCGCCCGTTCCAGCGCCCGGTCGGCGTCGCGCGCCGCCTCCTCGCCCTTCTGGATCTCCGCCTTGGCCTTGTCGAGCGCCGATTGCTTGGTGCGGATGGTCGCCTCCGCGACCGCCAGGTCGGCCTCCGCCGAGGCGAGGCGCCCCTGGAAGGTCGTCGGGTCCAGCCGCGCGATGATCTCGCCCGCCGAGACCTTGGCGTTGAAGTCCGCCACGATCGCGACGATCTGGCCGGAGACCTGGGAGGAGACCTGCACGGTCTGCACGGGCTGCAGCGTGCCGGTCGCCAGCACCGCCGCCTGGACGGTGCCCTTCTCGACCGGCGCCGTCTTCCAGCGCTCCACCGGCACCTTGGGATCGACGAGCCCGGCCGGCAACTGCACCCCCGTCCGCGCCGCCACCTCGCGGACGAGCCAGGCCGCCTGCGGGAACCGCTCCGCCGACACGAGGACGCCGGCTCCGGCGAGGCCGAAGAGCACGAAGAGCGCGAGGAGGAACTTCATCGACTGACCGGTCCGGGACGGCGGGCCCTGTCCCGCCGTGACGGAAAGATGCGGTGAGACGCCCGGAAGTACAAGTTAAGGATTGGTAATCGGTCCCTGGCCCCGGCGGGCGCGATGCCCGCCGGACCCGGCGCCGCCGCGGTCCCGCGGACCGGCGCTCACATCCGCTCGGCGATCAGGCGCGCCAGCTCGAACGCCCTCTGCTCCAGAAGCCCTGGTGATTCACAGACATAGGTCAGGGACTGGTTCCTCTCGTCGAAGACCCTGATGTCCCACTTCATCTCCTCCTCGAGCTTCGGCAGGTCGGCCGTGGTGACGCCCTCGACCGTCTTGCCGGCCTTCAAGAGAGCGATCTGGTCGCCGACCTTCTCGATCCGGTCCGCGAAGGCGCGCTGCTTGCGGGCATAGCGGCCGAGCCCCGCCATGATGCGGTTGCGCTCCACGTTGACGCGCTCGAGCATGCCCACGAACAGCTTCGAGAGCCGCAGCGTCCTGTCGCCCTCGCCCTTGGCGATCCCGTCGATGATCTTTTCGGCCTCTTCGATCGGGATCCGCCGCGACGCGATGGTCCGCACCGCGTCCGCGACGTCCGGCTCCGTCCACCACTCCTTCGCGGCCTCCGGGATCTCCGGCCCGCCCCAGATGGCGGTCGCGGCGATCTGCGGGTTGCGCACCTGGACGCAGGGCCAGTCCGGATCGGTGGAGGCCGCCGCCGCGGCGGCGGTTCCGGCGAGGACCAGGAGGCAGGCGGCCGCGAGGCGGCGGAAAGCGGCGGCGGACATCATGATGCGACTCCTTCGGGGCCCCCGCGCTTGCCGATCAGGCCGCGCGACGGGTCATAGGCCAGGATGGCGAGGCCCATGAAAATGATGGTGGTGACGGCCACGACGACCAGGGCCACGAAGGCCGGGTAGTCGCCCGCGAAGGGATCGAAGGCGTTCGCCCGCCCCATGGCCTCGAACATGGCCGGGATCTCCGACCAGGACTGCGGGATGAAGAGCTTGCCGTGCAGGCCGAAGCGGATCAGCTCCACGCAGTAGGTGAAAGGGTTGAGGATGCAGACGTAGTAGAGCAGCAGGCTCGATTCCTTCACGCGCCACAGCGGATAGAGCGCCGACGAGGTGAAGAACATCGGAAAAATGATGAAGTTCATCACGCTGGCGAAGTTTTCGAGCTGCTTGATGAGGGACGACATGAAGAGCCCGATCGAGCCGAGCATGAGGCCCGACAGGAAGAGCGCCGGCAGCACCATCAGGTAGCCGATCGGCGGCGGCTCGACCTCCCACCAGTACGCGATGGCGAGGTAGACATAGACCTGCAGGAGCGAGATCGTCACCCCCGAGACGAGCTTGGAGGAGAGCAGGAACCAGCGCGGATAGGGGCTCGTCAGCAGGATGCGCATGGACCCGACCTCCCGGTCGTAGACCATCGACAGCGACGACTGCATGCCGGCGAAGAGCAGGATCATCGCGCAGAGCCCGGGCGTCACATAGACCTCGTAGAGCACGTAGGTCTCGTAGGGTGGGATGATCGAGACGCCCAGCACCGAGCGGAACCCGGCCGCGAAGATGAAGAGCCAGACCAGCGGCCGGACCAGCGCCGATAGGAAGCGTCCGCGCTGCAGGACGAAGCGCAGCATCTCGCGCTTCAGGATGCCGAGGAAGCAGTGCAGATAGCCGAGGCGCGGCAGCTTGAAGGCGGCGTCGCGGGCCGCAGGCGCCATGGTCCCGTGCATCACGCGGCCTCCTCGGCCTTGGTTCCGGTGATCTTGCGGAAGGCCGCCGCGAGGGTCGCCTCCCCGCCGGCCGCCACGATCTCGGCGGACGTGCCCCGCCCAAGCACCCGGCCCTTGTGCAGCAGGACCACCCGGTCCTGCGGCCTGACTTCGTCGAAGAGATGCGTGGCCCACAGCACGCTGAGGCCGTCCTCGTCGATCAGGCGGCGCACGAGGTTGACGATCTCGGTCCGGGCCGCGATGTCGAGGCCGACGGTGGGCTCGTCCAGGATGACGACCCGCGGCTCGTGCAGGAGCGCCCGGGCGATCTCGACCCGCCGCGCCTGCCCGCCCGACAGCCCGCGCACCTTGTCGTTGATGCGGTCGGCGAGCGAGATCCGCTCCAGGAGCCGCTCCGCCCGCCGCTTGCCCTCGGCCCGCCCGTAGCCGTGCAGCGCGGCGTGGTAGACGAAGTTCTGCATCACGGTCAGGTCCGGATCGAGCGTGCGCGCCTGGAACACCACCCCGAGGCGCCCGAGGGCCGCGGTCGGCCGGCGGCGCAGGTCGTGGCCCATGATCTCGATGCGGCCCGTGACGTTGTCGTAGAGCCGGGTCAGAAGCGAGAACAGCGTCGTCTTGCCGGCCCCGTTGAGCCCGAGCAGCGCGGTGAAGCGCCCCTCCGGCACGTCGAGCGAAACGTCGTCGAGCGCCTTGCGCGCTCCGAAGCTGTGGCTCACCCGCTCGACCAGGATGGCGTTGCGCGCCAGGGTGTCCGCCCCGCCGCCCCGGCGGCTGCCCGTCTCGTCGTTGCTCACGGCCCACTCCCCTGTCGCGCCACGGCCCGGGGCGCCGCCCGTCACGGCTTCACCCACACGCCCCAGGGCAGCCGCCCGACCTTGATGGACTTGGTCACCCGGAGCGTGTCGACGTCGATGACCGAGACGTCGCCCGAGGCGCCGTTCGTGCTCCAGAGCTGTTTCTCGTCCGGCGTGAAGGCGAGCTGCCAGACCCGCTGGCCGACGAGCAGGTACTTCTCCACCTCGTAGGTGTCGCCGTTGATGACGGCGACGCGGTTCGCCGGGCCGAGGGCGACGAAGACCCTCTTGGCGTCCTTGGTGATGCGGATCCCGACCGGCTGGATGGCCTCCTTGTTGAGGCCCGGCACCGCGAACTCGATCTTCTTCACCACCTGCCGGGTCTTTGGATCGATGACCGCCACCGTCCCCCCGACCTCCGAGGAGACCCAGAGTTTCGCGCCGTCGCGGGTGTACTCCGCGAAGCGCGGACGGCTGTCGACCAGGACGTTGTCGGTGATCTCCAGCGTCTCGGCGTTGATGAAGTGCACCATGTTGGTGGTCTCGGACGTGTTGATCACGGTCTTCCCGTCCGGGCTGACCGCCATTCCCTCCGGCTCCACCCCGACCGGGATCTCCTTGACCGCCTTGCTGGCCTCGATGTCGACCACCGTGACGAGATTGTCGTCCTCGTTCGCGATGTAGAGGAGCTTGCCGTCCGGACTGAAGGCGAAAAGCTCCGGGTCCGGCCCCGACGGCAGCGTCTTCACGCGCTGGAACGTGGTCGTGTCCCAGACCTCGACCCGGTGGTCGTCGCTGGCGCAGACGATCAGGTACTTGCCGTCCTGGGTCACCGCGAGGCCGCGGGGCCGGCGGCCGACCTTGAACGTGTTGGTGACGGTCAGCGTCGTCGAATCGATGACGCTGATCGTGTTGTCCTTCTCGTTCGAGACGAAGACCGTGTAGGCCTCGGCCACATCGGCGGCGACGAGGCCGGCGAGCGAGAGGACGACGGCGGCGATCCGCGACGGCATGGGGCTTCCTCCTTGATGTCGTTGCGGCGCATCCCGGGCGCCGCTGCGGGTCGTCACTTGAGCTTGCACTTGGATTCGGGCTTGTCGGTGCCCAGCGTGTCGAGGGGCGTGCGCTGGTGCAGGAACCCCGGCTGCGGCGACATCGACACGAGCGCGGCGGGCTGGGCGAGCAGGATCGGCTGACGGAGCTGCCAGTCCCAGTCCCGGAACGTCAATCCCACGCCCTTGAACGCCGCGAGTTCGAAGGAGGGGCCGCGGATGTAGTCGACGATCGGCTTGTAGTCGACCGACTTCACCCGGGGCGCCGTCTCGGTCACGGTCCGGACCGCCATCCAGACGTTGAAGTCGAGCGCCGTCATGGGCCGGTTGGCGAGGCGCTTGAAGCGGTTGTTGAGCTGCACCGCCCCGTGCTGCTCCGCCTGCGGGTGCCAGGTCGTCGGGGTCAGGCCCTGCGTGCCGGAAGTCGGCCGCGGGTCCCAGGTGTGGAACTCGACATAGTCGCCGAACTCGCCGACCTCGTCGGCGATCACCACCACGTCGTAGGAGAGCCCCTGCGTCAGGAGCGGCACCTCCTGCTGCGCCGTGCGCCGGCCGTCCGGTCCGAAGGTCCACTCCTTCTCGGCGACAATTTTGCCGGCGAACTTCTTCGCCGCCCGCCGCACCTCGCCCAGATAGGCCTGGTCGCCCGGATGCGGTCCGTAGATGACGAGCCAGTTGCGCCAGCGCTTCCAGACCAGGTACTGCGCGAGCGAATCCGTCAGCATCGAGCGGCTGGGCGCCACGTGCATGACGTTGTCCCGGCAGTTCTCGCCGCGCAGCGCATCCTCCTGCGCACCGGCGTTGAAGAGCGTGATCTCCTTGCCCTTCGCCGCGTCCGAGACCTTCAGCACCTTGTCGGCCGGCAGGTTGAGGACGATGAACTGCAAGCCCTTGGCGGTCAGCTCCGCGAAGGCCGCGACCGGGTCGCCGTCCTCCTCGATGACCACCTCCTCGAGCTTGAAGCTCTGCCCGACGAGCCGGCCGGTGGTGTTGGAATCGCGCACGGCGAGCCGACCCCCGGCGATGCCGTGGTCCTCCGGCAGCGGGTCCTGGTCGTAGATCGGCGGCGGCGGTGGCTTCTGCGAAATGATTCCGACCGTGAGCTCGGCCGCCGCGGCGGGGCCGGCCCAAAGGAACGCCGCGACAGCCGCCATGGCGGCGGGCCGTCTCCCGGACGATGCCATCCTGGTCCTCCCGATTGCTCTTCTGGTGGCGGACCCTAGCAGCGGCCGACCGCCTGACAACGACAATCCGCTAAGAAAATCATAAGTCCCACATGGGCTTGCTGGTCGACGGGAGCGCGCTAGCATGGTCCGGAGGGGCGGAACCGCCGCCCGTCGCCCGGAGTCTCCCCCGCCATGGCCGGACCGCTTCTTAGGAGCCTCAGAATCTCGGCCGCCGCCGCCGCGCTGCTGGCGGCGTGGCCGATTGCCGCGGCCGAGAGACCCAGGCTGGCGATCTTCGACTTCGAGCTCGCTTCGGGCGGCATGCCCGCCGACCCGACCGGCATGACCGCGGCCGGCGCCGCCATGCTCCAGGGCAACAACCGCCTCGCCGAGGACGACCGGCGCCGCCTCGGCCTCGCCACCGCGGAGCTGCGCCGCCTGGTGGCCGAGAAGGGCGACCAGGCGGTCGTCGACCTCGCCCCGATGGCGGAGAAGCTGAAGGACGCCGCCCCCCTCCACAAGTGCAACGGCTGCGACGCCGACCTCGCCCGCGAGGCCGGCGCGGACTTCGCGGTGCTCGGCAAGGTCCAGAAGCTGACGCCGGTCCTCGTCCATATCGACATCGCGGTCCGGGACGTCGCCGCCGACACGGTGGTGCGCACCATGAGCGTCGACGTCAACGGCGACACCGACGAGATGTGGGTCCGCGGCGTCCGCTGGCTCTTCCGCAACCGCTTCGCCGAGCCCCCGCTCGCCCGGGCGCCTTGACGCCCCTCCCCCATTCGCAAGGACATACCATGCCGACCATGCTCGCCGCCGCCCTGCGTTCGGCCCTCCTCGCCGTTGCCCTCGCGCTGGCCGGGCTCGCCCCGAGTTCGGCGGCGGCCGCCAAGGTCAAGGTCGCGCTCTTCCTGTTCGAGCTCGAGGACACCAGCCTGGAGGGCGAGCTGCGCGGCGAGCGCGCTGACGAGACCGCGCGCCTGCGCCTGGTGACCGACGAGGCCCGCCGGCTGATCGCCGAGGCCGACCCGGACGTCGCGTTCGTCGACCTCGCGCCCGTCGCCGCGAAGCTCGCCGAGAAGGCGCCACTCTACAAGTGCAACGGCTGCGAGGCGGATCTCGCCCGCGAGGCCGGCGCCGACCTCTCCGTCTCGGGCTGGGTCCAGAAGGTCTCGAACCTCATCCTGAACCTGAACCTCTCGGTCCGCGACGCCCGCACGGGGGAGCGCCTCCGCCTCTACTCGGCCGATATCCGCACGAATTCCGACGAGATGTGGCTGCGCGGCATGCGCTACCTCGTCAAGAACCGGCTGATGGAACATCCCCTGTCCTCGGGGCGGTGAGGCGCGCCGGGCCGCGGCCGGTCGGGCCTGCGACATTCCGGCGCCCGCCTTCCCGGGCCGGCGCCCCTCCGCTAGGGTGCCGGCCCGCACTCGAAGGTGACCCATGCCCAAGCTCCTCGTCAGCGTCGCCGACCCGGCCGAGGCCATCCTGGCGCTCGACGCCGGCGCCGACCTGATCGACGCCAAGGATCCCGCCGCCGGCGCGCTCGGGGCCCTGCCGGAGGCGACGATCCGGGCCATCGTCGCCGCCGTTGCCGGCCGGCGCACCGTCACCGCCGTGATCGGCGATCACGAAGACCCCGGGGCCGCCCTGGACGCCGCCGCCCGGGTCGCCGGGACGGGCGTCGACATGGTCAAGGTCGGCCTCTTTCCCGGCCCCGGCCGGGCGCGCCTGGTCGCCGACCTGGGCCGCGCGCTCGCACCGCAGGCCAGGCTGGTCGGCGTGCTCCTCGCCGATCGCAACCCGGATCTCGCCCTCGTGCCGGCCGCGGCCGAGGCCGGCTTCGCCGGGATGATGCTCGACACGGCCGGCAAGGCCGGCGGCCTTCTCACGCTCATGGGCCTCGATCGCCTCGCCGAATTCGTGGCTCTCGCCCGGCGCCACGGCCTCATGGCAGGCCTCGCCGGCTCCCTGCGGGTGTCCGACATCGATCGCCTCGCCCCGCTCGGCGCCGATCTGCTCGGCTTCCGCGGCGGCCTCTGCGAGGGCCTCGACCGTCGCCGCCCGCTGCGGCGCGACGCGGTGGCCGACGCCGCCGCGCGGCTCGGGGCCGTCGCCGCCCCCCGCCCCGCCGCCTGACCGATGCCCGCCGCCGCCCCCGTCGTGGTCAAGCTCGGCGGTAGCTTGATGACGGGCGCCAACCTGTCGGTCCTGCTCGACGCGATCGCCGCCGCCCGCCGCCCGGTCGCGATCGTCTGCGGCGGCGGCCTTTTCGCGGACGCCGTCCGCGCCGCCCAGCACCGCCTCGGCTTCTCCGAGGGCCTCGCGCACCGCCTGGCGCTCGACGCCATGGGCCATTTCGCCGAGTTCGTCGCCGAACTGCGCCCCACCTTCCGGCTCGCCGCCGCCCCGGCCGAGGTCTGGACGGCGCTCGCCGCCGGCGCCCCCGTGCTCTGGCAACCGGCCGCGCTCCGGGCCGGCGACCCGGCCATCCCGGAATCCTGGGCCGTCACCTCCGACAGCCTCGCCCTGCACCTCGCCGCCGGGATCGGGGCGGCGGCGCTCCTCCTGGTGAAGTCGGCGGAGCCGTCCCCGGGCGCCGACCTGGACGGCCTCATCGGGCGCGGCTATCTGGACCAGGCCTTCCCGGCTTTCCTCGCGGGCTATTCCGGTATAGTCCGCCTCCTCGGCCCGGCCGACCACCGGCGGCTCGGACAGGCGATCGGCGACCCGGCGGCCGCGATCGGGACGGAACTCCGGCGAGCGAGGGATTGAGAGCGTGGCGAAGGACGTCGTGACACCGCGGCTCGGATGGGCGCTGACCGGCTCCGGCCACTATTTCGTCGAGTGCCTGACGGTCATGCGCCGCGTGCCCCACCTTGACATCTTCGTCACCAAGGCGGCCGCCGAGGTGATCCGCATGTACCGCAAGGAGTTCGAGCTCCTGCCCGCCGACACCCGGATCTTCAAGGACACCACCGCCAGCGCCGCGCCGGTCGGCAACTTCTACAAGGGCCAGTACCACGCTCTCGTGGTCGCCCCCGCGACATCCAACACGGTCGCCAAGGCGGTCTGCGGCATCTCCGACACGCTCGCCACCAACGTCTTCGCCCAGGCCGGCAAGTGCCGCGTGCCCTCTATCGTCTTCGCCTGCGACACCGCCCCCGAGATGGACACCGAGGCGCCCTCGGGCTGGGTCAAGGTCTATCCGCGCCGGATCGACCTGGAGAACACCGAGCGGCTCAAGGGGTTCGAATACACGACCGTCGTCGAGACCCTGCCCGATCTCGAGGCGGCCGTGGACGCCGCCCTGAAGGCGGCCGGCCAGGGCTAGGGTCCAGCCCCATGAGCGACGAGCCGCGCCCCGACCGCATCCTGCTCCTCACCGGCCACCTCGCCCGCCCGCGGCTCGAGAAGACGCTGGCCGAGATCGGCGGCCGGGGACCGGGCGGCGCGACCTTCCAGTGGCAGGTCGCCGACGTCGGCGTGAAGGTCGCCGCCCTGATGACCGAGGACATCATCCGCCGCCGCGTGAAGCCGCCGGAGGGCACCACCCGCATCGTCGTGCCTGGCCGCTGCCGCGCCGACCTCGCGGCCCTCTCGGCCCATTTCGGCGTGCCGGTGGAGCGCGGACCGGACGAGATCGTCGACCTGCCGGCCTTCTTCGGCCGCGGCGCCCGCGAGCCTGACCTCTCGCGCCACGATCTCAGGATCTTCGCCGAGATCGTCGACGCCCCGGATCTGGACGTCGCCGGCGTGGTCGCCAAGGCGAAGGGCCTCGTCGCCGCCGGAGCCGACGTCGTCGACCTCGGCTGCCTGCCCGACACCCCCTTCCCCCACCTCGCCGACTGCGTGAGGGCGCTGAAGGCCGAGGGCATCGCGGTCAGCGTCGACAGCGCCGACCTGGCCGAGCTCCTGACCGGCGCGCGCGCGGGCTGCGATTTTCTGCTGAGCCTCAACGAGGACACGCTCGACCACGCCCGCGACGTCCCCGCCGTGCCGGTCCTGGTGCCCGCCCGCCCCGGCGACCTCGACAGCCTGGTGCGCGCCGCCGAGCGCATGGAGGCCTGGGGCCTGCCCTACATGGCCGACCCGATCCTCGACCCCATCCACTTCGGCTTCACCGCCTCGATCGTCCGCTACCACGAGTTCCGCCGCCGCATGCCCGCGGCCGAGATGCTGATGGGCACCGGCAACCTCACCGAGCTGACCGAGGCCGACACCTCGGGCATCACCATGACGCTGCTCGGCATCGCCTCCGAACTCGCCATCCGCAACGTATTGGTCGTGCAGGTCAGCCCCCACACCCGGCGCACCATCGAGGAGCACGACGCGGCCCGCCGCATCCTCTTCGCCGCCCGGCACGACGGTGCCCTGCCGAAGGGCTACGGCGGCCGGCTCGCCACCGTCCACGACCGCAAGCCCTACGCCAACACGCCGGAGGGCGTCGCCGCCAACGCCGCCGCGGTCCGGGACAGGAACTACCGCATCGAGGTCGTCGAGGACGGCGTCCACGTCTACAACCGGGACGTCCACGTGGTCGCCCGCGAGGCCCTCGACGCCTTTCCGCATCTGGGCGTGGAGGCCGACGGCAGCCACGCCTTCTACCTCGGCGCCGAACTCGCCAAGGCCGAGACCGCCTTCCGTTTGGGCAAGCGCTACGCCCAGGACGAGCCCATCGACTGGGGCGCGGCATGGGACCGCAAGGAGGAGGACTTGACCCGCCTGAAAGCCGCGGGCCACACCTTGGCGACCAGGAAAAAGCGAAGCGAGCCCGGCGCGGAGCCGGCCGTGGACCCCGGAGAGGACGCGGACTGATGCCCTTCATCCTGGAGACCGTGGTCGCCACGAAGAACGCCGACGACACTTGGCACGTCGCCCCCTACGGTCTGATCCGCGAGGCGGAGCTCTGGGTGCTCGCCCCCTTCCGCCCCTCCCCGGCCATCGACAACCTGCGCCGCCACCCCTTCGCGGTCGCCTCCGGGCCGACCGACATGCGCGTCGTCGCCGGTCACGTAACCGGCCGCCGCGACTGGCCGATGGTGCAGGCCGACAAGGTCGACGGCATGCGGCTCGCCGACTGCTTCGGCCACATCGAGTTGCAGGTCCTCGAGGCCACGGACGACGAGACCAGGCCGCGGTTCCGCTGCGGGGTCGTCCACGAGGCGGCGCACAAGCCCTTCGCGGGCTTCAACCGCGCCCAGGCGGCGGTGCTGGAGGCGGCCATTTTGTCCACTCGCCTTCACATGCTGCCGAGAGATAAGATCGAAGCCGAGCTGAAATATCTGGATATCGCCATCGGCAAGACCGCGGGCGAGGCCGAGCGAGAAGCCTGGACCTGGATCGTCGAGAAGATCGAGGCCCATTTCGCCGGCCTGTCCTGAAGACGCAACCGGAGGAAACCATGAAGCATGTCCTGCTGACCGCCCTCGCTGCCGGCGCCCTGCTGACCGGCGTCACGATGGCTGACGCCCACGGGCCGACCCGCCAGAAGGTGACCGAGACCATCGAGATCAACGCCCCGGCCGCCAAGGTCTGGTCCGTGATCGGCAACTTCCAGGACATGAGCTGGCACCCGGCCGTCGCCAAGCAGGAGGGCAAGGGCGGCAACGACGTCAACGCCACCCGCACCCTGACGCTCCAGGGCGGCCCCGTCATCCCCGAGGAGACCCTCGAGAAGTATGACGGCCCGGGCATGAACTACAGCTACCGGATCACCAAGGAGGACGTGAAGGTCCTGCCCGTGACCAACTACACCTCGCGAATCGCCGTGACCGAAGAGGGCGGCAAGTCGAAGGTCGAGTGGCGCGGCGCCTTCTACCGCGGCTTCCCCAACAACGATCCGCCGCCGGAGCTGAGCGACGAGGCCGCCATCAAGGCCATCACGGGCGTCTACAAGTCCGGCCTGGAGGCCCTGAAGAAGAAGGTCGAGAGCGGCAGCTGATGGCCGCCCGCGCCCGGGGCCTCGCCCTGGCGGTCGCGGCAGGGCTCGCGGCGGCGGCCCCCGCAGGCGCCGACGAGGCCTTCGTGACGAACCAGGGCAGCGACGACCTGACGGTCGTCGACCTCGACAGCCTGAAGCCCGTGGCGACGATCCCGATCGGCGGCAAGCCGGCCGGGATCGCGGTCTCGCCCGACGGCGCCCGCGCCTACGTGACGAGCCCGGAGTCCAAGGTCCTGACCGTGGTGGACACGGCGGCCCGCACGGTCTCACGTCGGATCCAGCTGACCGGCGGCCCGCTCGGGGTCGCGGTCCACCCCTCGGGCAGGCCCGTCTACGTCGCCGACTGGTACGCCCACCGCCTCGTCGCGGTGGACCCGGACGCCGGCACCGTGACGGCCGAGATCTCCGTCGGCGAGAGCCCCTCGGGGATCGCCCCGACCCCGGACGGCCGGCTGGTCCTCACCGCCGACCGCGATTCCGACCAGGTGTCGATCGTCGACGCCGCGGCGGCCCGCGCGGTGGCCACCGTCAAGGTCGGCACCCGACCCTTCGGGGTCACCGTCTCGGCAGATGGGGCAAGGGCCTACACGGCGAATGTCGGCTCCAACGACGTCTCGGTGATCGACATTCCGGCCGCCCGCGAGATCGCCCGCGTGCCGGTCGGCAACACGCCCTACGCGGTTGCGCTGGCCGGCGGCCGCGCCTTCGTGACCGACCAGCACGGCGACACGATCTCGGTCTTCTCGACCGCCGACCTGAAACCGATCGCCCGCCTCGACTACGGCGGCGAATACCCGGAGGGCATCGCGGCGACGCCGGACGGACGCCGGATCCTGGTCGCCGACTGGTTCTCCAACACCCTGTCGGTGATCGACGCCGAGACCCTGAAGCGGATCGCGGCCGTCAAGGTCGGCGACGGCCCGCGCGCCTTCGGGGCCTTCGTGCGCGCCACCCCCCGATAGTCGCGCGTCAGAGGAGCGCCATGGCGACCGCCGGCGCGCAGGAGCCCGTCCAGGGCGCCGCCTCCCCGTCCGCCGGGACCAGGTCCTCGAAAGCCGCCACGGTCCGCCCGAGCCGCCGCGCGACTTCGCCGACCACCGCCCGCCCGATCCCGCAGGCGATGACCGGGCCGACGCCGCCGCCCGGCACTCCGGATTCCGCCAGCAGGCAGCCGTCCTGCACGAGCCGGACCTGCCGCTCCGCGAAGACCGCGGCGAGGCCCCGCCAGGCCGCCTCGTCGGCGGCCGCGACGTCCACCCCGATCATGCGCGACAGGCGCAGCCGGCTCTCGGCGGCCGACTTGCCCCGGCCGTCCGCGGTCGGATGCTGGTCGACACCCTCCGGCAGGACGCCGAGCACCCGCCAGGCATCCGCCGCGGTCGCGAAATACTCGGCCATCACGCCGAGGCGGCGCCCGCCGAAGGGCACCTCCGCGGCGAGCGCCATCAGGGGCGTGCGGGTCAGGCCCGTATAGACGAGCTCGCCGCCCGAAAGCCGCTCCGCGTCCGTGTAGCCGCGCGCCGCCGGGCGTCCCGCCCGGATCGGGATGATGTCGGTCGTGGTCGATCCCATGTCGACCAGGAGCCCGTCCCCGATGCGGGCGCCGGTGAGCGCGGCGGTCGCATGCCAGTTGGCCGAGGCGACGTCCTCGGCCCGGCCCCCGGCGGCCTCCGGCGCTAGCCAGCCGGCCCGGCCGCCGTAGATCGCCACCGCCCCGCCCAGATGCGCCGCCGCGCGGGCGGCAAGGCTCGCGACACCCTCGGCCCGGCTCGAGAACAGGTCGACGAGTTCGCCCGTCATGGTGGCGGCATGACTGTCCGCCGGTCCGAGCCGCCCCAGGATGGCCGCGAAGGCGGCGTCCAGGTGCGGCAGGCCTTGCCACAGCGGGCAGGGCTCCTGCACCACGGCGGCAATTCGCCCCCCGACCGCGAGCGCCGCCTTGAGGTGCGCGCCGCCGATGTCCCAACCGATGCGCCGGCCTTGCCCGGCGCCCCCGTCCGATGCCACCCTGATGCCTCCCGACCGGAGAGATGCCTTGGAGATCGTTCCCGTCCTGGATCTGAAGCACGGGCTGGTCGTCCGCGCCAGCCGCGGCGACCGGCACAGCTATGCGCCGATCGTCACGCCTCTCTCGCCCTCCCCCGAGCCGCTCGGCGTCGCCCGCGGCCTCATGGCACTGCACGCCTTCCGTCGCCTCTACATCGCCGACCTCGACGGCATCGAGGGCCGGGACCGGAACGATTCGACCGTCGCGGCGCTGGGCGCGGCCTTTCCGGGCGTCGAGTTCTGGGTCGACAACGGCCTCTCCGAGGAAACCGCCTGCCGCGCCTGGCTCGCGCGACACAGGGCGCGTCTCGTCGTCGGCAGCGAGAGCCAGCGCGACACGGGCCTCGCGCGCCGCCTCGGGCCGGGCGCCGTACTGTCGCTTGACTTCCGCGGCGACGCCTTCCAGGGCCCGCCGGCCCTGCGGGAGGACCCCGGCCTGTGGCCCGAGGACGTGATCGTCATGACCCTCGCCCGGGTCGGCAGCGGCGCCGGCCCGGACCGCGACAGGCTGGCGGAGATGCGTCGGCGGGCCGCGGACGTTCGGCTGTGGGCGGCAGGCGGCGTCCGCGACCGGGCCGACCTGGAGGCTCTCGCCGACCTGCGCGTGTCCGGTGCCCTGGTGGCCACGGCGCTCCATGAAGGCCGCATAACACCTACGGACCTCGACGCCCTGGCATTAAGTTAGTCAACTGACATTTCTGAGATGGAAACAGTGGCGGATTCTTTGAACTGAAACGATATAGTTGCAGACAGCGGTGCCGCATTCGCGGCAATTGCCCAGGAAATCATCAGGAGTGAACCGGACTGCACGTGCATGCAGCGTGAAATCATCAAATATTCTCTTTACTTAAGGCAACGCTTGAGCCTTCCTGACCGTGACCGGCCGAAATATCAGTGCCGGAGGAAAAGGAGTCAGACATGTCGATTGCCAAGTTCGCGGCCGCCGCCATGGTGCTGCTCGGAGCCGTTTCGGCTGCCCGGGCGGACCAGGAGGACATGGCGGAGCGCGAGGAGTTCTATCGGGTCCTCAACGGCTACTACAACAAGCCACGCCCGGCTCCGGCCACGGGGAACGCCGTGAAGGCTTCTCCTGCCCCGAAGCCGGCGCCCGCGGCATCCCGCCCGGCGAAGCGCACGACCGCGCCGCGGTGAGGCCGGATCGACCCGTTCCGCAAGGCTCCGCGCCGGTTCCCTGTCCCCGGTGCCGTGGCGGCATCCCGGGGTGCGACCTCCGAAGCCGGGGGCTGAAACGAAAACGGGGACGGCACCCTTGCCGTCCCCGAATCCGGTCCTTCACTTTCCGAAGAACTTGGCAACCAACCGCTGGAGCAGCCCCCGCGGCATCGCCGGGGTTTCCGGCTGCCCAGGGTGGTTTCCTGTCTAAGCCCCGAAGGGATGCTTCACGGAGTCGCGCTTCGCGGTGACGTCAGCGGCCTTCGGCTCGCCGGCGACGGCGCGCTTCAGAGCGAGCTTCGTGGCCTCGTAGTTGAACGACTGGATCTTGGCGTCGTCCTCGGCTTCCCAGTGGATGAACACGCCGACCAGGACGTACACGTCGTCGGCCTCGTCGGCCGGGATCGTGCCGTCGGCGACGCAGTCCTGCACGGCCTTGGCCACCGCATACTGCGCGGGGCCGAACATCTGCACGGCCTGCTTGGCGCCCTTGATCGTCACCTTGTTGAACATCAAGGTGTTCGGCTTGCACGGCAGGTTCGGCGCGATGACCGCGAGGAGCGACGTGAAGCCGTCCTTGTTGTTGGTCAGGCTGTTGCAGAACGCCGTCTCGGCAGCGCTGTTGCGCGGTCCGACCAGCAGGTCGATGTGTGCGATTTCGTTCCCATCGCCGACGAGCGCCTCGCCGACCATCACCTTATTGATTTTCGCCATCTGTAAACCTCCCAGTACAAACCCGGTTTCCGCGCCAGAGGCAACTCCCGTGACACGGCCCCCCGCCTATCCTTGTTGTCAGCGCCCGGTACCCCATCGTGAAGAGGGAGCCTCCGAACCGGTTCGCCAGATAGCGCGGTAATTCCCAGACGGTGCGGAGCCTAATCCGCGCCATGACGGGCGGCAAGAGAGCCCACATACGGGTTTTCACGTATTCTGCCACATTCTCCGGTGCAAAATCGTCGCAACCGTCAGGTCCGCGGAGGTGCCGGGGTTTATCCCCCGGCTCTTCCAAGCGGAATCCGTCTGCAACAGGATGACGCGCGCCTCTGACGTTGCGACAGTTTCGCGCAGGCGCGAGGCCTCGCGCCGGATCTCCTCGGCCGTTTCGGCGCCGTGCTTGCGCAACACGTGGCTGTCCGGGAAGGCCGCCAGGAAGGCGAGGTAGGTCTCCGTCACGGCCTGCGGACCGAAGCCGGACCGCGCGACCGCGGCATCGAGCGCCGGCAGCCCGACGATCCGGATGTCGCGGAAGCCGGTGGCATACTGCCGGGCGATCGAATCGCGGTCTGCCGCCGCCGCCATGGCGGCCAGGAGGTCGCCCGCCGGTCCCCGCACGTCGTGCTCCGGCACCGCGCCGAGCCCGCCCGGATCTGCCAGCCGGATCGCCGCGAAGACGTCTTCCGCGTCCCGCGCGTCGAGACCCGCGAGCACCTCTGCGATCGCCACCCACGGCTCGCCGCCGCGCTCCGCGGCCGCGGCCAGCGGACCGGCGAGCAGCAGGATGCCGAGGTTGGTGTTCTGGCCGACCGCCGCCCAGGTCGCCCGCATGGCGCCGAGGATGCGCGCCCCGACGCTGGCGCCCCGGGCCGCCACGTGCGGGGCAGCCGCCTCGGCGCTCGCTTCAAAGTCGCGCACCGTCATCCGGTGTCCGGCCGCGTGGACATGCACGTTGCCGGGCTTCAGCGCCTGAAGTTCGTCCAGGCACGCCGCCCGGAACGCCGCCGCGATCGCCGCCGCGCCGAGCCCGCTCATCCGCCCACCCCGAACGCCGCCCGCGCCAGGTCGCCGGCCACCCGATCGGCGATGTCGACCGAGGCGACCGACTGCAGCCCCGACCAAGCCGGCATGCTGTTGACTTCCAGCACCAGGTAGGAACCGC
Source organism: Prosthecomicrobium sp. N25 (assembly GCF_037203705.1). Taxonomy (NCBI): domain Bacteria; kingdom Pseudomonadati; phylum Pseudomonadota; class Alphaproteobacteria; order Hyphomicrobiales; family Kaistiaceae; genus Prosthecomicrobium; species Prosthecomicrobium sp. N25. Next base: position 431,190 of record NZ_JBBCAT010000003.1, read on the forward strand.
CCGCCGCCTCGACCAAGTCGACCCCGGCAACGTCCGCCCCGACCACCTCCGTCGCCGCCAGCGCCAAGTCCGCCGCCCGCCGGTCCGGCGTCCAGGCCTCCGGACGGCCGCCCTGGTGGACGTTGGTGATCCAGGTCTCGCCGTGCCGCCGCATCCCCGCCACCACCGCCCCGCCGGAGACGAACACGCGGTAGTCCCGGAACCCGCCTGGGGCGGCGACGAAGCGCTGCAGGTAGTAGACCCCTGCGACCCCCTCGGGCCCGGGCAGGTCGGCCGCCGTCTCGATGAGGCGCAGGCCCTTCCCCTGCGCCCCGAAGAGCGGCTTGAGGACCAGCGGCCCGCCGGCCTCCGCCAGGACTGCCGCCGCAGCGGCCGCATCCTCGGTCACCCAGGTCTCCGGCGTGGGCAGCCCGGCGCGGGCCACCAGGAGGCTCGTCATCGACTTGTCGACGCAGGCCTCGATCGCGCGCGGCCGGTTCCAGACCGTCACCCCGGCGGCGGCCAGGCCGTGCAGGACCCCGAGCCGCACCGTCACCGCCTCGAAGCTGCCGCCCGAGATCGTCCGCACGAAGGCGGCGCGCGGCAGACGGCCGTCGTAGCCGGGAATGCGGATCGGGTCGCCGCCCGCCCCGGTGCGGAAGCCGACGCGTTCCAGCGGCACGATGTCGGCCGGGACCCCGCGCCGCTCGAACCCCGCGATGAGGCCGCGGACGTGCCAGTCGCGCCCGTCCGCGAAAACCACCGCCCGGTCGAGGATCTCCGCCATGGGATCAGCCGAAGGAGGCGTCGAGGAGCCCCTCCGCGATGGCCCCGGCCCTGTGGCTCATGCCCGACTCCAACGACGAGACGACGACCGCGGCCGGGGAGAAGAGCATCGAGTCGATGGCGTAGAAATCGCCCCCGAAACGGGAGAAGACCTGCGCGAAGGGCGATCCGTAGTCCCGGGAGCCCGAACTCGGCAGCTTGTGGGCGAGGTCTCTCGCCTCGTCGTCCGGTCCTTCGACGAAGAGATGCACGAAGCCGCCGTAGATGATGGCGTCGTTCGTCCGACCCATGGCGGTGACGAAGTCCGGTGACGGCGGCGCCAGCGGCGCGACGCCGACCCCGTCGACCACCCGCCCCATCGGGAAGCCGAGCGCGTGGACCTTGTGCAGCGCCACCTCGAGCACCCGCGCCACCACCTGGGTCGACCCGGCGAGGCTCTGCGTCGGGGCGTACAGGAAGGTCAGCGCCGTCGGGGCGACGCCGGTCGACTCGGCCACCGTCCGCACCACGGCCTCGGGCGGCGGCGCGGCAGTCTCCAGCACCAGCGCGGCCGTGTCGGCCCGGTCCGAATAGCCGATGTCCTCGTAGATGTGCTCCTTGGCGTAGATCGCCCGCGCCGGGCCCGAGCCGAGCGCGAACCAGTCGCCGTCCGACAGGCTCCAGCCGGCATACTGGCTGCCCAGGCACGCGATCACCGGGTCGGCGGCGCCGACCCGGATCGCCGTCGGCCAGCGCGGGGTCGTCACCGAGGGGACGATAGCGACCTGCCCCAGGCCGCCCATGCAGATCTCGGCGAGTCGGCGGCCCGCCTCGATTCCGCCCCTCACCGTCGCCCCGGCGTCGACGAGGCGGCACCCCAGCGGCCCCTCATACACCCGGGCGCGGAGTTCGACCGCGTCCGCGGCGAATCCGTCGACCAATCCGCGCGCGAGCCCGTTCACGCTCGGCTTCGTGGAAATTCCATCCATTCTCGTCATCCCCCCAAGGGCCTCTCGCCCGCCAGTCGACGGACCGCCCGGGACCTCTCCTCCAGTCGGGCGCGGACCTCTCCCAAAGTCCCGCCCGTCGAGATCACCGTCGCGATGGGATCGTGTGCGGCGACCGCGGATCCCGGCTCGGGCCTATCGAACACCCAGTCGGGCCACTCGGCTTCACGCACCGCAGCAAGGTCCGCATCCGCATAGACCACCGCGGCGCCCTGCACGGGCCCAGAATTCGTATGTAAATCAAAGGATTGTCCGTTGCATGAACGGACCTGCGCCTCGAAGAGCGGCAGATCGCCGCAATCGAGCACCGGCAGCGACGCCCCTGGCCGCGGATTGATCTCCAGAAGCCTCCAGGACCGGTCGTCGAGGAGCATGTCGGCGCTCGCGAGGCCGAGGAGGCCGAGCGCCCGGGCGAGACGCTCCACCTTCGCTTCGATCTCGGCCGCCAGCGCCGGGTCGAGGACGATCGGCCCCGCGATGCCGCCGAACCGCCAGGGCCTTCCGGGCTTGGGATCCGGCCACTGGCTGCAGAAGCCGATCGACCGGACGCCGTCTGGGCCCGCCACGAAGCTGAGAGAAACCGGCTCGCCCTCCGCGAACTCGGCCGCGTAATGCCCGGCCGCGAGCGGCCCCGCCCGCCGCGCCGGCCGCACGTGCACGCCCCCGGACCCGCCGATCCGCTTGACGAGCCAGCGCCCGCCCTCCGGCACCGCGGCGGCGACGCGCGGCATCGGGATGCCGAAGTCCTGCGCCAGGGCGGCGAGGCGGAACGGATCCTTGGCGGCCCGCACCGCCTCCGCGCCGGATCCGAGGAGCCGGAACCGCGCCGCCAGGCGGGCGATCAGCCCCGGCCGGTCCTCGAAGCCGGAGCCGAGCACGAGCCCGATCGGCGGCGACGGGGCGCCCGCGGCCAGCCGTTCGAGCGCCGCCAGGAGCGAGCGCCGGCGAAAGCCGGTCCGCAAGGCCCCCTCCACCGCGACCGCCGCCGCCGCGAGCGCCCTGGTGTCGAGGTCGGCGAAGAGGTCGGCGACCAGCGGCACGTAGCCGGCCCGCCGCGCCGCCGCCGCGAGCGCGCGGCCCGACTGCGCCGCGATCAGGACGGATGCGCCGGATCCCGAAGCGTCAGCCAATGAAGGCCCGCGCCTCGTCATAGGCGTGGCGGAAGTCCAGGACGAGCGGCTCGCTCGTGGTGATCATCCGCTTCAGGAGGCGGTGCTGCGCCTGGTACTTGACATTGCCGATGGCGAGCGCGCCGAGTCCTACCGCCTGGCCGAAGCCGAGCGGGTCGCCGTTGGCGAAGACGTCGACCCCGTGCACACCAGGGGGCGGCACGGCATTGACGTCGGCGGCGATCAGCAGCGACTTGGCGGCCGCCACCTGCTCGGCATCGAGGATCTGCACGCCCGCGGGGCCGGCGGCGAACAGCACCTCGGCGTCGATCGCCAGCGCGGCGTTCTTCTCCGGGCTCGACCCGTCGGCCGGCTCCACGTCGACGCCGAACCGGGCCTTCATGTCGGCCGCGATGCCGCCCACGCGCTTGGTGCCGTCATAGCCGACGAGCTTCACCTTGGCGCCCTCCTGGGCGGCGATCACCGCCGCCGAGAAGGCGACCACGCCCGTGCCGCCGTAGATGACCACGGTCTTGCCCTTGAAGGTGGTCTGGAACTTGGTCTCCAGGAGCTTCGCCGCGCAGGCCACCATGCCGGCCGCGGTCGTGAAGGAGCCGGCCGGATCGGCCATGAGGTTGACCAGGAACGGCGGCACGAGGCTGTTCTCGGCCGTCTTCATCATGTCGAGTGCCGCGATGGCGTTCTTGCCGGCGAAGAAGATGCCCTGCCGGACGGCATCGGCGGGCGAGCGCGAGAAGATGGCGTCTTGGACGAGGCCGCGCACCTCCTCGGGCGTGACGGACGTGTAGGTCGCCAGCACGTCGTAGCCGGCGTCCGCCGCCATGTTCACGTCGAACGGGCTCATGTGCTTGAGCGGCGTCAGCATGTGCAGGATGTTCTTGGCCATGTCCCGGGGCTCCCTTTGGGCGGGAGCGGCGGGTCACCCCCCGTCCGGCTCCGCCTCGATGCGCGCACCGTGGTTTCTGCCCCTCGCCACGACGAAATACAAACCGTCCGGCGTGCGGTCATTCACCGCAAGTCCAGCGACCGCCCGCTCCGCCTCCGCCTCGGAGCCGAAGAGCGCGAAGCCGGTGGGGCCCCACGAACTCTGCCCGATCCCCGCCGCCCCTGCCGCCTCGAGGGCCCGGCACGCCGCCCCGACGCGCGCCGAGGTGAAGCGCCCGCCCCCCTGCGCGGGGGCGAAATGATCGCCGAGCCGGGCCTGCACCTCCGAGACGGCCGCCCCGAAGGCGGCGAGGTCGCGATCGGCGAGCGCGGGCAGCATGCGCATCAGGACGACTCGGCACAGATGCGCCGCATCCTCCGCCGGAAACCGCGGCAGGGCGCGGAACGCCGCCGTCTCGGCCTCTCCGTGCACCCCGTCCACGGCCTCGTCGAGCACCAGCACGATTCGCCAGTCCTCCGGATAGGGGAGCCTCGCGACGATCGGCGGCGGCCGGTCGCCCGGCCCCTTGCCGCCGTCGAGGACGAAGCCCCCGGTCTCGAAGGCCGCGACCCCGATTCCCGATCGGGCACCACGGTCGAGCCGCGCCGCCATGGCGCCGGCCTCGAAGGGCAGGCCCTCCAGCCGCGCCACCGCCGCGCCGATCGCCAGCGCGAGCTGCGTGCCCGAGCCGAAGCCCGCATGCGGCGGGATCGTCCCGGCCACCACCAGCTCGTGCCGCATCGGCAGGCCGAGTGCGTCGCAGGCGGCCTTCAGGTAGCGGTGCGCCCGCATGACCTCCGCCCCCGACACGCTCGGGACCTCCGCGCGCCGGATCCTCACCGTCGCGGCCGGCCGGTCGACCGCCAGCCCGATGGAGCCGAATCGGCGTCCGAGGTCGCCGTTGAGGTCGAGGAAACCGATATGCAGGCGCGCGGGCGCGGTCACGCGGACCGCCTCCGCCCGCGTCTGGACGCGCGCCATGCCGCCCCCTAGTTGACCGGACAGGACTCGGGTGGTCCGGACGGATGCGCCGGACGAGGGCTGCGAGTTTGGCCTCTCACAGGGGGAATCGCAACGATGACCGAACGTTCCAAGGAACGAACCTACACGGACGACGAGGTGACGGCCCGCCTCGCGGCCGAACTGCCCACGTGGCGCCTGGAGGACGGCTGGATTCGCCGCACCTACAAGACGTCCAGCTGGAAGGGCACCCTGATGGTGATCAACACCGTCGGCCACCTGGCCGAGGCCGCGTGGCATCACCCGGACCTCACCGCCTCCTATGCCTGGGTGGAGGTCCGCCTCATGAACCACGCCGCGCGCGGCATCACCGACAAGGACTTCGCGCTCGCCGCCAAGATCGAGGAGGTGGTCATGTGGCAGCCCGGCCTCGAGGGCAAGGGCCTGGAGGGCACGCCCCGCAAGGACCTGCGCTTCAGCTACATCAAGTACGACGACGACTGATCCTGAGAATTCCATAAGAACGAATTTGCGTACTGCGTCGAGTTGTCTCGGCGCCGGGCGAGGCTTTCTGCGCCTTCCGCACCTGCGGCGCGACTTGCATTTCGGACCGGTGGGGTGACATCCTTGGGCCCTTAAGAAGATCAGGAGGAAACGTGTCGTCCGAGAATGACTTGGGCCCGGCGGTGCCTGCCCCGGCGGACCCGGGGAGCGCTGTTGCGCGAGCCGCCGGCATCCTCCGTTCCGCACGCTTTCCCGTGGTGGCCGGCCTCGGCACCGATGTCGACGGCCTGCGCGCCGCCCTCGATCTGGCCGCGCGTCTGAGGGGCGCGATCGACCATGCGGCCGGCCGCGTGCTCGCCGACGAGATGCGTGTCTTCGCCGACACCGGCCAGATGAACACGACGCCTGCCGAGGCGCGGCACCGGGCCGACCTCGTGCTCCTCGCCGGCCCCGGCGCGGTCGCCTACGCGGCCTCCGTTGGCCTTTTCGACGACGCCCATCCGCTCTATCCCTGGCGCACCGAGCGCACCGTCCTGACCCTCGCCATCGGCGGCAAGCACCCCAACGAACTCGGCACCGCGACCACCTCGGTGATGTCGCTGGACGCCGATCCGACGCGGGTCGATCGCCTCGCCGGCGCGCTTCGCGCCCTGGTCGCCGGGCGCGCGCTCGGCCCGCTCGGCGCCGCCGGCCCGAGCCCCGCCGAACTGCGGACCGCCGCCGACCTCCTGAAGGGCTGCCGCTTCGGCGTCCTCGTCTACGACCCGGCCGAGTTCGATCCCCTCGGCATCGAGATGCTGCAGGGCCTCGCCAAGGACCTGAACGCCGCGACCCGCTTCACCACCCTGCCCGCCCCGCCCCCGCTCGGCGGGCGCATCGCCACCATCGTGTCCGCCTGGTCGACCGGCATGCCGCTCCGCCTAGGCTTCGGCCGGGGCTACCCGGAATACGACGACTGGCGCTTCGAGGCCGAGCGCCTCGTGGTCTCGGGCGAGGCCGACGCCCTCCTGTGGGTCGCCCCGCTCGGACCGCCGCTGCCCGCCTGGGCGCCGCGCGACCGCACGGTCGCGCTCGTCGCGCCCGGGATCGCAGCGGACGCCGCCGTGACCATCGAGGTCGGCGTTCCGGGTGTCGATCACGGGGCGACGCTCTACGGCGCCGAGCGCGACGGCTTCGCCTTCGTGCCCGCGATCGCGCCGTCCGCGCGGCCGTCCGCCGCCGCCGTCCTCGCCCGCCTCGCCGAGGCCTCCGCGCTGGGAGCCGCCGCATGATCCTCCGCCTCGCCGGCGGCCGGGTGATCGACCCGACCCAGACCCTCGACGCCGTCCGGGACGTCTTCGTGCGCGACGGCCGGATCGTCGCCGCGCCCGACCCCGGCGAACCCGTCGAGACCCTCGACGTCTCCGGACGGATCGTCATGGCCGGCGCCGTCGACGTGCACAGCCACATCGCCGGCGGCAACGTCACCCTGTCGCGCCTGCTCCTGCCGGAACTGCACGCCAACGAGGCGCCCGCCCCTGCCGGCATGCCCTTCGCGACGGCCGGCTGGTCGACCTGGGAAACCGGTCGGCTCTACGCCGAGATGGGCTTCACCACCGTCATCGAGCCGGCGCTGCCGCCCACCCACGCGCTGCAGACCCACCTGGAGCTCTGCGACCTCCCCGTCATCGACAAGGGCGCGCTGACGGTCGTCGGCAACGACGATGCCCTGCTCGACCTCCTGCGCCGCCGCGAGGGCCGCACCGCCGTGCGCGACGCGGTCGCGTATGCCCTGAAGAACAGCCGCGGCCTCGGCCTCAAGGTGATCAACGCCGGGGGCGCGCCGGCCTTCAAGTCGAACCTGCGCGCCTTCGACTTCGACGACGTGGTGCCCCACTACGGCGTCACCTCGCGCGAGATCGTGACGGCACTGCTGGACGCCGCCGCCGACATCGGCGTGCCGCATCCGCTCCACGTCCACTGCAACAATCTCGGCGTCCCGGGCGCCCCCGACACCGTGCGGGCCACCATGCAGGCCGCCGAAGGGCGACGCATGCACCTCGCCCACGTCCAGTTCTACTCATACCTTGCCGACCCGGCCGGCGGCTTCCGCTCCGGAGCCGAGGCCATCGCGGCCGCCATCGCCGAGCACCCGAACGTCTCCGTCGACGTCGGGCAGGTCATGTTCGGCCCGACCGTGACCATCTCGCTCGATATCATGAAGCAATATGCTGGCCACCCCTACGCGAGCCCGAAGAAGTGGGCGCTCGTGGACGGCGACGCCGAGGGCGGCGGCATCGTGCCGATCGACTACCGGCGCAAGAGTTGGATCAACCAGCTCCAGTGGGCGATCGGCATGGAGCTGTTCCTGCTCTCGCCCGACCCCTGGCGGGTCCTGATGACGACCGACCACCCGAACGGCGGGCCCTTCACCAGCTATCCGCAGATCATCCATCTCCTGATGGACCGCGGCGAACGCAACCGCTGGATCGAGGCGATGCCCGAGGAGGCGCGCAAGCGCACCGGCCTCGCCGCGCTCGAGCGCGAGTACACGCTGGCCGAGATCGCCATCATGACCCGTGCCGCCCCGGCCCGGCTCCTCGGCCTCCACGACCGAGGCCACCTGAAGCCGGGTGCCGTGGCGGACGTCGCCGTCTACGACGACCTCGCCGACCGCTCCGCCATGTTCTCCAAGGCCCGCCTCGTCCTCAAGGACGGCCGGGTCGCGGTCCGCGACGGCCGCTGCACCGGCTGGATCTTCGGCCGCACCCACACGCTCGCCCCGGGCTACGACACCCTCATGGACCGCGCCATGGGCGACTACCTCGTCGACCGCTACGGGGTCGGCCGGGACGCCTTCGCGGTTCCCGACGAGGCCTTCGGCGAGCGCCATGTCTTCAAGGTCGAGCCATGTCTGAACTGAGCCTCAACGGGGTCCGCATCGACGACGGCTTCGCCGAGGCCTTCGATATGGCGGCGACCGGCGTCGTCGTGACCGCGCCGACCGCCAAGTGGGCCGAGATCGCCGCGCGCACCATGACGGGCTTCGCCACCTCCGTCATCGCCTGCGGCTGCGAGGCCGGCATCGACCGGGCGCTCTCCCCCGAGGAGACGCCCGACGGCCGGCCCGGCTTCCGCGTCCTGATCTTCGGCTTCGACGGCGGCGGCCTGCAGACGCAGTTGCAGAACCGTGTCGGCCAGTGCGTCCTGACCAGCCCCGGCTCGGCCTGCTTCTCCGGCATGGACGGCACGAAGAAGCTGAAGCTCGGTGCGACGCTGCGCTATTTCGGCGATGGCAACCAGATCGCCAAGCGCCTCGGCCGGACGCGCTACTGGCGCGTGCCCGTGATGGACGGCGAGTTCCTGATCGAGCACATGACCGGCCTCTCCGAGAGCGCCATCGGCGGCGGCAACGTGCTGATTCTCGGCCGCAGCCACGCCGAGGTGCTGGCCGCCTCGGAAGCGGCCGTGGAGGCCGCCTCGACGGTGCCGGACGTGATCCTGCCCTTCCCCGGCGGGATCGTCCGTTCCGGCTCCAAGGTCGGCTCCAAGTACAAGGGCATGATCGCCTCCACCAACAACGCCTACTGCCCGGTCCTGCGCGGCGACCCCGGCTCGGCCCTCGACCCGGACACCGAGTGCGTGATGGAACTCGTCATGGACGGGCTCTCCTTCGAGGCCATCAAGGAGTCCATGCGCCGCGCCGTCCATGCGGCCTGCGCGTTCGGGCCGGCCAAGGGCATCACCCGGATCTCCGCGGGAAACTACGGCGGCAACCTCGGTCGCCATCACTTCCATCTGAGGGACCTCGTCTGATGGCCGCGCTGACCCTCCGGCTCCTCGGCGAACCGCCCGAGCGGCTCGACCTCTCCGCCGTCACCCCGGCCGCCCTCGCGGGCCTGTCCGCCGCCGCCATCGCCGCGATCCCGGTCGGCACCACGGCCGCCGGCCTCCGCCTCGGCGACGTCTTCGCGATCGCCGGCGACGACCCTTCGGAGATCCGCATAGAGGGCGGCTCGCCGCGCCTCGACCGGGTCGGCATGGGCCTCGAGTCGGGCTCGATCCGCGTCGCCGGGTCCGTCGGCCTGGAGGCCGGGCGCGGCATGAAGGGCGGGACCCTCACGGTGGAGGGCGATGCCGGACACCGCGCCGGCGCCGGGATGACGGGCGGCACCCTGGCGATCGGCGGCGACGCGGGCGATTTCGCCGGCGGCGCGCTGCACGGCGCGATGGCGGGCCAGGACGGCGGCATCCTGCTCGTCCGCGGCCGGACCGGAGAACGCACCGGTGATCGGATGAAGCGCGGCCTCGTCGTCGTCCTCGGCGGCACCGGCCCCCACCCCGGAAGCCGGATGGCGGGCGGCACGATCCTGACCGCCGCGCTCGGCGATCGTCCCGGCACGCTGATGAAGCGCGGCACCCTGATCGCCGCCACCGTCGGCGATCTGGGCCCGACCTTCGTGCCCTCCGGCGGCTACGAATTGCCCTTCCTCGGCCTCTTCGCGCGCCACCTCGCCGCGACCCTGCCCGAAGCCGCGTCGCTCGTGCCGCGTCGGGCCGAGCGCCTGCGCGGCGACATGGCCGCCCTCGGCAAGGGCGAGATCCTGCTCGCGAGCCGCTGACCGCCCGTCCGGCCGACCCAGGCTACCCGCGTCAACCTGCCGCGGTTTTGGGCAGATGCCGTTGTGCAGTGCACAATCGCTCTGATGCTGCGTTCAGTTGCGTAAATCCGCATTCGGAACCGCCGGATGACGACGACGGCCTCACGAGATTGTGAACGCCGGGCCATGCCCGCTCCCAAGCCATAGCTGGAATTTCGATTTTCCCGCCGCGCGGCGGATCGTCGGTCCCCTCCGGTGCACCGGCCTTCAGGAACTCTGCCCACGCACGCGGTGTTGCCTCCCGCGGATCAGCCAACTCGGAACACTGGCACGGGGCTTGCGTAGAGGAGCGAGCCAGCGGTGTCGTGCGTACCCGCGGCGTCGTGTTGACGCAGCGGGCACTGGGAGCGCAAGTCCGCGGCCACTGAAGAACAAGGATCGGCATAGGCGGAGACGTACCCGGGATCCGGCTCGACTGAATGGACCCGAGAGACGGACGATTCTCATGGAACTCATTCTTGCCGTATGCCTGCTGACCTCGCCCGAAAACTGCCGCGAGGAAAGGCTGACCATCAGCATGGAAGAAACCGCCCCCATGCAATGCATGATCGGCGCCCAGACGATCATCGCGGAATGGTCGCAGACTCACCCGAAATGGAAGGTTGCCCGCTGGCGCTGTGGCGTTCCCGGCCGCGAGGGCTTCCGCATCTGACCCCCTGCGCGTCCCGCCCGGCCGCGGCCTGACCCCTTCGCGGCCGGACGGGCGCGGCAGCCGGTCGCGCGGGAAGCGCGGGGGCTTCCCTTCGCGAGCCTCGTCTTGCACCTTCGCGGCGCGTCGACCCCCGAGGGCCGGCCGCCAGGGGGCTCGATGAAGGTCTCTTTCCGCTCCGTCGCCTTCAAGGTCGCGGCCGTCGCCGCCGCCGCCGCCTTGTCGGCGGTGCTGGCGGCCAGCGCCGTGGTCTGGGCCATGAACCTGGCCGAGACGCAGATCGGCGCCGCGCTCGCCGCCCAGCGCCGGCTCGACCTCTGGAGCATCGTCTCCGGACAGATCTCCGACTACACCTTCACGGCTCTCGACGCCGCCAGCCGCGGCGGCGCCGACGCCCGGCGGCTGGAGCCGGCCCGGTCCGCGGTCCTCAACGCCTTCTCGACGATCGAGCGGGCCGTCACCGAGAGCATCGAGGCCGCGGGCAGCGACGCGGAGAAGGCCGCCGCCGCCAACCGTGGCCGCATCCTGGCGCGCATGCGGGCCGGCTTCGAGGTCCTGGACAGGCAGATCGGCGACCGGATCGCCGCCGCCTCGCCCGAGACCGCCGACCAGATCCGCGGCGCGCTCAACGGCTTCGCGGTGACCTTCGCGCCCAACCTCTCGGCCATCATGGACGACGAGCGCCGGACCGCGAGCCGCATCCAGGAGAACACCGCCGCGCTGCGCGCGCGCCTCACCGCCCTGGCGGGCGCCGCCGTGGTGGTCGCCCTCCTGCTCGGCGCCTGGCTCTTCCAGGCCGTCGCCCGGCCGCTGGTGGCCCGCGTCGCCGACATGGCCGCCATGGCGGCCGCGATCGGGCGGGGCGACCTGCGCACGCGCCTCGCCGTGAGCGGCCGAGACGAGCTGAGCCTCGCCATGGCGGCCTTCAACCGGATGGCCGCCCGCCTGGAGCGCCGAGAGGCCCGGGTCGCCGCCGACCGGGCCCGGCTGGAGACGACCGTGGAGGAGCGCACCGCCGACCTGCGCCACGCCAACGAGCGCCTGGCCACGCTCGACGCGACCCGCCGCCGCTTCTTCACCGACGTCAGCCACGAGCTGCGCACGCCCCTGACCGTCATCCTCGGCGAATGCGACCTGACCCTCCGCCGCCTGGAGCGGGACCCCGCGGCACCGACCGCCGAAGCCCTGCAGACGATCCGCACCCGCGCCCAGAAGCTGCATCGCCGCGTGGAGGACCTGCTCCGCATCGCCCGCTCCGATTCCGGCGAGATCGATCTCCACCTCGACCGGATCCCCGCCGCCGCCGTGGTCGCCGGGGCCGTCGACGACGCCCGCAAGCTCGCCCAGCGGGCCGCCGTGAGCCTCGAGACCGACGTCCCCCCCGATCTGCGCGTCCTGGCGGATCCGGACTGGTTGCGCCAGGTCATGGAAGGCCTTATCGCCAATGCGGTGCGGCACTCGCCGGCCGGCAGCACGATCCGGCTCTCAGCCTGGACGGAAGGCGCCGAGGCGGTCCTCGTCGTCGCCGACGAGGGCTCGGGGATCGCCCCGGAGGACCTGCCCCGCGTCTTCGAGCGCTTCTACCGCGGCGAGGGCTCGAGCACCGGCTTCGGCATCGGTCTGTCGCTCGCCAAGTGGGTGATCGACCGGCACCGGGGCACCATATCGATCGGACCGGCGCGCGAACGGGGCACCGTGGTGACGATCCGCCTGCCGGTGGCCGAGGGCGGCAACGAGGAAACGGCATGACGATTCTGGTCATCGAGGACGATCCGGACATCGGCTCCCTCCTGAGGCGCGGCCTCGCCGAGGAGGGCTACGACGTCGCCGTCGTGGACACCGGCGCCGCGGCGCTGCCCGAGGCCCGACGCCTGTCGCCCGAGGCGGTGATCCTGGACGTCATGCTGCCGGACACCACCGGCCTGGAGATCTGCCGGTCCCTGCGCGCCGACGGCTTCGGCATGCCCATCGTCATGCTCTCCGCCAAGGCGGCCATCTCGGAGCGCGCCGAGGGCCTGGAAGCCGGCGCCGACGACTATGTGGTGAAGCCCTTCGCATTCGGCGAACTGGTCGCGCGCCTGAAGACCCACATCCTGCGCCGGTCCGAGGCCGTCCCCTCGAGCCGCTATCTCGTCGGCGGCCCGCTGACGCTCGACCTGGAAACCCGCATCGCCCGCTACGGCGAGGCCGAGGCTCGCCTGACCGAACGCGAGGCCTCCCTGCTGATCCTCCTGATGCGCGCCCCGGGCCGCCCCGTCTCGCGCGGCGACATCTTCGACCGCCTCTGGGCCGACCAGGGCGGCGCGTCGCTCAACGTCGTCGACGTCTACGTGGGCTATCTCCGCCACAAGCTCGGCGACATCACCCCGCCCGGCCGCCAGCTCATCGAGACGGTCCGCGGCCGCGGCTTCATGTTCCGCGCCGAGGCGTGAGGGGATCAGCCGGAAACGTGGACCAGAGCGATCTGGCCTCGTTCGATAGTGCGCTATATAAGAGCGCATGACCGAGCCGCCCCGCCTCGACGACCAGCTCTGCTTCTCCATCTACGGGGCCCTGCAGGCGATGACGCGGGCCTACAAGCCGCATCTGGAGTCCTTCGGCCTGACCTATCCGCAATATCTCGTTCTTCTGGTGCTCTGGGAGAACGGCGACCTGTCCGTGAAGGCGATCGGCGACCGACTCGGGCTCGATTCCGGGACCCTCACGCCGCTCCTGAAACGGTTGGAGGCCGCCGGCTACGTGCGGCGCAGCCGGGACCGGGCGGACGAGCGCGTGGTCCGGGTGACCGTTACCCCGGCCGGCAACGCCCTGCGCGGACCGATCGCCGATGCCGTCCGCCAGATCGGCTGCGCCACGGGCCTCGACCCCGGCGCCATGAGCGACCTCCGGGACGCCCTGAAGACCCTCCGCCGCCGCCTGGTGGGCGAACCGGGCTGAGCGGCGGCCCCCTCGACGGCGACAAGCCGGGAAGGAGGTGGCACCGGCCTCCGGGATCCAGGCACACCCTCTCCCACGTTCCCGGCCGGAGCAAAGCGAGGGCCTCCGCGCCAAGCCCTTGCCTCGGCCGCCCCCTGCTCCAGGTCTTCCACGGGACAATACACTCTTGCATTTCAATTGTGCACAATGTAATTGTGCATCATCAGACATCAAACGAGGAGACTTCCCATGGTCCAGACCATCACCCCCGTCTACAAGGCCCAGGCCACCTCCACGGGCGGCCGCGAAGGCCACTCGCGCAGCTCCGACGGGGTGCTCGACGTGAATCTCTCCGTGCCGAAGGACATGGGCGGCCCGGGCGCGGCCGGGGCCACGAACCCGGAGCAGCTCTTCGCGGCCGGCTATTCGGCCTGCTACCTCGGCGCCCTGCGCTTCGTCGCCGGCAAGGAGAAGGTGAAGATCCCGGACGACGCCTCCGTGCAGGCGACGGTCGGCATCGGCCAGATCCCGGGCGGCTTCGGCCTCGAGGTGGCGCTGCACGTCACCATTCCAGGCCTCGACAAGGCCAAGGCCGAAGATCTCGTCGCCAAGGCCCACCAGGTCTGCCCCTACTCCAACGCCACCCGCGGCAACATCGTGGTGAGCACCACGGTCGCCTGACCGCCGGGTCGGGTTCACGCCGCATCGAAGCCGAAGACGGGACCGGGGCCGGAAGGCCCCGGTCCCATTACGTTTAGGCTTATGATTTTCTTAAGATGCCTCTGAGGCAGCCTGGAAACTTCTTAGCGTATTTTTCTTGCTTTCCCGACGTTCTACCCAATTATAAGTGTATCTCCCCAGTCGGAGGGAGATGACTAGGATCTTATGGTTCTCTTATATTTAGGAGACCATAAGATTATCCCTAAGGAGGAAAATCACCATGCGTTGGACCAAGCCCCTCGTCCAGGAAATCTGCGTCGGCCTCGAGATCAACGGCTATTTCCCGCCGGAGTACTGAGGTGACGAGGGCCGAGCCCCATGGACGAGGGTGACATGACAGGCCTTCGCGCCATCGTGCTCGGCTCCGCGGCCGGCGGCGGCGTTCCGCAATGGAACTGCCGCTGCCGCGTCTGCGCGCTCGCCTGGCGCGGCACCGGCCTCGTTCGGCCCCGCAGCCAGTCGAGCCTCGCCGTCACCGCGGACGGCGACAGCTGGCTCCTCCTCAACGCCTCGCCGGACCTGCGCCAGCAGATCTGGTCCACCCCGGCCCTGCACCCGCGCGACGGCCTCCGCCACTCGCCGATTTCGGCCGTGCTCGTCACCAACGGCGACGTCGACCACGTGACCGGGCTCCTCACACTCCGTGAGCGCCAGCCCTTCGACCTCTACGGCACGGAGGTGACGCTGGCCTCGCTCGCCGACAACAAGGTCTTCTCGGTCGTCGCCGACGATCTGGTCCCCCGCCGCCCGGTCGTCTTCGGCCGGCGCTTCGAGCCGGTGCCCGGGCTCTCGGCGGAGATCTTCCCGGTTCCCGGCAAGCTGCCGCTCTGGCGGGAGGACGAGGCCCTCGGACTCGGCGAGGAGGGGGAGAACACGGTCGGGGTCGAGATCCGCGCCGCCGGCCGGCGCCTCGTCTACGTCCCCGGCTGCGCCCGCGTGACGCCCGACCTCGCCGCCCGCATCACCGGCGCCGACGCGCTGCTCTTCGACGGAACGCTCTACAGCGACGACGAAATGATCCGGGAGGGCCTCGGAACCAAGACCGGCGCCCGCATGGGCCACGTCTCCATGTCGGGTCCCTCCGGCAGCGCCGCCGCGCTCGCGCGCGTCCCCGTCGGCCGCCGCATCTATGTCCACATCAACAACACCAACCCGGTCCTGATCGAAGGCTCGCCCGAGCGGCGCGCCATCGAGGCCGAGGGGTGGGAGATCGCCCACGACGGGCTGGAGGTGACGCCGTGACCCGCCTGATGACCCCCGACGAGCTCGAGGCCGCCCTGCGCAAGGTCGGCGCCGAGCGCTACCACAACCTCCACCCGTTCCATCACCTGCTGCACGGCGGCAAGCTGAACAAGGGCCAGGTCCAGGCCTGGGCGCTCAACCGCTACTGCTACCAGTCCGCCATCCCGCGCAAGGACGCGAGCCTGATCGCCCGCTGCGAGGACCGGGAGCTCCGCCGCGAGTGGCTGCACCGGATCACCGACCACGATGGCCAGGAGGGGGACTTCGGCGGCATCGAGCGCTGGCTGGTCCTCACCGACGGCCTCGGCCTCGACCGCGACTACGTCATGTCCAGGCGCGGCGCCCTGCCGGCGACCCGCTTCGCCGTCGAGGCCTATGTCCACTTCGTGCGCGAGAAGTCGCTCCTGGAGGCGGTCGCCTCGTCGCTGACCGAACTCTTCGCCCCGAAGCTCCACGAGGAGCGGATCTCCGGCATGCTCGAGCACTACGACTTCATCGACGAGAAGGTCATCGCCTACTTCCGCCGCCGCCTCGACCAGGCGCCCCGCGACGCCGACTTCGCCCTGGACTATGTCCGCCGCAACGCCAGGACGCCGGAGCAGCAAGAGGCCGCCATCGGGGCCCTCACCTTCAAGACGGAAGTCCTCTGGACCCAGCTCGACAACCTCTACTTCGCCTATGTCGACCCGGGAATGATCCCGCCCGGGGCTTTCCGGCCGACGTGAGGCGGCCCGCCATGAGCGCAACCGCCCTCGCCGCCCTCGCCCCGGGCGGGACCGGGACGTCCGCCGCCGCGCCCCCGCCCGGACGCCGCCGCGGCCCCGGTGACGCGACCCTGACGCGTGCTACATCTGGGGCCCGGCGCGATCCTGTGCGCCGCGAGGGCCTTCCGATGAGCCGCCTCCTCTCCCCCGCCGACCTGGAAACCGAGCTCCGCCAGGTCGCGGCGCGCCGCTACTACCACCTGCATCCGTTCCACCGCCTCCTCCATGCCGGCCGCCTCACCCGCGGCCAGGTCCAGGCCTGGGCGCTCAACCGGACCTACTACCAGGCCATGATCCCGGTGAAGGACGCGCTCGTCCTCTCCCGTCTGGTGGACCCGGCCGACCGCCGCGCCTGGCGGCGGCGCATCGAGGAGCAGGACGGCGAGGCGGAGGGCGAGGGCGGGCTCGAGCGCTGGCTCAAGCTGACCGACGGCCTCGGCTTGGAGCGCGCCGCGGTCCTCGCCTTCGAGGGCGTCCTGCCGGCCACCCGCTTCGCCGTGGACGCCTACCTGCAGTTCGTGCGCGAGCGCTCGGCCCTGGAGGCCGTCGCCTCGTCGCTGACCGAGCTCTTCTCCGCCACGGTCGCCTCCGAGCGGATGTCGGGCATGCTGGCCAACTACGACTTCATCGCCCGCAAGACGCTCTCCTACTTCGACGCGCGCCTCGCCCGCTCGTCCCGCGACGCCGACTTCGCGCTCGCCTATGTCCAGCGCCACGCGGTCACGCCGGAGTCCCAGGAGGCCGCGCTCGCCGCCATGCGCTTCAAGTGCGACGTGCTCTGGGCCCAGCTCGACGCCCTCTACGCCGCCTATGTCGATCCGAAGCTGCCGCCCCCCGGCGCCTTCCTGCCTGGAGACACCTCCTGATGGCCATCGCCCCGACCAGCATCCCGAAGCTCCCGCGCGGCGTGAAGCTCCGCTTCGACACGGTCCGCGACACCTGGATGCTGCTCGCCCCCGAACGCGCCTTCCAGATCGACGCGACCGCGGCCGAGATCCTGAAGCTCTGCGACGGGACCCGGGACTTCGCCGCCGTGGTGGCCGGCATCGCCGCCGCCTACGCGGAGGATCCGGCCGTCATCGCCGGCGATGTCGAGGCCATGCTGACCGATCTCGCGCAGAAGAGGGTGCTCGACCTGTGACCGCTCCCCGCCCCGTCTCCGTCCCCGCGCCCCTCGGCATCCTGGCCGAGCTGACCCACCGCTGCCCGCTGAAGTGCCCCTACTGCTCGAACCCCACCGAGCTCGACCGGCGCTCCGCGGAACTCGACACCGAGACCTGGACCCGCGTCTTCCGCGAAGCCGCGGCCCTCGGCGTCCTGCACGCCCACCTCTCCGGCGGCGAGCCGACGGCCCGGCGCGACATCGTCGAGCTGACGCGCGCCTGTGCGGAGGCGGGCATCTATTCCAACCTGATCACCTCCGGGGTCGGCGTCTCGGCGGATCTCCTCCGGCGCCTGGTCGACGCCGGGCTCGACCACGTGCAGCTCTCCATCCAGGGTGCCGACGCGCCGGTGAACGACCATGTCGCCGGCTACCGCGGCGCCTTCGACAAGAAGCGCGAGGTCGCCCGCTGGGTCGTCGACGCCGGCCTGCCGCTCACCCTGAACGCCGTCATCCATCGCGCCAACATCCTCCAGGTCGACGCCCTGGTCGAGCTCGCGCTCGCCATGGGGGCCAAGCGGCTGGAGGTCGCCCACACCCAGTACTACGGCTGGGCCTACCGCAACCGCGCCGCACTCATGCCGGCCAAGCCCGAGGTCGACGCCGCCATCGCGATCGTCGAGGAGGCGCGTCGTCGCCTGGAGGGCCGGCTCGTCATCGACATGGTCATCCCGGACTACTACGCGAAGTACCCGAAGGCCTGTTCGGGCGGCTGGGGCCGGCGCTCGCTGAACGTCACGCCCTCCGGCAAGGCGCTGCCCTGCCACGCCGCCGAGACGATTCCGGGCCTGGAGTTCTGGAACGTGCGCGAGCATTCGCTGCGCGACATCTGGCTCCATTCCCCGGCCTTCACGGCCTACCGCGGCACCGACTGGATGCCGGAACTGTGCCGGACCTGCGAGCGCGCCGAGGTCGACTGGGGCGGCTGCCGCTGCCAGGCGCTGGCGCTCGCGGGCGATGCCGCCGCCACCGACCCGGCCTGCCACAAGTCGCCCTTCCACCACCGGATGGTCGCCCTGGCGGAGGCGGAATCCGTGGCTGCGACACCGCCGCCATACCAATACCGCGAAATGTCTGCCAAGGTCCGCGAAACGGCAGAATAAGCGGAGGAAGAGCAGAAGTGCGGAAATCGAGTTTCGTGTGGGCCATCGCGGCCGCCCTGCTGGCCGCGGCCCCCGCTCCCGTGATCGTGGCGCCCGCCGCCGCCGAGACCGCCGCCGACGTCGGCGCCTATCTTTTCGAGGCGGAGCATTTCCGCAAGACGGCCCCCGACGCCCGCATCGTCTACAGCTACAGCCGGGCGAGCAAGGACGCGGAGCGGACGCGGCCGTCCTTCAAGGACGTCGTCGAGTTGCAGCTCGAGCCGGGCAAGTCGCCCGCGACCCGCAACGTGGTCGTCACGCTCTTCAAGGGCCCCATGCACCGGGCCGCCGGACCCTTCGACGACGTGTCGTTCAATCCGCTCGCCATCATGATGCTCGAGTATCACCTCGGCGACTTCTCCAAGATCCTCGGCGGCAACGCGCGCTACTTCAAGAACGGGATCCGTGCCGGCATGCGCGACGCCGCGCAGTCCGAACCGGTCAAGGTGAAGGTCGCGGGCCGCGACGTCGACGCCCTGCGCTTCGTCGTCAGGCCCTTCGAGAACGATCCCCAGAAGGCGCGGTTCGGCGCCTTCGCGGCCACCACCTACACATTCACCGTATCGGACGAGGTGCCGGGCTCCATATACGAGATCCGCATCACGACTCCGGATCCGGCCGGAGGCGAACCGATCCTCGAGGAGGTCACCCGCTATGTCGATCCGTGATCGCCGTTCCGTCGCCGCGCTCGGCCTGTGGCTCGCGCTGGCGGCCACCCCCGCCCTGGCCCAGTCCGGCGTCGACCCGGGCACCCCGAACGACTTCCCGACGGCGGCGCGTGCCGACTACGTCTTCGCCTGCATGGCCGCCAACGGCCAGACCCGCGAGGCCCTGACGCGCTGCGCCTGCTCGGTGGACGTGGTCGCCTCGATCCTGCCCTACGACAAGTACGAGCAGGCCGAGACGATCCTGATGATGCGCCAGGGCGTCGGCCAGGCGGCCAGCACCTTCCGCTCGACCGCGGTCTACGACGACCTCATCGCGGATCTCCGTCGCGCCCAGGCCGAAGCCGAGATCCGCTGCTTCCCCTGAAGCGCCGACGGCCCATGGCCGCCGGCGGCCGGGGCCGGCCCCGTCAGCTTCCCGACTTGGCGTCGAAGGTTCCCGAGAAGACCTTGTTCTCCGTGTCGGTCACCTCGACCTTCACGGGCTCGCCGTTCGACGGCATGGAGAAGCGGAAGGTCGGGTCCTCCGAGATCGAGATGCCGCCCTCCATCGAGAAGACCGGCTTCTCGCCCTGCTTCACGGTCACGTGACGCACGAACCAAGCCGGCACGTAGAGCCGCGTCACCTGGTCCATCTGCAGGCCCGAATTGTTGGGATGCCGGATCTGGATCTGCGCCTCCGACTTCGGCCCCTCCGCGAAGGTGCGGAACTTCATGCGGCCCAGGTTCTCCATCGCCTCGGCCGGATCCTTGCCCGCGGGCGCCGAGCATCCGCCCGAGGCCTTAACGTAGTTCGCCGTCATGTAGAGCGAGCCGTCGCTCGTCTCGGCCACCGCGCGGACGAACGAGTAGCTGTTCACCCGCACCCGGGTCGAAAGCCCGACCTCGCGCTGCCCCTCGGCGAACCGGAACGTCGCCGCCACGGGCGCCGGGTTCTCGTCGACGATCAGCGTCACCGACTTCACCGTCCGGGTGTCGCCGGCCGGCAGCGCGACATTGAATTCCACCGGCACCAGCGCCGCATCCTCGGCCCGCACCGGCGTGGAGAGGGAGAGCACGCCCGTGCCGTCCTGGATGGACCGCGCGCCGAAGACGTCGGTCTTCAGGCCGTTCCACGTCGCCTGGTCCTGCGCGGAGGCACCGCCCGGCGCTCCCGCCAGAATCGCAGCGCCCACGAGCATGCCCATCCAGTGATGCTTCGCCATCTCGTCCTCCCAGACTCCGGTCGATCAACTATACCTAATGTGCACGCGTCCACGAACAAGTCTCCGTGTGGTCGCATCCGCGCCGCCCCCAGCCCCGCACCGCCCCTGGACCGCGCCTCCCGCCTCTGCCAGAGTTCCTGTCGATCGGGGGGAAGGGGAGCGGATCCGGCCGCGTCATGATCCTGCGTATCGCCACCGCCCTTCTCGCCCTGGAGATCCTGGCCCGGGGACCCGCCGGCGCCGAGGAGGCCCAGCCGCCGGCGGTCGGTGCGCTCCCGGTCGAAGCCCAACGCCCGCCGGCCCCGGACGTGCCCTTCTCGGGCCGCGACCTGGTAGAGGGCGTGAAAGCGGACGAGGCCGCCTGCCGGGCGGACCCGCGGGCGGTCTGGGTCGAGGTCGACCGGGTGCCCGCCTGCGTGCGCTATTTCCTCTCCGAGGCCGGGGGCGATCGCAGCGATCCCGTGGTGTTCCTGCGCGGCGCGCTCGCACTCTCAGTCCCGGGGGGCGGCTGGACGGCGCCGGCCTTCTACGCCGCCGAGACCCCGGCCGCGCTCGAGCGCGTCGCCGCCTCCTGGAGCCGCGTCTACGGCGGGCCCTACATCATCCTCGCCCGTCCGGGGACCTACGGATCCTCCGGCCGCGAGCCCGCCGACCGCAACAGCAAGCGCGAGTTCCGCATCCTCGGGGCCGCCCTCGATGCCATTCGGGCGCGCCACGGCTTCTCCGCCCTCCATCTGGCCGGCTGGAATTCAGGCGGCAACCTCGCCATGGCGCTCGCCCTGACCCGTCCCGACGTGCGCTGCGTCGCCGCCGGGTCCGCCCCGCTCGCCTTCAAGCGGCAGATCGGCCTCGGCGCCAAGACCCTGGACCCGCTCGACGCCCGACGTCTCCTGGACCCGCTCGACCTCCTCGCGGCCCTCGTTCCCGCTCGGGACCGCCGCGCCTTCGTGGTCGGCGACCCGGCCGACACGGTGGTCGCCCCGTCCGTTCTCGACGCCTTCGTGACCGAGGCGCAGCGCGCCGGGCTCCCCGTCCGCCGCCTCGACGTGACGGCGACCGATAGCCTGAAGGTGGCCGTCGCGCCGCACGCCATCCGCGCCGCGATCGACTGCGCCCGCGGCCAGGGCGATGACGAGATCGCCCGCACGGTGGCCGCGATCCGCCTCAGGCCCTCCGCGCCGGATGCGGCCCGCAAGCCCGACCCGGACGCGCGTCCCGCCACGCCCGACACCGCGAAGCTGGCGCCTCCGGGGCCTGCCGGGCCCGCCGGGGGCGGCCCGGTCCCCACCCCGGCCGGCGAGGCCTTTTCGGCCAAGGCGCTCCTGGAAGGCCTGCGCGCCGACGAGGCCGACTGCCGGAAGCATGCCTTCGCGGTCTGGGTCCGCCCCGGAGGCCGTCCGGAGTGCCTGCGCTACTACTATTCCGAGGCGGGCGGCTTCCGCCCGGAGGCCCTCGTCCTGATGCAGGGCGACCAGGTCCATGCCGGGCCGGACGGCAAGGCGGCCGCACCGGAGAACTACGAGAAGGTCACCGCCGACGTCCTGCAAGCCATGGTGGACCGCAACGCCCGCCTGTTCGGCGCGCCCGTCCTCTATCTCGCCCGGCCGGGCGCCCAGGGCTCCTCCGGCCGCGAACTGGAAGTCCGGCATACCCGCCGCGAGCTCGACCTCGTCGGGGCGGCCCTCGACGCCATCAAGGATCGTCACGGCCTGCGGACCCTGCACGTCGTCGGCCAGTCGGGCGGGGGCGGCATCGCGGCTAGCCTTCTGCCCCTGCGCGGCGACCTCGGCTGCGTCGTCTCGGCCTCCGGCGATGCCTCTCGCCGCCTCCTCTACCGCCTGCGCAACGGCGGCCGGGAGCCGCCGCCCGAGTGGCTGAGGCGCAACTACGACCCGGCCGACGCCGTGCCGCGAATCGACCCGGCACGGCCCGTGCGGCCGATCTTCCTGGTCGACCGCGCCGATACCCAGGTCCCGGCCGCGACCACCGACGACTTCGTGGCGCGCCTCGCGAAGCGGGGGATCCGTCATCGCCTCATCGAGACCACCGCGTGGGACGACAAGCGGCACGGCCTCTTCGTCCAGGGGGTCAGGGCCGGGCTCGCCTGCGCGCTCGGTGAACCCGACGAAACCGTCGCCGAGGTCGTCCGCGCCACGCCGCGCCCCGAGCCGGCCGCGCCGGCCCGGGCCGATACCCCGGCGAAGGCGGCCGCCGCGGCCCGGGCCGCCGCCGGGTCCCGGGTTGCGCGCCCGCCCGCGCCCTGACCGGGCCGCGCGCACCTGCGGCGAAGACGGACCGGGATCTTGCCCCGAAGATCCGCTATAGCATCCTGCCGAGAGACGCCGGCCGACCGGCGCATCCGCGGGAGAACCGAAGTGACCGACGCGAACGGAGCCGAGCCCCGGATCGCCTGCCTGCCGGACCTGGGCCGGCGCACCCTCGTGATGGGCATCCTCAATGTCACGCCCGACAGCTTCTCGGACGGCGGGCTCTTCTTCGACGCCGCGGTCGCCGTGGCGCACGCCCACGAACTCGTGGCGGAGGGCGCCGACATCCTCGACATCGGCGGCGAATCGACGAGGCCCGGCCACACGGCGATTTCCGCCGAAGACGAGATCGCGCGCGTCCTGCCGGTCCTTCGAGCGGTCGCGCCTCAAGTCTCCGTCCCGATCTCGATCGACACCTACAAGGCCGCCACCGCCCGCGCCGCCCTCGCCGCCGGGGCGAAGATCGTGAACGACGTCTGGGGCCTGCAGCGCGACCCGGAGATCGCACGCGTGGCGGCCGGGTTCGGCGCCCCGGTGATCGCCATGCACAACCGGACCGAGGTCGACGGCACGCTCGACATCGTCGCCGACATCAAGGCCTTCTTCGACCGGACGCTGGCCATCGCGCGCGCCGCGGGCATCCCGGACAGCCAGGTCGTGCTCGACCCGGGCATCGGCTTCGGCAAGACTTTCGAGCAGAACCTCGAGGCCCTGCGGCGCCTGCCCGAACTGAAGGCCCTCGGCTTCCCCCTGCTGGTCGGCACCTCGCGCAAGTCGCTGATCGGCAAGCTGCTCGACCGTACCCCGCGCGAGCGCATCAACGGCACCCTGGCGTCGAACGTGGTTTCGATCGTGAACGGGGCCGACATCATCCGCGTTCACGACGTGCTGGCCCACAAGGAGGCCGCCCGCGTCGCCGACGCCATCCTGGGAAAACGCTGATGTCCGATCGGATCATGCTCTCGCGGATCGCCGTCTACGCCTACCACGGGGTCTTTCCCGAGGAGGAGCGGCTGGGGCAACGATTCTACATCTCCCTCGACTGCCGCCTCGACCTGCGCCCCGCGGGCGAGAGCGACGACTGGCACAGGACCGCCTCCTACGACCAGCTCGCCGATATCGTCGTCACCGTCGCGACCGGCCAGCGCTTCCACCTGATCGAGGCGCTCGCCGAGCGCGTCGCCCGCGAGATCCTGGCCGGATTCCCGGCGATCCACGAGGTCTCGGTGCGCGTCGAGAAGCCGGCCGCCCCGATCCCGACCATCCTGGACGGCGTCACCATCGAGATCGTCCGGGGCCGGGAATGACGCGCGCCTACCTCGGCCTCGGCGGCAACATCGGCGACGTGCGCGCCACCCTGGCGGCGGCGCTGCGCCGTCTCGAGGAGTCCGGCGCCCGGGTCGCCGCCCGGTCCGCCGACTACGAGACCCCGCCCTGGGGCAAGCTCGACCAGCCCGCCTACGTGAATGCCTGCGTGGCGATCGACACGGCCCTGTCGGCCGACGAGCTGCTGGCGACCGTTCTGAAGATCGAACAGGAGTTCGGCCGCCGGCGAACGGAGAAGTGGGGCCCTCGCACGGTCGATATCGATATCCTGACCTACGGCGACGAGACGATCGACCGCCCAGGCCTCGTCGTGCCCCACCCCTACATGCTGGAGCGCGCCTTCGTGGTCGTCCCCCTCGCCGAGATCGCCCCGGACCTCGTGGTCAAGGGCGAGCGCGTCGGCGACGTTTCGGCGCGGGTCGAGCGCGAGGGCATCCGGCGACTTGCCGATTGACGTTACGGAAGAGGCTGGTAGCTTTGCCGCCCGCCCCGGATACCGAGCCGCTCCGATGACCAGCCGTTCGATCGCAGGCTTCACCGTTCAAAGACTATGTGACGGAGTGTTCGAGGCCTCCACGGAGGCTCTGCTCCACCCGGGGGGAGCTGCGCCCCGCAGCAAAGCGGCGGAGCGGTACCCCGGCGGACGCATGCCGCTGGACGTGAACGCCTTCGCGCTCCGGCTGTCCGGTGGCATCACCCTGGTCGATGCGGGAGGAGGGCCGGCCCTCGGGACGGGATTTGGCCGAATCCGCCCGGCTTTGGCTGGGATGGGCATCCGTCCAGAAGACGTGGAGGCCGTGTGCCTGACACACCTGCACAGCGACCACGCCGGAGGTCTCTTCGACGAGGACCGCGCCTGTTTCCCGCGCGCAACCGTCATGGTGCCCGCCGCCGAGCTGGCCTTCTTCACAGACCCGGCGGCACGGGAGCGAACCCACCCGGATCGACGATCCGGGTTCAGGATGGCCGCGGCCCTGACCAGCGCCTATGACGGTCGGATCCGGGCCCTTCCCGAAGGCCCGGTCGTGCCGGGGCTCGACTGTGTGGCCCTCCCGGGGCACACACCCGGCCACGCCGGCTACCGCCTTGGCGAGGGTGCCGGCGCGCTTCTGCTCTGGGGCGACGTCGTTCACCTCCCGGAGCTTCAGGTCGCGGACCCGGATCTCGGTCTGGTCTACGATTTCGATCCCGCGCTCGCAGCAGAAACCCGCCGCAGCCTCCTCGCGCGTTGCGCCGGCGAGCAATGGATCGTCGCGGGCGGCCACACCGGTTTCGGCCGCGTGACGTCGGGCGGCGACGGCTTCGCCTTCGAGCCGCTGCCCTGAAACGCGGCCGGAGGCGAGCGCGCCTCTCCCTTTCTCGGCCTGGGCGGCGAGCCCGGCCCTTCGGCGGCCCGTCAGGATCGTGCCCGGGACAGCCTTAGGGTCGCGGCTGGGAAAGCTCCTCGGGGTTGTTGAACTCCTCCCAGCCGTCGGTCCCGTCCGGAAACCAGGTGACGGCCGTATAGCCGTATTCGAGCATGGCACGGCGCGCGGCGTTCCAGCTCATCCAGCAGTCGCGCAGGCAGTAGAAGAGCACCGGCTTCGCCTTGTCGCCGGAGGTCGCGGCCTCCAGCCCGTCCCGGAAGTAGCGGTCCATCTCGGGCGACAGCGCGCCATAGCCGACGTTCGGCAGCCAGACCGACCCGGGGATGTTCTTGCGCGGCTTGTCGCGCCAGATCGTGCCGGGCGGCAGGTTCGGCGGCTTGGGCGCACGCGGCAGCACGTCGACGAAGACGGTCCCGCCCTTCTTCCAGATCTCGTAGGCCTCGTCGCTGTCGACCACCCCGGCGCCCTGCAGGGTGGCCGGCGTCGGCGAGCGGAAGTCGTCCATCTTGTAGCCGTGAGGCTCCTGCGGCGGCTCCGCGGCCGAGGCGAAAGCGACCGGCACGAACACCCCGATGAAGAGAAGGGGAACGACCTTGCGGAGCCTTCGCATGCGACCGTGCCTCCCCGGACATTCCGAACCTCAAGCGCCCGGACCGCCGCTGCCGAAGGCGGGACGGCTCACCCGGCCGGGACGGCCCCGCACCCGTCAGGTGCGGGCACCGTTCGGCAACGCTCGTCAGCCCCGGGCCTTGGTGATGGGCCGGTCCAGATCGTCGACCAGCGGCACGCCGTAGTCGAGCAGGATCTGGTCGATGGCGCCCTGTTTCTTGGCGATCAGCTCGTTGAGGCGACGCTTCCATTCGAGTTCGCCGTGGCGGATCCCGAAGGTAATGCGGAAGCTCATCGGCGGGCCGTCCTTCTCCTTCAGGAGCGGGGTGACGGCGAGCGGAGCCCCGGACTTCTTGGCCCAGTAGCCGCCGTTCGGTCCCCACAGGATGGCCGCGTCGGTCTCCCCGGAGACGAGGTCGGCAATCATCGCCTCGGACGGCGAATCGTAGCGGCGATCGACCACCAGCGGATAGGACTTGGCTTTCGCCAGAAGCCCGTAGCGCAGCATGTAGTCCGCCGGCGGGGTCGCGGCGACCAGCCCGATCCGCTTGTCCTTCAGCCGCTCGTCTCCGAGTTGGTCGACGCCGTCGAGCGGGCCGCCCGCCTTGGTGACCAGCACGTAGGACGACTTGTAGTAGGCATTGGTGTTCTGCACGACGTCGGCACCGGAGGCGTAGCCGATGATCACGTCGCAGAGCTTGGTACCCAGCGTGTTACGCACGAAGCCGGGTCCGGTCGGCATCCAGTAGTATCGAAGCGGCAGCTTGACCTCGTCGGCCACCAGATGCGCGATCTTGTTCTCGAAGCCCTCCTCCGCCTGATTGGAGTAGGGCAGGTTCGCCGGGTCGCCGCACACCCGGAAGGCGTCGTCGGAGACCACCGCCGGCCGCTGCTGAGCGGCGGCCGGGACGCCCAGGAGGGCGAGGGCGAGGGCGGCGAGAACCGGCCTTGCCATGGGCATCATCCCGAGATGCACGCGTCTTCGTACTTCTTGATGGAGTCGAGCTTCGGCTCGCGCTTTTCCGGCCGCGTCCGCGGCAGCGCTCCGTCGGCCCGGGCCTTCAGGTACACGTAGATGTCGTCGAGGTAGCACATGACATTCTTGTTGGTGCCGAAGGCGGGCATGACGCTTTCCTTGCCCGACGTATGGACCACGCGGCCGTTGACCACGGTCTCCTGGAACTGGTCGTACGTCATGGTCTTGAGAGACTCGCGCAGCGCCGGCGCATAGGTGCTGCCCTCGCCGTCAGGGCCGTGGCAGACGTGGCACTCGGCATGATACCGGCGATAGCCCGAGAAGGTGTACCAATCCCAGGTGCCGTCCTCGGTCTTGTTCCAGGTCGGATTCCCGTCCTTGTCCTGGTACTTGCCTTCCTCGACCTTCACCGCCGGCCCGGCTTGCAAAGGCGCGGCCAGCGCCGCAGCGCCTAAGAAAACCATAAGACAAGCCGACTTCTTGCTAAACATGGCGCGTTCTCTCCCAGACCAACGCGTTGTCGACGCCACACGAGGCACCAGATGTTGCGGCTTCTTATTTAAGTCAAAAAGGCCCGGCGTCAACTCAATGACGCCGGGCCAGATGTCGCAGATGATCTAAGGTCTTAGTTCGGAAGCGTGAAGACCGTGAGCGTGCCGCCGAGGGCGGTGTAGCTGGTCAGACCCGCGTAGCCGCCGACCGCGCCGAGACCGGCGTTCGGATCGGTGAGGCCGGCCGCGAGGCCGATGCCCGCCCAGCCGCCGACACCCGACAGGATGGCGACGTACTGCTTGCCCTTGTTGGAGTAGGTCATCACGTTGCCGATGATGCCCGACGGGGTCTTGAACTTGTAGAGTTCCTTGCCCGACTGGGAGTCGACCGCCTTCAGATAGCCCTCGAGGGTGCCGTAGAAGACGATGTCACCGGCGGTGGCCAGAGCGCCCGACCACACGGAGAACTGCTCCTTGTTCGACCACACGATCTTACCCGTGCGGGCGTCCCAGGCGATGAAGTTGCCCATGCCGCCGTGGCTGTTCGGGGCCGGGTACATCGACAGGGTGGCACCCACGTAGGGCTGGCCCGGGGTGTAGGTCACCTTGAAGGGCTCGTAGTCCATGCAGACGTGGTTGGTCGGCACGTAGAACAGGCCGGTCTTCGGCGAGAACGCAGCGGGCTGCTGGTCCTTGGTGCCGAGAGCTGCCGGGCAGACACCCTTGGTGTTCACGTCTTCGCCGTTCTGCTCGGTCGAGTACTTCGCGACGACAGCCGGACGGCCATAGGTCGGGCTGTCCTTCTTCATGTCGACGCCCGTCGTCCAGTTGACGACCGGATCGTACTTCTCGGCGACAAGCAGATCGCCCGTCTCGCGGTTCATGGTGTAGGCAAGACCGTTACGATCGAAGTGCACCAGGATCGGCTGCATCTTGCCGCCGACTTCCTGGTCCGCCAGGATCATCTCGTTGATGCCGTCGTAGTCCCACTCGTCGTGGGGGGTCATCTGGTAGACCCACTTGGCCATGCCGGTGTCGACGTCACGGGCCCAGACGGTCATCGACCACTTGTTGTCGCCCGGACGCTGCTTCGGGTTCCAGGTCGAGGGGTTGCCCGAGCCGTAGTACATGAGGTTCAGCTTCGGATCGTACGAATACCAACCCCAGGTGCAGCCGCCGCCAGTCTTCCACTGGTCGCCCTGCCAAGTGTTGATGCCCGAGTCCTTGCCGACCGGCTTGCCGAGGTGGGTGGTCTTGACCGGATCCATCAGGGTCTGGTCGTCCGGACCCATGGAGTAGCCGCGCCACACCTTCTTGCCGGTCTTCATGTCATAGGCCGTGACGTGGCACTGCACGCCGAACTCGCCGCCCGAGATGCCGACGATCACCTTGTCCTTGACCGGGAGGACGGTCGCGGTGTTGGTCTCGCCGCGCTTCGGATCGCCGTTGACGACCTTCCACACTTCCTTGCCGGACTTGGCGTCGAGCGCCACGACCGTCGTGTCGGCCTGGTGCAGGAACACCTTGCCGTCGCTGTAGGCCAGGCCGCGGTTGACCGTGTCGCAGCACATGACCGGGATCACCGACGGATCCTGCTTCGGCTCGTACTTCCACAGGATGCGGCCGTCGTTGTTCAGGTCGAGCGCGTAGACGATGTTCGGGAACGGCGTGTGGACGTACATGACGTCACCCACGACGATCGGCGAGCCCTCGTGGCCGCGCAGGACGCCGGTCGAGAAGGTCCAGGCGACCTGGAGCTTCGACACGTTGTCCTTGTTGATCTGGTTGAGCTTCGAATAGCGCGTGTTCGCGTAGTCGCCGGTCTGCAGCACCCACTGGTTGGGGTCCTGCGTCAGCTTCATGACTTCATCGTTGGCGATCGCGGGCATGGTCAGCACGACCGACCCGGCGAGCGCCATCAGAACTTTCTTGGTGATCATATAGGCTTCCTCCCAAGCGTGCCCGTCCGGCGTGTCACGAAGTCGAGACACTCGCGTGCGAACACAGAATTCGGGATCCGACGTCTTCGGCAGCGTGTCACGACCGGACGTGAGTCGGTCTACACACAGGGCGCACCCTTCCCTGTCAGGCCTACGATCCGCACCCCACGCTCCCAGACATGAGGCGGTTGAAGCCGAAGACTGAGAAGACCCTAATAACACCCACCGAACCCCACAATACGTACTTTCCCGTAGAGACGCCTTGCCGGCACCCGACGGGCAGGACCGAATGTCGCACGTTCCGGCCGCAGGCGTAATGCATTGCAGCAATTGGCCTTTCCGAACGGGATCAGGAATCCGCCACTTGCGCCGCCGAAGCAGGTTTTCGGGTTCCCCACCGCCGCGCGGCCGCTACTCCCATTCCATCTCCCGGAACACTGCCGTGGCGTTGCGCGCGTTGAAGTCGTCGAAGAGATCCCAGGCGTCCCTTTCCGAAAGGCCGGCCTCCCGGGCGGCCGCGGCCATGGTGCGCCCGGCCGACACCATGGCGCGCACGTCACGCCGGAGTCGCTCCAGGTAGCGCTCCTCCGGGGCGATCGCGTCCGGCCACGGCAACGCCGCCGGTCCGTGTCCGGGAACCACGCGATCCGCCGGACGGGTCTTGGCTTTTTCGATCAGCTTGAGCCAACCGTTGATGCTCCCGTCGACCGCAGGCGTATGCCGGACGAACAGGAGGTCCGCGAGCCACCAGGTCCGCGTGGCCTCGTCGAAGACGGTCAGGTCGGTGTTCGTGTGCGCCGTCGGCTGCGCCTCGAGGACCAGGGTCCGCCCGCCGAGGTCGATCCGCCGCGTGTCGGCGACCTCCTCGTCCGGATAGATGATTTCGGTTCCCTCGAAGGCCGCGGCCCCGACGATGCGGCGGTTGTTGTCGAGGTAGGTCTGGGCCCGCGCCGCGAGGGCCGCACGCAGGTTCCGGTGCCCGACGAAGCGCGCCGTCCCGTCCCGGAAGGCGACGTTGCCGAGGGTGTGGTCGGGGTGGAAATGCGTGTTGATCACGTATCGGATCGGCAGGTCGGTCCGCGCCCGCACCGCCGCCAAGAGCCGCCGCCCGGCCGCCGCGCTCCCGCCCGTGTCTATCACCGCGACCGCCTCGCCGCCCACCACGAAGCCGACATTGCCGACCGCGCCGCCGTTCGCCGGGGCGGCCAGCTGGTAGGGCGCCTGGTAGACGAAGACGCCGGGCGCCACCTCGGTGACCGGCAGCGGCTCGTCGGCCCATGCCGCAGCGCAGCAAAATACCGCGGCCGCGACGGCCGCGAGACGGGCCAGGGCGGATCTCGGGTCAAAATGACGCATCGTAGTCACTCCAAGGGCGCGCAGGCGTTCCGCAGCGGTCCGCTCGCCCGGGAGGGGACCGGCCCCGCCTATTCGGCGATGGTACCCGGAAACCGCCGTGCGAGGTCGGCCCGGGTGGATTCGAGCCAGGCGACCGGCCTGTCGCCCTTCGGCCGGTCGAGCTGCACGGTGCCGATCACCCGGGTCGGCCGCGGCGCCAGGAGCACAAGGGTATCGGCGAGCTCGAGCGCCTCGCGGACGTTGTGGGTGACCATCAGGACCGTCGCGTGCCGCCGTTCCGTCGCCGCCGCGATCAGGCGCCTCAGCCGTGCCGCCGTGTGGTCGTCGAGCGAGACCAGCGGCTCGTCGAGGATCAGGAGGTCGGGATCGAGAGCGAGCGCGCGCGCCAGCGCCACCCGCCGCTCCATGCCCAGGGAGAGCTCGCCCGTGTAGCGGCTGCGCGCATCCTCCAGGTCAAGTTCGGCGAAGAGATCGTCGAGCGAACGCTGCGCCAGCCCGGCCGGCAGCGTCAGGCGGACGTTCTCCTCGACGGTCCGCCAGGGCAGGAGCCGCGGCTCCTGGAACATGACGCCGACCCGCCCGCCGCCGGCCGGCAGCCTCACGGAGCCTTCGAAGTCGCGGTCGAGCCCGAGCAGGATCCTGAGCGTCGTCGACTTGCCGCAGCCCGACGGCCCGATCAGGCAGGCGAACTCCCCGGCGGGCACGGAGAACTCGAGCCCGCGAACGGCCTCGACGACCTGCCCGCGGGCGCTGTGGTAGGTCTTCCTGTCGATCCGGACCTCAAGCCGGCCGGATTCGCCAACGGACAGCATGGCGCTCGATGGGTTGGACGCAGCCGTACTCGATCAGCAGCATGACGGCCGCGAAGGCGACCGAATAGCCCAGAATGGCGGTGACGTCGAAGAGTTGGAAATAGAGGTGGATCGCGTAGCCGACGCCGTTCGGCCGGCCGAGCAGTTCCACCAGCAGGACGACCTTCCAGATGAGAGCGATGCCGGACCGGCCGGCGGCGGCGAAATAGGGCCCGAGCTGCGGCACCACGATGTGCCTCATGGCCGTCGCCCAGGACAGCCGGTAGACCCGCGCCACCTCGTCGAGCTTGGGATCGAGCGCCTTCGCGCCCTCCCGCAGGGTGACCGCCACGTTGGGGATCTTGTTCATCGCCACCGCGCCGATCGCCGCCGCCTCGTTGAGGCCGAACCAAACATAGGCGAGCACCGTGATGACGAGCGCGGGCGTATTCAGGAGCACGATCAGCCAGCTGTCGGCCATCCGGTCGATCGAGCGGTAGCGCCCCATGGCTATGCCGATTGCCGACCCGATCGTCATCGCCACCACGAAGGCGGCCGCGACCCGCGCGAGCGTGATGCCGATGTGGCGAAGGAGGTCGCCCGATTGGGCCTCGGCGACGATGAAGCGCGCCACCGCCACGGGGCCGGGCAGGGTCGACCGCCCGGTGGCGAGCGCTACCACCTCCCACAGGACGACCAGGGCCAGCAGCGAGGCGACCTGACGCGCGGCCCGGCCCGACAGGGAGCCGTCCGGTCCGGAGCCGCGCCCCTCGGCCATCTCAGAGGCCCGTCCAATAGATGCCGGCCGGCAGCGTCTTCGATGGCCCGACCAGCTTGTCGCCGCCGATCTCCGCCAGGATGGCGTAGATCCGGGCCGCGTCCGCGGTTTCCTCCGCCACCGGCCGCCGGGGGATCCCCTCGACGAAGCGCCGCTTCAGCGCCGCGAAGTCGGCATCGCTCTCCGCGCGCATCAGCGGCCGGATCCGCGCCCACTCGGCATCCGACCGGGCGAGGATCTCCTTGGCCTTCCGCGACGCCTCCACGAGCGCCTTGACGGCCGCCGGCCGGCTCTCGGCGACCTTCCCCTGGAACACGTAGCCGAGCATCGCCACGTCGCCCTTGACGCCGAAGTGCTTCGCCGCCTGGTCGAACGGCATCAGCTCGCGGAAGCCCTTGGCCTCCAGCCGCGCCGCGAAGTTCCAGAACAGCAGCGCCGCGTCCAGTTCCCCTTGCTCGAGCTTCTGCTGCAGCAGCGGCGGCGCCCCGTAGACCGGCTCGGCCTCTCGGGCGAGGTCAACCCCCGCCGTCTGCCGCGCGTAGCCCTGGATCAGGAGCCAGCCCTTGTCGAGCGCCCCGCCGGCGACGCCGATCTTCTTGCCCTTGAGGTCGCCGATCGACTTCGCCGGCGAGTTGGCGGGCACCATGATCGACCCCTCGGTCGACGAGAAGGGCACGTAGACGACCGGCCGCCCCTCGGCGTTGAGCCGCGCCGCCCAGAGCACGTCCGACACGATGGTGTCCACCTCCCCGGCCTGGAAGGCGATCCGCGCCGCGTCGTTGGAGGCGAGCTCGACCACCTCGAACTCGGCGCCGGCCTGCTGGTCGAGCTTGTTCGTCTTGATCACGTCGAGCTCCCAGCTCGCCGTGCCGAACTTCAGCACCCCGACCCGGAGCGTCTCGGCGGCGGCCGCCGGCCCGGCGGCGACCGCCACGGCGAGCAGCAGGCCGATCGCCAGCCTGCGCGAAAGCCCGACCATACGTGATCTCCCGGAAAAATTGTTATCGACGTTGATCAAATAGAATTCGCCCTGCCAAGACAAGTCGAAGCCTCGAGCCTGCGACAAAAAAGGCATAAGGAATCAATAAGAAACGGTGCTCCGCCGACCCCGGGTCGGCGCGTGCGGGCGGGCTCGCCTTGCCGCCTCCGGCCGGGCCGCTATGCTCCGTCGTCAGGACGAGACCGCTTCGCGCGGCGCCAGGACGACGGGGAGGAAGACATGGATCTCGAGGACATCTTCGGCTTCATGCCGGACGGCACGCCCGTCCCGCGCGTGACCATCGCCGGGGAGGACCTGCGCGTCGAACTGATCGGCTACGGCGCCTCGATCCGCGACCTGCTGGTCGGCGGCCGCCCGGTGGTGCTCGGCCTCGACACGCTCGAGGACTACGTGGCGCACTCCTCCCACATGGGCGCGGTCGCGGGACGCTACGCCAACCGCATCCGCAACGGGCGCTTCACGCTCGACGGCGTCGAGCAACAGCTGGTCCTGAACCAAGCTGGCCGGCACCATCTCCACGGCGGCGGCAACACGGGCTTCGGCAAGCGCCCCTGGAAGCTCCTCGCCCGCACGCCCCGCTCCGCCCTCTTCGGCTTCTCCTCGCCGGACGGCGACCAGGGCTACCCCGGTGCCGTCGAGGCCCGGATCCGCTACGAGGTCGCCGGCCCGGGCCTCCTCAGGATGGAGCTGACCGCCACCACCGACGCCCCGACCATCGTCAACCTGGCGACCCACAGCTACTTCAACCTCGACGGCGACGGCTCCGTGCTCGACCACATCCTGGAGATCCCGGCCGAGACCTACACGCCCGTGGACGCGGACCTCATTCCGACCGGCGCCATCGCGCCCGTCGCCGGGACGCCCTTCGACTTCCGCAGTCCGCGCCCGATCCGCCATCTCGCGGAGGGCGCCCATGTCGGCTACGACCACAACTTCGTCGTCGCCCGCGAGCGCGCCGCCGAGCCGCGCCTGATGGCGCGCGCGGCCGGCCCGAAGACGGGCATCCGCCTCGAGGTCTGGTCGACCGAGCCCGGCGTCCAGTTCTACGACGCCACGAAGATGAACGTGCCCGTCACGGGCACCCATGGCCGCCACTTCGGCGCCAATGCCGGCTTCTGCCTGGAGCCGCAGCTCTTCCCCGACACCCCCAACAACCCGGGCTTCGGCAGCGCCGTCCTGCGCCCCGGCCAGACATACCGCCAGCTCACCGAGTACCGCTTCGAAGGTCCCTGAGAGGGATCGGCGAGACGCCCCGGCCGGGAACCCTCGGCGCCTGCGGACGTTCCTGGAGACAGGAACATTCCAGGAACGAGGACCGCCATGGCCAAGGCCGAACACAACCCCGCGAACCCCAAGCTCGACCCCGATCCGGCGTCCAACACCGAGAAGCCGCCCGAGGACTGGGTGACAGGCGACGAGCCGATGACGGGGGCCCAGGCTTCCTACCTCAAGACCCTGTCCGAGGAGGCCCACGACCCGGACACCTTCGCGGACGATCTCACCAAGGCAGAGGCCTCCCGCCGGATCGACGCCCTGAAGGAGAAGCTCCGCCGCTGAGCCGGTCCCTGCGACGGGCGCTCCTTTTGGACCCCGCATTGCGCCGCCGTCGCCGAAGGACTATTCCGGCGGCACGTGACGTCGGAGGACAGCGGCCATGCTCAAGAAGACGAACCCCTGGGTGCGCGAGGCGAACCTGATCGGCGGCCAGTGGGTCGGAGCCGACAACGGTGCCGTGATCGAAGTCGACAATCCGGCCACCGGCGAGATCATCGGCACGGTCCCGAATGCCGGCCGCGCCGAGACGAAGCGTGCGATCGAGGCCGCCCATGCCGCCTTTCCGGCCTGGGCCGCCCGCACCGCGGCCGAGCGTGGCGCCGTCCTGCACCGGCTCGCCGGCCTGATCCGCGACAATGTCGATGCGCTCGCCGAGCTCCTGACCCTCGAGCAGGGCAAGTCCCTCGCCGAATCCAAGGGCGAGGTCATGATTTCGGCCGCCTACGTCCAGTGGTTCGCCGAGGAGGCCCGCCGCATCTACGGCGACGTCATCCCGTCTCCCTGGGCCAACCGCAAGATCCTGGTCACGCGCGAGCCCGTCGGCGTCGCGGCCTGCATCACGCCCTGGAACTTCCCCTCCTCGATGATCTCCCGCAAGGTCGGCGCCGCGCTCGCGGCCGGCTGCACGGTCGTCGTCAAGCCCGCCGAGCTCACCCCGTACTCGGGCCTCGCCTGGGGCGTGCTGGCCGCCGAGGCCGGCGTGCCGGACGGCGTCGTCAACATCGTGACCGGCACGGCCGCCCCGATCGGCGACGAGTTCATCGAGAACCCGCTCGTCCGCAAGCTGACCTTCACGGGCTCCACGCCGGTCGGCAAGATGCTCGCCTCGCGCGCCATCGCCAACATGAAGCGGGTCTCCATGGAGCTCGGCGGCAACGCCCCCTTCATCGTCTTCGACGACGCCGACATCGACCGGGCGGCCGAGCAGGCCGTCCTCTCCAAGTTCCGCAACTCCGGCCAGACCTGCGTCTGCACGAACCGCTTCTTCGTCCAGAGCGGGGTCTACGACGCCTTCGCCGAGAAGTTCGCCAAGGCGGTCGGGGCCTTGAAGGTCGGCAACGGGCTGGAGCCCGGCGTCGCCCAGGGCCCGCTCATCAACGCCAAGGCCATCGACAAGGTGGCGGCGCACGTGGCCGATGCGACCGCCAAGGGCGCCCGGGTCATCGCCGGCGGCACCCGGCATCCGCTCGGCGGCACCTTCTGGAGCCCGACCGTGCTGCGCGACGCCACCCCGGACATGCGCATCGCCTCCGAGGAGACCTTCGGCCCGGTCGCGCCGCTGTTCCGCTTCGAGACCGAGGAGGAGGCCGTCCGCCTCGCCAATTCGACCGAGTACGGCCTCGCCGGCTATTTCTTCACCCGCGACCTCGCCCGCGCCTTCCGGGTCGCCGGCGCGCTGAAGTATGGCCAGGTCGGCGTCAACGAGGGCCTGCTGACCACCGAGGTCGCGCCCTTCGGCGGCGTGAAGGACTCCGGCTTCGGACGCGAGGGCTCCAAGTACGGCGTCGAGGACTACCTGGACATGAAGTACGTCTGCATCGGCGGACTTTGATCGGCCGGCAGGAATGCGTTGGCGGAGGGCGGCCTTTGCGCGGGGCCGCCCTTTTCCGTGGCCCGGCCGCCGTGCCATGGTTCCGTAGCGAAACCAAAACGTCTTCGGCGGAGTCCTCATGATCAAGCTCTACGGCATCCCGCGCTCGCGCGGCTTCCGCAACATCTGGGCCCTGGAGGAGGCCGGCGTGGCCTACGAACAGGTGCCGGTCGGCTTCGACGGCGGCGAGATGAGCGTCTCGGCCCCCTGGTTCGCCCGGATCAACCCGGCGAAGCGCGTCCCCGTCCTCGAGGACGACGGCCTGGTCGTGACCGAATCGCTTGCCATCAACCTGTATCTCGCCAAGACCTACGGACCGGCGATCTACCCGTCGGACCCGAAGGCCGAAGCCAAGGTCCTGCAGTGGAGCTTCTTCGCCGCCACCGAGCTCGAGCGGCCGATCGGCCGCTACAACTACAACACCTTCGTGTACGCGCCGGAGAAGCGCTCCGCCGAAGCGGCGGCGGCCGCCCTCGCGGAGGCGACCCCGCGCCTGCAGCTCCTCGACCTCGCTCTCGGCGCAAGCCCCTATCTCGTCGGCGACGCCTTCACGATCGCCGACCTCAACGTTGCCTCGGTGCTCTACGGCGTCTGGTTCAACGGCTTCGACTTCTCGTCGACCCCCAACGTCGCCGCCTGGCTGGAGCGCTGCCTGGAACGCCCGGCGGCGCTCAAGGCCCGCAAGCTGCGCGAGGGCTGACACCCCTGCGCGGAGAGCGGCCGGCCCGGGCCCCGATCCCGGACCGGCCGCATCGCGGACGCGTCAGCCGCCCGTCCCGGCTTTCGCGATCGCGAATTGCTGGGTGGCCTGGAGGGCGTGGCTAGCATACATGACCGAGGGCCCCGCCCCCATATAGACCGCCATCGCCAGCGTCTCGGCGATCTCCGCCTCGGTCGCGCCCTGGTCGACGGCCGCCTTGGCATGGAACGCGATGCAGTCGTCGCACCGGACCGCCACCCCGACCGCGAGCGCGATCAGCTCCTTGGTCTTGGTGTCGAGCGCCTTGGGTGCCAGCGCGGACTGCGCCATGGCCGAGAAGGCCTTCATCACGTCGGGCGCCCCCGCCCGGAGGTCTCGGAGCCAGCCCGAGAGATCCCGCGTCGTCCCCTGCCAATCCGAAATCATCGCCGCCTCCTCAGCGTGCCTATCGGGCACCTTCACATGAGGAGATACTAATTTAGAATATGCGAAACAATGGGGACTGTCGCGGGACAGGCATGCTGCCGCCGCACTGCGACCGGCACCGGACGTCCCCTCAGACCCGCTCCAGCGCCAGGTGGGGACCGTCCGGAGTGACAACCCCGACCGGGTCGCCCGGGCGGACGACGCCCCCGGCCACCACCACGCCCATGATCCCCGCCTTGCGGACGAGCCGGCCGGCCGCGTCGCGGTCGAGAACCCGGGCGAGCAGCCCCGGCCGGAAGTCCTCGATCTGCCGGCACGGGTTGCGCAGGCCCGTGACCTCCACCACCGCCGTCGCCCCGAGATGCAGCCGGCTGCCCCGCAACAGGTCGAGGAGGTCGATGCCGCGGGTCGTCACGTTCTCGCCGAGCGCTCCGGGCGCGATCGCATATCCGGCCTCCGCGAGCGCGTCGAAGAGCTCGGCCGCGATCAGGTGGACCTGCCGCAGGTTCGGCTGGCCGGGGTCGGCCCGCAGGCGCGAAAGATGCTGCACGGTGGTGCCGAGATGCGCATCGCCCTCGACCCCGAGCCCTTCGAGGAGCCGGATCGACGGGACGGTCGGCTTGGAGAAGCGGTGCGCAGCGTCGCGCGCGACGGCGACCACGGACCCGGTCTGCTCGCGCCTCGCCATCGTGAAATCCGGATCGGGCGTGAAGGGGGCTGGTGGCGGGGGGCGGGATCGAACCGCCGACCTGAGGGTTATGAATCCTCCGCTCTAACCATCTGAGCTACCCAGCCACGCGCCGCGATATAAGAAACCCGGACCACCGGTGTCAAGGCGAACCGGCGCTGCGGCGGATCGGGGACGACCTCCCGTGGGAGATCGGGCCGCCCCCGCGGGTCAGGCGACCTCGCGCCCCTCGCCACCGCCCGGCGGCGGCACCTGGAAGCCCTCGTCGGCATATTCCTTGAGCTTGTTGCGCATGGTGCGGATCGAGATGCCGAGGATATTGGCCGCATGGGTGCGGTTGCCGAGGCAGTGGTCGAGCGTGGAGAGGATGAGGTCCCGCTCCACGTCCGCCACCGTGCGGCCCACGAGCGCCCGCGTCACCGCCTCGGCGGTCTCGGCGGCGCGCACCACGGCCGCGTTGCGCGGGTCGGACCGGTCGGCCCCGCCGGCCGTCAGCCGCTCGCCGTCGGGCGACAGGATCGAGCCCGCGTCGATCTCGTCCCCGGGAGCGATCAGCACCGCCCGGTGCATGCAGTTCTCGAGCTCCCGGACGTTGCCCGGCCAGCGCGCCCGCATGAGCTCCCGGCGCGCCTCCGGGCCGATCGCCTTCGGCTTGATGCCGTTCGTCTTGGCGTACTTGTCGGCGAAGTGCTCGGCGAGCGCCAGGATGTCGGCCGGCCGCTCGCGCAAGGGCGGGATCTTCAGGTTGACCACGTTGAGCCGGTAGAGCAGGTCCTCCCGGAAGGTCCCCTTCCTGACCTCTTCGGCCAGGTTGCGGTTCGAGGTCGCCAGGATGCGGATGTCGACCGGCACCGGCCGGCTGCCGCCGACGCGGTCGATGACGCGCTCCTGGATCGCCCGGAGAAGCTTCGCCTGCAGCCTGAGGTCCATCTCGGAGATCTCGTCGAGCAGCAGCGTGCCCCCGTCCGCCTCCTCGAACTTGCCGACCCGCCGCGCCACCGCCCCCGTGAAGGCCCCCTTCTCGTGGCCGAAGAGTTCGCTTTCGAGGAGCTGCTCGGGGATCGCCGCGCAGTTGACCGCGATGAACGGCTTGTCGGCCCGCGACGACTTGCGGTGCACGTGCCGGGCCAGCACCTCCTTGCCGGTGCCGCTCTCGCCCGTGATCAGGATCGAGGCGTCCGACGGCGCCACCTGGTCGGCGAGCCGCAGAACCCGCGCCATGGCGTCGTCCCGGATGACGAGGTCGCGCGCCTCCTCGGCCACCGCGGCGAGCACGGCGGCGATCAGCTCCGCGTCCGGCGGCAGCGGGATGTACTCCTTGGCGCCGGCCCGGATCGCCTCGACGGCCGCCCGCGCGTTGGACGAGGTCCCGCAGGCGACCACGGGCACGTGGATCAGTTCCATTTCCAGCTGCCGGATCAGCTCCGCGATCGGCTGGCCGACGTCGACCATCAGGAGGTCGGCGCCCTTGCCCGCGCGCAGCGTCTTCAGGGCGGTCTCGACCGAATCGGCGTGCAGCACGGAGGCGCCGCGGTCCATCGCCATGCGCGAGGCGACGGCGAGTTGCCCTCCGAGGGCACCGACGATGAGCAGTCTCATGGCTTCCTACCTCCCGGCCCGCCTCCTGGCGGCCTCGCTTGCGTGTTACCGCTCGCCCTTGATGATTTCCGTCATGGTGACGCCCAGCCGGTCCTCGACGAGCACCACCTCGCCGCGCGCGACCAGCCGGTTGTTGACGTAGATGTCGATCGCCTCGCCGACCTTGCGGTCGAGTTCCAGCACCGTCCCGGTCGACAGCTTGACGAGGTCGGAGACCTGCATGCGGGCCTGGCCCAGGATGGCCGAGACCTTCACGGGCACGTCGAAGACGGCCTCCAGATCCGCGGCGGTCCGGGCCGTCACGGGCTCGTCGTCGATGACGCTCGACTTGCGCGGCGCCCCCATGTCGGAAAGATCGAGACCTTCGTCGGCTGCCATGGCTCAGATCCTCTCGCCCGGCCGGACCGGGTCGGTATGCGGCGGATGCTCGTCGACGCCCTGCTCGCGGGCGGTGAAATACTGCTGGACGGCCGCCTCGATGCCGGCCGCGATCGCGGCGCTGTCGCGCACGATGCCGCCGTCGGCCCATTCGATGCGGCAATCGCCGCGCGCGATCTCCGGCTCGCCCAGGATGACGATCCGGCCCTCGAACCCGGTCTCCCGGGCGATCCGGTCGACCGAGGCCCTGACCGCCTCCGCGGAATCCTCCCGGAGCCTCAGGACCAGGTGCGGCGACTTGCGCAAGGGCCCGAGGCACTCGGCCAGGAGCGCCCGGACGGCCGCGGTCGGCTCCCGGTCGACCAGCGCCCCGGCGAGCTTGCGCGCCGCCGCCATCGCCAGGTCGACGGCCTGCTTCTCGATCGCCAGCCGGTCCGCCTCAAGGGCGGCGAGGAGCGCCCGCGACGAGGCGACCAGCACCGCGGCCTCGTCGGCGAGCCGCTCGGCTGCCCGCACCTCCGCGGCCCGCCGGCCTTCCTCGTAGCCCTCGGCCCGCGCCCGCGCCTCCGCGGCCGCGACCTCGGCGAGGTGGAAGTCGAGCTCCACCTTCGGGGTCTCGGGAACGGCCTCGACGATCTCCTCCGCCGGCTTCGGCGGGGGCGCCGCGAAGTCCAGGTCGAACAGGAAGCGGGCGGGGGCGGCCATGGATCTCGTCGGCTCCTCAGTAGATGATCTCGTCGTCGCCCTTGGACTTGGAGATCATGATCTCGCCCTTGGCCGCGAGGTCCTTGGCGACGTTGACCATCATGCCCTGGCTCTCGTCCACGTCGCGCAGCCGGACCGGCCCGAGCGCCTCCATGTCCTCCTTGAGGAGCGAAGCGGCGCGGCTCGACATGTTGGAGAAGAAGTAGTTCTTGAGCGTGTCGGACGCGCCCTTGAGGGCGAGCGCCAGCTTGTCCTTCTCGACGTTGCGCAACAGCGTCTGGATGCCGGCCGCATCGAGCTTGCCGAGATCCTCGAAGGTGAACATCAGCGCCTTGATCTTCTCCGCCGATTCCCGGTTCTCCTCCTCGAGCGCCGTCAGGAACCGCGCCTCCGTCTGCCGGTCGAAGGAGTTGAAGATCTCCGCCATCAGCTCGTGGGCGTCGCGCCGCGACGTGTGGCTGAGGTTCGACATGAACTCGATGCGCAGCGTCTGCTCGACCTTGTCGAGCACCTCCTTCTGCACCGCCTCCATCTTCAGCATGCGGTTGACGACCTCGAGGCTGAACTCCTCCGGCAGGATGGCGAGCACCCGGCCGGCATGGTCCGACCGGATCTTGGAGAGCACGAGCGCGACGGTCTGCGGGTACTCGTTCTTCAGGTAGTTGGCGAGGACGTTCTCCTGGACGTTCGAGAGCTTCTCCCACATGTTCCGGCCGGCCGGCCCGCGGATCTCCTCCAGGATCTGGTTCACGCGTTCGGGCGCCAGGAAGGAGAGCAGGATCCGCTCGGTCGAATCGAGGTTGCCGGTGAGCGAGCCCTTCGACGAGATCCTGGTGACGAAGTCGACGAACAGGTTCTCCAGCATCTCGGGGGAAACCGGCCCGAGCCGCGCCATCGCGAGCGAGACCTGCCGGATCTCCAGTTCGTCGAGCCGCTTCCAGACCTCGCGTCCGTGCTCCTCGCCGAGCGCCAGCAGGAGCACGGCGGCCCGCTCGGCGCCGGCCAGCTCGCGGTAGGTTTCGGTCGCCGAGACCTGGAGCCTGGCGTTTTCCTGGACGGGGGCGGGCGTGGCGGCCATGGTCGATCAGCCCTCGCTGAGCCAGCTGCGGATGAGGGCGGTCGCCTCCTCGGGGAATTCCTTGATGAGGTCGCCGACCTTGCCGATGGAGTTCGCCTGCAGGGCGCCGAGCTGCTTGGCATGCTCGAGCTTGGTCGGGTCGAGCCCGCCGGCGGGCAGCGCCACCGCACCCTCGCCCTTGGCCGCCGCATGCGCCTCCGAGATCGGCACGGGCACGGGCTTGCCGTCCGGCCCGATCGTGACCGCCGGAAGCGAGATCTGCAGGGTGCCGGGCTCCCCGGTGATCTGCACGGCCGCCGTGCCGGCACCCGGGACCGAGCCGCCGGGGCTGTCGGCCGAGACCATCTTGCGGATCAGCGGACGGACCGCGAAGAGCATGACGAGCAGCGTCATCAGGAGCAGCACGCCGAGTTCGGCGAGCCGCAGGACGTCGTCCTTGGTGAACTCGAACATCGACATCCAGCCGGACTTCGCCTGCTCGAGCGGCAGCGAGGCCGGAGCCTCGGCGAAGCGCAGGTTGACGACCTCGACCTGGTCGCCGCGCTTCTGGTCGAAGCCGACCGCGGAGCGGACGATGGCGGAGATCCGGTCGAGATCCTCCTGGCCGCGCGGCTGGTAGGTCACCTCGCCGTTCTGCCCCGTGGTGTAGACGCCGTCGACCAGCACCGCCACCGAGACCCGCTTGACACGGCCCGCCTCCAGCACTTCCGTCCGGCTCGTCTTCGAGATCTCGTAATTGACGAGCTCCTCGGTCGAGTTGGACGCGTCGCGGCCGGCGTTGCCGCCCTGCTGCTGGGTCGACCCGGGGATCTGGTTGCCGACCGAAACGGCGCGCTCGCCCGCCGCCGAGGTCGAGCTCTCCTCCTTGGTCTGGGTCGAGCGGACCACCTGGCCGTTCGGATCGAAGGTGTCCGAGGTCTGGGTGATCCGGTTGTAGTCCATCTCGGCGGAGACGCGCACCCGCGCGCGGCCCTGGCCGACCACCGAGGCGACGATCGATTCGATCTGGCCTTCGAGCCGCCGCTCGAAGGCGGCGTTGCGGTCCTGCAGCGTGGAGGCCAGCGCGCCCTGCGGGTCCTCCTCGGTCCCGCCGCCGAGCAGCGCGCCCTTCTCGTCCACGATCGAGACACGGCTCGGCTTGAGCCCCTCCACCGCGGAGGCGACGAGATGCTGGACGGAGCGGATCTGGGCGGGCTCGAGCGACCCGCGCAGCTTCAGCACGATCGACGCCGAGGGCGCCGCCTTCTCACGCTGGAAGAGCTGCCGCTCTGGGATGACCAGGTGGACGCGGGCGGCCTGCACCCGGTCGATCGCCCGGATGGTGCGGGCGAGTTCGCCCTCGAGGGCGCGCAGGTGATTGATGTTCTGCACGAAGCTCGTCGTGCCGAGCGCGTCGGACTTGTCGAAGATCTCGTAGCCGACCGAGCCGCCGGCCGGAATTCCCTTCTCGGCGAGTCGCATGCGCAGTCGCAGCATCTGGTCCTTGGGGACCATGACCTGCGACCCTTCCTGCCTCAGTTCGTACGGGACGCCGGCGCTTTCCAGCTCCTTGACGATCTGGGCGGAGTCCTGGACCGACAGGTCGGAGTAGAGCGGCGCCATCGCGGGCTGGCTCGCCCGCATGATAATGTAGCCGAAGAACCCGACGAGGATCGCGGCCACCACCGCCATCGCGGCGAGGCGTTGGGGACCCAGGGTTTTCAGGAACGCGGCGACGCCGTTCAAGGGAGTTCATCCGGTCGGGGGGGGATCGCGGTCCGGTGCCTGGCTCCGGGTGGGGGCCGGCCTCCCGCACCGAACCGCTAGGCAAGAATTTCCCAGGGCTTGGTAAACGGCCGGTTAACGGCCCGGTCGTCCTGCGCCGGCAGCGACGAATTTCGCGGGCCGGAGCCCGGCGGCACGGCCCCCGCCCGGTCGGAATTGCCGGGCGCCGTTAACGCCGCCGATTTCGCCCGCCGGGCCGGCCGGGCGGAATCCGGGAAAAGAAAAAGGCCGGCGTGAGCCGGCCTTTGAGTAGCTTCGATCCTCTGACGAGGAGATCACTGCCTGTAGTGCTGGATCCGCGTCGTCCGGAGCCCCGCCAGACCATGACGGTCGATGGACTGCTGCCAGGCGATGAACTCCTCGACGGTCAGGGTGTATCGATTGCAGGCCTCCTCGAGCGAAAGCAGCCCCCCACGGACCGCGGCGACGACTTCTGCCTTGCGCCGGATGACCCACCGTTTCGTATCGCTCGGCGGAAGATCGGCGATGGTCAGCGGGCTGCCGTCGGGCCCGATGACATACTTCACACGCGGTCGTAATTGATCGGTCATCGTACACTCACACACTCGATGCGACCACATCGAGGTCAAGCTACGGCCCGTGCCTTAAAATATGGCTAAGCTGACAGCCCCGATCGTGCGCTTTCGCGCAAATCCGTGTCCCGGACGCGAACGGGGCCCCCGGAGGGGCCCCGCGCTTTGCCGGTCGCACGGCCCCGCTCAGACGCTCGGCCTCACCTTCTTCACCGACCAGAGGGACACCGACATGCCGTTGACGAGCAGGTTCGGGTCGCCGTTGGTGAAGTCCAGGCCGTCCACCCTGCCGGTGATCTCCTGCGTGATCCGGACCGCGTTCCCCGCGGAATCCTTCGCGTCCACGACGAGGCTGTAGGTGCCCGCCGGGGCCGTGTTGCCGTCCGAGGTCTTGCCGTTCCAGACATATTCGTTGGTGCCGGCCGTCAGCGCCTTCTCGCCCGCGAAGACGACGTCGCCGGACTCGTTTCGGATCTCCACCTTGGCGGTCGCCGCCTTCGGCGCCGTGAAGCTCCAGGTGGCCTGGCCG
The DNA here is from genome assembly GCF_037203705.1 of Prosthecomicrobium sp. N25. Taxonomy (NCBI): domain Bacteria; kingdom Pseudomonadati; phylum Pseudomonadota; class Alphaproteobacteria; order Hyphomicrobiales; family Kaistiaceae; genus Prosthecomicrobium; species Prosthecomicrobium sp. N25. The sequence goes on from NZ_JBBCAT010000003.1 coordinate 476,011, forward strand.
TTCTCCAGCTTGGTCTGACCCGAATCGACCGTCACGGTCGTCCCCACGTAGTTGACCAGCGCGGTGGCGTTGGAGACCGCCAGAGCCGTCTTCATCTCCTCGAGGTTGGCGTTCATCTTGATCTGCTGCTCGATCGAGGAGAACTGCACCAGCTGCTGGGTGAACTGGTTCGCGTCCATCGGCTCGAGCGGGCTCTGGTTCTTGAGCTGCGTGGTGAGCAGCGTCAGGAACGTCTCGTAGTTCGAGGTCAGCTTCGACTGGTCGGTCTTCGCCGTCGAAGTCTGCCCCGGGACCGAAGTCACGCCCGACAAGGCCATGGTCGATACTCCTCAAGACCGGCCCCATGCCCGTCGCCGGGCGACGCGGGGCCCCTCGTGCCTCACACTCTGACGTCTATGCCCGTGGTCCGGGCCGGCCTCGCATAGGCCGCCGCCACGGGCGGGACGACCTCCTGGGGGGCCGTCCCGACGCCCTGTCGTTCGTCGTTCGCAAGGACCGTGCCACGCCAGCCCTGCCGGCCGCCGCCCGCCTGGTCCTGGCGCAGCGACAGCGACACGCCGTCATCGGCGAGCCGCATGCCGGCCTGTTCGAGCGACCGCTCCAGGCTCCGCTGGTCGCGCAGCATCATGTCGAGCGTCTCGACCCGCTCGACCACCAGATGGGCTCGGATCTCCCCGCTGCCGGCGATCTGCACCTGCACGTCGACCCGGCCGAGTTCCGGTGGGTCCAGGCGGATCTCGAAGCGCCGGTCGCCGTGCGCCGCATGGGCGAGCACGCCCGTGGCGACCTGCTCGGCCGGCGAGACCCGGGGCGGGGCCGCGGGCGCGCCCGTGGCGGTCGCCGCCTGGAGCGTGGTCGTCTGGCCCACTGCGGGCGGCACCGTCGAGGCCGGAGCCTCGGCAGACGCGATCCCCGTATCCGGCTCTGCGGCCTTGCCGGGCCCGTCCGGCGGACCGGCCGGGACCGTCGTGGCCGTGGCGACCCTCGCGGCAGCCGCCGGGGCCGCAGGGGCCACGGCCGGCGGCGTCTCGACCGGCTGGGCGGGATCGGTCTTCGCCAGGGGCGCGACCGTCCCGGACGTCTTCGCGGGCGATGCCGGCGCGTTGCGCGGGGTGACGGGCGCCGCCGCCTCGGCGCCGCCCTGCCCGTCGTCCTGACCGGACGGGCCCGTATCGGCCGCCGGGGGGCCGGCAACGGCCTGCGTCGGCCCGGTCAGGCCGGTCGGGGGTGCGGTCTCGACCGGAATGCCCGGGTCCGCCATTGGCGTGACGGCGCCGGCGGTCGGTCCGCCCTGCATCGGGGGGGCGGTGTCGGCCCGTGCGTTCGTCGAGGTCTGGGGCGGGGCGGCGGTCTCGACGCTCGTCCCGGGATCTGCAGGAATCGTCGCCGCCGTCTCCGTCGCCGCGCCCGGGGCAAGGGCGGTGGTGACCTTGATCGAGACGATCGCCGCCTGCTCGGCCGCTCCCGAACCGACGTCGGCGCCCGGCGCGCCCGTGTCGGCCGTGCCGGATCCGAGCGCCCCGGCGCCGGAGGCCGCGGCCGGCCGGATGGCCGGGGAAACCTGCGGGATGATGGGAAGTCCGGCCTGCGGCGTCTTTGCGCCCGCTTCGGGCGCCGCGCCGCGCGGGGCCGCGGCCTCGGGCGACGTCGCGCCCGGATCGGCGGTGCCGGCGGCCGCCGGCAGGGTCGGCGGCAGGGTCGGAGGCAGGCTGCCGGGCGGCGCCGTCGGCGCGGCGACGCCCCCTTCCGCGCTCGCCGCGCCCGGATCGACGGCCGGCGCGGCGGCCGGATCGGCAGACCCGGCTTGCAGGAGGGCGGCCAGGACGGCCTGTTGCGGCGCCGGCAGAACCTGGGGCGGCGCGCCGGTCGAATCCGGGGCGGCTGCCCCCGCCTCGGCGGGGGGATTGCCGGTGCCGGAAGCCTCCTCGGACGTCTCCCCGTCGTCCGCCGGGGCGGCACCGGACGGGTCGTCCGCCCCTGTGGTCGCGGACTGCCGGGCGGCGCCGGTCGACGGACCTGGATCCTCGGCGGCCGGGGCCGGGGCCTCGCGCCCGGCCGGCGGCGCCGCCGTGGCGGACCGGGCCGGGGCCGGCGGGCGCGCCGAGGCCGGCCGCTGCGGCGGCTGCGTCTCGGCCGACGGAGCCGGGGGAGCGTCCTCTTCCGCCCGCGGCGCGGTGGCGGCCATGATCTCCTCGAAGCCGCCGCGGGGCCGCGTCTCGGCACCGGAGGCTGCGGGCAGGGTCCTTCCGCCGGCGGGCGGGGTACGGGCGGGCGTGACGGCGACGCTGGACACTTCGGTTCCTCGGGGAGGCTCGGAATGGGTCGTTGCATCCCGGTCTTTGCAAGCGTGGGGCCAGTTGGGGTCATCGCATTCGCGGCCGACTTCGGGCACCCTTGCGGAAAATGCGCAGGCCCGGCCGCGAGCGCCCCGGCAAGTCCTGCCGGGCGGGCACTTCCTGCCCCTCGCCCCCTTGGCTGCCTCGCGCCGGCCTGTCTATAGTCCGGCCACCGTTGCGGGCGGCTGCCGTCCGCCCCATCTGAGCCCGGAAGCCGCCGCATCCGTCGCGCCCTGTCGCGCCCGAACCGAAGAGGGTTCCCGCCCATGCCCCCCGATCTCGACCTCCCCGGTCGCCGGGAAGACACCCGCGTCGTCGTGGCGATGTCGGGCGGCGTCGATTCCTCCGTGGTCGCCGGGCTTCTGAAGCGGGCCGGCTACGACGTCGTCGGCGTCACCCTGCAGCTCTACGACCACGGCGAGGCGACCCACCGGAAGGGCGCCTGCTGCGCCGGGCAGGACATCCTCGACGCCCGCCGGGTCGCCGAGCGGCTCGGCATCCCCCACTACGTCCTCGACTACGAGGACCGCTTCCGCACAGCCGTGATCGACAGCTTCGCGGAGAGCTACCTGCACGGCGAGACGCCCGTTCCCTGCGTCTCCTGTAACCAGACGGTCAAGTTCTCCGACCTGCTCGACACCGCCCGTGCGCTGGGCGCCCACGCGCTGGCGACCGGCCACTACGTCGAGAGCCGCGCCCTGCCGAACGGCCACCGCGCGCTCTTCCGGCCCGTGGACCTCGACCGCGACCAGAGCTACTTCCTCTTCGCCACCACCCAGGAGCAGCTCGACTTCCTGCGCTTCCCCCTCGGCGGGCTGACCAAGGCGGAGACCCGCGAGATCGCCCGCGACCTCGGCCTCGCGGTCGCCGAGAAGCACGACAGCCAGGACATCTGCTTCGTCCCGTCCGGCCGCTACGTCGAGGTGATCGAGCGCCTGAAGCCCGGCGCCTCGGAGCCCGGCGACATCGTCCATGTGGACGGCCGGGTGCTCGGCCGCCACCAGGGCATCATCCACTACACGGTCGGCCAGCGGCGCGGCATTGGCGTCTCGGTGGGCGAGCCGCTCTACGTCGTCCATCTCGACGCCGACCGCGGCCGGGTCGTCGTCGGCCCCCGCGAGGCGCTGCTCACCCATCGCCTGCACCTGCGCGCCGTCAACTGGCTCGGCGACGCCCCGCTGGACGCCCTCCCGGCCGCCGGCCTGGAGATCTTCGCCAAGGTCCGCTCGACCCGCCCGCCGCAGCCCGCCCTTCTGTCCCTCACCCCCGAAGGCCCGGTGGTCGACCTCGTGGACGGCGAGCACGGCGTGGCGCCCGGTCAGGCCTGCGTGTTCTATGAAAGCGCCGACGCGGGCTCGCGCGTCCTCGGCGGGGGAACCATTGCGCGCGTCGCGCGTGATAGGCACGAAACCGAAGCCGAGGAGCGGATTCGCTTCCGTGCCGGCATCGCTGCCGAGTGACCCGAACCCCGCGAGCATCACCATGGCCGACGGCCCCTTCCGGAAGACCGCGGTCTCGGCCAAGGCCGAGCCCTCCCAGGACCGCTCCATCCGCCTGAGCCCGACGCCGCGCCTCGACGAGGCGACCGTCAGGGCCGCCTACGCGCGCTGGGCGCCGGTCTACGACTTCGTCTTCGGCCGTCTGGCCCTGTTCGGCCGCTTCTTCGACCGCGCCCGCGAGGCCGCGCTCGCGCATATCAACACCCGGTCGGGCACGGTCCTGGAGGTGGGCGTCGGCACCGGCATCGCGCTCGCCCGCTACCGTCCGCAGCTCCGGGTCACCGGCATCGACCTCTCCCCCGAAATGCTGGCGGTCGCCCGGCGCCGCGTCGCCGCGGAGAAGCTCGACCATGTCGAGGACCTTCTCGAGATGGACGCCACCCGGCTCGCCTTCCCGGATGCCGCCTTCGACACCGTGGCGGTCATGTTCACCATCACGGTCGTGCCCCACCCGGACAGCGTCATGGCCGAGGTCGAGCGGGTCCTGAAACCGGGCGGGGAGGCGGTCGTGATCTCCCATTTCGCCGCCGAGGGCGGCTGGCGCCGTGCCCTGGAGGACCGGCTGACCCCGATCACCCGCAAGCTCGGCTGGCGCCCGGACTTCCCCGTCGCCCGTATCCTGAACCGGCCGCGACTCGAGCTCGTCGAGATCCGACCCCTGCCGCCGATCGGCATCTTCTCGATGGTCCGGCTCCGGCGGGTCTGAGCCCCGGCTCACGAAGTCCCAGCCCGCGGCAGGACCCTCAAGGTCCGGTGCGAGCCCGTCCTCGCCTTCCGCTCAGTCCGGCACGACCGCGGTCGCCTGGATCTCCACCTTGGCGCGGTCCTCGATCAGCGCGACCACCTGCACGGCCGCCATCGCCGGGTAGTGCCGGCCGACGATTTCCCGGTAGGCCTGCCCGATCCCCTTCAGGTTGTCGAGATATTCGCGCTTGTCGATGAAGTACCAGGTCATCGACGTGATGTGTTCCGGCCCGGCGCCGGCCTCGCGCAGCACGTCGACCACGTTCTGCAGCGTCTGGCGGACCTGGCCGACGAGGTCGTCGGTCTCGAACTCCGAGAAGCGGTTCCAGCCCACCTGGCCGCCGACGAACACCATCCGGCCGCGCGCCGCGACCCCGTTCGCATAGCCGACCGGCTTCGTCCATCCCTCGGGCTGCAGGATCTCGTGCATCGGCTCAATTCCCCTCGAACTGCGGTTTCGCCTTGGCCGCGAAGGCCTCGAAGGCGCGCCGGAAGTCGCCCGTCGCCATGCACACGGCCTGCGCCTGCGCCTCCGACTCGATCATCTCCTCGAGGCCCATGGCCCATTCCTGGTTAAGCATCGTCTTGGTCATGCCATGCGCGAACCACGGCCCGTCCGCGAGCGAGCGGGCGAGCGCGGCCGCCTCGCCGGCGAGCGCGTCGCGCGCCACGACCCGGTTCCAGAAGCCCCAGGCCTGCCCCTCCTCGGCCGTCATGGCCCGGCCGGTGAACAGGAGTTCCGCCGCCCGGCCCTGCCCGATGAGGCGCGGCAGGATCCCGCAGGCCCCCATGTCGGCCCCCGCCAGGCCCACGCGCGTGAACAGGAAGGCCGTCCGCGCCTCCGGTGTGGCGAAGCGCAGGTCCGCCGCCATGGCGAGGATGGCCCCCGCCCCGGCGCAGACCCCGTCGACCGCCGCCACGATCGGCTGCGGGCAGCGCCGCATGGCCTTGACGACGTCGCCCGTCATGCGCGTAAAGGCGAGGAGATCCGGCATCGCCATGCGGGTGAGCGGCTCGATGATCTCGAAGACGTCGCCGCCCGAGCAGAAGTTGCCCCCCTCGCCGGTCAGCACGATCGCCCGGACGTCCGACGCGTAGACGAGGTCGCGGAAGAGGTCGCGCAACTCCGCATAGGACTCGAAGGTTAGCGGGTTCTTCTTATCCGGCCGGTTCAGCCGGATCGTCGCCACCCGCCCGTCGCCCGGCGCCTCGAACAGGAAGTGCCGCGCCCGATAGTCCTTGAAGGGCCGCAACATGGCCCGCATCTCCGAGGAAGCGCTCATCCCGTCATCACCTCTCCGCCCGCGATCGCGATCGCCTGTCCGTTCACGGCCGCCGCCCCGGGCGAGGCGAGCCACACGACCGCGTCGGCCACCTCCTCGGGCGTGACAAGCCGCCCCATCGGGTTCGCCCGCGCCAGGTCCGAACGCGCCGCCTCGGCGGTCCGTCCGGTCTTCTCCACGATGGTCGCCACCGAGCCGTCGAGGAGCGGCGTCTCGGTGAAGCCGGGGCACACCGCGTTGACGGTCACGCCCTTGCGCGCGACCTCCAGCGCCAGCGCCCGGGTCAGGCCGACGAGCCCGTGCTTGGCCGCCACGTAGGCGGCCACATAGGGGTAGCCGACGAGCCCCGCCGTCGAGGCCACGTTGACGATCCGGCCCGCCCGCCGCGCCAGCATCCCGGGCAGCACCGCCTGGGTCACCAGGAAGGCCCCGGTCAGGTTCACGGCCAGCATGTCGTCCCAGGTTTCCGCGGCGATCCGCTCGAACGGCCCGCTCGCGGCACGCCCGGCATTGTTGACCAGGATCGAGACGGGCCCCGCCTCCGCCTCCACGGCCGCCACGCCGGCCGCCACGGCGGCCCGGTCCGTCACGTCCAGGATCGCGATCGCCCCGGCCTGCGCCCCGAGCGCGGCGGCGGTCTCGGCGAGCGGCTCGCGCCGGCGCCCCGCCAGGCTGACCCGCGCCCCGGCCCCGGCGAGCGCGCGCGCCACCGCGGCCCCGATGCCGCTGCCGGCACCGGTCACCAGCGCATGCCGTCCCGAAAGATCCGGGCCGCTCATGTCACTTCCCCGCCCCGGTCGCGGCCCGCGCGAGGTTGGTCTCGTACTGCCGCTTGCCCGACAGGTACTGCTTCGGCCAGGGCACGTCGGTGAGGCCGATGCGGGCCGCCTCGTGCAGCGACCAGGCCGGGTCGGCCAGATGCGGCCGCGCGACGGCGCAGAGATCCGCGCGGCCCGCCGCGATGATCGAGTTGGCGTGGTCGGCTTCCGAGATCGCCCCGACCGCGATGGTGCCGATGCCGATCTCGTTGCGGATCTTGTCCGAGAAGGGCGTCTGGTAGAGCCGCCCGTAGACCGGCGCGTCCTCGGCCCAGACCTGGCCCGAGGAGCAGTCGATCAGGTCCGCCCCGGCCTCCTTGAAGAGCGCCGCGTAGATGGCCGCGTCCTCCGGCGTGTTCCCGCCCTCCGCCCAGTCGTGGCAGGAGAGACGGACCGAGATCGGCTTGTCCTGCGGCCAGACCGCCCGGATCGCGCGGAAGACCTCCAGGGGGTAGCGCGCGCGGCCGGCATGGCTGCCCCCGTAGGCGTCCGTCCGCCGGTTTGTCAGCGGCGACAGGAAGCTCGACAGCAGGTAGCCGTGGGCGCAGTGGAGCTCGAGCCAGTCCGCGCCCGTCGTCGCGGCGAGTTCCGCGGCCCGCACGAAGTCGGCCAGGACCCGCTCCATGTCGGCCCGGTCCATCGCGCGAGGCAACGGGCCGTCCGCGTGGTAGGGCACCGCCGAGGCGGAGATCAGCGGCCAGCCCCCCTCCGTCAGCGGCACCTCGCCGTCCCACGGCGCCGAGGTCGAGCCCTTCCTCCCCGCATGCCCGAGCTGGATGCCGAACCGGGCGGCCGACTGGGCATGCACGAAGTCGACGATGCGCCGGAAGCCCTCGGCCTGCGCCTCGGTCCAGAGCCCCAGGCACCCGGGCGTGATGCGCGCGTCCGGCGACGGGCAGGTCATCTCGGCGAAGACGAGCCCCGCCCCGCCCATGGCCCGCGCCCCGAGATGGACGAGGTGGAAGTCGTTCGGCATGCCGTCGACGGCCGAGTACATGGCCATCGGCGAGACGACGATCCGGTTCGGCAAGGTGACGCCGCGCACCCGGTAGGGGGTGAACATCGGCGGCGCCGCGCGGCCGTTGCCGACCGGGATGCCGCACTTGCGCGCGAACCAGCGCTCGTACCCCTCCAGCCACGCCTTGTCGCGCAGGCGCAGGTTCTCGTGGCTGATCCGCTGCGAGCGGGTCAGCATGGAGTACATGAACTGCTCCGGCTCCATCGTGTCGGCGTAGCGCTGGCCGACCACCTCGAACCACTCCATGGCGTTGCGCGCGGCGTTCTGGATGCGCGCAACGTCGACCCGCCGCACCGCCTCGTAGGCCTCGAGCACGTCCGGAATGCGGTCGGCCGCGTGACCGAAGGCCTGGAACTGCTTCGTCAGTTCGATGGCGTCGTCGATGGCGAGCTTGGTGCCCGACCCGATGGCGAAATGCGCCGTGTGCGCCGCGTCGCCCATCAGCACCACGTGGCTGCGCCCGTTGAAGTGGCTCCAGCGCCCGCAGACGAGCCGCTGGAAGTTCAGCCAGGCGGAGCCGCGCGTGTGCCGCGCATTGGTCATCAGGCGGGCGCCGTCGAGGACCTCGGAAAACAGGTTTTCGCAGAAGGCGATCGACCGGTCCTGGTCGAAGCCGTCGATCCCGTGCGCCCGGAAGGTCTCCTCGGTGGTCTCCACGATGAAGGTCGAGGTCGTCTCGTCGAACTTGTAGATGTGCGCCTGGAACCAGCCGTGCTCGGTCTTGCGGAAGTCGAACGTGAAGGCGTCGTAGCTCTTGTCGGTCCCGAGCCAGATGTACCGGTTGGGACGCACCACCAGGTCGGGCTGGAACACGTCGGCGTAGCGGTTGCGGATCTTCGAGTTGATGCCGTCCGAGGCGATGACGAGGTCCGCGTCCGGGAACTCCAGGTCGGAGTCCACCTCGCGCTCGAAGACAAGCTCGACGCCCAGGTCCTCGCAGCGCTTCTGCAGAATGTTGAGGAGCTTCTTGCGGCCGATGCCGACGAAGCCGTGCCCGGTCGTCCGCTGGCGCGTGCCCTTGAAGAGGAGCTCGATATCGTCCCAGTGGTTGAAGGCGTCCTCGATCTCGCGCGCGGTCTCCGGATCCCACAGGCGCATCGCCTCCATGGTCGCGTCCGAGAAGACCACGCCCCAGCCGAACGTGTCGTAGGGCCGGTTCCGCTCGACCACCGTGACCGAATGGGCCGGATCGAGCTTCTTGATGAGGAGCCCGAAATAGAGCCCCGCGGGCCCGCCTCCGATGCAGACGATGCGCATGGCCGTCCTCTCCTCCCCTGCGGGCTCCGAATTACTTCAGACTTAAAATATACGAACCTCAAGGGTCCCCGTCAATCGCGCGCGGGCCGCCCGGCGCGCATGGCCGATCAATTCAAGGTGCATCGCCGCGAGAGACCGCCCGGCCGGGCTTCAGATCACGCCTGGCTTGGACTAGGCTGCAGCCTTCGACCGTCGAAGCCGGACCCCCGTGAGCCAGGACGAAGAGACCGTCATCGTCGGCAGAGGCCATGGTCCCCCGGAGGCGCTGCCGCCCGGGACGCGGCTCGCATCCTACGAGATCGTCCGCTTCCTCGGACGGGGCGGGTTCGGCATCACCTACGAGGGTCGCCACAGCGATCTCGGCCGTCGCGTCGCCATCAAGGAGTTCTTCATCGACGGCGCGTTCCAGCGCGAGAACACCGGCGGCGTCACGCGCTCGGGCTGGGCGGACCAGACCGGCTACACCGACGAGGTGACCCGCGAGATGCTCGATCGCTTCATCGACGAGGCGAAGAAGATCGCGACGCGCTTCGACCATCCCAACATCGTCAAGGGCGAGAACTTCCTCCGCCTCAACAACACCGCTTACCTCGTGATGACCTTCGTGGAGGGCCGCTCCTACGCGGCCGTCCTGAAGGAGCAGTCGGAGCGCGGCGTCCGCCCCTCCGAGGCGGACCTGCGCAAGGTGTTCGAGCCGGTCTTCGAGGCGGTCGCCTACCTGCACGAGCGCGACGAGCTGCACCGGGACCTGAAGCCCGACAACATCATGATCCGGGCGGACGGCACGCCGATCCTGATCGACTTCGGGACGTCCCGCTCCGGCCTCGACCGCTCCAGCCTGACCAGCAACGCCTTCCAGTCCGCCGGCTACTCGCCGCCCGAGCAGATCGCGCAGGACGAGACCGTCGTGCTCGGCCGGCCGACCGACATCTACGCCCTCGGCGCCACCCTCTACCGCGCCGTGACCGGCCGCACGCCGATCGCCGGCGACCGCCGCCAGCTCGCCTTCCGCCCGGGCGGCCCCGGCCGCGACCCCCATGTCCCGGTCGCCGCGGCGCTCGGCGAGGCCGCCGGCGCCTACCGCACCGGCTTCCTCGCCGCCATCGACCGCGCGCTCGATCTCGACCCTCGCCGCCGCCCGCAGTCGATCGCCGAACTCGGCAAGGCCCTCGGCTGGGCCCCCGAGCCCGCCGTTCCCTCCCCGCCCGAACCGTCCCCGCCGCCCGGACCGCACCCGGCGAGGCGTCTGAGAACCGTGCTGGCGGCGGGCATCGCCCTGCTCCTCGTCGGAATCGCGGCGGGGATCTGGGTCTGGCAGTCGTCGCGGTCCGACGAGGCCCTGCTGACGGCCGCCGGCTACGACGAGACCCGCCTCGGCCTCATCGCCGACACCGCCGGCCGCCGCACCGCCGCCGAGGCGCGCCGGCGGCTCGACGTCGTCCAGGCCGAAGCCCGCGCGCTCGCCGAGGCCGGCACGGACCTCGACCGGCTCGAGCGCCTCGCCTCCGCCCCCTGCGAGGCCTGCCTGACCCGCGACACCGTCCGCAGTCGCCTCGCCCAGGCCCGCGCCCGGCGCGGCGGCGACCTGCTCCCCGGCCCCGAGCGCGACCACCCCGAGGCCGTCCGCCTGCTCAGGCTCGCCGCCGCCGACGGCCTCGCCGACGCGGAGGTCAACCTCGGCACGGCCCACGAGCGCGGCCGCGGCGGCCTCCCCCGGGACGAGGCCGAGGCGGTCCGCCTGTACCGCTCCGCCGCCGAGCGCGGCAACGCGCGGGCCCGCTACAATCTCGGCACCCTCCACGCCAAGGGCCTCGGCGGCCTCGCCGTCGACGAGGCCGAGGCCGTGCGGCTCTACGGGCAGGCCGCCGACCAGGGCGACGAACTCGCCATGCTGGCGCTCGGGATGGCCTACGAACGGGGCGGCGGCGGCCTCGCCCGCGACGAGGCCCGGGCGGCCCGGCTCTACCGGCAGGCGAGCGACCGCGGCGTCCCGCGCGCCTCCAACAACCTCGGCTGGCTGACCGAGCGCGGGGCCGGCGGACTGCCCAAGGACCTGACCGCCGCCGCCCGCCTCTACAAGGCGGCCGCCGACCGCGGCGACGAGTTCGCGATCGCCAACTACGCCCGCTTCCTGCAGTTCGGCCTCGGCGGCATCGCCCGCGACGAGGCCGAGGCGGCGCGGCTCTACCGGATCGCCGCCGACCGCGGCAACGCGGTCGCGCAGAACAACCTGGCGATCTTCTACCAGCGCGGCGTCGGCGGGGTGCCCCAGAACGAGTTCGAGGCCGTCCGCCTGTTCCGGCTGGCGGCCGAACAGGGCGAGGAGAACGCCCTGAACAGCCTCGGCTTCTCGTACGAGCGCGGCTACGGCGGCCTGCCCCGCGACGAGCGCGAGGCCGTCCGCTGGTACCGCAAGGCGGTCGACCGGGGGAGCGCCCGCGGCTACGCCAACCTGGGGGTGGCCTACGCCCGCGGCATCGGCGGCCTCCAGCTCGACGAGGCCGAGGCCGCCCGCCTCTTCCAGAAGGCCGTCGACCTCGGCGACGAGGTCGGCATGTTCAACCTCGCGATCCTGTATGCCCGGGGCGGCGGCGGCCTGCCGCGCGACGAGCGCGAGGCGGCCCGGCTCTACTCCGTGGCGGCCGACAAGGGCCACCTCCTCGCCCTCAACAACCTCGCCAACCTCTTCGAACGCGGCCTCGGCAGCATCCCGAAGGACGAGGCGGAGGCCGGCCGGCTCTACCGTATTGCGGCCGAACGGGGCAGCGACTACGGCCAGTTCAACCTCGGCAGCTTCTACGAGCGCGGCGCCGGCGGGCTGGCGAAGAACGACGCCGAGGCCGTCCGCCTCTATCGCCTGTCGGCCGCCCAGGGCAACCCGCGCGGCCAGGTCGCCCTGGCGTCGGCCTACGAGCGCGGCATCGGCGGCCTGCCCAAGGACGACCGGGAGGCGGTCCGGCTCTACCGGCTCGCCGCCGACCAGAAGGACCCGGCCGCCATCCAGGCCCTCGCGCGCCTCGGCCAGCGCTGAGGCTTCGCCGATCACGGCCGGTCAAATCCCGCGCGAGCCCCTTCCCGGACCCGCCCGGCCCGCGCTACCGTCATTCTCCACGAGGAAACGCCGGACAGGACCATGTCCGCTCCGCCCGACAGTCACACCGACCGCGGCGAGGCCGCCCCGCCCGAGGCCTTGCCCCCGGGGACGCGGCTCGGCGACTACCAGGTCGTGCGCTTCCTCGGCCGCGGCGGCTTCGGCATCACCTACGAGGGCCGCCACGCCGAACTCGGCCGCCGGGTGGCCATCAAGGAGTTCTTCGTCGCCTCCGCATTCGACCGCCGGCCCGACGGCACCGTCACCATGGCGTCCTGGGCCGAGCGCACCGGCTACGACCGGACCATCGTGGAGGCGATGCTCGAGCGGTTCATCGAGGAAGCGCGCAAGATCGCGACCCGCTTCGACCACCCCGGCATCGTGCGCGGCGAGAACTTCTTCCGCCTGAACGGCACGGCCTACCTGGTCATGAGCTTCGTCGAGGGGGTGCCGTACGGGACCGCCCTGAAGCGCCTCGCGGCCCTCGGCCGGCGCCCCGACGAGGCGGCGCTGCGCACCGTCTTCGAAGGGGTCTTCGACGCCGTCGAGTACCTTCACGACGCCAACGAGCTGCACCGCGACCTGAAGCCCGACAACATCATGATCCGGCACGACGGCCGGCCGGTCATCATCGACTTCGGCACCAGCCGCACCGGCCTCGACCGCTCCAGCCTCACCACGGCCGCCTTCCAGAGCGCCGGCTACACCCCGCCCGAACAGATCGCCCAGGACGCGCTGGCGGTGATGGGGCGGACGACCGACATCTACGCCCTCGGGGCGACCCTCTACCGGGCCGTGACGGGAGAGGTCCCGGCCGCCGCGGATGCCCGCCAGTTCGCCTACCGCCCCGGGGGACCCGGCCAGGACCCCTACGTCCCCGCCGCGGCCGCCCTGCCACCCGGCGTCGACTACCGTCCCGGCTTCCTCCTCGCCATCGACCGGGCCCTGAGCCTCGACCCGCGCGACCGCCCCCAATCCATCCCCGAGTTCCGCGCCGCCCTCGGCTGGGACAGCCCCGCCGTCCCCGCCCGGGCCCCCGCCCGGCCCCCGGCCGCGCCGGAGCCCGCCACCATGCCGGTGGTCCGCAAGCCCGCCGCCGGGCTCGCCGGACGCCTCGTGCCCGCCCTTCTGGTCGTAGTCCTCATGGGCGCGACCGCCGCCGCGGCCCTGATGGTGCCGCCCTGGCTCGACCGCCGCGCCGACGAGGCCGCGCTGGCCGAAGCCGGTTTCGAGGTGGCCCGCCTCGACCCCCTCCTGCACGGCGCCGCCACGGCCGCCGCCCGCACGGAGGTCCGCCGCCGGCTCGCCGTGCTGGCCGAAGAGAAGGCGGCGCTCGAAGCCGCCGCCGACGATCCGGCGCGGCTGCGCGCGGTCGCCGCCGCCCCCTGCGAGGCCTGCGCCGCGAAGGCAGCCGCGGAGGCCCGCCTCGCCGCGCTCGCCCGGGATCCGCCGCGGACCGCCCGTCCGGCGCCGCCGCCGGCCGCCCCTGCCGAGCCCCCGGCGGCCCGGACCGCCGGTCCCGAGGGGAACGCCCCCGCCCCCGCCCGGCAGGCCGCCACCGTCCCCCCCGCGGCCGACGGCCGGCCCCCGCCCGTCGCCATCCCGCCGCTCCCCGCGCCGCCGGCCCCGGACGCCCTGGCGAAGCTGAAGGAGGCGGCCGCCGCCGGCGCCGCGTCCGCCCAGGCCGAGCTCGGCCGCCTCTTCGAGCAGGGCCTCGGCGTCGAGCGGAACGAGGCCGAGGCGGTCCGGCTCTACCGCCTCGCCGCCGCCCAGGGCGACCCCGCCGGACAGGCCCGCCTCGGCGATGCCACCCGGCGCGGCCTCGGCGGCCTCGCCCGGGACGACAAGGAGGCGGTCCGCCTCTTCGAGCTCGCCGCCGCCGCGCAGCACCCGGAGGCCGAGCACGCGCTGGGCCAGGCCTACGAGCGCGGGGCCGGCGGCCTTGTGCGCAGCGACGCCGAAGCGCTCCGCCTGTTCAGGCTCGCCGCCGCGCACGGCTCGGCCGAGGCCGCCGCGCGCCTCGGCGAGGCGAGCGAATTCGGCCAGCTCGGCCAGCGCCGCAACATCGAGGAGGCGGCCCGCTATGCCCGCCTCGGCGCCGAGCGCGGTTCGGGGCTGGCCATGGGTGCGCTCGGCTACTACTACGAGCGCGGGATCGGCGGACTGCCCCGCGACGAGGTCGAGGCCGTCCGGCTCTACCGGGCGGGTGCGGAGCGAAACGCCCGCAACGCCCTGAACGGCCTCGGCAGCGCCTACGACAGCGGCCTCGGCGGCCTGCCCGAGAACGACGTCGAGGCCGTGCGGCTCTACCGGCTCGCCGCCGACCAGGGCCTCCCGGCCGCCTCCGCGAACCTCGGGCTCCACTACCAGCGCGGCACCGGCGGGTTGCAGAAGGACGAGGCCGAGGCGGTCCGCCTGTACCGGCTCGCCGCCGATCGCAACTCGGACACCGGGCGCACTTATCTCGGCTGGGCCTACGAACTCGGCATCGGCGGCCTGCCCAAGGACGAGAAGGAGGCGGTGCGCCTCTACGAGATCGGCGCCCGCATCGGCTTCCGCTTCGCCCAGTTCCGCCTCGCCTCCGCGTACGAGCGCGGCATCGGCGGCCTCTTCCGCAACGAGGCCGAGGCTGTCCGCCTCTACCGGCTCTCCGCCGCCCAGGGCAACCGGGCCGCGGACGCGGCCCTCACCCGCCTCGGCTGGCCCCGCCAGTAGCCGGGCCGCCCCGGAATTAACCGCCCCTTAACCATGCGGCCGGCAAAATTTGCCCAGCCGTGCCGGAGGGTTCCGGGCGCGCGAGCCGAGGCCGAGCCGATCCGATGACCGACACGACCGCAGGGGGCGGAGCCCCGGGCCCGCAGGCCACGCCGCTCAAGTTCCCGTCCCTCTCCGACCTGATCGGCCACGCGCGCCGGGGCGATATCGCGCTCGCGCTCGGCGTGATGTCGATCCTGATGGTCCTGATCGTGCCGCTGCCCGCCTGGCTGCTCGATCTGGCCCTGGCGATCTCGATCACCCTCTCGGTGCTGGTCCTGATGACCGGCCTCTTCATCCACCACCCGCTCGAGTTCTCGGCCTTCCCGACCGTCCTGCTCATCGCCACCATGCTGCGGCTGGCGCTGAACCTCGCCTCGACCCGCCTCATCCTGGCCCACGGCCACGAGGGCACCCACGCCGCCGGCCACGTCATCGAGGCCTTCGGCAACTTCGTGATGGCCGGCAACTTCGTCATCGGCCTGATCGTCTTCGCCATCCTGATCATCGTGAACTTCGTGGTCATCACGAAGGGCTCCGGCCGCATCGCCGAGGTGGCCGCCCGCTTCACCCTCGACGCCATGCCCGGCAAGCAGATGGCGATCGACGCGGACCTGTCCGCCGGCCTCATCGACGAGAAGACCGCCAAGCAGCGCCGCAAGGACCTGGAGGACGAATCGAGCTTCTTCGGCGCCATGGACGGCGCCTCCAAGTTCGTGCGCGGCGACGCCATCGCGGGCCTGCTCATCACCTTCATCAACGTGGTCGGCGGCATCATCATCGGCGTCTTCCAGCAGGGCATCACCTTCTCGGAAGCCGCCCACAGCTACACGGTGCTGACCGTCGGCGACGGCCTCGTCAGCCAGATCCCGGCCCTCATCGTCTCGACCGCCGCCGGCATCCTGGTCTCCAAGGCGGGCGTCTCGGGCGCCGCCGACAAGGCGATCATGCGCCAGCTGTCCGGCTACCCGAAGGCGCTCGGCATGTCCTCCGCCGTCATGGCCGCCCTCGCCTTCCTGCCCGGCATGCCCGCCCTGCCCTTCCTGGCGCTGGCCGGCACGGCTGGCTTCCTGGCCCTCGTCTCCGAGCGCGACAAGAAGGACGAGGCGACCCGCCAGGCCCTCGACGCCGTCAACGCCGAGGCCGCCGCCAAGGCCGGCGCCGCGCCCGCCGAGGAGCCGATCGCCGAGGTCCTCAAGATGGACGACCTTCGGGTCGAGCTCGGCTACGCGCTCCTGTCGCTCATCAACGGCCCCGACGGCTCCGACCGCCTGACCGACCAGATCAAGGCGCTCCGCCGCCAGCTCGCCTCCGACATGGGCTTCGTCATGCCGCCCTGCCGGATCCTCGACAACGTCCAGCTCCAGGCCAACGAATACGTCATCAAGATCAAGGAAGTGGAGGCCGGCCGCGGCGTCGTCTACGCCAACCTCTTCATGCTCATGGACCCGGAGGGACGCCCGATCGACCTGCCCGGCCTGCAGACCACCGAGCCGACCTTCGGCCTGCCCGCCACCTGGGTCGACCCGGCGCTGCGCGAGGAGGCGGCGATCCGCGGCCTGACCGTCGTCGATCCCGCGACCGTGCTCTCAACCCACCTGACCGAGATCCTGAAGTCGAACGTCGCCGACCTTCTCTCCTACGCGGACGTCCAGAAGCTCCTCTCCGACCTGCCGAAGGAGCAGCACAAGCTCGTCGAGGACATCGTGCCGAGCCAGATCAACGTCTCCGGCATCCAGCGCGTCCTGCAGACGCTCCTCAACGAGCGCATCTCGATCCGCGACCTCTCCGGCATCCTGGAGGGCATTGCCGAGGCGGTCGGCTTCACCCGCTCGGTCACCGGCATCGCCGAGCACGTCCGCACCCGTCTCGCCCGCCAGATCTGCGCCGCCAACCTGTCGCCGTCCGGCTACCTGCCGCTGATCTCGCTCTCCCCCGCCTGGGAGCTCGCCTTCGCCGAGGCCCTCCAGGGCGAGGGCGACGAGAAGCACCTCGCCATGGCCCCCTCCAAGCTCGGCCAATTCGTCAACGCCGTCCGCGACGCCTTCGAGGACGCCGCCCGCATGGGCGAGATCCCGGTCCTCCTGACGAGCCCCCAGGTCCGCCCCCACGTCCGCTCCATCGTCGAACGCTTCCGCGCCCACACGGTCGTCATGAGCCAGGCCGAGGTCCACCCGCGGGTAAGGCTGAAGACGGTGGGGACGGTATGAACGCTTGGTCATGGGGCGCCGATGCCGTATATTACCGATATACGGCAAACGGAGGGACACTCATGACCACCGCCAAGGTGTTCTGGACGGGCCGCTCGCAGGCGGTCCGCCTGCCCAAGGAATTCCGCTTCGACGTAGACGAGGTGCGGATCAGGCGGTCCGGCAACGCCGTCGTTCTCGAACCGATCGCGAAGAACTGGGATTGGCTCGACAAGCTCGAGCCACTGACGGAAGACGCGGTCTCGACGGCGCTCGAGCCCGTCGAGGACCAGGTGCGGCCGGGTCTCGACAAGCTGTTCGAATGAACAGCCATCTCCTCGACACGAACGCCGTGATCGCCCTCATGGAGGATCGCACGGGCCCCCTGGCTGCCCGCCTCCGACGCCTGCCGGCCGACGCCGTCGCGATGTCCGCCATCGTCTTGCACGAACTGGCCTACGGCGCCTACGGCAGCGGTAAGATCGAGCAGAACCTTCGCAATCTTTCCCGGCTCGCGTTCGAAGTTCTGGACTTTACTGCCGCCGACGCACTCTGCGCCGGCGAAATCCGGGCCAGGCTTCGCAAGGCGGGAACGCCGATCGGCCCTTACGACGTGCTGATCGGGGCGCAAGCCCTGGCGCGCGATTTGATTCTGGTGACCGCGAACGTCCGGGAGTTTGCCAGGATCGAGGGCTTGAAAGTCGAGGATTGGCCCGGTCACTGAATCGATGGTCGGACCTGTGACACGTTGTTGGCCCGGGCCAATTCGTTTCACGACGGCGACGGCCTCGGTCTGTTCGGAGCCAGCGCCGCTCAGGGCCACGGCGCGAGACCCGGCCCGACATTTCGGCAAGCGTGGAATTCGGGTTGACGCTCCGGGTCCGCCGCGGCTTCCTGGGCAGCTCGCGCGTCCTGCGCGGACCCCGCATCGCGAAGGCCGCCCGGGTCGAGGCCACATCGGCGCACGCCGACGGCTTCGCCAAACGCGCTCGATGTCCCAGGCTTTGGAAGAGAACCCATGTCCGCCATCCTGTACCTGACCACCATCGAGTTCGGCCCCGGCGTGGTCGCCACCCTGCCCGACCAGCTCGCCGCGCTCGGGGTGAGGCGGCCGCTCGTCGTCTCCGACCGCGGCCTCGCGGCGACCGGCCTCGTCGAGCGCATCGCCGGCCTCTGCGGCGGGTCGCCGGCCGTCTTCCTGGACGTGCCGACGAACCCCACCGAGGGCGCCACCCTGGCTGCCCTGGAGGTCTACCGCGCCGGCGGCTGCGACGGGATCGTGGCGGCCGGCGGCGGCTCGCCGATCGACCTCGCCAAGGGCGTCGCCCTGCTGGCCACCCACCCCGGGCCGCTCTCGACCTATGCGGCGATCCTCGGCGGCCTGCCCAGGATCACCGCCGCGGTCGCCCCCGTGATCGCCGTGCCGACCACCGCCGGGACCGGTTCGGAGGTCGGCCGCGCCGCCCTCATCACGCTCGAGGACGGCCGCAAGCTCGGCTTCATCTCGCCCCACCTGATCCCGCGCCGCGCCGTCTGCGACCCTGAACTGACCCTCGGCCTGCCGCCGTGGCTGACCGCCGCGACCGGCCTCGACGCCCTGTCGCACTGCATCGAGACCTTCCTGAGCCCCCGCTACAACCCGCCCGCCGAGGCGATCGCGCTCGACGGCGCCGGCCGGATCTGGCGCACCATCGAGACGGCCCACCGCGACGGCTCCGATCTCGCCGCCCGCACCGAGATGATGATGGGTGCCCTCGAAGGCGGCCTCACCTTCCAGAAGGGTCTCGGCGCCGTCCATGCCCTGAGCCACGCGCTCGGCGGCCTCAAGAGCCCGGTCCTCCACCACGGCACCCTCAACGCCGTCCTGATGCCGCCGGTCGTCCGTTTCAACGCGCCGGCCTCCGGCGACAAGCTCGCCCGCCTGAAGGCCGCCATGGGCCTGCCCGAGGCCGCCAACCTCGCCGACGAGTTGGACGCCCTCAACCGCCGCCTCGGCATCCCGGCGGGCTTGAAGACCCTCGGCCTCGACCCGGCCGCGCTGCCCTGGGTGGTCGAGCGCGCGCTCGAGGACCACAGCCACCCGACGAACCCGCGCGCCGCCTCCGCGGCCGACTACCGGACCCTCCTGGACGCCGTCATGGTGTGACCGCAAATCCTCATGCCGCTACGGCATTTGCGGCGGACGGGTGGACCCTGGGCCTCCGCCCCTCGCAAGCTCGGCCCCGACCCGCTACCTTGTGGTGAGCGGCCCCGAGGATCGGCCGTGCCGGTTCCGGAGTTCGAGGCTGATGCGCCGTCCCGTCCTGATCGCCGCCCTTCTCGCCGCGCTGCTGCCCGGCGCGGCCGCTGCCCAGACCGCCGCCCCGGCGTGGAGCGGCGCCGTGGTGACGCTCGGCGGCGGCCCTAAGCTGCAGCCGGAGTGGGAAGGCTCGAAGAACTACCTGATCGCGCCCTTCCCGATCGTCTCCCTCCGCTTCAGCGTGAACCCCTTCACGGGCGAGCCGACCAGCGACCTGGGCTTCGGCGTGGCCCCGGCCTTCCGCTATCTCGATTCCCGCTCCGGCGGCGTCGACAAGCGGCTGCGCGGGACCGAGCGCGTGGACGCGGCGCTCGAAGTCGGCGCCGTGGTCGACTACACGCTGCCCTATGCGCGTGCTTTCGTTGAACTCCGCCAGGGCTTCGGCGGCCATGACGGCATCGTCGGCGACCTGGGCGTCGAGGGCATCCTGCGGCCCGCGCCCGGCGTCAAGGTCTCGGTCGGCCCGCGCCTCTCCTTTGCCGACGACGACTACATGGACACCTACTTCTCGGTGTCGCCGAAGGTCGCCGGCCGGACCAACTTCTCCCGCTACGAGGCGGATGCCGGCATCAAGTCCTACGGCGCCGGCGCGCGGATCGACTGGGACTTCAACCCGCACTGGCTGGTCCGCCTCGACGGGACCTGGAACCGGCTGACCGGCGACGCCGCCAAGAGCCCGATCGTGCGCCGGGCCGGCGACCGCGACCAGTTCACCCTCGGCCTCGGCGCCGCCTACCGCTTCGGGATCGACGGGAAGTGACGGGTTCCCCGCCGGACGCGGCCGCGACCCTGACGGTGGCGGCCGACGGCTATACCGATCTCCCCCCGGGCATCCTCGCCACCCTGGTCACCTACCTGGAGATGACGGCCCCGGTGGCGCCGCGGTCCGCGCGGGCGATCGCCGACCTCCGGATCGACCCGGTCCGCGACCCCGACCTCGGCTGGTACCGCCGCCTCTATGCCCTAATCGGCGAACCCTGGCTCTGGTTCTCCCGACGCGCGCTCCCTGACGCGGACCTGCGGTCGATCCTGACCGATCCGTCCGTGGAGGTCTTCGTGCTCCGCCACGGTCGCGAGGAGATCGGCCTCCTGGAACTCGACGGCCGGGTGCCCGGCGAGATCGAGATCGCCTTCTTCGGCCTCGTCCCGGAGGCGATCGGCTCGGGCGTCGGCCGCCACCTGATGAACGAGGCCCTGCGCCGAGCCTGGGCCAGGCAAGGGGTGGCGCGCGTCTGGCTGCACACCTGCGCCTTCGACCACCCGGACGCCCTCGCCTTCTACCGCCGCTCCGGCTTCGTGCCCGTGAAGTTCGCCCTGGAGATCGGCCCCGACCCCCGCCTCACTGGCATCCTTCCCCGCACGGCCGCCCCGCAGGTGCCCCTGATCGGCTGACACTTCGGCACGTCACGAAGAAAGTCCTCATCGCGGTCGCCCGAACTCTCGGCGACGCGTTCCGCCGTCATCGACGACGATCAGGCCGCCGCGCCGATCCGGCACCGTCGCGATGATGCGGGCCACCGTGGCGCAGGACTCCGTGTCCGGGCCGATAGGCAGCCGGATCAGGACGAGCCCGCAGTCAGGAGGAAACTCTCCTCGCTCGGCTCTGCGGCCGAAGCCCTTGTCCTGAGTGACCAGGACGGCCCGCCTCTCCGCGACCATGTCCAGAACGGCCTCGTCCGAGATCCCCGGGCAGACCCGACGGATCCAGATCACGACTTCTCCGGCTTCCGTCAACGCCTCGACGAGCTGCCGCGGAATGTTCTCGTCCGTGACCAGGATCATGGTCACGCAGCATCTGGAATGGGCTTCGCCCCGCTGACGAGCTCCCGGGCGAAGCTCAGACAGGCAAGCAGGTCGTCGCGCGTTATTCCCGGGTAGCTGTCGGTGATCTGCTCCAAGGTCCAGCCGTCCGCCATGAGGCCGAGGACGAACTCCACGGTTAGCCTCGAGCCCCGGATCACGGGCCGGCCTTGCATCACGTCGGGGTCGATGCTGATGCGATCGCGATGATCCATGGAACGCTCTCCTGACGGGAACAGGATATCCGCCTTGGCCGGGTTTGTCCTCACCGGACCAGGAACCCCTCCGGGAACGGGTCGTCCGGCTCGATGGTGAACGTCGCCCGCCCCGCGTAGTGCGCCTTGCCGGCGACGCGGACGCGGACCGCCGGGCGGCCCGCGAGCGTGGTGTCGGCCTCCACGGCCCCGGTGAACTCCGAGCCCACGATCGAGCGGAAGCGCCGCGTCTCCCCCGGCGCGATCTCGCCCCGGGCGCGCATCAGCGCCACCCGGGCCGTCACGCCGGATCCGGTCGGCGACCGGTCGACCTCACGGTCGGCGAAGACGCAGACGTTGACCGTGGGCGCCTCCCGCCCGTCGCCGCCGTCGGTCAGGATCGTCCCGTAAAGGAAGCCGAGGTCGGCCTCGACCGGATGCTCGATCGGCAGCGCCGCCCTGACCGCCCGGCTGACCGCATCCGCCGCCTCCACCAGCCGCGCGGCCGGCGCCGTCAGGCTCAGGCCCAGCCGCGCCGCCGGCAGGATGGCGTAGAAGGCGCCGCCGTAGCCGACGTCGAGCGTCACGGCGCCGTAGCCCGGCACCTCCACGGTCCGGTCGAGATGCGCCGCGAAGGCCGGCACGCTGACGAAGCTTGCCGCCCCGGCCCGCCCGTCGCGCACCGCGACCTCGGCCTCGACGAGCCCGCAGGGACACTGGATCGCGACCCGGGTCACCGGTTCGACCGCCGGCACGATCCCGGTGTCGACCGCGAACCGGCCGAGCGCGATCACGGCGTGCCCACACATGGTCGAGTAGCCCTCGTTGTGGATGAAGAGCACGGCCATGTCGGCCCCCGGCAGGTCCGGCTCGACCGGCAGGACCCCGTACATGTCGTAGTGGCCGCGCGGCTCGTGCATCACGAGCCGGCGCCAGCGGTCGAGCCGTTCCCGCGCGTCGCGGCGCTTGTCCAGGATCGTCTCTCCCCGGATCGCCGGCCAGCCGCCCGTCACGATGCGCACCGCCTCCCCGCCCGTGTGCATCTCCACCGTCTCGATCGCGACCGCCCGCTCGTCCATGCGCCACCTTCCGATTTGCCGGATCCGAGGATAGAGGAAGAGGGACCCGTTCTTCGAGGCCCGCCCATGCCCGATCCGAACCCGATCGTCCTGCCCGAGGCGCACGAGCCGCCGCCCGAGATGCTGGCGCCCTTCGAGGACCCGGTCCGCATCGCCATGTGGTCCGGGCCGCGGAACATCTCGACGGCCATGATGCGGTCCTTCGGCAACCGCCCCGACGCGGCGGTCATCGACGAGCCCTTCTACGCCGCCTACCTCGCCCATACCGGGCTCGACCACCCGATGCGCGAGGAGGTGCTCGCCTCCCAGCCCAGGGACTGGCGCGAGGTGGTGATGACGCTCATCGGCCCGATCCCCGGCGAGAAGCCGATCTTCTACCAGAAGCACATGACCCACCACATGCTGCCGGAATTCGGCCGCGACTGGATCGACCAGGTGCGGAGCGCCTTCCTGATCCGCCGCCCGGAGAGCGTGCTCGCCTCCTACGCCGACAAGCGCGCCGACGTCACCCTCGCCGACATCGGCTTCGTCGAGCAGGCGCAGATCTTCGACATGGTGGCCGAGCGCCTCGGCGAGGCCCCGCCGGTGATCGACGCCGCAGACGTCCTCGCCGACCCGGCCGGGACCCTGGCGGCCCTCTGCGACGCCCTGGCGATCCCGTTCCGCCGCAGCATGCTCTCCTGGCCGCCCGGACGCCGCCCCGAGGACGGGGTCTGGGCGCCGGTCTGGTACGGCGCCGTGGAGACGTCGACGGGCTTCTCTCCGCCGCGTGCCGAGATCGCCTTCGAGGCGCTCGACGACCGGCTGAAGCCCATCGCCGAGGCGGCCCGTCCGCTCTACGAACGCCTGGCCTCCCATGCCCTGCGGGCCGGCCGGACCGGCAACTGACCCCGGTTCAGCCGTTCCGGGCCCTGACGCGCGGCACCGCCAGGCCGAGGAGCAGGATCGACGCCACCGTGTAGCCGCACAGCGCCAGGAGCTGGCTGTCGAGAGCCACCCGCCAGTCGATCAGCACGCCCATCAGCCCCGGCGCGATGGCGGAGGCGAAGACGCCGCCGGACGAGGCGAGCGCCCGGATCGCCCCGATGTGGCGCGTGCCGTAAAGGTCGGCCCACAGCGCGCCGAGGAGCGTCTGCCCGGCCCCGGACGACATCCCCGCCAGGACCATGAAGGCCGGCACCACCATCGGGTGGTCCGTGAGGCCCAGGAGCCCGGTCCCGAGCGCCAGGGGCACCAGAAAGAAAGGTAGCACCCCGGCCGAGCCGAAGCGGTCGACGGCCCAGCCGGTCAGGAACGTGGTGGCGATCGACGAGCCCGCATGGGCCGCGAACCACCCCGTGAACCAGGTCAGCTCCAGGCCTTTGGCGTGCACCAGCGAGACCTGGTGAAAGAAGATGCCGGTGACCACGAAGGGCGGCGCCAGGACGCCGGGCATGAGGAAATAGAAGAGCGGATCGCGCAGCACCTCGCCTCGCGTCCAGTGCCGGACCCGGTCGGGCACGGTTGCCGTGCCCGTTGGCGTCCCGCGCACGATGCTCGTGTCCCCGCCCGGCTCGTCGCGCAGGAGCAGCACCACCAGCGGCACCGCGACGGCGACCAGGAAGGCCGCGGCCGCCGCCCAGGTCCAGCGCCAGCCGATGCTGCTGGCGAGCGCCACGCCGAGCACCGGGAAGACCGCCTGCGCCGCCGGGTTGCCCATCGCCGCGACCGCGATCGCCTTGCCGCGGCCGACCGAGAACCACCGGGCCATGGCGGTCAGCGCCACGTGGCCGAGCATCGCCTGGCCGAAGAAGCGCAGGCCGAGGAAGAGGACCGGCAGCAGCCACCAGACCGGCGCCGCCGCGAGCGCCAGCGTCGTCGCCGCGAGCCCGCCGAGGGTCGCCACCGCCACCCAGCGCAGACGCTCCCGGTCCGCCACCCGGCCGTAGGTCATCAGGATCGCCGAGCTCGCCAGGGTGGCGACCGTGTAGGAGGCGCCCAGCACCCCGTCGCCGATCGCGAAGGCGCGCTTCAAATCCTCGGCGAAGACCGCGATGAAGAAGGTCTGCCCGAAGGCCGACGAGAAGGTCAGCAGGAAGCCGGCCGCCAGCCAGCACGCGGGCGCGGCGGCGAGCCGATCGGTCCTGAGGGCCATGGTTTTCACGGGGAGCGTGCGTCCTCGGCCGGCGTGAACGACGCGGGCCCTCGGGTCAGGAAATGTCCCGACAGGGAACGTTCCCATGAGAGCGCCCGGGAAGGCAACGCATGGCTGTCCCCCACCGGACGGGGCCCGGGTCGACCCTGCTCAGGCGAGCCGCAGCACCACGGCGCCGCCCATGATGAGGCCCGCCGCCACGTGCCGGAGGACGCCGAACTTCTCCTTGAGCACCAAAGCCGAGAGCGCGGTCGCGAACACGATGGAGGTCTCCCGCAGCGCCGAGACGAGGGCGATGGGCGCCATCGTCATCGCCCAGAGCGCGATCGCGTAGGCCGCCACCGAGCAGAGGCCGCCCGTCATGCCGAGCCGCCAACGCGCCGCCGCGTGGCTCGCGAAGGCCGCCGGCCGCCGCACCAGCGCGCCCCCGACCACGGGGATCGCGGTCAGCAGGAAGACCGTCTGGGTATACGCGACCGGATTGCCGGAGAGCCGCGCGCCCGTCCCGTCCACGAAGGAATAGACGGCGATCACGACCGCGTTGGCGAGCGCGAAGGCGGTCGCCCGGCCCGTCGCCGCGCCGAGGCCTCGGCCCGAGAGGCCGAGCGTCAGGATTCCGCCGCTGATCACCAGCACCCCCGCCCAGCCGGCGGCCGACAGGTGCTCGCCGATCAGCGGCCCGCCGGCAAGCGCGATCAGGAGCGGCGGCGTCCCGCGCATGAGCGGGTAGACGTAGCTCATGTCGCCCGCCCGGTACGCCGCGCCGACGAGCGCGTAGTAGCCGACGTGGATCGTGCCCGAGGCGACCGCGTAGGGCCAGCTTTCCGGCGCCGGAACGCCCAGGACCGGCAGCACGACCAGCGCCGGCAGCGCGCCCGCGGCCGCCACCAGGGCGAGGTCGAGCCCCTTGTCCGGGCTCGCCTTGACCATCAGGTTCCAGGCGGCATGGAGGAGCGCCGAGAAGAGCACGGCGGACAGGACCACGGTGGACAAGCCGGCCTCCGCAATGGCCGCTCGGGGATGAGCCGGCAAAGGTCTATCGCCCTTGGCCGCCGATCCGCAACGCCCGCCCGTTGATTTTCGGGTGGACCACCCGGCCGGCGCCGCTACCCTGGCTCAAAAAAGAGCGGCGCGGCTGTCGGCGCCGCACCTGCGGGACCGTCCTTGCGTTCGAGGCAGAGGAGGAAAACCCATGCGCATGATCTTCGTGAACCTGCCGGTCAAGGACCTGCCCGCGTCCAAGGCCTTCTTCGGCGAACTCGGCTTCGCCTTCGAGCCGCGCTTTACCAACGACGAAGCCGCCTGCATGGTGGTCGACGGCAACATCTTCGTGATGCTGCTGACCGAGCCACGCTTCCGCGACTTCATCAACGGCGAGATCGCCGACGCGCACCGCGCGACCGAGGTCCTGACTTGCCTGTCCGCCTCGAGCCGGGCCGAGGTGGACAATCTCCTGAAGCGCGCGCTGGCCGCCGGCGCCCGGCCCTGGAAGCCCGTGACGGACTACGGCTCCATGTACGGCGCGAGCTTCCAGGACCTGGACGGTCACGTCTGGGAACTGATGTGGATGGATCCGGCCGCCGCCAAGGGCTGACGCGGCGCCGAAATGCAGAGGCCCCGCCGGCACGGTCGCCGGCGGGGCCTCCTGATACCGTGGTGACGGCGGCCGGCCGGAGCCGGCGGCCCGTCAGCGCGCCATGGCGTGCCGCTGGCCGGCGAGTTCGTCGAGGGCGGCCTGCTCGGCCGCGTCCCGGGCGTCTCGGTCGCGGTGCTGGTCCCGCTCCTCGATCTGCTCGATCTTCTTCATGTCCTCGACCGCCTCGGCGAGCTCGGCCTGGGCGCGATCGAGCTTCTCCTCGAGCTCGCGCACGGAGGCCCTGAGGTTGTCGCGCCGCTGGATGGCGGCACGCGCGAAGGTCGGGTAGGCGAAGTGGGTCACGTCGTGGATGCCGACGCGGTTCTGCTCGGCCAGGATCTGCTCGTCGAGGTCGCCGATCATGCGGGTGAATTCCGCGATCATCAGTTCGATCTGACTCGCCTGGCGACGCTTCTCGTCGACCTGGAACCGCTTCAGGCGAATGAGACTTTCCCGAGATTTCATGACGCCCAACTCCCTTCGTCGGAGAGGACCATAGCCGACAGGGGTTGCCAAATCGTGAGTCCGGTCTACGCCCTGCGGCTAAAGCGAAGCCATCTTCGCAATCGATCAAGAACTCAGGATTTCGGCGACGCGCCTGTAGCAATCGTGCAACGAGGTGGACTCCTCCTTGCCCTGGCCCAGGAAGGCTTCGAACGGACCGTTGAGGGCGATGGCCCGGTCGACCTCTGGATTCGACCCTTTCCGGTAGGCGCCCAGCCGGATCAGCTCCTCCATGTCCGCATAGGTGGCCATCAGCCGCTTGGCCTCCAGGATCATCGGCCTGTGCTCAGGCGGCACGGACCGCGGCATGGTCCGGGACACGGATTTGAGCACGTTGATGGCCGGGTAGCGGCCTCGCTCCGCGATCGCCCGTTCCATCACCACGTGGCCGTCCAGGATGCCGCGCACCGCGTCGGCGACCGGTTCGTTGTGGTTGTCGCCTTCCACCAGGACGGTGAAGAGGCCGGTGATCGACCCCTGGCCGGCCATGCCCGGGCCGGCGCGCTCGAGAAGCTTCGGGAGTTCGGTGAAAACGGTCGGCGTGTATCCCTTCGAGGTCGGCGGTTCGCCCGCCGCGAGCCCGATCTCGCGCTGCGCCATGGCGAAGCGGGTGACGGAGTCCATCAGGCAGAGGACCTCCGCGCCCTGGTCACGGAAATACTCGGCGACCGTCAGCGTCATGTAGGCCGCCTGCCGCCGCATCAGCGCCGGTTCATCCGACGTCGCCACCACCACCACCGAGCGGGCGAGCCCCGCCTCGCCGAGATCGTCCTCGATGAACTCCTGGACCTCGCGCCCGCGCTCGCCCACGAGCCCGATCACCGCCACGTCTGCGGCGGTGTAGCGCGCCAGCATGGAGAGGAGCACCGACTTGCCCACGCCGGAGCCGGCGAAGATGCCCATGCGCTGGCCGCGGCAGCAGGTCACGAAGGTGTTGAGCGCCCGAACCCCGAGGTCGATCGGCTCGCCGACCCGCATCCGGTCGGCCGCCGGCGGCGGGGCCGCGCGCAGGTGCCGCGACTCCGGCCCGGCGGCGAGCGGCCCCTTGCGGTCGATCGGGTTGCCCATGGCGTCGATCACCCGCCCGAGCCATGCGTCCGACGGCCGCACCGAGGCGTCCGCCGCCTCCACCAGGGCGCGGCAGCCCATCCGCACGCCCTCGACGGACCCGAACGGCAGGAGCAGCGCCCGCTCCCCCTCGAAACCGACGACCTCGGCGGGCACCGGACGGCCACCGCCGCCCTCGATGACCAGCCGCGACCCGACGCTCATCGCATGCAGCGGGCCCGCCACCTCGATCATCAGGCCGCGCACGCCAGTGACCCGCCCGAAGGTCTCAAGGTCACGAATTTCGCCGATTTCCCGGATCAGTGCTTCCACGAAGGATAATCCTTGCCGAATCCCCTGAACGGCGGTCCCCCAGTAACGGCTTGTTAACACCCTTCGTCAAACAATATGGCCAAGCGAACGATGTGGGGTCGTGCGCGAAATTCCGTGGTCCGTCTTCGGGAGAGCTGAGTCCAGCGAGTCGGTTAGGCGCATCCGTTAATGTGACGAGTGAGCCATCGCCGGCCGCGAAACTGATGCTTTTTCAGGACACTGCAGAAATTCGCTGACTTTTCCCTGCTGGGCGCTTGCCGCCGCGAATCGGCATCTGTTAACCATTTCTCGGGACACCTGAGTCGGGTTGACGGTGTGCGTTCGCAGCGGCCGCTTGGGGGCCGATGCGCCAAGCCCAGATGAGGCGACACAAGGGGATTGGCATGCGCGTACTGCTGATTGAGGACGACAGCGCGACCGCTCAGAGCATCGAACTGATGCTGAAGTCCGAGAACTTCAACGTCTACACGACGGACCTGGGCGAGGAAGGGATCGACCTCGGCAAGCTCTACGATTACGACATCATACTTCTGGATCTGAACCTCCCGGACATGTCCGGTTACGAGGTTCTCCGGACGCTGCGTGTTTCCAAGGTCAAGACCCCGATCCTGATCCTGTCCGGCCTCGCCGGCATCGAGGACAAGGTCCGCGGCCTCGGCTTCGGCGCGGACGACTACATGACCAAGCCGTTCCATAAGGACGAGCTGGTCGCCCGCATCCACGCCATCGTCCGTCGCTCCAAGGGCCACGCCCAGTCGGTCATCCAGACCGGTGAGCTGACCGTGAACCTCGACACCAAGACCGTCGAGGTAAACAGCCAGCGGGTGCACCTGACCGGCAAGGAATACCAGATGCTGGAGCTGCTCTCGCTCCGCAAGGGCACCACCCTCACCAAGGAGATGTTCCTCAATCATCTCTACGGCGGCATGGACGAGCCCGAGCTGAAGATCATCGACGTTTTCATCTGCAAGCTTCGCAAGAAGCTCGCCAGCGCGACCGGCGGCAAGAACTACATCGAGACCGTCTGGGGCCGCGGCTACGTCCTGCGTGAGCCGGACGAGAACGACGTCTACTCCGAGAGCGTCGCCTGACGGCACGCGCCCCTGCCCGCGAGACCAGGACCCCGCGCCCCCGGCGCGGGGTCTTTTCGTTTCAGGCACGGCCCGCCGGGACCGCTCCACGGCGACGCCGACGCTCTTGCGCCCGCCCCGTCCTCTCCGCCAAGGTGGCGCCAACCAAGGAGCGCCCATGGGCAATCTCGGCCTTCTCGTCCCTGTCGCCCTGATCGGCGCGACCCTCGCCGCCCACCTGTCCGGCGCCCCCTGGTGGAAGGGCGCGGCGGTCGCGATCGCCGGGCTCGCCGGCCTCGCCGCGCTCCGCTACCTGGGCGTCGCCGACCAGTCCCTGCCGCTCCTCGCCGGCCTCGTGGGGGCCGGGGCGGCGGGCCAGGCCCTCGGCCTCTCCGCCCAGCAAACCGGCATGGTGGTCGCCGGTGGCGCCGTCGCGGGCCTCGTGCCGGCGCTCCTCGCTGGCGCGGGCTAGACCGCGGGGGCCGCAGGAAACCCGCCTGAAATGCCGGAAGACGAAACGTTTCCGGCCTGCATTGTTTGTCACCCGGACGTGACTTCGATTGAAGTGCCGAGCCGGGACGGATTTGATATCAAGATCTCCAGAGACGTTGCTTTGGTCTGGGTCGCTGTTCCCGGGGTGCGCCAAGGTATACCCCGAGGAGATCACACATGACGGTGCCGACCGCCCGCTTCTATGCCATCAAGCCTGATGTGGTCGACAAGGTTCTCGGGCCGGGAACCTATGCGAACTGGAAAAGCGTCCAGGACGCCTTCATTGAGGAGCAGACCCGCGCCTACACGAACGAGCAGCGCTACAAGGATCCCTGGGCCGCCGCCCTCAAGGCCCGGCTGGACGCCGACCTGGCCTTCGCGGAGGCGGTGATCGACGACTACCTGGTCTTCCTCGAGTCCGCCACGCGCACCGGCGCCGCCGTCGCGGCGGACGGCGAGCGCATCTTCGACATCGCGGTCCTCGCCATCTCGATCCTGGCCGCCGTCAACGACCTCCTGGACGACATGTGGGGCCTCGGCATCGCGGCGCTCCTGACGGCGCTCGCGGGCGCCAGGATCGACGCGGAGGCCCGCGCGCTCGAGGGCCTCCTGAAGCGCCTGAGACTCCGCCTCGAGCAGGCCAAGCGCGAGGTCAAGGAGGCCTATGTCCAACTCGGCATCGACGCCGCCGTGGTCGCCATCGGGCTCTGCTCGGGGCCGCTCGGCTGGCTGGCGATCGGCGCCATGGGCCTCGGCCAGATGGTCGCCGACACCTACCTCGGCCCCTCCACGTCGGATGCCCTCACCTGGGGGAGCCGCGGCAACACCTCGCTCGGAGCGGGCGCCTCGGCGGCCGAACGCTACATGACCGAGGCGAGCCGCGTTCGGCGCATCGCCAAGCCCGCCGGCAAGGTCTTGATCGTGGTCGGCTTCGTCTTCGACGCCAACGAGATCCGCCTCGGCTACAACAATGTCGACGACATCGGCGCACTCATGAAGCAGGTCAAGGCCGAGCAGGACAAGCTGATCGACAAGATCAGGTTCCACCGCCACCTCATCGGCCGGCTCGCCGCCCGCTTCGAGGACCTGCGCCAGGAAGTCGAGCGCCGGAAGAGCGGTATGGCGGCCGCCACCCGGGAGACCCTGGAGGCCGAGATGCGGCGGACCGGCTACCGGCCGAAGCTCTAGGACGCGCCGGCCGAGGCAGGGCGGCAGCGCCGCTCAGGCGGGATGGAAATCGGACTGGAGCTGCAGGCGGTCCGCCGAGAAGCCGCCGGCCCCCGCGATCACGCGCCCGCGCGGCACGGTCAGCCGGCGCGCCGGCCCGAAGCCCTTGAGAAGCCCCGCCCGCTCGTCGGGGTCCGGCGACCGGAAGTCGCCGCCGGCCTCCAGCACCACGCTCTCCGCGGTGACGGCCCCCAGGATCTGGCTGCCGCTGCCGAGCCGGCTCGCGCCGTAGACGGCCGCCCCGCCGAGGTACCGGCCTCCGTCCCCGATCGCGA
Source organism: Prosthecomicrobium sp. N25 (assembly GCF_037203705.1). Classification (NCBI taxonomy): domain Bacteria; kingdom Pseudomonadati; phylum Pseudomonadota; class Alphaproteobacteria; order Hyphomicrobiales; family Kaistiaceae; genus Prosthecomicrobium; species Prosthecomicrobium sp. N25. The sequence continues at coordinate 507,090 of NZ_JBBCAT010000003.1, forward strand.
TCGAGGCGCCCGCCCGGTTCGTCCGGGCCGTGAAGCCGCCCTCCCCGAACTGGTTGCCCGACCCGACCGCCAGCGGTCCGCTCTCGGCCGACATGGCGGTCAGCGGATGGAAGATGTTCTCGTCGCCGATGGTCAGCTCCGCATCGGCGGACGCCATCAGCGAGACGGCCGGATGGAAGACGTTCCCCCGTCCGATCGTGACGCCGCGGGAGACGATGAGGGAGAACGGATCGTAGACCCGGTTCGTCGCCCCGACGCGATCCACGATCTCCGCCACCGTAAGGAGGCCGTCGCGTCGGCGCTGGGCGTCGATCCTTTCCAGGAGCGTGAGGTCGACAGCCAAGAGGGTCTCCGGGCGGCGTTCTTCAGCGGACCCCGAAGCCGAAGCTCCCGAGCCTCTGGCTGCCCGCGGGCCCGGGTCCCGGGGCACCCGACGTGCCGGTCGCCGCCAGTTGCGGCCGCTCCATGGGCCTGTTGATGACGTAGAGGCCGCGCCTGTCCTGCATGGGCTTGAACGCGTCGGTCAGCCCGACCACCGTCTCGGCCGCCCCAAGGACCAGGAAGGCGTCCTCGGTCATCTGACGGCGGATCCGGGTGAGGATATCGATCTTGGTCTCGTTGTCGAAGTAGATCAGCACGTTGCGGCAGAAGACGATGTCGAACTGGCCGAGGCTGGAGAAATTCTCCAGAAGGTTCAACCGCCGGTACTGGATCATCGAGCGGAGCTCGGAGGAGACTTGCCACATCTCCCCGGTCTGCTTGAAGAACTTAAGGAGATTGGCGATCGGCAGCCCGCGCTGCACCTCGAACTGGCTGTAGATCCCGGCCTTGGCCTTCTCGAGCACCTCGTTGGAGATGTCGGTGCCGATGATCTCGATCCGCCAGCCCGCCAGCCGCGCCTCCGCCTCCTTGAGGCACATGGCGAGGCTGTAGGGCTCCTGTCCCGTCGAAGCCGCCGCGCACCAGATCCGCAGGCGGCGGTCCTTGGCCCGCGCCTGCAGCATGTGGGGCAGCATCACCTGGGTGAAGTGCTCGAACGGCACCTTGTCGCGGAAGAAGAACGACTCGTTGGTGGTCATCGCCTCGACGACCGCCTCCTGGAGCTGGGCCGAGCCGGGCTCCTTGAGGCGCATCACCAGCGCCGAGATCGACGCAAGGCCGACCTTGCGGGCCACCGGCTGCAGGCGGCTCTCGATGAGGTACTGCTTTTCGTTGGTGAGGACCAGCCCGGAGCGGCTCTTCAGGAAGGCGCGCAGGTAGTCGTAGTCGGAAGGTGTCACGCCCGGCCTCCGCTCAGGATCCGCACGATCTTGGGGCCGATCTGGTCGAGGGCCAGGATCTCCGACGCGGCGCCGGCCTGAGCGACCGCCCCCGGCATGCCCCACACCACGCTGGTCTCCTCGTCCTGGGCGATCACGCTGCCACCGGCCTGCGCGATCGTCTTGGCGCCGGCCGCACCGTCGTGGCCCATGCCTGTAAGCACGACCGACAGGATCGCGGCCCCGTAGATCGGCACGGCGCTCTGGAAGAGCGGGTCGACCGCAGGCTTGCAGAAGTTGACCGGCGGCAGGTCGTTGAGCTGGACGACGGTGTCGCCGCCGTCCTTGCCGATCACCATGTGCTTGCCGCCGGGAGCGACGTAGATCCGTCCGGGCATCAGCGGCTCGCCGTGCACGCCTTCCGCCGCGCGGCGCCCGGAGGCCTTCGTCAGGTGCTCGGCCAGGATGGCCGTGAACGTCGGCGGCATGTGCTGGGTGACGAGCACGGGCAGGTTGGCGATCGACTTGCCGATCTCGCCGAAGAGGCGGGTGAGCGCCTGCGGCCCGCCGGTCGACGAACCGATCAGGACCACCCGCGGCGAGACGGTCGAATAGGACCGCGTCACGATCGAGGCGCCCTGCCGCGTCATCGCCGACGGGGCGGCGGTCGCGGAGACCCGTTGCGGGGCGGCGGCCTGCGAGAAGGGCGTGCGGGCGGGCGAGGGCGCATGCGCCATCGGCGGGCCCGGGCGCGCCGGGGCGGCACCGCCCACCGGCCGTCCGGCCCTCTGCCGGGCCCGCATGCCCAGGGCCTTCACCTTGGAGAGGATCTCCGTCTTGAACTCCGGGGACGTCGAGACCGAGCTGTTGGATTCCGGCTTCGGCACGTAGTCGGCCGCCCCGAGCGCCAGGCATTTCAGGCTGATCTCGGCATTGCGGCGGGTCAGGGTGGACGCCATCACGACGACCAGCCCAGGCTTGGCCTTCAAGAGCAGCGGCAGGGCCGTGAGGCCGTCCATCTCCGGCATCTCGACGTCGAGCACGACCACGTCCGGATTGGAGCGGAGCACGTCGTCCACGGCGAGCTTGCCGTTGCGGTGGCTGGCGACCACGGCAAGCGCCGGGTCCTCGTCGATCCAACGCCCGATCAGACCCCGCACCACGACGGCGTCGTCGACGATCATCACGCGGACGGGATCGGTGACGGTGCCGGCGCCCGGGGTGACGGCACTTGCGGTCAAGGACATGGAACCCCGCTCAGATCAGGCCGACTTCGGCGAATTTGGCCTCGACGATCTCGCGATCGAAGGGCTTCATGATGTATTCGTTGGCGCCGGCCCGCATGGCCTTGGCGATGTGCGCCACGTCGTTCTCGGTGGTGCAGAACACGACCTTCGGGTCCGTTCCGCCCGGCTCGCGCCGGAGCGTGCTGAGGAATTCCATGCCGTCCATGACGGGCATGTTCCAGTCGAGCAGGATGGCGTCCGGCATCTGCTTGCGGCAGAGATCGAGGGCCTGCTTGCCGTCCTCGGCCTCCATGATCTCGAAGGACAGATCCTCGAGGATCCGCCGCGCGACCTTCCGGATCACGCTCGAATCGTCGACCACCAGGCAGTACTTCATCGAAGCCCTCTCCATGTCCCCGCTTCGGATCGCCGTCATGCGGCCAGGCTCTCGGCCATCCCGCCGAGCACGCGGTCGACGTCGAGGATGACCATCAGCTGCCCGTTCAGGCGATGGACGCCGCCCGAGATCGACGCCCAGCGCGAGTCCAGGTTGACCGGGTTCGGCTCGCGCCCCGCCGTCGGCAGCGTCAGGACCTCCCCGACGTTGTCGATCAGGAGCCCGTAGGATTCGCCCTTGTGCTCGATGCCCACCGCCATGGCGTGGCCCCCTTCCGCACGCGGCGGCAGGTGCAGGCGCTTGCGCATGTCGATCGACGTGACGATCCGGCCGCGCAGGTTGAGGACGCCCGCGATTTCGGGCCGCGACAGCGGCACCCGGGTGATCGATTCCGGCATGAAGACGTCGTGGACGCGCTCGATCGGCAGCCCGAACAGCTGCCCCCCGATCACGACGGTGACGTACTGCACCGAATCCGTGAGGCTGGAGATGTCCTCGCTCATGCCGCGACTCCGTAGTCGTAGGTGGTGACCTCTTTCAGCGCGGCGATCAGGCCGGCCCGGTCGAACTTGGCGATGTAGTCGTCGAAGCCGGCCTGCCGGCCGCGCTCGATCGAAGCCGGCGTGCAGATCGCCGACAGGGCGAGGATCGGGATCGCGCGGAACTTGGGATGCCGCTTCAGCGTCTCGGCGAACTCGTAGCCGTTCATGTCCGGCATCTCGATGTCGGAGACGACCACGTCGTAGCGGCGGCCCTCGTCGAAGAGCTTGAGGGCGTCGACGGCGGACTCGACGCTCGTCACGTTGAAGCCGGCCGCCTTCAGCACGGGCCCGAGCATGTTGCGGAAGAAGGCCGCGTCGTCGACGAACAGCAGCGTGCGGGTGAGCGCCTCCTGCTTCAGCTCCTTGCGGCGGAACCAGTCCTCGAAGGCCTGCGGCAGGTAGTAGCCGATGTCGACCACCTCCGTCGCCTTGCCCTTGATGACGGCCGAGCCCAGCACGCCCGGACGCTCAGAACCGACCTGGATGTCGAGCCGGTCCTCGACGATGTCGATGATCTCGTCCACCACCAGCCCCATGGACCGGCCGGCATCCGAGAAGACGAGCATCGGCAGGCTGCCCTCCGACTTGCGCTGCATCATCTCGTCGAAGTAGACGAGCGGCATCAGCGAGCCGCGATACTGCACCAGGTCGCGTCCGTTCGAGTGCTCGACCTTGTCGACCGAGAACTCCTCGAGGCGCGTGACCAGCGAGAGCGGGACCGCCTTGGGTTCCATCGACCCGGCCCGGAAGAGCAGCATGGAGATGGTCTGCGCGTCCTCGCGCGCCCTCTCCTCCTCCGACCCGCGCTCGTCGTTGACCTGCGTACCGGCGACCCCGCCGAGCGCCTGCGCGATGCCGTTCGGGTCGATAATCATGATCACCGAGCCGTCGCCCAGGATCGTGTTGCCCGAGAACATCGTGATGTGCCGCAGCATCGTCGACATCGGCTTCACGACGATTTCCTCGGTGTGGAACACCGCGTCGACCACGAGGCCGAAGGTCTGGTTGCCGACCAGCATGACGACGATGAAGCCGTCGTCCTCGGACTTCTCCTGCTTGGCCGGATCGAGGCTCGAGATGCCGAGGAGCCTGGAGAGGTGCACCAGCGGCAGGAGCTTGTTGCGCAGGCGCAGCACCGGCGTGTCGCGGATGCGCTCGATGCGGTGTTCGGTATTCGACTGCGCCCGCACCAGCTCGACGACGGAGAGCTGCGGGATCGCGAAACGGTCGCCGGCCGATTCCACGATCAGCGTCGACACGATGGCGAGCGTCAGCGGGATCTTGATCGTGAAGTTGGTGCCCTGGCCCTGGGCGCTCCTCAGGTCGACCGTGCCGCCGATCGCATCGATGTTCGTCTTGACGACGTCCATCCCCACGCCGCGACCGGACACGTTGGTGACCTTCGAGGCCGTCGAGAAGCCCGGCGCGAAGATGAACTTGTTGATCTGCTGCTCGGTCATCTTCTCGAGCTCGGCCTCGGTGGCGAGCCCGTTCTCGACGACCTTCTGCCTGATCTTGTCGACGTTCAGGCCGCGGCCGTCGTCGGCGATCTCGATGATGATGTGGCCGCCCTCGTGGTAGGCCGAGAGCTTGATGGTGCCCTTCTCCGGCTTGCCCGCCGCCTTGCGCTGCTCGGGCGTCTCCAGGCCGTGATCGGCCGAGTTGCGCACCATGTGGGTGAGCGGGTCCTTGATCAGCTCCAGCACCTGCCGGTCGAGCTCGGTGTCCTGCCCGATCATCTCGAGCTCGATCTGCTTGCCGAGCTCCTGGGCCAGGTCGCGCACGACCCGCGGCAGCTTCTGCCAGGCGTTTCCGATCGGCTGCATGCGGGTCTTCATGACCCCTTCCTGCAGCTCGGCCGTGACGTTGGAGAGCCGCTGCAGCGGGACCTTGAACTCGGAGTCCTCATGGCGCCGCACGATCTCGAGGAGCTGGTTGCGCGTCAGCACGAGCTCCGAGACCATGGTCATCAGGTGCTCGAGCGTGTCGACCGAGACGCGGATGCTCTGCTGGGCCACGGACCCGGCCTTGCCGCCGGCTTCGCCGTCGCCGTCCTTGCCGTCGCGCTTTTCGGGGTCCTTAGCGGCGGCGGCTTCCTTCTTGTGCTGAGCCTCGATCTTGGCCTCGGCCTGACGGGCGAGCGGAACGTCGGCGTCCGTCTCCCGGAACGCGCGCTCCAGCTCGTCGAGCGAGACCTCGCCCGGACGCAGGGGGCGCTCCAGGACCTGGTAGACGAGTTCTCCCTCGGTGTGCTTGGGCCCGTCGGCCTGGACGAGCTTCGGCGCGGGAGGGGCTTCGGCGACCGGGGGCGGCGGCGCCGCGGCGGCCGGCATCTTGCCCTCGGCCATCTGCTCGAGCAGGGAGATCAGGTCCTCGTCCGAGCCGGCCGGCTCCTGCTCGGTCGCCTCCAGCTCGCCGACGAGCGACTTGATCCGGTCCAGCGAGTTCAGCACCAGGCTGACCGCCTGCGGCGTCACCGGGACGCCGTCCCGGAACTTGCCCATCAGCGTCTCGGCCGCATGCGCGATCGCCTCGAGGCGGGGCAGGCCGAGGAAACCGCACGTGCCCTTGATGGTGTGCACGAGGCGGAAGATGTTCGCCAGGATCTTGGCGTTGTTGGGGTCCTGCTCGAATTTGACGAGTTCGACGTCGACCACGTCGAGGCTCTCGTTGGTCTCCGTCAGAAATTCGCGAAGCAGATCGTCCATGGCCCGCTACCTGCCCTCTGTCTGCGGTGTCGGGCCGATGCCCTTTCCGCATGTCGAGGTCCAGTATCCGGGCGATACGTTAAGAGACGCTTGCTGCCCCAACGGAAATCTAGAAATTGCACCAGGCGGTTAATACGTAGGAGAGGATTCGGCCATGACCGCGCTGAAGACGACCGAGTCATCGACCTTCTCGACCGAGACGTTCATGTCCGCCGCACGGGCGAGCAGTCCGGCGTAGATCGGCTGGATCATGTGGGCGTCGGGCGCCTGCTCGGGCAGACGTCCGACCAGGATGCCGTCGACGCCTGGCGGGATGCGGGCGTTCGTGCCGGTGGCGACCAGCCGGAAGCTCGGCCGGGCCGGCTCGCCTTCCACCGTCACCTTGATGACGCCTCCGCGCGGGATCGCATGGGTGGCGATCAGGACGAGGTTCAGCAGCAGCTTCACCTTGTTCTTCGGCATCAGGACGCGCGCGGCATGCCACTCGATCGAGGCCTTCTCGCCCGCCATGAAGCCGCGGGTGACCTGCTCGGCGTCGCCGAGGTCGATCTCGGCCCCCGCCGACCCGGCCGCCCCGAAGGCGAGCCGCGCGAACTGCAGCTTGGCGGAGGCCTGCCGGGCGCTCTTCTTGATGAGGTCCATCGCGAAGGACCGCATCTCCTCGCTCGCGTCCTCGTCGAGCACCTCCAGGCCGTTGGTGATCGCCCCGACCGGCGAGATGATGTCGTGGCAGACGCGGCTGGCGAGGAGGGCGGCGAGGTCGAGGGCGGCGATGTCGGCGGCGTCGGCCATCGGGACTGGACTCCGGCTGTGGCTCCGGAACGGTCCTCGGCCGTGGCGGTCCGAATCACCTTCCGGGGGATCTGCCACCGATACACGCCCGCCCCCCCGTTTCATAGCATCGGAAAGCCTCGCCGCGCCCGCTTACGGCAGCTCCCCGGCGATGTCCGGCCAGTTCGCCTCCGCGCTCGCCACCATGGCGTCCGGGTCGGACAGGAACCCGACCCGATGGGCCGCGGTGGCGAAGAGATAGAGCCGGTCCCGGTGGATCACCCAGTGCCCGGGCTCCGCCTCGGCGATCAGGCCGGCGGCGAGCTGGAACACGCAGAGGCCCGAGAAGCGGGGCGCGTAGACCTCCGGGTCGGCCCGGAAGGCCATCAGGTTGCCCTCGTTCAGGAAACGCCAGGTCGCCCCCCGCCACTCCAGTTCGAAGCGGGGGGCGCCCTCCCGCGGCTCCGGCTCCACGAAATAGCTGACCGGATCGATGCCCCCGATGGCAATGCCGGTCCGCGGATCGGCGGTCATGCGCGGCAGCCGCGGGGCGACGACCACGGCCTCGAGCTTCGGCGGCGGGGCATAGGCGGGTTTCGGCCGGGGCGGTCCGGGCGGCGGCGGCCCCGCGGCCGCGGCCGGTTCCGACCCGTGCCCGCCCCCGCCGGCCGCCAGCGCCGGCGCCAGCGGGACGATCGCCAGGAGCGCGACGGCGGCGGCCCGCCGGCCCCCTCTCAACACCTGGGGCGGCCGTCGCCCTGGCTTCGCCCGATTTCCGCTAAACTCGTCCATGAATGATTCGTCCGCCGCTCGACCGGTGCGACGATACCGGCAAGACCTGGAGCTCCCGTTAAAGGCGAGCCCGACCGACAGGGCCAAGGCGTCCGACACGAGGGTCAAAGTCCATGCTTCGGCACTGGTTCACGAAGTTCATGCTCGCGGCCATGGCCGCCCTGGCGCTCGCCGCGGCCCCCGCCGGCGCGCAGACCAACAGCACCTACACGGTCAACGAACTGGTCTCGACCGGCCACAAGTTCTTCGGCAACGTCTCGGGCGGGCTCGCGACCGTCCTCGAGAAGGCGGTGTCCCAGTACGGCCAGCCGAACGGCTATATCCTCGGCGAGGAGGGCGCCGGGGCGATCGCGGCCGGCCTGCGTTACGGCGAAGGCACGCTCCACACGCGCGACCAGGGCCAGCACCGGATCTTCTGGCAGGGCCCGTCGATCGGCTGGGACTTCGGCGGCGAGGGCGCGCGGACCATGATGCTCGTCTACAATCTGCCCGCGGTGGACGCCATCTACCAGCGCTTCGGCGGCGTCGACGGCTCGGTCTACTTCATCGGCGGCTTCGGCATGACGGCGCTCGCCAGCGGCAACATCTACGTCGTTCCGGTCCGCGCCGGCGTCGGGGCCCGGCTCGGCGTCAACCTCGGCTATCTCAAGTTCACCCCCAACGCGACCTGGAATCCTTTCTGAGGCTTCCCTGACGTCCGCCCGGACCTGTCGCGAGCGCGCCACGGCCCCGCCGCGGCGCGCATTGCCTGTGGATTGGCCGATGCGAGGCCGGGTTCAGTCGTGCTAAGCAATCTCGTGCCGGACCGAGATCTCGCCGGCGGAGTGACGCGACTTGATCGAACTGGCCCTCTACTTCGCGCTCGGCTTCTTGCTGGCGGGCCTTCTCGCCCTCATGGTCCTGCCGGCGATCTGGCGGCGGGCCGTCCGCCTGACCAAGCGCCGCATCGAGGCCTCGACACCGCTCAGCCTCGCCGAGATCAAGGCCAGCCGCGACCAGCTCCGTGCCGAGTTCGCCCGCGAGACGCGGCGCCTCGAACTCGCCGCCGGCGAACTCCGGCGCCGCGCCGCCGAGCGCCAGATCGAGGCGAGCCGAAGCCGCGACCGGCTCGACGCGGTCTCGGCCGAGCGCGACGAGACGCGGCGCAAGCTGGAGACCACCGAGGCCGAGCGCACGGCCGTGGCCGGCGCCCTGGCGAAGGTGACGGAGGAGCGCACCGCCGCCCTGCAGGCCAACGAGGCCCAGGCGGCCGAGTTCAACGACCTCAAGGTGCGCCTCGCCGACATGCTGGCCGACCTCGACGCCCGCAAGCTCGAGATCGCCACGCTCAGGACCTCCATCCAGTCCCTCGAGGCCCGCGTGGTCAACATCACCGACGAGCAGCGCCGCACCGTGACGCGCGCCGAACTCGCCGAGACCGAGCTGGACAAGCGCGAGAGCCTTCTCGCCGACACCCGCGAGCGCCTGCAGCGCGCCGAGGCCGCCCTCGCCGACCGGGCCCGCGAATTCACGCTGAAGACCGAGCAGCTCCGTGCCACGGCCGAGAAGCTCGCCGCCGCGGAGGCCCGGCTCGCCGCCGCCGAGGCGGTGCCGGTCGGCGACAACGTGAGGCGCTCGGTCGAGGAGCTCGAGCGGTCCAATGCCGAGCTCGAGGCGACCGTCCGCCGGCTGGCCGCCGAGCGCGACGCGCTCGCCGCGCAAGCCGGCCGGGAGGGTCGGGCACCGGCCCCGGCGACCGGGCCCGCCGAGCCGGCCGCGGCACCCGGCGAGATCGGTCTCCTGCGCGAGCGTCTCGCCGACCTCGCCGCCCAACTGGTCGTGCTCACCGGCGACAAGGATCGCGGAGAGCTCGCCGCCCCCCCTGTCGAGAACGGGGCTGCCGCCCCCGCTGGCGCCGTCCCGTCGGCGAGGCCTGCGGCGGACGAGGACGCGACCGTCTTCGTGCCCGGCCCCGCGCGCGCGCCGAGCCTCGCGGACCGCATCAGGGCCTTGCAGCAGGACAAGCGCCCCCCGGACGCGACGACGGCCGGCTAGGCCGCGCGCCCGGCATCGGCCACGCCCCCGGCCCTCAGCGGGCCTCCGGATCCTGGCGCAGGCGTTCGAGCTCCTCGATCCGCGCCCGGGCGGCGTCGCCGAGCCGCTCCGTGGTGGCGGCCATCAGCGCCTCCACCAGCGCCAGCAGCGCCACGGTGGAATCCCACCGCGACGGGACGGCGATGCGGCCGGAGAGCACGTGTTCGGCATGGCGCGCCACCGGCGAGAGCCACTGGTCGGTGACCAGCACCACCACAGCCCCCCGCCGCGCGGCAGCCCGCGCGAACTCGACCACGTCCGGCTGGTAGCGGCGGATGTCGAAGACGATCATCACGTCGCGCCGCGCGATGTCGACGAGATGGTCGCGCCAGACCCCGACCTGGCTCGCCACGTGCACGACCCGGGGCCGGATCAGCCCGAGATGCGCAGCCGCATAGCGCGCCAGCGAGTCCGTGAACCGTCCCCCGATCAGGAACACGCCCCGGCGGCGATCGGCCAGGAGCTCCACCACCGCCTCGAACTCCGCCGGAGGAAGATGCCGGAAGGTCTGCGCCAGATTGTCGGCGGCGGCCGCCGCGAACCGGTCGGCCAGCGAGTGCGGCGTCTCGGCCGCGAGCGCGGCGCCCTTCGTCTTGACCAGCGGGGAAGCCGCTTGCGCCTCCAGCTCGGCGCGAAGCCGGCGCTGCAGGTCCGGATAGCCCTGGCATCCGAGCTTGGCGACGAATCGCAGGACCGACGGCGCGCTCACGCCCGCGCGCTCCGCGAACTCCGCCACCGGCGCGAGACCGGCGGCCGGGTAGTTGGCGAGCAGCGCATGCGCGGCCTTCCGTTCGGTCGCCGTCAGGCTCGTCAGGCTCCCGCGCACCACTTCCGCAACCGAGGCGTCCTCGTCCCTGATTGCCGGCATCGCCCCTTCCCCCTGGTCTCCGTTCCCGGTGAGACTAGCCGAATCCGCCGCAGGCGGGCATTGAAACTCCCATTTCGAGTTTGACTTTTCCATCTCAGTTGGAATGATGATTACAGCTCGGCTTCGATTGGCCGGGACAGGGATCGAGGCAATCGCGATGGCGGGTGACGCAGCGGGGATGGAGCCCGCGGCCGTGGTGGAGCGGACGGAGGGCAGCGGCGCCTGGGTGGTCCTGTGCGACCACGCCGACAATCGCCTTCCCTCCCGCTTCGGCACGCTCGGCCTCGCGCCGGCGGACCTGACCGCCCACTTCGCCTGGGATCCCGGCGCCCTGCCCGTCGCGCGCGCCCTGTCGGCCGCCCTCGACGCGCCGCTCGTCCGCTCGACCGTGTCGAGGCTGGTGATCGATTGCAACCGCGAGCCGTCCGCGCCCGATTCCATCGTCGAGGTCGGCGAGGCGACGCCGATCCCCGGCAACCGGGAGCTCACACCCGCAGAGCGCGCCCGCCGCGTCGCCGAGGCCTACGCGCCCTATCATGCCGCCGTCGAGGAGACGATCGCGGCCCGGCTCGCCGGCGGCGTCGAGCCCGCGCTGGTCGCGATCCACACCTTCACCCCCGCCATGCACGGCCGTCCGCGACCCTGGCACGTGGGGGTGATCTTCGACGACCGCGATGCCACCCTCGCGCGGGCGGTCGCGGCCCGGCTCGCCGCCGATCCGGACCTCCACGTCGGCCTCAACGAGCCCTACAGTCCCGCCGACCGGGTCTACCACACGCTCGAGCGGCATGGTCTCCGCCGCGGCCTGCCGACCGTCATGATCGAACTGCGCAACGACCTCGTCGGCGACGAGGCGGCGGCGCGGGCCTGGGGCGACCGGCTCGCCGGCGTGCTCCGCGAGGCCGCGCTCGCGCCCATCATCCGGGGAGCCTGAGACGCGATGGTCGGGAGGCCCGCCAGGGATAGCGAGGATCGGGGCGAGGGGACCGGGCTCCGCCATCGGCCGCCGGACCCAGCCGCCGTCGCGGCGCCCGCCCGCCGCGCCTCCCCCGTTGTTGTCCCTTTCCCCCCAGAGAACAAGCGCTTCCAGGGACCGCCGATCGGCGACATGATCGCCTCCAGGCAGAAGGCCGATCTGGAAGCCGCCAGGGCCGTCGGAGCGATCCGGTAGCCTCGCCTCGGGAGCGGGTCGCCACTCCGGCCCGCTCCCGTTCCCCCGTTCCGCCCAGCCGAGGCCCGCCGATGACCGAAATCCCGAAGATCGAGACCGCCGAGGACGCCGCCCGCTACATCGCAGACCGCGACCTGCCCTTCGTGAAGGTCGGCGTCTTCGACGTGGACGGCGTCATGCGCGGCAAGTACATGGCCCGCGACAAGTTCCTTTCCTCGCTGGAGAAGGGCTTCGGCTTCTGCGACGTGGTGCTGGGCTGGGACTCCAACGACCAGCTCTACGACAACGTCGCCCTGACCGGCTGGCACACCGCCTACCCGGACGCGGAGATCCGGGTCGTCCCCTCCTCCATGCGCCTCATCCCCTTCGAGGACGACCTGCCGCTCTTCCTCGGCGAGTTCGCGGGCCCCCACGAGGCGGCCTGCCCGCGCTCCACCCTGAAGCGGGTGCTGGCCCGCGCCGCCGACCAGGGCTTCGCCGTGAAGAGCGCCGTGGAGTTCGAGTTCTTCCTCTTCGAGGAGACCCCGCATTCCGTCCGGGAGAAGCGCTACAAGGACCTCAGGAACATCACGCCGGGCTTCTACGGCTACTCGATGCTCCGCTCCACCGTGCACGCCGATTTCTACCACGAGCTCCTCGGCACGGCCCGGGACATGGACTTCGAGCTCGAAGGCCTGCACACCGAGACCGGCCCGGGCGTGCTCGAGGCCGCCATCCGCGTCGACGACGCCCTGGCGGCGGCCGACAAGGCGGCGCTCTTCAAGACCTTCACCAAGGTGCTCGCCCAGCAGCGCGGCTGGATGGCGACCTTCATGGCCAAATGGTCGCGCGACTGGCCCGGCCAGTCCGGCCACATCCACTGCTCGCTGACGCAGGACGGCAAGGGCGTCTTCCACGATCCGTCCAAGCCGCATGGCATCTCGGACATCATGCGCTGGTGGATCGGCGGCCAGCAGGCGCTGATGCCCGAGCTGCTCGCCATGGTGGCCTGCACGGTCAACAGCTACACGCGCCTGATCCCCGGCTTCTGGGCCCCGACCGACGCCACCTGGGGCATCGAGAACCGAACCTGCGCCCTGCGCGCCATCCCGGGCTCGGAGAAGTCCCAGCGGGTCGAGTACCGGATCGCCGCCGCCGACATCAACCCCTACATCGCGCTCGCCGCCGCGATCGGCTCGGGCCTCTGGGGGGTGGAGAACCGCATCGAGCCCGACCCGGCCATCCAGGGCAATTCCTACGAGAAGAAGCACGCCGCCAAGCGCCAGCTGCCGCGCACCCTCTGGGATGCGGCGCAGCGCCTGAAGGCCTCGAAGCCCGCCCGCGCCCTCTTCGGCGACGCCTTCGTGGAGCACTACGCCGCCACCCGCGAATGGGAAGAGCGCGAATTCCGCAAGGCCATCACCGACTGGGAGATGGAAAGGTACTTCGAGATCATCTAAGGAAATTGTGATCACAAATCCCGGCCTTGCCGAGCCGTCCCCGCTTCGCCTCACGGCCCGTCCCGCCGGCCGCGCCCGGCCCCGGCCGCCGCCATCGGACGGCGCGGAAGGGCCCCCGCATCGGAGTCCCGCCATGTCCGCCACCATCCAGTGCATCTCCCCCGTCGACGGCAGCGTCTACGTCGACCGCCCGACCGCCACCGAGGCCGAGATCGAGGCCGCCCTCGCCCGCGCCCGCGCCGCCCAGAAGGCCTGGCGCAAGGTGCCGGTCGCCGAGCGCGCGAAGCGTGTGCTCGGCCTCGTCGATGCCATGAAGGCGCAGGGGAACCGCATCGGCGAGGAACTCGCCTGGCAGATGGGCCGGCCCATCCGCTACGGCCAGGGCGAGCTGCGCGGCTTGGAGGAGCGCACCCGCTACATGGCCGGGATCGCCGAGGAGGCGCTCGCCCCCGTGGTCCCGAAGGACGTCCGCCCCGGCTTCGAGCGCTACGTGCTGCGCGAGCCGGTCGGCATCGTCTTCACCATCGCGCCCTGGAACTACCCCTACCTGACGACGGTCAACTCGGTCGTCCCCGCGCTCATCGCCGGCAACGCCGTGATCCTGAAGCATGCCGCCCAGACGCTCCTCGTCGGCGACCGCTTCCAGGACGCCTTCGACCGCATCGGCCTGCCGGAGGGCCTGTTCCAGCACCTCGTCCTCTCCCACGACCAGTCGACCCGCATCATCGCGGGTGGCCACGTGAACCACGTGGCCTTCACGGGTTCGGTCGCCGGCGGCCGCGCCATCGAGCGCGCCTGCGCGGGCACCTTCACGACCTGCGGCCTGGAGCTCGGCGGCAAGGACCCGGCCTACGTGATGGCCGACGCCAACCTGCCCTTCGCAGTCGAGAACCTGGTGGACGGCGCCTTCTTCAACTCCGGCCAGTGCTGCTGCGGCATCGAACGCATCTACGTGCACGAGAGCCTCTACGACCGCTTCGTGAAGGACGCCGTCGACCTCACCGCGAAATACGTCCTCGGAAGCCCGCTGTCCGGCGACACGACCCTCGGCCCCATGGCCCGCACCAACCTCGCTGACGTGGTCCGCCGCCAGACCGCCGAGGCGATCGCGGCCGGCGCGAAGCCGCATCTCGACCCGAAGGCCTTCCCGGAGAACCGCGACGGCTCTCCCTACCTCGCCCCGCAGATCCTGACCGGCGTGACCCACGGCATGACGGTCATGACCGAGGAGAGCTTTGGGCCCGTGGTCGGCATCATGAAGGTGAAGGACGACGACGAGGCGATCCGCCTGATGAACGACAGCCCCTACGGCCTGACCGCCTCGATCTGGACCGAGGACGTCGCCGCCGCGAAGCGGGTCGGCGACGCCGTGGAGACCGGCACCGTCTACATGAACCGCTGCGACTATCTCGACCCCGGCCTCGTCTGGACCGGCGTCAAGGACACCGGCCGCGGCGCCGCCCTCTCGGCCATCGGCTACGAAGCCCTGACGCGGCCGAAGAGCTACCACCTGCGCCTCTCCACCACCTGAGGCCGGGCGGCCGAGACGCCGCCCGATCACCCCGGCCGCCCCAGGCCGGACCGCCGACCCCAAGACCCCGGACCGATCGATGACCCTGCGCGCCAACTGGAACTACCCCACCGCCGTCCGCTTCGGCGCCGGCCGCGTCGCCGAGCTTCCCGACGCCCTCGCGATCGCCGGCATCGAGCGCCCCCTGCTGGTGACCGACCCGGGGATCACGAAGCTGCCGATGCTCGACGCGGTGCTGACCATCCTGAAGGAGGCCGGCAAGCCCGCCGCCGTCTTCTCGGACGTCAAGCCGAACCCGATCGAATCGAACGTCGCCGCCGGCGTCGCCGCCTACAAGGCCGGCGGCCACGACGGCGTGGTCGCGCTCGGCGGCGGCTCGGCCCTCGACGCCGGCAAGGTGGTCGCCTTCATGACCGGCCAGAAGCGCCCGATGTGGGACTTCGAGGACATCGGCGACTGGTGGACCCGCGCCGACCCGGCCGGCATCGCCCCCGTAATCGCGGTGCCGACCACCGCCGGCACCGGCTCGGAGGTCGGCCGCGCGGGCGTGATCACGAACGAGAAGACCCACACCAAGAAGGTCATCTTCCACCCGAAGATGATGCCCGTGGTGACGATCTGCGACCCGGAACTGACCCTCGGCCTGCCCCCCTTCCTGACCGCCGGCACCGGCATGGACGCGCTCGCCCACTGCTTCGAGGCCTACTGCGCGCCCGGCTACCACCCCATGGCCGAGGGCATCGCGGTGGAGGGCATGCGGCTCGTCAAGGACTTCCTGCCGCGCGCCGTCCGGGACGGCTCCGACATCGAGGCCCGCGCCCACATGATGTCCGCCGCCGCCATGGGCGCGACCGCCTTCCAGAAGGGCCTCGGCGCCATCCACGCCATGTCGCACCCGGTCGGCGCCCTCTACGACACCCACCACGGCATGACCAACGCGGTCTTCATGCCCTACGTGATGGCCTTCAACAGGAAGGCGATCTCGGACAAGATGGAGCGGCTGGCCGCCTGGCTCGGCCTGAAGAAGCGCAACTACAAGGGCGTGCTCCACTGGGTCCTGGAGCTCCGCGAGGAGATCGGCGTGCCGCACACGCTCGAAGCCTTCAAGGTCGACGACGGCAGGCTCGACCAGATCGCCCGCATGGCGGTGGTCGACCCGACCGCCGGCGGCAACCCGGTCAAGCTGACCAAGGGCGGCGCCAAGAAGATCTTCCGCCACGCCCTGGAGGGCAAGGTCTGATGCCGGCCGCCCTCCCCGCGCCGACCGGCCGTCCGCCGGCCCGGGCGGGGAGGCCGCCCCCATGAGCCCGGCCCCGGCCGACACCGCGGCCGCCGAGGCCGCCGCGCTGCCCTGCTGGTCGGGACCGGTCGATCCGCGGCCGCTCGAGGGCGGCATCACCAACACCAATTTCGTCGTCGAGGACGCCGGCCGGCGCTACGTCGTCCGCATCGGCGGCGACATCCCGGTCCACGGCATCCTGCGTTCCAACGAGCGGGCAGCGAGCCGCGCCGCCCACGCCGCCGGCGTCTCGCCGCGCGTCGTCCACGCCCGGCCGGGCGCCCTCGTCATCGACTTCGTCGAGGGCCGCACCCTGACGGCCGCCGACGTCGCCGATCCGGCCTATCTCGACCGCCTCGTCGACCTCGTCCGCCGCGCCCACCAGGAGATCCCGCGCCACCTGCGCGGCCCGGCGCCGCTCTTCTGGGTCTTCCACGTGGTCAGCGACTACGTGCACACGCTGAACGAGGCCGGGTCGCCGCACGCTCCCGCCCTGCCCCGCCTCGCCGAGGCCGCCCGCCGCCTGCACAAGGGCGTCGGGCCCATCGACCTCGTCTTCGGCCACAACGACCTGCTGCCCGCCAACCTGATCGACGACGGCCGCCGCCTCTGGCTGGTCGACTGGGACTATGCCGGGTTCAATTCCCCCCTCTTCGACCTCGGCGGCCTGGCCTCCAACGCCGGGATGCCGCCCGCGCTGCGGGACGCCCTCGTCGAGGCCTATTTCGAACGCCCCCTCGTCGACGAGCTCCGCCGGCGCTTCCTCGCCATGACGGCCGCCTCGCTGCTCAGGGAGACGCTGTGGAGCATGGTCTCGGAGATCCACAGCCGGATCGCCTTCGACTACGCCGCCTACACGGCCGAGAACCTCGCCCGCTTCGAGGCTGCCCTCGCCGACTTCGAAGCCACGGAGCGCTGAGATGACCGACCTGCCCGCGAGCGCCCGCATCGTCATCGTCGGCGGCGGCATCGTCGGTTGCTCGACCGCGCTCCACCTCGGCCGCATGGGCCTCACCGACGTCGTCCTTCTGGAGCGCGGCCGGCTCACCTCGGGCTCGACCTGGCACGCCGCCGGTCTCGTCGGCCAGCTCCGGACATCGGCCAACATCACACGCCTGCTCGGCTACTCGGTCGACCTCTACGACCGCCTGGAGGCCGAGACCGGCCAGGCGACCGGCTGGAAGCGCAACGGCGGCCTCCGCCTCGCCTGCCGCCCGGAGCGGATGATCGAAGTGAAGCGCCAGGCGACCACCGCCCGCTCCTTCGGCCTCGAGATGCACGTGCTGTCTCCCCGGGAGGCGAAGGACCTCTGGCCGCTCATGCAGGTCGACGACGTGGTCGGCGCCGCCTTCCTGCCGACCGACGGCCAGGCCTCCCCCTCCGACATCGCCGCGGCGCTCGCCAAGGGCGCCCGCAGGACCGGCGTCGCCATCCGGGAGGGCGTCGCCGTGACCGGCATCGCGGTCGAGGACGGCCGCGTCCGCGCCGTCGAGACCGACCAAGGCCGCATCGCCTGCGAGAAGGTGGTGATCTGCGCGGGCCAGTGGTCGCGCGCGGTCGGCCGGATGGCGGGGGTCAACGTGCCCCTCGTCTCCATCCAGCACCAGTACGTGATCACGGACCGCATCGACGGCGTCACCCCGGACCTGCCCACGCTGCGCGACCCGGACCGTCTCACCTACTGGAAGGAGGAGGTCGGCGGCCTCGTCATGGGCGGCTACGAGCCGAACCCGAGGCTCTGGGACGTCGACCCGCCGCCGTCTCCCTTCGAGTTCCAGCTCCTTCAGCCCGACTGGGACCATTTCGAGCCGACCATGGAGCTCGCCCTCGGCCGCGTCCCGGCGCTCGCCGGGGCCGGCATCAAGGAAATGATCAACGGCCCGGAGAGCTTCACACCGGACGGCAACTTCATCCTCGGCGAGGCCCCGGAGGTGCGCGGCGTCTTCGTCGGCGCCGGCTTCAATGCCTTCGGCATCGCCTCGGGCGGCGGTGCCGGCATGGCGCTCGCCGAATGGATCGCGACCGGCGCCCCGCCATTCGACCTCTGGCCCGTCGACATCCGGCGCTTCGGGCGCAACCACCATGACCTCGGCTGGCTCCGGACCCGGACCATGGAGGCCTACGCCCGCCACTACACCATGGCCTGGCCCTCCGAGGAGCCCGAGGCCGGCCGCCCGCTCCGCCGCTCGCCGCTCTACGACCGGCTCCGCTCCGCCGGCGCCTGCTTCGGCGAGAAGCTCGGCTGGGAGCGCCCCAACTGGTTCGCCGACCCCGCCGCCGGCGAGAGCCCGCGCGACGTCTACGCCTTCGATCGTCCGAACTGGTTCGCGGCCGTCGCCCGCGAGCACCGGG
Organism: Prosthecomicrobium sp. N25; assembly: GCF_037203705.1. NCBI lineage: Bacteria > Pseudomonadati > Pseudomonadota > Alphaproteobacteria > Hyphomicrobiales > Kaistiaceae > Prosthecomicrobium > Prosthecomicrobium sp. N25. The sequence goes on from NZ_JBBCAT010000003.1 coordinate 525,498, forward strand.
CCGCCCGCGAGGCCGCCGTCCTCTTCGACCAGACCTCCTTCGCCAAGTTCGAGCTCGTCGGCCGCGACGCCGAGGCCGCGCTCTCGTGGATCTGCGCCAACGACGTCCGCAAGCCGCCGGGCCGCATCGTCTACACCCAGCTCCTCAACGCGCGCGGCGGCATCGAGGCGGACCTCACCGTCACCCGCCTCGCCCCGGACCGCACCCTGATCGTCACCGGCACCGGCTTCGCCACCCACGACGCCCACTGGATCGCGACCAACATCCCGCCTGGCCTGGACGCCCGGCTGGTCGACACGACTTCGGCAACCGCCGTGCTGGTGTTGATGGGACCGAGGGCCCGCGCGATCCTGCAAGCCCTCACCCGCGACGACGTCTCCAACGCCGCCTTCCCCTTCGCCGCCGCCCGCCCGATCTCCGTGGCCGGCTGCCCGGTCCTCGCCCTCAGGGTCACGTATGTGGGCGAGCTCGGCTGGGAACTGCACGTGCCGGTCGAGTTCGCCGCGACCCTCTACGATGCCCTCATGGCCGCCGGCGCGCCGCAGGGCCTCCGCAACGCCGGCTACCGCGCCATCGAGACCCTGCGCCTGGAGAAGGGCTACCGCGCCTGGGGAGCGGAGATCGGGCCGGACCACTCGCCGCTCGTCGCCGGGCTCGCCGCCTTCGTGAAGCTGAAGACCGGCCTGCCCTTCCTCGGTCGGGAGGCCCTGGAGCACCAGGCCGCCGCCCCCCTGCCGCGGCTCCTTGCCGGCTTCTCGGCCGACCCCGCCGTCACCCTCCTGGGGCGCGAGACCATCTACCGGAACGGCGAGCGCGTCGGCTGGCTGGCGAGCGGCGGCCACGGCCACACGGTCGGCCGCGCGCTCGGCTACGGCTACGTCCGCCGGGAGGCCGGGGTCGACCGCGACTTCGTCCTGTCCGGCGCCTACGAGCTGGAGGTCGCCGGCGACCGCGTCCCCGCCACCGTGTTCCTGGACCCGCCCTGGGACCCCTCGGGCGCCCGCATCCGCGCCTGAACGCCCGGACGCCTGTTTCGAGCCGAAAGCAGTGCCGGCCCAGACAGAACCATTTTCTCCGATGATTGCCCTCAGCGGAACTGGAATCCTGATATTCGGGCCTTGGTGAAATGACGACCGCCCCTGATCGGCATCTTTCCAGGCGTTTTTGCGCGAGTCCCCATTGCTTCGCTTGCCCTCTTCGGCTTTGATCGCCGGATCGCCCGCGGGACGCGCACAGATCCCGCGGCGGGCCGTTGCGGACGCTCGTCCGGCGGGGCCCGGCCCGGTCCCGGACGGCCCAGAAGAACAGGGAGAGTCGTTCCATGAATTTCGTCGGTAAAGCAGGTGTGCTCGCGCTCTTCGCGGCCGCCGCCCTCGGCGCCACCGCAGCCGGCGCCAAGACGCTGGTCTATTGCTCGGAAGGCAGCCCGGAGAACTTCACCCCGGCCCTGAACACCACGGGCACCTCCTTCGACGCGGCTCGCCCCGTCTACAACCAACTCGTCGAGTTCGAGCGCGGCACGACCACCGTCGTCCCCGGGCTCGCCGAGAAATGGTCCGTCTCGGAGGACGGCAAGATCATCACCTTCAACCTCCGCAAGGGCGTCAAATTCCATACGGGCGTCAACGGCTTCAAGCCGACCCGCGACTTCAACGCCGACGACGTCCTGTGGTCGTTCAATCGCCAATGGAAGGAGGATCACCCCTACCACAAGATCTCGGGCGGCAAGTACGACTACTTCGGCGACATGGACATGCCGACCTCGCTCGAGGCGATCGAGAAGAAGGACGACTACACCGTCGTCATGAAGCTCAAGGAGCCGAACGCGTCCATCATGGCGAATCTCGCCATGGACTTCGCCACGATCCATTCGGCCGAATACGCCGACATGCTGCAGAAGGCCGGCAAGCTCGAGCAGATCGACCAGTTCCCGGTCGGCACCGGCCCCTTCCAGTTCGTCAACTACCAGAAGGACGCGGTCATCCGCTACAAGGCCTTCGACGGCTACTTCGGCGGCAAGGCCAAGATCGACGACCTCGTCTACGCCATCACGCCGGATCCGACCGCCCGCCTCGCCAAGCTGAAGAAGGGCGAGTGCCACGTCATGATCGCCCCGCGCCCGGCCGATCTCGAGGAGATCAAGAAGGACGCGAACATCCAGCTCCTGAACCAGCCCGGCCTCAACATCGCCTACTGGGCTTTCAACGTGCAGAAGCCGCCCTTCGATAAGAAGGAGGTCCGCCAGGCCTTCAACATGGCGATCGACAAGGCGGCGATCATCCGCGACGTCTACCAGGGCGCCGGCCAGGCCGCCAAGAACCTGATCCCGCCGACCATCTGGTCCTACAACGACGCCGTGAAGGACTACCCCTACGATCCCGAGAAGGCCAAGGCCATGCTGGCCGCCGCCGGCGTCAAGGCGCCGCTCGAGATCGACCTGTGGTGGATGCCGGTCCAGCGTCCCTACAACCCGAACGCCAAGCGCATCGCCGAGATGATGCAGGCCGACCTCGCCAAGGTCGGGGTGAACGCCAAGCTCGTCTCCTACGAGTGGGGCGAGTACCGCAAGCGCCTGCAGCAGGGTGAGCACATGACCGGCCAGCTCGGCTGGACCGGCGACAACGGCGACCCGGACAACTTCTTCTTCCTGCTCGGCTGCACCGGTGCCCGTCCGGGCGGCCAGAACCTCTCCAAGTGGTGCAACAAGGACTTCGAGGATCGCCTGATCAAGGCGCGCGCACTCAGCGACGTCAAGGAGCGGACGAAGCTCTACGAGGAGATGCAGGTCATCGCCAAGGAGGAGGCGCCCCAGTTCACCATTGCGCACTCGGTCGTCTACGAGCCGGTCCGCAAGGAGGTGAAGGGCTGGAAGATCTCGCCCTTCGGCCGCCACGAGTTCTACGGCGTCGAGATGCAGTGACGCATCCCGCGACCTGACGGACTTCGGCCGGCGGGGGCGACTCCGCCGGCCTTTCTGCTAGACGGTAAGATCCCGCCCATGATCAAGTACCTCCTGCGCCGACTGGCGCTGACCCTGCCGACCTTCCTGGCGCTGATGTTCGTCACCTTCGTGATGATCCGGCTCGTGCCCGGCGACCCGGTCGAGGTCAGGCGCGGCGAGCGCGGCATCTCGCCCGAGCGGCTCGCACAGCTCCGCCACGAGATGGGCCTCGACCAGCCGGTCTGGAAGCAGTTCGGCGACTATGTCTGGGGGCTCGTCCACGGCGACTTCGGCACCTCGCTCGTCACCTCCGAGAAGGTCCTGACCGAGTTCGCGACCCTCTTCCCGGCGACCGTCGAGCTCAGCCTCTGCGCCATGCTGTTCGCCGTGCTCCTCGGCGTGCCGGCCGGCGTCACCGCGGCGGTGAAGCGCGGCAAGCCCTTCGACCACACCGTCATGGGCGCCTCGGTGGTCGGCTTCTCGATGCCGATCTTCTGGTGGGGCCTCCTGCTCATCATGCTCGTCTCCGAGCGCTGGGGCCTCACCCCCGTCTCCGGCCGCATCGACCCGATCAAGTTCTATTTCGAGCCCGTCACCGGCTTTATGCTGATCGACAGCCTGCTCTCCGACCAGGAGGGCGCCTTCCTGGATACACTTCACCACCTGATCCTGCCGACCATCGTGCTCGGCACCATCCCGCTCGCCGTCATCGCCCGCATCACCCGCTCGTCCATGCTCGAGGTCCTCTCGGAGGACTACGTCCGCACGGCCCGCGCCAAGGGCCTCTCCCCCTTCCGCGTCATCGGCCTGCATGCGCTGCGCAACGCCATGATCCCGGTCGTGACCTCCATCGGCCTGCAGATCGGCACGCTGCTCGCCGGCGCGGTGCTGACCGAGACGATCTTCTCCTGGCCCGGCATCGGCAAGTGGCTGATCGAATCGATCGCCCGGCGCGACTATCCGGCCCTGCAGGGCGGCATCATGCTGATCTCCTCGATCGTGATCATGGTCAATCTCCTGGTCGACCTTCTCTACGGCGCCATCAACCCGAGGCTCCGCCATGCCCGCTGACGCGACCGCACCCGCCCCGGCGCTGACTGCCGGACCGGCGGCACAGACCCCCTTCGGCGCCTTCTGGTCGTCCTTCCGCGAGAACCGGGGCGCGGTGGCGGGCCTCGTGGTGCTGACGATCATCGCCCTGATGGCCGTCTTCGCCGACTGGATCGCGCCCTACTCGCCGATCGAGCAGTTTCGCGAATTCTCCAAGGCCCCGCCGGTCTGGGAGGACGGCGGCACCTGGCGTTTCGTCCTCGGCACCGACGCGCTCGGGCGCGACACGCTCTCCCGCCTGATCCACGGCGCGCGCATCTCCCTCTTCATCGGCCTCTCCGTGATGGTCGTCTCCGTCCTGGTCGGCGTCAGCCTCGGCCTCGTCGCCGCCTTCGCGGGCGGGCTCGTCGACACCGCCATCATGCGCGTGATGGACCTGATCATCGCCATCCCGAGCCTCGTCCTCTGCATCCTCGTGGTCGCGGTCCTCGGCCCCAGCCTGACCAACACCATCTGGGCCGTCACCATCGTGTACCTGCCGCGCTATGTCCGCCTGGTGCGCGCCTCCGCGCTCTCCGAGATCGGCAAGGACTACGTCACCGCCGCCCGGGTGGTCGGCGTCGGCCGCCTGCGCCTGATGTTCGTGACGGTGCTGCCCAACTGTCTTGCGCCGCTCATCGTGCAGGCCGCCCTCGGCGTCTCCGACGCCATCCTGGAGGCCGCCGCCCTCGGCTTCCTCGGCCTCGGCGCCCAGCCGCCGACGCCGGAGTGGGGCTCCATGCTGGCCGACAGCCGCGAGTTCATCCGCTCCGACCCCTGGATCGTCACGCTGCCCGGCCTCGCCATCCTGGTCACGGTCGTCTCCATCAACCTGATGGGCGACGGCCTGCGCGACGCGCTCGACCCGAAGCTGAAGAAGAGCTGAGGCCCCCATGCCCCTCCTCGACATCCGCAACCTGACCGTCGAGTTCGAGACCCGCGCCGGCCTCTTCAGGGCCGTCGACCGGGTGTCGCTCGCCGTCGACCCGCGGGAGATCGTCGCGATCGTCGGCGAATCCGGCTCGGGCAAGTCGGTAGCCATGCTGGCCGTCATGGGTCTCCTGCCCAGGACCGCCCGTGTGACCGCCGACCGCCTCGCCTTCGAGGGCCGCGACCTCCTCCGCATCACGCCCCGGGAGCGCCGCCGGCTGATCGGCAAGGACGTGGCGATGATCTTCCAGGAGCCGATGACCTCGCTGAACCCGTGCTTCACGGTCGGCTTCCAGCTCGGCGAGTCCCTGAAGGAGCATCTCGGCCTCGACCGCGCCGCCCGCCGGGCCCGCGCCATCGATCTCCTCACCCAGGTCGGCATCCCCGAGCCGGAGCGCCGCCTCTCGGCCTTCCCGCACCAGCTCTCCGGCGGCATGAGCCAGCGCGTGATGATCGCCATCGCGATCGCGTGCCGGCCGAAGCTGCTCATCGCCGACGAGCCGACCACCGCGCTCGACGTGACCATCCAGGCCCAGATCCTCGACCTCCTGGTCAAGCTCCGCAACGACACCGGCATGGGTCTCGTCCTCATCACCCACGACATGGGCGTGGTCGCCGAGACCTCCGAGCGCGTGATCGTCCAGTATGCCGGCCAGCAGGTCGAGGAGGCGACGACCCCGGCGCTCTTCGCCGACCCCCACCACCCCTACACCTCCGCCCTCCTCGCCGCGCTCCCCGAGCGCGCGACCGCCCGGCGCCTCCCCTCCATCCCCGGCATGGTCCCCGGCCAGTTCGACCGGCCCGCCGGCTGCCTCTTCTCGCCCCGCTGCGCCTTCGCGTTCGACGCCTGCCGGACGGTGCCGCCCGCCAAGGCGGGGGCGGAGCTCGGCCGCGCGCTCTGCCACATCCCGCTCGTGGCCGGCCGGCCGACCCCTCGGAACCTGCCCCCGGGCGTTCCCGCCCCGGCCGGCCTGACGGAGCCCGCATGACCGCCCCGCCCCCCGTCCTCGAAGCCCGCGACCTGCACCGGACCTACCGGGTCAGCCGCGGCATGTTCGCGCCCATGGCCGACGTGAAGGCGGTCGCCGGCATCTCCTTCTCGGTCGCCCCGGGCAAGACCCTGGCGATCGTCGGCGAATCCGGCTCGGGCAAGTCGACCCTCGGCCGCATGCTGACCCTCATCGAGGAGCCGACCGCCGGCCGCCTCGCCATCGACGGCGTCGACGTGACCGGCGCCTCGGGCGAGACCCTCCGCGTGCTGCGCCGCAAGGTGCAGATGGTCTTCCAGAACCCCTACGGCTCCCTGAACCCCCGCCAGACCATCGGCGCCGCGCTCGAGGAGCCCCTCCTCGTCAACACCGACAGGCCCGCCGCCGAGCGGCGCGAGGCCGCCCTCGCCATGCTGGAGCGGGTCGGCCTGCGCCGCGAGCATGCCGGCCGCTACCCGCACATGTTCTCCGGCGGCCAGCGCCAGCGCATCGCCATCGCGCGCGCCCTGATGCTGAACCCCAAGATCCTGGTCCTGGACGAGCCGGTCTCCGCCCTCGACGTCTCGGTCCGCGCGCAGGTGCTGAACCTGATCGCCGAGCTGCAGGCGGAGTTCGGCCTCGCCTACGTGTTCATCAGCCACGACCTCTCGGTCGTGAAGCACATCGCCGACGACGTGCTCGTGATGTATCTCGGCCGGGTCGCCGAGATCGGCCCGCGCGACGACATCTTCCGGAACCCGCGCCACCCCTACACCCGCGCCCTGCTGTCCGCGACCCCGGTCGCCGACCCGGCCGCCCGGAAGGAGCGCATCATCCTCCGCGGCGAGCTCCCCTCGCCCTTCGCCCCGCCCTCGGGCTGCGTCTTCCATCCCCGCTGCCCGCTCGCCTTCGACCGCTGCCCGCGCGAGCGCCCGGAGCTGACCGGCGACCGCCACCAGGCCGCCTGTTTCGCCACCGAGCCCGCCCCTGTAGGCTAGAACAGGTCCCGCTCGGAGGGATACATCCGAGCGACAACGACCTGCTCCAACTCGAACTGCCCGCACGAGCAACACGGGACCGTCATGGCATCCTTCGATTTCCGCGCCTGGGCCCGCCGCGCGGCGGACTGGTCCGTCGATTACCTCGCCTCCGTCCGCAGCCGGCCCGTCCGCGCCCAGACCGCCCCGGGCTCGATCCACGCGGCCCTCCCGGCCCTGCCCCCGCAGGAGGGCGAGAGCATGGAGGCGATCTTCGAGGATCTCGACCGCCTGATCCTGCCGGGCATGACCCACTGGCAGCACCCGCGCTTCTTCGCCTACTTCCCGGCCAATTCCAGCCCGCCCTCGGTCGTCGCCGAATTCGTCACCGCCGCCATGGCGGCCCAGTGCATGCTCTGGCAGACCTCGCCGGCCGCCACCGAGCTGGAAGCCCGCATGATGGAGTGGCTCCGCTCCATGATCGGCCTGCCCGCGAGCTTCGCCGGCGTCATTCAGGACAGCGCCACCTCGGCGACCTTCGCGGCCGTGCTCACCGCCCGAGAGCGGGCCCTCTCCTACATGAGCAACACGGCCGGCCTCTTCGGCACGACGCCGCTGCGCGCCTACTGCTCGGCCGAGGCGCATTCTTCGGTCGACAAGGCGATCCGGATGGCCGGCATCGGCCACCAGAACCTCGTGAAGGTGCCGACCCTCGGCCCGATGGCGGGCATCGACGTCGCCGCCCTCGACGACGCGATTCGCGAGGACAAGTCGGCCGGCATGACGCCCTTCCTGATCGTCGCCTGCCTCGGCGGCACGTCGATCGGCGCTGTCGACGACATCGCCCGGGTCGCCGACGTGGCGCGCCGGCACGGCATCTTCCTGCATGTCGACGCCGCCTGGGCGGGCTCGGCGATGATCTGCCCAGAGTTCCGCCACCTCATGCGCGGCGCCGAGGCGGCCGACAGCTTCGTCTTCAATCCGCACAAGTGGCTTTTCACCAACTTCGACTGCTCGGCCCATTTCGTGAAGGACCCGAAGGCGCTCACCTATACGCTCGGCCTCAAGCCGGCCTATCTGCGCACCCTCGGCCTCGGCGACAACGAAGTCCCGGGCGTCACCGACTACAACGAATGGTCCGTCCCCCTCGGCCGCCGCTTCCGGGCGCTGAAGCTGTGGTTCGTCATCCGCCACTACGGCGTCGAGGCCCTGCGCGAGAAGATCCGCGGCCATGTCGCCTGGACCCGCGAACTCGCCGGCCTGATCGACGCCGATCCGAATTTCGAGCTGACCTCCACCCCAGTCCTGGCGCTCCTCACCTTCCGCTGGCGCCCGGCCGGCCTGGCCGAGGACGACCCGGCCCTCGACGACCTCAACGCCCGCCTCGTCGAGGCCATCAACGACAGCGGCCGCCTCTACCTCACCCAGACCCGCCACAAGGGCCACTTCGTCCTCCGCTTCCAGGTCGGCCAGACCGAAACCACCCGCGAAGACGTCCTCGCCGCCTGGGACGACATCCGGACGATTGCCGCGAGCCTGCCGCGCTGAAACGGGGCGGAAGCCTCGACACTGCGGCCGGCGGAACGCGCTGGCCCCCGGCTCTCCGCTTCGCTCCGGCCGGGGATGCGGGGGAGAGGGGGTGCCCAGCATCAGCGACCGTTCGCCCCCCCGCCGACGAACCGTTCGTCCCCTCCCTTCCCCCACCGACGAACCGCTCGGCCCCCGCCCCCTCCCCATCGGATCCCCGACGCTCGGTCCGGAGTGTCCCATACCGGAACAAGTCTCCGACATGCGCTGTTCGGTCGACGGCCACGGATGATCCTCCGCGACCGGGCCGGATCCAACCGTCCGCCCCGACGTCTGCCGGCCCGCACGAGGGGTCGGTCCGCGCGCCTCCCGCTGCCCGTCGCTCTGCGGCAGGCAGTGCCCTTGGTTGGAGGACTCCCCATGAAGCATGAGAGCCTGGATGCCTTGAGACAGACGGCGGACGTCGTTCCGGTCGTCGAAGGCAAGCTGTTGACCCGCCGCGAGCGTCTCGAGCGCTGGGCGGATCTGCTCGAACACCACGACGGCGCGGTCAGGCCGCTGAGCCGCGTCGAGTTCGTCCCCGCGGACGAGCGAAAGACGCTTCGGGGCGACGACACGCCGCTCGCGATCGCCTTCTCGGATCCGGTCCTCAGGGCCGCCGGGATGCCGAGCGACCGCTACGGTGACGGCAAGGGCTTCTTCGAACTCTCCGAGAACGAAGCCCACCATATTCTGTGCAACTGCCACTACGCGGGCGGCATGTCGGGCCCTCGCGTGGCGGCCCGGATCCGCGCGGCGGCCAACCGCGGAACGGCGGCCGAGCTCTTCTACAAGGCCCGCGACGCCCTGTTCGGCCGGTTCTTCCACCGCCACGCCTGACCGTCCCGTCCGGGGGAGGGGGCTGCAGACTTCGATCGCCGGCGCGCGGGGACGAGCGTGCCGGCGGTGGCTTTGCGCGCGCGATAGTCTCGCCGGGCCCCCGACCGAGCCGCGTTGCCTGGACCGGGAGCCGCCGACGACAAGAGCTCCGAGGGCCAAGAAACCGCACTGCGTCGTGCGGCCGACCGGGTTCGATCTCATCAGGCCGGTGACGCCGGGAAGGCAAGTGAAACGACCGGGCTCGGCCCCGGTCTCAGGCCGGTCTTCCGCCCAGGTACCAGATCGTGCCGACGATAGCGGCCGTGAGCGTCAGAGCCTGCCAGTATCGCGCGATCACAATGGCGGGAAAGGCCGCCGCGAAGGCCGCGAATGCGACCGTCGAACCGTAATTGAGCAAGCCTGCGAAGCTGCCGAGGTAGCCCAGGCCAAGCGCGACGGTGTTGGCGCGCGTCCAGGTGAACGAAGGCTTCGAGGTGATCACCGCGCCCGATCGGCCCTCGGTCCTGCCGGGTCGGGTTTTGGCTGTAGCAGCGGGACGTGCGGGGACCGGGGACCGGGTGGTCGTCCCGACGGCGTCGGGGACACGGCCGCTTCCGCCGCAGTTCCAACAAGTCTTGAATTCGCGGACGTTCGACCGGCCGGACCCGCCGCAGGCCATGCAGGCCACGTCCGTGAAGCCGCCGCGGCCGCTGCCCGAGCATGAGTAGCAGGCCGGGAAGTCACCGTGGATCCCGCCCGTGCCGGAACACGAAGGGCAGCTCTGCATGGTCCGCTCTCCCTCGGTCGAGGCGGACCCCACGGTCCTGCCGTGCTTCAGTTTGCCAGGACTATGACGGTCGAGAAAGCCGATACTGGCGTCGCGGAGCGGTCCAGGCTCGGGCACCCTGCGGTCGTCGAGGCGGGGTTGGTCGGCCGACGGGAGCGGCGCGACCGCGCACCTCGCGATCGCAGGCCCGCGTCTCAGAAAACGATCCCCGGCCGCGCCTTCGCCCGGTGTTCCTTGAGGGGCGCGCCCGACATCGCGTCGACCTCCTTCATCACCACCTCGTAGCCCCACAGGTCCGCCAGGTGCTGCAGCACCCGGACGGCGTCCTCGGCCTCGAGCGGCACGCCGTCGAGGGCGTTGTGCTGGAGGGTCATGCGGCGGCTGTCCTCGAGGTCGACCTCAACAACCTGGATGTCCGGCATCAGCCGGCCGATGTCGTACTGGCGGGCCAGCATCCGGCGGAGCTTGCGGTAGCCGCGGTCGTCGTGGATGGAGGCGACCTTCATCATCGGCTCGTCGGGATCGTCGGCGACGTGGAAGAGCCGCCACTTGCGGATCAGCGCCGGGCTCAGGAACTGGGCGATGAAGCTCTCGTCCCGGTAGTTCGCCCAGACGTCCTTGAGGAGCTCGCCCGCGTCGCCGCGGCCGGCGATGTCGGGGAAGAAGGCGCGGTCCTCCGCGGTCGGCTCCGTGGCGATGCGGGCGATGTCGCGCATCATGTCGAAGCCGAGCGCGTAGGGGTTGATGCCGTTGTAGCCGGGATCGGTGTACATCGGCTGGCGCACCACGTTGGTGTGCGAAGTCAGGAACTCCAGGAAGCTGCCGTCCGAGATGCGTCCGCGGTCGTGCAGCCGCGTCATGATCTCGTAGTGGACCCAGCAGGCGCAGCCCTCGTTCATCACCTTGGTCTGGCGCTGCGGGTAGAAGTACTGGGCGATGTGCCGGACGATGCGCAGGATCTCCCGCTGCCATGGCTTCAGGCGCGGCGCGGTCTTCTCCAGGAAGTAGAGGACGTTCTCCTCCGGCAGCCCGAGCAGCGCCTGGCGGCGCTCGCCGAGGCCGGCCTTCTTCGGCCCGCCCTTGCGCGGCAGGGTCCGCCAGATGTCGTCGTAGATCCGCTCCTGGTGGGCCTGCCGATCGCGCTCCCGCCGCTCCTCGTCCTGGAGGTTGAGGGTCTTCTTGCGCGGCGAGCGATGGACCCCTTGGTCCATCAGGGCGTGGGCGGCGTCGAGCACGCGCTCCACGGCCTGGTGCCCGTGCCGCTCCTCGCAGTTGGCGATGTAGGTCTTGGCGAAGGAGAGATAGTCGAGGATCCCGTCCGGATCGGTCCACTGACGGAACAGGTGGTTGTTCTTGAAGAAGTGGTTGTGCCCGAAGGCCGCGTGCGCGATCACCAGCGTCTGCATGGTCGCGCTGTTCTCTTCCATGATGTAGCTGATGCAGGGGTTCGAGTTGATGACGATCTCGTAGGCGAGACCCATCAGCCCCTTGCGGTACACCATCTCGTGCTGGGCGAAGTGCTTGCCGAAGCTCCAATGCTTGTAGAAGAGCGGCATGCCGGTCGACGCGTAGGCGTCGAGCATCTGCTCGGCCGTGATGATCTCGATCTGGTTGGGAAAGGTGGAGAGCTTCAGATCCTTGTCGGCGATCTCCGCGACCGCGTCGTGGATCCGCCGGATCGTCCAGAAGTCCCAGTCGCTCCCCGCGAACAGAAGCCGCTCGTCTGCCGCCTTGTCGGTGATGCTCATGGCGACGAACTCCCGACGGTGGCGTCGCGCTTCTGGAAGAGCTGGCGGAAGACCGTGTAGATCTCCTCCCGCCGCGCCACCTTGCGCATGGCGAACTGGCCGCCGGACTTGCGGACCATGTCGTAGGTGCGCCAGAGGCTCGTCACCCCGTGCGCCGTGAAGCCGAGCGGATGGCCCTCCGGCTCGCTCACCTCCACATAGGCGAAGTACTGGCAGACCGGCAGGATCCCCCGCGCCAGCAGCGTCGCGGTCAGTTCCGAGTCCGTGGCCATATTGTCGCCGTCGGAAGCCTGGGCGGCATAGATGTTCCACTCGCTCGGGCTGTAGCGGTCGCGCACGATGCGGATCATCTCCTCGAGCGCCGAGGAGACGAGCGTTCCGCCGGTCTCCCGGCCGCGGAAGAAGGTCTCCTCGTCGACCTCCTTGGCCTTGTCGGTATGGCGGATGAAGACGATCTCGACATGCTTGTAGCGCCGCACCAGGAAGATGTGCAGCAGCATGTAGAAGCGCTTGGCGAGATCCTTCATGTGCTCGGTCATCGAGCCGGAGACGTCCATCAGGCAGAACATCACCGCCTGGGCGATCGGCTTCGGATGCGGCTCGTAGCGGCGGTACCGCAGGTCGAGCGGGTCGAGGTAGGGGATGCGGGCGCGCCGGCGCTCGACCGTCTCCAGTTCGGCCCTGAGCGCGGCGAGCCGCTCCGGGTCGCCGCCCTCCCGTTCCAGCGCCTCGATGGCGGCCGCCAGGTCGCCGACCGCCTCCGTGCTCGGCCGCTTCAGCGCGATGCGCCGGGAGAGCGACACCTTGAGGGTGCGCCCGAGAGCGAGGTTGGCGGGCGAGCCGGTCGTGGTGTAGCCGGCCCGCCGCATGGTCTTGACCTCGGTCACGGCCAGCTTGCGCTTGGCGAGGTCGGGCAGTTCCAGGTCTTCGAGGAAGAGGTCGAGGAACTCCTCGCGCGACAGGACGAATCGAAACTCGTCCTCGGAGTCCTCCCCGCCCTGCCCGGCCTGGCCGCCGCCGCGGCCGCCACCGCCGCCCTGGGGGCGCTCGATCTCGTCCCCCTCCACATATTCGCGGTTGCCGGGCAGCACGAAGTCGCGGTGCCCGCCGGTGGATCCCCTGCGGAAGCTCGGCTCCCGGATGTCGTCCGCCGGGATGGTGACCTCGCCGGACTGCTCCAGGTCCTTGATGGTGCGGTCCCGGGACGACTCCCGGACGGCCCGCTGGACGACTTCCTTGGCGCGGCGCAGAAAACGCTGGCGGTTGGCGAAGCTCTTTCCGCCAGGATTGAGGCGTCGGTCGACGATGTGCATCCTTCTTCCCAGCCCGGCCGGATCAACCGGCCTGTTTAACGCGCATGTACCACTCGACGAGGCGCCGCACCTGCCGCTCGGTGTAGCCCCGGCTCAGCATCCGCTGGACGAAGTCCGCGTGCTTGCGCTCCGTGTCGCTATCCTTCTTCGAGCCGAAGCTTATCACGGGCAGCAGTTCCTCCACCTGGCTGAACATGCGCCGCTCGATCACGTCCCGGATCTTCTCATAGCTCGACCAGGACGGGTTGCGGCCGCCGTTGGCGGCGCGCCAGCGCAAGGCGAACTTCACGACCTCGTTGCGGAAGTCCTTCGGGTTGGCGATGCCGGCCGGCTTCTCGATCTTGGTGAGTTCCTGGTTGAGGAGCTCGCGGTTGAGGAGCTGCCCGGTGTCGGGGTCCTTGAAATCCTGGTCCTCGATCCAGGCGTCCGCGTGGTCGATGTAGCGGTCGAACAGGTTCTGGCCGTAGTCGTGGTAGGACTCCAGATAGGCCTTCTGGATCTCGTTGCCGATGAACTCGGCGTAGCGCGGCGCAAGCTCCGCCTTGATGAACTCGACGTAGCGCTTTTCCGTCTCGTCCGGCAGCTGCTCCCGGCGGATCGACTGCTCGAGCACGTACATCAGGTGGACCGGATCGGCGGCGACTTCGACGGTGTCGTGGTTGAAGGTGGCCGCCAGCACCTTGAAGGCGAAGCGGGTCGAGACCCCGTCCATGCCCTCGTCGACGCCGGCCGCGTCCTTGTACTCCTGCAGCGAGCGGGCGCGCGGGTCGACCTCCCGCAGGCTCTCGCCGTCATAGACCCGCATCTTGGAGAAGACGTTGGAATTCTCGTGCGGCTTCAGGCGCGACAGCACCGAGAAACGGGCGAGCATCTCGAGCGTCGACGGCGCGCAGGGCGCCTCGGCCAGTTCGGAGGTGCGGATCAGCTTCTCGTAGATGCGCTGCTCCTCGGTGACCCGCAGGCAATAAGGCACCTTGATCACGTAGATGCGGTCGAGGAACGCCTCGTTGTTGCGGTTCGACCGGAACGACTGCCACTCGGCCTCGTTCGAGTGCGCCATGATGATGCCCGAGAACGGGATCGCCCCGATATTCTCGGTGCCCATGTAGTTCCCCTCCTGGGTGGCGGTCAGGAGCGGATGCAGCATCTTGATCGGCGCCTTGAACATCTCGACGAACTCGAGCATGCCCTGGTTGGCGCGGTTGAGGCCGCCGGAGTAGCTGTAGGCGTCCGGGTCGTTCTGCGAGAGCGTCTCCAGCTTGCGGATGTCGACCTTGCCGACCAGCGAGGAGATGTCCTGGTTGTTCTCGTCGCCCGGCTCGGTCTTGGCGATGGCGACCTGGCGCAGCCGCGAGGGCGTCACCCGGACGACCTTGAAGCGCGAGATGTCGCCGTCGAACTCGTCGAGGCGCTTCAGCACCCAGGGGCTCATGAGGCCGGTCAGCCGCCGGCGCGGGATGCCGTATTTGTCCTCCAGGACGGGGCCCATGCGCTCCGGATCGAACAGGCCGAGCGGGCTGTCGAAGACCGGGCTCAGCTGGTCGCCGGCCTTCAGCACGTAGATCGGGTTGACCTCCATCAGTGCCTTGAGGCGCTCCGCCAGCGACGACTTGCCGCCGCCCACCGGGCCGAGCAGGTAGAGCACCTGCTTGCGTTCCTCCAACCCCTGCGCGGCATGCCGGAAGAAGCTGACGATCCGCTCGATCGTCTCCTCCATCCCGTAGAATTCCGCGAAGGCCGGGTAGATCCGGATGGTCCGGTTCATGAAGATGCGGCCGAGACGGCTGTCGCGGGAGGTGTCGATCAGGTCCGGCTCGCCGATCGCGTCGAGAATCCGCTCGGGCGCGCTCGCGTAGAGTTTCGGGTCGTCGCGGCACTGTTCGAGATACTCGACCAGCGACATCTCGACGATACGTCGATGCTGGTAGGAATTGGCGAAGTCGGTGAAAAGACCACCTTCTGTCATGGCTCATCCTGCCTGCGTCGTTGCCGGGCCAAGCCTGCGCTTGGGTAAGGAACTGACTAGAGGCAGATTTTGTTGCGCTTCGGGCAGCCCAATCACGTCATGGTGTGCTGCCGTACCCTCTGCCTCGCATTCGTCCGAACCGGCGTCGGAGGCTTCAAGCGTCCTCGCTCACGCCGATCTGGAGAGATAGCGCCGCTGCGCCGTTCGGCGAGGGGCGCCGTAACCGATGAGTCGAGATCATTATACGACAAGTCGAGGAGAAAACCTGCACAACGGACGACCCGGACTCGGCAAAAGACCGATCAATTGTCGGTTTACGAGGCAGATTTCTCGGGCGTGGTGAATTTTGCGCTGTGCGCGGCGGCTCGACCCGCCTCAGGCCGTCGCCCCTTCGATGAGCTCGAAGCCCAGGTCCACCACCGTCGACGGACCGTCGCCGAGGACGAGGCGGACCGCCGTCTCGCCCGCCGCGAAACGGGGCGTCAGGATGGTGGTCAGCGGCTTCGGCGCCGCCCGCGCCGCGTCGAGCCCGTTGTGCCCGAACAGCGCGAGGCGTCCCGGCACGTCGATGCCCGCCGCCAGGCAGTGGAAATAGCCGCCGATCGCCATGTCGTCGTTGGAGAAGTAGACGGCGTCCAGGTCGGGCCGTCGCGCCAGCAGCCGCTCCAGCCCGCGCCGGCCCGCCTCCATGGCCGACGACACCGGCGTGATTTCCAGGTCCGCGAAGTCGACCCCGGCGGCCCCGATGGCCTCCCGGAAGCCGGCGAGCCGCTTGGCGGCGCGGGTGTCGCGCTCGAGGTCGTGGCCGACATAGCCGAGGCGCCGATAGCCGCGGCCGATCAGGTGCCGGGCCGCGGCGGCCCCGGCGGCCCGGTTCGAGAAGCCGACCACGATGTCGATGCCCTCCCCGTCGATGTCGAGCACCTCGGCCACGCGGATGCCCGCGCCCTCCAGCATGGCACGCGCCCCCGGCGTGTGCTCGAGGCCGGCGATCAGCACCGCCCGCGGCCGCCAGGCGAGCAGCGCCCGGACGATCGCCTCCTCCTCGCCGGGATCGTAGTCCGTCACGCCCACGACGGTCTGGCAGCCGGTCCCCGCCAGGGCGGCGTTCGCCCCGCGCAGGACGTCCGGGAACACGATGTTGGCGAGGGACGGGATGACGAGGGCGATCAGGTTGGAGTCCGTCGAAGCGAGCGCACCGGCGATCCGGTTCGGCACGTAGCCGAGGCGCGCCACCGCCGCCAGCACGCGGTCGCGCGTCCCCGGGGTGAACGATCCGTGGTTGCGCAAGACGCGCGAGACCGTGCTCTCCCCGACGCCGGCCGCGCGGGCCACGTCGGAAAGCGTAACGGCCGCGATCGGTCTGCCGCGTTCGTTGACCGACAAGGCTAGCCTTTCCGCGCAACCGGACAGAGCAGTCGCCCGGTGCGCCCCTCCCTGAAATTTTTGTGCGAGCGCCGCCCTCCGACAAAGGTCGAAGACC
This sequence comes from Prosthecomicrobium sp. N25, assembly GCF_037203705.1. Classification (NCBI taxonomy): domain Bacteria; kingdom Pseudomonadati; phylum Pseudomonadota; class Alphaproteobacteria; order Hyphomicrobiales; family Kaistiaceae; genus Prosthecomicrobium; species Prosthecomicrobium sp. N25. Next base: position 542,085 of record NZ_JBBCAT010000003.1, read on the forward strand.
CCTCTTGGCAGCGCTGCCATGGCATGTTAACAGGTTTGGCAGCGCTGCCAAGGTCTGCCGCGACCTGTTCCGTGTGATGAAACGCCTCACGAGAAGGCGACTGGGAGGATCACCGCTCATGGCTTCCGTCGAGATCCGCGACGTCCGAAAGTCGTTCGGCGCCGTCTCCATCATCAAGGGCGTGGACGTCGACATCCGCGAGGGCGAGTTCGTCATCCTGGTCGGGCCGTCCGGCTGCGGAAAGTCGACGCTTCTCCGCATGATCGCCGGCCTCGAGCACATCACTTCGGGCGAGATCGCCATCGGCAACCGCGTCGTCAACAACGTTCCGCCGAAGGAACGCGACATCGCGATGGTGTTCCAGAACTACGCGCTCTACCCGCACATGAAGGTCGCCGACAACATGGCCTTCTCGCTCAAGCTGAAGGGCGCCTCCAAGGACGAGATCGACAAGCGCGTCGGCCGCGCCGCCGAGATCCTGTCGCTCACGCCCCTCCTCGATCGCTACCCGCGCCAGCTCTCGGGCGGCCAGCGCCAGCGCGTCGCCATGGGCCGCGCCATCGTCCGCGACCCGCAGGTGTTCCTGTTCGACGAGCCCTTGTCGAACCTCGACGCCAAGCTGCGCGTCCAGATGCGCACCGAGATCAAGGAGCTGCACCAGCGGCTCAAGACGACCACGATCTACGTGACGCACGACCAGATCGAGGCCATGACCATGGCCGACAAGATCGTCGTCATGCACGACGGCATCGTCGAGCAGATCGGCGCCCCGCTCGACCTCTACGACCGGCCCGCCAACCTGTTCGTCGCCGGCTTCATCGGCTCGCCCGCGATGAACATGCTGAAGGGCCGCATCAAGGGCGGCGCCCCGGCGACCTTCGTCTCCGCTAACGGCACGGTGCTCCCCGCCGCGACGGCCCCCGCGGGTAGCGACGGCCGGCCCGTGGTGTACGGCATCCGGCCGGAGCATTTCCGGCTCGATCCCGACGGCACCGAGGCCAGGGTCGTGGTCGTCGAGCCGACCGGCGCGGAGACCCACGTGGTCGTCGAGTTCGCCGGCCAGGAGGTCACCTGCGTGTTCCGCGAGCGCGTCTCGGCCCGCCACGGGGAGACGCTGAAGATCTCCGCCGACCCCCGTGTCGTGCACATGTTCGACGCCGAGACCGGCGTCCGCATCTGAAATCCGGGGCGGCAGCACGGCCGCCTGCTTTTCCTGGAAAAACAAACTCGGGAGGAATGCATGTCCGTTACCCGTCGTGACCTTCTCGCCGGCGCCGCCGCCGGTGCCGCCGGTCTGCCGCTCCTCGGCAGCTTGCCGGCCCTCGGCCAGGCCGCGCCGACCTTCACACCCGAAAAGGGCGCGAGCCTGCGCCTGCTGCGCTGGTCGCCGTTCGTGAAGGGCGACGAGGACGCCTGGATCGCCAACACCAAGAAGTTCACCGACAAGACCGGCGTCGAGGTGAAGATCGACAAGGAGTCCTGGGAGGACATCCGTCCGAAGGCGGCGGTCGCCGCCAACATGGGCGCCGGCCCGGACATCATGTGGGTGTGGTTCGACGACGCCCACCAGTATCCGGACAAGCTGATGGACATGACCGGCCTCGCCAACGCCATCGGCGCGGCCGGCGGCGGCTGGTACGCCGGCAACCAGGGCTACGCCACGCGCGACGGCAAGTTCATCGGCCTGCCGCTCGCCACCATCGGCAACGCCATCTGCTACCGCGACACCCACATGAAGGCGGCCGGCTTCAGCGAGTTCCCGAAGGACACCAAGGGCTTCCTGGAGCTCTGCAAGGCCCTCAAGGCGAAGGGCACCCCGGCCGGCTTCGCGCACGGCAAGGCGGTCGGCGACGGCAACAACTACGTTCACTGGCTGCTCTGGAGCCATGGCGGCAAGACCGTCGACGAGAGCGGCAAGGTTGCGATCAGCAGCCCCGAGACACTCGCAGCCCTGAACTACGCCAAGGCGCTGTACGATACCTTCATCCCCGGCACGGAGAGCTGGCTCGACATCAACAACAACCGCGCCTTCCTGGCCGGCCAGGTGTCGCTGACGGCGAACGGCGTGTCCCTCTACTACGCCGCCAAGAACGACCCGAAGCTCGCCGACATGGCGGCCGACATCCGCACCACGAACCTGCCGATCGGCCCGGTCGGCCAGTCCGTGGAACTGCACCAGACCACCACGGCGGTGATCTTTAAGCACACGAAGTTCCCGCAGGCCGCCCAGGCCTACCTGCAGTTCATGTACGAGCCGGACCAGATGAACGCCTGGATCGCGGGCTCCTCGGCCTACTGCTGCGCCCCGCTCAAGGCCTACGAGAAGCATCCGATCTGGAGCTCGGACCCGAACCACGTGGCCTACTCCAAGGCCTCCGCGACGCTGCGCCCGAACGGCTACGCCGGTCCGCTCGGCTACGCCTCGGCGGGCGTGATGGCCGACTACGTGCTGGTCGACATGTTCGCCGAAGCCGTCACGGGCGCCCAGAAGCCCGAGGACGCCATGAAGCGGGCCGAGGCGCGCATCAACCGCTACTATCGGGTCTGACCCGACGCCACGAGCCGCCGCGGTCGAAGGCCGGGGCGGCTCTCCGGCGGCTCGCGCCGCCCTAACGCGCGGCCCTGCGCCTGCGGCATACCGGCCGGTGGCCGCCGATCCGATCCCGACGGACGTCGCGGCCCTGCGTTCGGCCCGATGCCGCCCGCCTGTCGAACTGATCCTGTCCGGCCTCGCGGGCGTCGCGCCTGCGCGTCCGCGCATACCCGGAGCGAGCCCCCATGACCGACATCGCCGCGGCCCGTCGCGCCCCGCCGGAATCGACCGTCCTGTCGCGTCTCGGGCAGAGCCGGAACTTCCTCGGCCTGCTCTTCATGCTGCCGGCGGCCGTCTTCCTGCTCTGCTTCCTGACCTACCCGCTCGGCCTCGGCGTCTGGCTCGGCTTCACGGACGCGAGGATCGGCCGGGCAGGCCAGTTCATCGGCATCGAGAACTACCAGTTCCTGTGGATCGACGCGGTCTTCTGGCTCTCGGTCTTCAACACGCTCCTCTACACGATCTCGGCGTCGATCCTGAAATTCGCCCTCGGCCTCTGGCTCGCGCTGATCCTCAACAACCACATGCCCTTCAAGGCCTTCTTCCGGGCGATCGTGCTCCTGCCCTGGGTGGTGCCGACCGTGCTCTCGGGCATCGCCTTCTGGTGGATCTACGACAGCCAGTTCTCGATCATCTCCTGGTCGCTCATCAAGCTCGGCGTGATCGACCACCCGATCAATTTCCTCGGCGAGGCGAACCTGGCGCGCGCCTCGGTGATCGCCGCCAACGTCTGGCGCGGCATCCCGTTCGTGGCGATCTCGCTGCTCGCCGGCCTGCAGACCATCTCACCCTCCCTGCACGAGGCCGCGACGCTCGACGGCGCGACCCCCTGGCAGCGCTTCCGGCACATCACCCTGCCGATGCTGTCGCCGATCATCTCGGTGGTGATGACCTTCTCGGTCCTCTTCACCTTCACGGACTTCCAGCTGATCTACGTGCTCACCAAGGGCGGCCCCGTGAACGCCACCCACCTGATGGCGACCCTGTCGTTCCAGCGCGCGATCCCGGGCGGGCAGCTCGGCGAGGGTGCGGCGATCGCGGTTTCCATGATCCCCTTCCTGCTCGCGGCGATCATGTTCAGCTACTTCGGGCTGCAGCGCCGGAAGTGGCAGCAGGGCGGAACCGACTGAGGAGACGACCCATGGCCAGCGTGACCCAAGCCGCTCCCCCTGTCGACGATTCCGTCGGCATGGAGTATCTCGACAGCCTTCCGCGGCGGATCCTCGTGGTCTACCTGCCGCTCGCCCTGTTCGTCTTCGTGCTTCTCTTTCCGTTCTACTGGATGACCATCACGGCCATCAAGCCGAACCACCAGTTGACCGACTACGAGCACTATTCGCCCTTCTGGGTGGTGGAGCCGACCCTGGAGCACATCAAGTACCTGCTGTTCGAGACCTCCTATCCGGGCTGGCTCTGGAACACGGTCGTGGTCTCCTTCGCGTCGACCGTGTTGGCGCTGGTCGCCTCCGTGTTCGCCGCCTACGCGATCGAGCGCCTGCGCTTCGCCGGCTCCCGCTTCGTCGGTCTCTGCATCTTCCTCGCCTACCTGGTGCCGCCCTCGATCCTCTTCATTCCGCTCGCCCTGCTGATCTTCGGCTTCGGCATCTACGACACCAAGCTGGCGCTGATCTTCACCTACCCGACCTTCCTGATCCCCTTCTGCACCTGGCTGCTGATGGGCTACTTCCGGTCGATCCCCTACGAGCTCGAGGAATGCGCGCTGATCGACGGCGCCTCGCGCTGGCAGATCCTGATCAAGGTCCTGCTCCCTCTGGCGGTGCCGGGCCTCATCTCGGCCGGCATCTTCGCCTTCACGCTCTCCTGGAACGAGTTCATCTACGCGCTGACCTTCATCCAGTCCTCGGAGAACAAGACCGTGCCGGTCGGCGTCCTGACCGAACTGGTGCGCGGCGACGTTTTCGAGTGGGGCTCGCTGATGGCCGGCGCGCTGATCGGCTCGCTGCCGGTCGTGATCCTCTACTCCTTCTTCGTCGACTACTACGTCGCCTCGATGACCGGCGCCGTGAAGGAATGACGCGCCAGCCCGGCCGGGCGGCGCGGGAGCCACGGGGAGGCTTCTGACGATGGACAGCACGGAAGAGACGCGGCCGCCGCGGGCGGGCGTCATAGGCCTCGGCTCGATGGGGCTAGGCATGGCGCTCTCCTTGCGCCGCGCCGGCTTCACGGTGGCGGGCTACGACGTGGTGCCGGCCGCGGTCGAGCGCTTCGCCGCCGGGGGCGGCCGCGGCGCCGCGCTGCCCGCGGAGGCCGCCGCGGGGGCCGACGTGGTCGTTTCCGTGGTGGTCAACGCCGCCCAGACCGAGGCCGTGCTGTTCGGCCCCGGCGGCGTCGCCGAGGCCATGCCGGAGGGCTCGGTCTTCGTCTCCTCGGCGACCATGGACCCCGCGGTCGCGCGCCGTCTCGCCGCCCGGCTGGAGGCGACGGGCCGGCTCTACCTCGACGCCCCGATCAGCGGCGGCGCGGCGCGCGCCATGAAGGGCGAGCTGACCGTCATGGCCTCCGGTTCGCCGGCCGCCTTCGCGAAGGCCCACGCGGCCCTCGACGCCATGGCGGTCAAGGTGCACGAGCTCGGCGACGAGCCCGGCATCGGGGCCTCCTTCAAGATGATCAACCAGCTCCTCGCCGGCGTGCACATCGCCGCCGCCGGAGAGGCGATCGCCCTCGCCGCCAAGCTCGGGCTCGACCTGCGCCGGGTCTACGAGGTGATCACGGGTTCGGCGGGCAACAGCTGGATGTTCGAGAACCGCGTGCCGCACGTCCTGGAGGGCGACTATCGGCCGCTGTCCGCCATCGAGATCTTCGTCAAGGACCTGGGCATCATCCAGGACATGGCGCGGGCGGAGCGCTTTCCGGCCCCCCTCGCCGCCGCGGCCCTGCAGATGTACCTCGCCAGCGCCGGCCTGGGCTTCGGCCGCGACGACGACGCCTCGGTGGCGCGCACCTACGCGCTCCTGTCCGGGGCGACGCTGCCGGAGCCGAAGGGGACGTGATCCCGGGCGGGGATGCGCAGCCGGACGGGCTGTCGAGACAAGGGGGACGGGCACCACCATGCCGAACTTCGCCGCCAACCTGACGATGATGTTTACCGAATGGGACTTCCTCGACCGCTTCGACGCCGCCGCCGAGGCGGGCTTCGCGGCCGTCGAGTTCCTGTTCCCCTACGACCACCCGCCCGAGGTGATCGCCGACCGCCTCGCCCGCAATCGCCTGACCCCCGCCCTCTTCAACATGCCCCCCGGCGACTGGGCGGCGGGCGAGCGCGGCCTCGCCGCCCTCCCCGACCGCTTCGACGACCTCAAGGCCGGCGTCGCCCGGGCGCTCGACTACGCCGCCGCGACCGGCGTCCGCCGCATCCACCTCATGGCCGGCCTCGCGCCCGCCGGCGATCCCGCCGCGGCCGCCGCCTACGAGCGCTCCGTCCGCTACGCCGCCGAGGCCCTGGCCGGGCGCGGCCTCGACCTGGTGCTGGAGCCGATCAACGGCCGCGACATGCCGGGCTACTTCCTCGACGGCTTCCCGGCCGCCGAGGCGTTGATCGCCAGGCTCGCCCTGCCGACCCTCAAGCTGCAGTTCGACCTCTACCATCGCCAGATCATCCACGGCGACGTCACCATGGCGCTTCGCCGGCTGATGCCGATCGTCGGGCACGTCCAGATCGCCAGCGTGCCGTCCCGCAACGAGCCGGCCGGCGAGGAGCTGAACTATCCGTTCCTGTTCGAGGAGTTGGACCGGCTCGGCTACGGCGGCTACGTCGGCTGCGAGTACCGTCCGCGCGCCGGCACCCTCGCGGGCCTCGGCTGGTTCGCCCCCTATCGGAGGAGCCGCCCATGAGCCTCGTCCTCGGGTCGGTCGCCGACGACTATACGGGCGCCTCGGATCTCGCCAACAGCTTCGCCAAGGCGGGGCTCCGCACCATCCAGACCATCGGCGTCCCGGACGCCGGCCTGGCCCTGCCCGAGGTCGACGCCGTCGTGGTGGCGCTGAAGATCCGCTCCGTCGCGGCCGCCGACGCGGTCGCCCAGGCCCGGGCGGCGGACGCCTGGCTGCGCGGCCAGGGCGCCGGCCACGTGCTCTACAAGGTCTGCTCCACCTTCGATTCCACCGACGCCGGCAACATCGGGCCGATCACGGACGCGCTCCGCGCCGACTGCGGCGAACCCGTGGTGATCGTCACGCCCGCCTTCCCGGAAACGCGGCGAACCCTCTACCGCGGGCACCTCTTCGTCGGCGCCGTGCCGCTCCACGAGAGCCCGCTGAAGGACCATCCGCTCAACCCGATGCGGGATTCCAACCTCGTCCGCGTCCTCGCCCGCCAGAGCCGCGCACCCGTCGGCCTCGTCGACCACGAGACGGTTGCGGCCGGGCCGGACGCCGTCGCGGACCGGCTCGCCGAACTCGCCTCGCAGGGGGTCGGCGCCGCGATCGCCGATTCCATCGACCTCGCCGACCTCGACACGCTCGGCGCCGTGGCGATCCGCCAGCGGCTCTCCGTCGGCGCCTCCGGGCTCGGTCTCGGCATCGCGCGCGCTCTCGTCGCCGCCGGCCGCGTCGCCGGCGGAGCCGGCGCGCTCACCCTATCGCCGGCGGGCGGGCCGGCGCTCTGTCTCGCCGGCAGTTGCTCGCAGGCGACCCTCGGCCAGATCGCCGAGGCCGAGACCCGCATGCCGGTCCTGCGCCTCGATGCCGAGGCCGCCGTCTCGGGCCAGGCGGCGGACGCCGCCATCGCCTGGGCCGCCGCGCGGATCGGATCGGGGCCGGTCCTCATCGCCTCCAGCGCGAGCCCGGAGGCGGTCGCCGCCGTCCAGGCCCGCTACGGGCGCGAGGAGGCCGGGCGCGCCATCGAGGCCACCATGGCGCGCATCGCCGAGGCCCTCGTGGCGGGCGGGGTCCGCCGGCTGGTGGTCGCCGGGGGCGAGACCTCCGGGGCCGTAGTCGAACGGCTCGGCATCCCGGCCTTCCGCATCGGCCCCGAGATCGCCCCGGGCGTCCCGGTCCTGCAGGCGCTCGGCATCCCGGGCGGCCCGATGACGCTGGCGCTGAAGTCCGGCAACTTCGGCGCCCCGACCTTCTTCGCCGACGCCCTGGCGCTGGTGCAGTGAGCCGCCAAGACGCCCGCCGTCAGAGGAAGTCCTGGCGGGCCGGCGTGAACACGTCGAGGAGCACCCCCGCCTCCAGCGCCAGCGCCTCGTGGGGCAGGTCGGGCCGCACGAAGTAGACGTCCCCCGGCCCGAGATCCCGGGTCGCCCCGTCGATCACCAAGCGGAACCGGCCCGAGCGGACCAGGCTCGCCTGCCGGTGCGGGTGGCTGTGCAGCGCCCCGACCGCCCCCGCCTCGAAGGCGACCTCGACCATCATCAGCGCGTCGTCCCAGCAGAGGATGCGCCGCCGCACGCCGCCGCCGAGGTCCTGCCAGGGTATGTCTCCGGCATGCGCGAAAGCCTGTCCGCTCTCGACCGTCATCGTCGTTCTCCTCAGCGCGCGAGCCAGCCGCCGTCGACCGGCAGCACCGCGCCTTGCACATAATCGGATGCGCCGGAGGCCAGGAACACCACGGCGCCGGCGAGGTCGGCCGCCTCGCCCCAGCGCCCGGCGGGGATGCGCGCCGTGATCTCGGCATGCCGGCCCGGGTCGGCTCGGATCGCCGCGGTGTTGTCCGTCACCATGTAGCCCGGCGCGATGGCGTTGACGCCGATCCGGTGCTTCGCCCACTCGTTGGCCATCAGCCGCGTCAGCCCGAGGATGCCGTGCTTGGACGCCGTGTAGGAGGGCACGCGGATGCCGCCCTGGAAGGACAGCATGGAAGCGATGTTGACGATCTTGCCCGGCTCGCCCGCCGCGATGCGGTTGCGCGCGAAGGCCTGCGAGAGGAAGAAGGCCGCCTTCAGGTTGAGGTCCATGACGGCGTCCCAGTCGGCCTCGGTGAAGTCGACCGCGTCGGCGCGGCGGATCGTGCCCGCGTTGTTGACGAGGATGTCCACCCGCCCGAACACCTCGACCGCCTCCGCCAGGACGGCGGCCTTGTCGGCGCCGGCGAGATCGGCCGTGATCGCATGGTAGCCCGAGCCGGCGGCCTCCACCGCGGCGGCGGTCTCGGACTGGTCGGAGCGGGCCACGCCCGCCACGTCGGCCCCGGCCTCGGCGAGGGCGACCGCCATCGCGCGCCCGAGCCCGGTGGAGGCGCCGGTCACGATCGCGACGCGCCCGGTCAGGTCGAAGAGATGCCACATGGCGCTGCCCTGTTTCACCGGAGATCCTGCGGGGCGACCATGTCCATGTCGGTGAACTCCTGGTTCTCGCCGGCCATGGCCCAGATGAAGGCATAGTTGCGGGTCCCGGCCCCCATGTGGACCGACCAAGACGGCGAGATCACCGCCTGCTCGTTGGCCACCACCAGGTGCCGCGTCTCGTCGGGCCGGCCCATGCAGTGGAAGACCCGCCCGTCCGCGCCGAGGCCGAAATAGAGATAGGCCTCCATGCGCCGCTCGTGCGTGTGGCACGGGTAGGTGTTCCAGACGCTGCCCTCCTGCAACTCGGTCAGCCCCATGCAGAGCTGGCAGGTCTCGATGACGTCGGGATGAAGATACTGGCGGAGCTGGCGGCGGTTGGCGTCCTTCACGCTCCCGAGTTCCAGGAGCCGGGCGTCCGCCCGCCGGATCAGGCGCGACGGCAACGCCCGGTGCGCCGGCACGCTGACGAGGTAGAACTTGGCCGGCGAGGCGGGATCGAGGCTCGCGAAGGAGACCTCCCCCGACCCCATGCCGAGATAGACGCAGTCCCCGGGCGCGAGTTCGTACACCCTGCCGCCGGCCGTCACCGTGCCGCGCCCCTCGATGGCGAACACGCCCGCCTCCCGCCGGTCAAAGAAGCCGAGCCCGCCGAACATCTTGCCGCCTTCCGGCACGAGCGGCCGGGACACGGGGCAGAGCCCGGCGAGCACCATGCGGTCGTCGTGGCAGTAGGTCATCCGGATCTGGTCGGGCTGGAACATTCCCTCCACCAGGTAGCGCGCGCGGAGCGTGGCCGTGTCGTAGGACGGGTAGTCGCCCGCATGCGTCGAATAGCGGATGTCCATCTCGGTCTCATGCCCAGGAAGGTTGCCGGTCCGGGCTATCAGTAGACCCAAATTTGTATGATGACAAGACAACTTTGGAGGCCGGACGCCCGGCCTCGCCATGCGAGGACACCCGCCCGGCAGCCTGCCTCCCGCCTGCGCCGCAGACTACGCCGTCTCGCCGATCAGGCGGGCGAGGCGCTGCAGGGCCAGCGTGTAGCCCTGGGTGCCGAAACCGGCGATGACGCCGGAGGCGACCAGGGAGACGTAGGAGTGGTGCCGGAAGGCCTCGCGCTTGTGGACGTTGGAGATGTGCACCTCGATCACGGGGAAGTCGCAGGTGTTGAGCGCGTCCAGGATGGCGACGGACGTATGCGTGAAGGCGGCCGGGTTGATCACGATCCCCGCGGCGCTCTCGCGCGCCTCGTGGATCCAGTCGATGATCTGGTGCTCGGCGTTGGACTGGTGGAAGCGGATCTCCAGCCCGAGCTCGCCGGCCGTCCGCCGGCAGTCGGCCTCCACGTCGGCGAGCGTCTCGTGGCCGTAGATGTGCGGCTGCCGCTTGCCGAGCAGGTTCAGGTTCGGACCGTTGAGGACGAAGACGAGACGGCTCATGGCATGCTCCGGACGGGACCTCCCCGTCGATAGCCGGAACCGACCCGCCGCGCCAGCCCGTCCGGCGCGTCAGCGCGGCCGCGCGATGCCTCCGGTGAGCCGCTTCTCGGCCTCGACCACGAGGAACAGCGCCACCCCGACCCCGATCGCCGCCATCCCGTCCCAGAGCCCGAGCGGCCGGGTGCCGAAGAGCTGCTGCAGCGGCGGCCAGTAGGTGAACGCGCCCTGCGCCGCCGCTACAAGTCCGATCCCGAGGAGCACCGCGGGCGTCCCGGCCGCGCCCCGCCAGGTGAGGGACGGTCCGTGCACGTAGCGGACGGAAAACAGGTAGGCGATCTCCATGGCCACCACGGCGTCGACCACCAGCGTCCGCGCCGTCGCGACGTCGTGCCCGCGCCAGACCGCCACCCCGTAGACCCCGAAGATTCCGGCGACCATCAGCACGGACACGAAGAGGATGCGCGCGAGCGCCCGCCGGTCCAGCAGAGGCGTCCCCGCGGGCCGGGGGCCGCGCCGCATGGCGCCCGGCTCGGTCGGCTCGAAGGCGAGGACGAGGCCGAGCGCGACGGCCGTCACCATGTTGATCCACAGGATCTGCAAGGGCGTCACCGGCAGCGGAAGGCCGAGGAAGACGGCGGCGACGATCGCCAGCGCCTCGCCGCCGTCGGTCGGCAGCGTCCAGGCGATCACCTTGACGATGTTGTCGTAGACCGTCCGCCCCTCGCGCACGGCGGCCACGATCGACGCGAAACTGTCGTCGGCGAGCACGATGTCGCTCGCCTCCTTGGCGGCCTCCGTGCCCTTCGCCCCCATGGCGACGGCGATGTCCGCCCGCCTGAGCGCCGGCGCGTCGTTGACCCCGTCTCCCGTCATCGCGACCACGGACCCGTCCGCCTGCAGTGCCTCGATCAGGCGCAGCTTGTGCTCCGGGCTGGTGCGCGCGAAGACGGTCGCCTCCCGCGCGACCCGGCGAAGACCCGCCGCGTCCAGGCGGTCGAGCGCCTGCCCATCCACCACCACCACCGGTTCGTCGGCCAGCTTCAGGTGCCGGGCGATGGCGAGCGCCGTCGCGGCATGGTCGCCTGTGATCATCTTGACCGCGATGCCGGCGGCCCGGCACTCCGCCACCGCCGCCGGCACCTCGGCCCGCGGCGGATCCATGAGGCCGACGAGGCCGAGCAGCACGAGCCGGCCTTGCGGGCTCGCCTCTTCCAGCGTCCGCGTCCCGGCCGGTGCCTCGGCGCTCGCGAAGGCGATCACCCGCTGCCCGTCCTCAGCCAGCGCCTGCACGGCCGCCTGCCAGCCCGCCCCGTCGAGCGGCACGGGGCCGCCCGGTCCTGCCTGCGCCCCGCAGGCGGCGATCAGCACCTCCGGCGCCCCCTTGACGACGACGAGCCGGCCGCCCTCCGGCGTCGCGTTGAGGGTCGTCATCGTCCGGTGCCGCGCGTCGAACGGCACCTCGTCGAGCCTGCGGTAGGCGCCGCGGACGAGCGCCGGGTCCTGTCCAGCCTTGGCCGCGAAGGCGACGAGCGCGGCCTCCATGGGGTCGCCGGCCGCATGCCATCCAGTCTCGACATGGCGGATATCGGCGTCGTTGCACAGGAGGGCGGCGCGCGCCAGGTCGCAGAGGTCCGGGTCCGTGCCCGGGTCGACGGCTTCGCCGCCCATCCGGAAGCCGCCCGCGGGGGCGTATCCGAGCCCCTCCACGGCGAGGCGGCGTCCCGCCAGGACGACCGCCGTGACCGTCATCTCGTTGCGGGTCAGGGTGCCGGTCTTGTCCGAGCAGACCACCGAGACCGACCCGAGCGTCTCCACGGCCGGCAGCCGGCGCACGATCGCCCGCCGCGCCGCCATCCGCTCGACCCCGACCGCCAGCGCGATCGTCATCACCGCCGGCAGGCCCTCGGGAATCGCCGCCACCGCGATCCCGACCACGATCATGAAGGCGTCGCCCGGCGCCTCGCCCCGGACCAGGACCGCCACCGCGAGGACGAGCGCGGAGCCGGCGAGGACCGCCGCCGTGATGCGGCGCGCGAACTCGTCCATCTGCCGGACGAGCGGCGTGGCCATCCGGCCGACCGAGTCGACCAGCGCGGAGATGCGGCCGATCTCGCTCGCCGCCCCGGTCGCGACCGCCACCCCGGTGCCCCGGCCGGCCGCCACGATCGTGCCCGAGAAGGCCATCGAGGTCCGGTCCCCGAGCGGCACGTCCGACGCCGTCGCCTCCGATCCCTTGTCGACCGGAACCGATTCCCCCGTCAGCGCAGCCTCGTCGATCCTGAGCCCGCGCGCCTCGACGAGCCTGAGGTCGGCCGGCACCCGGTCGCCCGCCTCGATCAGCACGATGTCCCCGGGCACGACCGCCTCGGCCGGCACGCGCAGCCGCTCGCCGCCGCGCAACACGGTGGCGGAGGGCGCGATCATGGCGCGGATCGCGTCGAGCGCGCGTTCGGCCCGCCCCTCCTGCAGGAACCCGATCAGCGCGTTGACGACCACCACGCCGAGCGTCACCAGGGCGTCGGTCGGATGCCCGATGGCGGCCGAGACCGCCGCCGCGCCGACCAGGACCAGCACGAGCGGATTGCGCACCTGCGCGACGAGCCGCCGGATCGCCCCCGGGCGCGGCGGCGACGGCAGGCGGTTGGGTCCGTGGCGCGCCAGCCGCTCCTCCGCCTCTTCGGCGCCGAGGCCGCCCGCGGTCGTCGACAGGCGCGCGAAGACGTCGGCGGCCTCGAGGGCATGCCACGCCGTTCCGCCCTCTGCCGCCACTCTGCCGTCGTCTGCCATCTCGAGACCTGACGAAAAACTGACGGGCACCAAGCCCCAGCCGCACCCGCCCCGCAATCCGTAATGGCGCGGATCGGGCCGGCAGCGCCTAGGCCGGCCCGATCGCGCCGTTCCGCACCAGCGCCTCGATCTCCGCGTCCGAATACCCGGCCTCCCGCGCGATGGCGCGGCTGTGCTCCCCGACCTTCGGCACGTCGAGCCGGAGTCCCAGCCGCTCGCCGTCCATCTCGAGCGGCAGCGCGGGCACCCCGAGCGGGCGCCCATCCGGCAGGGTCACCTCGACGAGCGCCCCCGGCGCCCGCACCTGCGGGTCGTCGTAGAGGTCCTCGGGCCTGTTGATCGGCGCGAAGGGCAGGCCGGCCGCCTCGCAGGCCGCGAGGATCTCGGCCCGCGTCATGGCGCCGAACAGCGCCTTCAGCGCCGGCATCATGCGCGCCCGGCCCGCGACCCGTCCGGGGTTGGTGGCGAGGTCGGGGTCGGCGGCGAGGTCCGGCCGGCCGAAGCGCCGGCAGAAGGTCTGCCATTGGCCGTCGCTGACGATGCCGACGAAGACCTGCCCGCCGTCCGCGCTGTCGAACACGTCGTAGACCCCCCAGGCCGAGACGCGCACCGGCATCGGCGGAGCGGGCCGGCCGGTGATCACCGACTGCGCCATGTGCTGGGCGACGAGCAGCAGGTTGTTCTCGAAGAGGGCGCTGCGCACGTGCCGGCCCCGTCCGCTGCGCGCCCGCTCGGCGAGCGCCGCCAGGATGCCGATCACCGCGAACATGCCGCCCATGATGTCGTTGACCGAGGACCCGGCCCTGAGCGGCCGGCCGGGCGGCCCCGTCATGTAGGCGAGCCCGCCCATCATCTGCACCACCTCGTCGAGCGCCGTGCGGGTCTCGTAGGGGCCGGCCAGGAAGCCCTTGAGCGAGCAGTAGATCAGGCCCGGATTGTCGACCGAGAGCGCCGCGTGGCCGAGACCGAGGTCGTCGAGCGCCCCGGTCCGGAAGTTCTCGGTGAGCACGTCCGCCGTCGCCAGCAGGCGCCGGACGAGCGCGATCCCGCCCGGCGACTTCAGGTCGACCGCCAGGCTGCGCTTGTTGCGGTTGAAGACGGGGAAGAAGCCCGCGCCCGCCCCCGGCAACTGGCGCGTCTTGTCGCCGCCCGGCCAGGGCTCGACCTTGATCACGTCCGCCCCGAGGTCGCCGAGGATCATGCCCGCGCTCGGTCCCATGACCATGTGGGAGAACTCGACCACCCGGAGCCCCGCGAGCGGCAGGTCGCCGGCGATCATCGGGCGGCCTCCCGCCTGGCCCTCGTCCCGCATGCGCCCTCGATCTCGCCCATGGCTGCCCTCCGCTCCGGCCCCCACTATAGACGCGGGCCGGCCGGGGGCGACATCCTCGCACCCGCCCGCGGACGGTACGCTCGACGCGGGCACGGGAGCCGGCTCTCGCGCGTTGTCGCTCGCCCGCCCCCGCCCCGAGGAGATCCGATGTCCGTCGCCGAAGTCCAGGAGACCCCCCTCGATCTCGGCGCCGCCGCGCCGATCGGAGCCCTCGCGGTCGGGCTCGTCCGGCTGGCGGGTGCCGGGACGGGGCCCCTGGTCCACGTGGCGGGCACGGCCGAGCGGGCGGATGCCTTGGGGGCGCTCCTCGCCGCGCTCGCGCCGGAGCGGCGGGTCGCGGTCCTGCCCCCGTGGGATTGCCTGCCCCACGACCGCATCGCCCCCTCGAGAGCCGTGATGGGCCGCCGCGTCGGGGCGCTCCGCTGGCTCGGCGACCCGGACGGGCGGCCGGACATCGTCGTCACCACCGCCCCGGCCCTGATCCAGCGCATCCCGCCCCGCGCGATCCTGAGGGACGCCCGCGTCGAGGTCGGGACCGGCGAGGCCCTGGACGACGAGGCCCTGCGGGCGCGGCTGCTCGAGATCGGCTATTTCGAGGACGAGCGCGTCGACGAGCCCGGCGAGTTCGCGATCCGCGGCCTGGTGGTCGACCTCTACCCGGCCGCCGCTCCCCTGCCCTGCCGCATCGAGCACCGGGACGGCCGGATCGTCTCCATCCGCTCCTACGATCCCCTCTCCCAGCGCAGCGAGGTCGAGACGGACCTCCTGGTCATCGACGCCGCCTCGGAGGCGATCCTGCCTCCCGAGGAGCGCGCCCGCTTCGCCCCGGTGCCGGCGGAGCACCGCCTGGCCGCCGTCTATCCCGCGCTGGAGAGCGTCTTCGACCTCGTCCCCGACGCCCGGCTTTCCCTGGAGACCGAGGCGCGCGCGGCCGCCGCCACCTTCCGGGACTGGATCGCCGAGCCGCCCCTGCCCGCCGCCGGCGCCGCCGGGCGCGGCAGCGACACCGGCCTCTACCTGGACGCCGAGACCTGGGAGCGCGAGGTCGCCGCCCGTCTCGTCGCCGAGAGCCGCGCCGGCGACGATCCCGACGCGGCCGTCCCCCGCTATGCCGAGACGGAGTGGCCCTTGCGCGCGCTGCAGGACGACGTCCGTGCCGTCACGGGAGCGGGCGGCCGGGTCGTCCTCGCCGCGACCGGCGAGCGCCGGCTCGCGCGCCTCGCCCGCCGGGTCGCCGACGAGGCGGGCGCCGAGCCGATCCGCGCCGGATGCTGGGCCGAGGTCGTGGCCGCCCCGGAGGGCTCGGTGCTGGCCATGATCCTGCCGCTCGACGAGGGGTTCCGCCTGCCGGACGGCACGCTGGTCGTCACCGCCCAGGACCTCGCCGGCTCGCGCGGCGACCGGCCCGGGGACGCCGGCCCCACCGCCTTTCCGGTCGACATGACGGTCCGCATCGGCGATGCGGTGGTCCATCTCGATCACGGCATCGCGGCGCTGGAAGGCCTCGATCCCATCGGCGACGGGACCGAGGGCGTGCGCCTGCGCTTTGCCGACGACGCCCGGCTGGTCGTCCCCCTCGACGAGGTGAACCGCCTCTGGCGCTACGGCTCGGAGGCCGAGGCCGTGTCGCTGTCGCGGCTCGGCGGCACCGCCTGGACCGACCGGAAGGCGGAGGTCGAGGCCGAGATCGCCGCAACCGCCGCTCGCATGGCCGACCTCGCCCGGGCCCGCGCCGAGCGGACCGCGCCCGTGCTGGAGCCGCCGCGCGCGCCCTACGAACGCATCGTCGGCCGCTTCCCCTATGCCCCGACCCGCGACCAGCGCGCCGCCATCGCCGCCACCCTGGCGGACCTCGCGTCGGGCCGCCCGATGGACCGGCTGGTCTGCGGCGACGTCGGCTTCGGCAAGACGGAGGTCGCCGTCCGCGCCATCGCGGCCTGCGTGCTGGCCGGACGCCAGGCCGTGCTCGCCGCGCCCACCACGGTGCTCGCCCGCCAGCACGCCGCGACCCTTCGCCGCCGCTTCGCCGGCCTCGGCTTCGAGATCGCCGAACTCTCCCGCCTGGTCGAGCCTGCCGAGGCCCGCCGGGTCCGCGCCGGCCTCGCCTCCGGCGAGATCCGGCTCGCCGTCGGCACCCACGCCCTCGCCCAGAAGGGCGTCGCCTTCCACGACCTCGGCCTCGTGGTGATCGACGAGGAGCAGCGCTTCGGCGTCCGCCACAAGGAGCGGCTGCGCGCGCTCGCGGCGGACGTCCACGTCCTGACCCTGACCGCGACCCCGATCCCGCGGACCCTGCAGGTCGCACTCGTCGGCCTCAAGGACCTCTCGGTGATCGCCACCGCCCCGGTCCTGCGCCAGCCGATCCGCACCGTGGTGGCGCCCGAGGACGACGGCCTGATCGCCTCCGCGATCGAGCGGGAGCGTCGCCGCGGCGGCCAGAGCTTCGTCGTCTGCCCGCGCATCGAGGACATCGAGCCGATGCGCGCGCGCCTCGCGGGCCTGCTGCCGGGGGCCGAGATCCTGGCCGCCCACGGCCGCATGGAGGCGGGCAGGATCGACGACGTCATGCTCCGCTTCGCGGACGGAGACGGCGACGTCCTGCTGGCGACCGCCATCATCGAGAGCGGCCTCGATGTCCCCAACGCCAACACGATCCTGGTGCACCGCCCGGAGCGCTTCGGCCTCGCCCAGTTGCACCAGCTCCGGGGCCGCGTCGGGCGCGCCGCGCGGCGGGCCGTCGCCTGGCTCCTGACCGACCCGGCGCACCCGCCGTCCGACGCCTCGATGAAGCGCCTGAAGACCCTGGCGGCCCTCGACCGCCTCGGCGCCGGCTTCGCTATTTCGGCCCGGGACCTCGACCTGCGCGGCGCCGGCGATCTCGTCGGTGAGGAGCAGGCTGGACACGTGAAGGTGATCGGGCTCGCCCTCTACCAGCACCTGCTCGGCCGCGCCCTCGCGGCCGCCCGGGGCAAGGGAGAGGCCGAGGACTGGGCGCCCGTGCTGAACCTCGGAGTGCCGGCCGCGATCCCGGCCGACTACGTGCCCGAACCCGAAGTGCGCCTCGATCTCTACTTCCGGCTCGAGCGGCTCGACACCCAGCGCGCCGTCGCGGCCTTCGAGGACGAGTTGGACGACCGCTTCGGCCCCCTTCCCGCGCCCGCCCGCGACCTCGTGGCCGCCGCGCGCGTCCGCGCCGCCTGCCGCCGCCTGGGCATCGCCCGAATCGACGCAGGACCACGGGCGATTGCCGCCACGTTCCGCGCCATCCCGCCGGAAAAGGCCGCGCAGCTGGCCGAGGAGGGATTCGCGTGGAGTTCAGATCGCCTCCTGGCGCGGACGGAGACCGACGACTCCGGCCGCACGGCGGCGGTCGTGAAGATGGTCGCCCGGATCGCCAGGACCCTGCGGGACGATCGGGCGGGGCGGGCGTGACGCCGGGCCTCCGGCGCCTGCCGCTCGGGTCTGCGGGCGCGGGGCCCGTCCTGCCGCTCAGTTCTGCTGGCGCGGGGCCTCGTCCTGCCGCTCGCGCCGCTCGAGTTGACGAAGCAGGCGCGCCATCTCGCTGGGGAGCTTCTCGCTGACCTCGTAGTAATGACGGATCTTATTGTAAAGCTTGAGATCTCTGTAGTGTTCCTGCGTATGCATGCCTCACCCTCCGCCGCATTTGTCTAAAATGAAATTCACATGCGACGGAGTGGTTCGAACTTGGCAGTGGAACAATTGCTCCATGGCTAATAATTTATTACGGCTCCGCTCCCGCCTATCCTTGCTGAGCATCGGCCTCCTGGGACTTCTCACGCTCGTGCGCGAGCTCACTGGCGAAGTCGGCGAGCGCCCGCGCGCTGCCGAGCCGGCCTTCCTCCAGTTCCACCAGATGTTCCGCCAGCAGCCAATGCTCGAGGTCGCGGCCGTTCGGCCGGCCCTCGATTTCCCAGATCAGGCGGGCGCGGGCGCGGATGCGATCCTCGCGAGTCGTCGACATGCGGCACTCCATCCGTCGGTCGGTCGAACCGACCCTTGTCAGGAATACTAGGGCTTGAAAGTGGTGATCCTGTGAAGCCTCCGCCTCCCGGAACCAGCTCGCCCGGCGCGGGTTGCCCGTGCGAACCGCGAAGGGAGACCGGCATGGCACGGATGAGCTACGAGATCAGGGGCGGCGAGGGATCCTGGACCGTCAGCGGCACCTCCGGACCGCCCGGCCTGGACTACCTGACCAAGGAAGCCGCCTTCGAGGCGGCCGTCGGCTCGGCCATGAACGCGTTGCGCGAGGGCCACGAGATCGTCATCACCGTCCCGGGTGCGCGCCCCGACGGCACCACCCTCGGCAACGAATCGGTCCAGCCCCTCTGACGTCCAACACCCCGCCGGGTGCGGCGCAGGGTCAGCCGGTGCCGGGGTCCGCCTCGTCCGGGTCTCTCTCGCCGGGACCGCCCGGCAGGGCGCCGGCCCCGGGCGTGGCGATCGGGTTCGTCAGGCCCGGCCGGGCATGCGGTCCCGCAGCCGGCGTTGCCTCGGTGCGACCTGGGGGGCGCGGCGCATCCCCGGGTTTCGGGCCGTTCTCGTCCTGCATCGTGCTGTCCTCGTGACGGAGGCGTCCGGCCCGAACACCGCAGGCCCGCGCCCCGTTCCCGGCGACGCTACCTGGCGAGCGACACGGTTCCGCCGATCGGTCCGACCCCGTGCGGGACCGGGATGTCGGTCGAGGAATAGCCGGTGTTGAGGACGAGGTTCGGCCCGGAGCGCAGCTCCAGCCGCTTGGCCACGATGATCGTGTAGGCCGAGAGGTCCGCGACCTTCTGGGGCGCGTCGACCAGGAGCCGCCCCCGCGGCAGATAGATGGTGCCGAGCAGGTTGCGGGCGTTCTCGCTCAGGATCCGGTGCTCCTGGAGCTCTCTCACCGACCGATCCTCGAAGATCAGGAATCCGGCGAGCGGCCCGTCCTTGGGAGCCGTGAGATCGATCGTCGACCGCGCCATGAAGCGGACAACGGCCTCGCGCCCCTTGAAGTGCAACGACACGTTCTGCCCCGAGAGGCTCCCGTTCTCGACCTTGAGGGGGCCGTCCTTGATCACGTAGATGCCGGGCGTGAGCTTCACGATCGCCCCGCCCGTGATCGTGAGCCCGCCGCAATAGGTGCCCGGCGAAAGCGTCGAGGACCCCTTGTCGATGGTCAGCGCCGTCGCCTTGCAGGGTCTTTCCGCCGGCGGCGCGCGGTCCGTCAGCGGGTCCGGCAGCGGCGGGCAATCGGAGAGCACGTTGGGGACGAAATTGGTCGAGGCGCCGAGGAACCCGCCGGCCGAGCAGATCAGTTCCGCCTTCAGCACCGACGTCTTCTTGCCGGTGATGCCGCGGTCGCTGCGCGAATTGGAGTAGACCGCGCAGCCGTCTCCGGTCAGCCGGGACTCGTTGTCCATCAGGATGGTGCCCTCGGCCGCCTCGTCGAGCGCGATGACGCAGATCGGCGGCCCGGCGGTCGCGCGTGCGACCGCCGACACCCCGACGGAGTAGTCCGATCCCACCATCGGGATCGGCAGGGGCATGTGCGAGCGGGCCGTGATGTCGACCTGCACGGACCCGAGGTCCTGTCCGACTCGGGCCGTGACCTCCACGCCGGTCCGGCCGGCGAGCAGGCTCTGCGCATACCCGGTCGCCACCGCTTCCACGAAGGCCGCATCGGCCCTGGCGAAGGTCAACTCGCGCGCCGCGCTCGTCGCGGCCGCGTCCGCGACGCCCTGCAGCATGGAACGGTCGTTGGCTATGATCCCGTAGTTGATCGCCGCCCCCGCGCAGCCGAGGATCACCGGCAGCGTCAGCCCCAGCGTCGTGGCGGCGCCGCCGCCGCGCGCGCGGACCAGCCCGCGCCACGCGGTCGCGAGGGAGCGGCAGCCGCTCATGCGGCGCTCCTGGAAGAGGCGGAGGCGGCCGGCGCGACGGGGGCGTCGTCCTCGGCCGCTTCGAAGATGCAACGCCGCGGGAGCACGAGACGCACCGCCGTCCCGGGCTCCGGACTGCGCGCCGCGACCTGCAGCCGGCCGCCATGCAGGTCGGCGGCACCGCGCGCGATCGCGAGCCCGAGCCCCAGGCCGCCGGTCTGGCGGGTCGTCGACATGTCGGACTGGGTGAAGGCCTCGAGGCAGGCCTCCACGCGGGCGGGGTCGATGCCCGGCCCGCCGTCCTCGACGGTGAACACCAGGTCGCCCGCCCCGTCGCGCCCGGCTGCGATGCGGCAGTCGATCCCGCGGCCATGCGACACGGCGTTCTCCAGCAGGTGCCGGAGTGCGTTGGTGACCAGCTCGCGGTCGCAGGTGATCTCCAATCCAGGTTCCGCGATCTCGACCGCGATCGCCGCAGGGGACGTGCCGGGCGACGCCCCGACGCCCCCGACCGCCGCCTCCACGAGCCGGTCGAGACGGTATTCGGCGGCCTCCAAGGCCCGATCGTTCGACATCATCTGCGCGTATTGCAGCATGTCCGAGAACGTGGACAGGAGCCGCTTGCCGGCTGCGTTGATGAAGTCGAGATAGCCGACCAGTTCCGTGACGCTGGCTCCCGCCCCGAGCTGCCCGCGCATCAGGTCCGTGAAGCCGATGATCGTGCTGAGCGGAGTCCGGAACTCGTGCCGCATGGCGGCGAGGAGGTTGGTCTTCAGTGCCGACAGCTGCTCGGCCCGGTCGCGCGCCTCGCGCACATCCCGGTCCATCCGGCTGTTGCGCATCACGTAGCGGATCTGGTGGCTGAGCTGCCGCCAGTTCACCGGCTTGGTCGCGAAGGCGGTGGCGCCCATTTCGAACGAACGGTCGATCGAGACCACGTCCTCCCGCCCTGTGACCATGATCACCGGCAGGTGACGAAGCCTCTGATCGGCCCGGATGCGGCCGACCAGCTCCAGCCCGTCCATCTGCGGCATCTCGATGTCGACGAGGGCGATGTCGAAGTCTTCGGCCGTCAGCCGCTCCCAGGCCTCGACCCCGTCCTTGCAAGATTCTACAAGTGCCGTAGGTGTCGACAAATGCACTTTTGCGAATTCAGCCAGAATCATGTCGTCGTCGACGAACAGGATCCGTATCTGTTCGTCGAGCACATAGGACCAGGCATGATGCGAGGCGGGCAGGTCCGACATGTGATCTCCTGCTCCGAGATCTAAGGCTTGCCTCATTAAGAATTCTCTTCGGGAGATCCTTAACGCATTCGTGAAGAATACAGCCTATTTTGATCGCCGACCGACCAACGAGCCCATCGTGATCAGACAGCGCCCCGCCCGCCCCATCGCCCGCAAGCTCGCGCTCCTGGTCACGGCCTCGCTGGCGACGGCGGTCCTCGCCTTCGCGGGTTTCTCCGCCTGGACCGAGACCCGCCGCTACGTGGAGATGCGCCGCGACGCCCTGCTCGGCACCGCCGCGGTCTTCGCCTCCGTGTCCTCGACCGCCGTCGCCGGCGGCGACCGGACCGCGACGCTCCAGGCACTCCGCGCCATCGGGCGCATTCCCGGCCTGCTGCACGGGCGGGTGGAGACACCCGAAGGCCGCGTCTTCGCGGCGCTCGGCCAGGCCACCCGCCTCGACAGCGACCCGCTGCTCGGCGAGGGCGCCCGGCAGGATTCCGTCTGGGAGGTGCTCACCAGCCGCACGATCCAGGTCTCTGCGCCGATCTACGCCTCCGGGACGCCGGTCGCGCGCCTGGTTCTCGTCGCCGATACCTCGGGCCTGCCGCAGGTCCTGCAGAACGCGCTCCTCGCCATCGTGGCGGCCGCGGCGGCCGCGGCGGCCCTCGGCTTCGCGATCGCCGGACGACTCCAGCGGCGAATTACCGCGCCGATCCACCACCTGACCGCCGCCATCGCCCGGATCGGCCGCGACCACGATTACGCCGTCCGGGTCGAAGCCCGCAGCGACGACGAGGTCGGCCTGCTCGTCGACGGCTTCAACGCCATGCTGGGCGAGATCCGCGCCCGCGACGAGCGCCTGGAGGCGCACCGCCAGGGCCTCGAGGCGGAGGTGCTGGCCCGCACCCAGGACCTCGCCGTCGCCCGGGATTCCGCGGAGGCCGCCAACAGGGCCAAGTCCGACTTCCTCGCCACGATGAGCCACGAGATCCGGACCCCGATGAACGGGATCCTGGTCATGGCCGAACTTCTCGCCGGTGCCCCCCTTCCCGACCGCCAGCGCCGCTACGCCGAGATCATTGCCCATTCGGGCAAGGGCCTGCTGGCGATCATCAACGACGTGCTCGATTTCTCCAAGATCGAGTCCGGCAAGCTCGAACTCGAGCGCCTTCCCGTGGACCCGGTGGCGCTGGTCGACGACGTCATGGGCCTCTTCGCCGGCAAGGCGCGCGACTCCGGCCTGGACCTCGCCGCCGTCGCCGCCCTGGATCTCCCGGCGCGGATCGAAGGCGACCCGACCCGGCTGCACCAGATCCTGGCCAACCTCGTCAACAACGCCATCAAGTTCACCGAGCGGGGCACCGTCACGGTGACGGCCGGCCGCTCGGCCACCCGGCCCGGCGCGATCGAGTTCGCGGTCCGTGATACGGGCATCGGCATCGCGCCGGGGCGCCTGCCGCATCTCTTCTCCGCCTTCACCCAGGCCGAGCAGTCGACCACCCGCCGTTTCGGCGGGACGGGCCTCGGGCTCGCCATCTGCCGCCGCCTCGCCGACGCCATGGGCGCCGCCATCGAGGTCGAGAGCGAGCCCGGCCGCGGGTCCGTCTTCCGTCTCGTGCTGCCGGCCGGGGAGGCACGCCCGGCCCCCTGGCCCAGGCTGGCGGACGCCGCCGACGGCCGCGCGCCCCTGGTGGCCCTGGCGGTCGCGTCCGAACCGGCCCGCGGGGCCCTGCGCCTCTACGCGGAGGCCGCCGGCGCCCGCGTGCTGGAGGTGTCGACGCCGGCCGGTGTCCCGCCGGAGGCGTGCCTCCTCGTCGCGGACGCGTCGGCCCTGGCGGATGCCGGACCCCGGGCCGGCGGCGGTCCCGTCGTCGCCCTCGCCCCGCTTGGCGACGACCGGTCCGACGCCGCCCTGGCCGCCGGCCGCGCGCTGCGCAGCCTGGGCGCGCCGGTTTCCCGCCGCGAGGTGGAAACGTTGCTCGCCGACCTGGCGGCCGGCCGTGTCGAGCAGCAGGGTCGGCCGGCGGTCGGCGGACCGGTCCTGCCGCGCTTCGAGGGCCTGAAGGTACTCGCCGCCGAGGACGGGGCCGTCAATCGCGAGGTGCTCGCCGAGGCGCTCGGCCTGCTCGGCGTCCGGCCCGACTTCGTCGACGACGGGGCAGCCGCCCTCGAGGCCCTGGCCCGCCGGCGCTACGACCTCGTGCTGATGGACGGCAGCATGCCCGTCCTCGACGGCTTCGAGGCGACCCGGCGCCTGCGCGCCCGGGAAGCCCAGGCAGGCCTGCCCCGGCTGCCGGTGGTGGCGCTCACCGCCCACGTGCTCGGCGCCGCTTCGCAGGCCTGGCGGGAGGCCGGCATGGACGGCGTCCTGCACAAGCCCTTCACGTTGCGCGCCCTCGCCGAGACCCTCGCGGCCTTCGCCCCCGCCGCCCAGACCTCCACGGCCGATGTCGCCGAACCGGCGCCCGTGCTGCCGGCGCCGGCCGGTCCGGTCCCGGAGGCCGCGCGCGCCGAGCCGGCCGGCGGCGAGGACCCCGCCGTGGACCTCGATCCCGCCAAGCTCGCCGAGCTCGACGCCCTGGCCCGCTCGGGCCGCCCGGATTTCGCCGCGCGCGTCTTCGGCCTGTACCGCGAGCATGCCCCGCAGTCCCTGGCCGCGGCCGAAGCCGCCGCCGCCACGGGCGACGGCGAAGCCCTGGCGCGCGCCGCCCATGCGCTGAAGTCCATGAGCCACAACATCGGCGCCCTCCGGGTCGCCGCCGCCGCCGCGGCGCTGGAACAGCACGCCCGCGGCGCGGAGCCCCCCGGGCCAGACGACGTGGCCCCGCTCGCCCGCCGGCTCGCCGCCGCGCTCGCGGCCGTGGAGGCCCGCCTCGCGCCGGATCGGGACGCGCCGGCTGCCGAACCCCTGCCCGCCCCGCCGGCCGACCCGGATCTCGCCCTCGCGGCCCCGCTCGCCGAGGCCATCGCAGCCGATCGCCTGTCGCTCGTCTACCAGCCCCAGGTCGACCGGAGCGGCGCGATCCAGACCGTCGAGGCCCTCGTCCGCTGGACCCTGGACGGCGTCTCGATCCCGCCCTTCCGGTTCGTGCCCCTTGCCGAACGGACCGGCCAGATCGCCGCGCTCGGCGCCTGGGTCCTGGCGCGCGCCTGCCGGGAGGCCTCGGCCTGGTCGGGCGTCCGCCTCGCCGTCAACGTCTCCGCCGTCGAGATCTGCCGCCCGGACTTCGTCGACGCCACCCTCGGCATCCTCGCCCGCGAAGGCTTCGATCCCCGCCGTCTCGAGATCGAGATCACCGAGACGGCCATCATCCACGACGAGGCTGCCACGCTCGACGCCATCCGGCGCCTGAAGGCGGCGGGCGTCACCTTCGCGCTGGACGACTTCGGCACCGGCTATTCGAGCCTGATGCATCTCCGGCGCTATCCGTTCGACCGGATCAAGATCGACCGCGACTTCGTGGCCGGGGTGACGGCTGCCGTCGACGCGGCGACCATCGTCCATGCGGTCGTCGGCATCGGCCGCTCGCTCGGCATGAAGGTGATCGCCGAGGGCGTCGAGACCGTCGAGCAGCAGAAGTTCCTGCAGGCCGCGGGCGTGCACCTCCTGCAGGGCTACCTTACGGGCCGCCCCATGCCGGCCGCCGACCTGGGCAGGCTCGTCCCTTCCGGCCCACGCCTCGCCGCCGGCTGAGGCCGGCCCGGACGCGTCACTGCAGAAGGGCGCCCACGAAGCCCGAGATCAGGTCCGCCGTCCGCTCCGGCGCTTCGACGCAAGGCAGATGGCCGGCGCCGTCGATCACCTCGAAGCGGGCACCGGGAATGATCTCCGCCGTGCCGCGCACCAGGTCCGGCGGGGTCGAGAGGTCGGCCGAGCCGCACAGGAGGAGCGTGGGCACCATGATCGATCGCGCCTCCCGCTCGAGGTCCGCGTCCCGGATCGCCGCGCAGGATCCGAGGTAGCCGTCCACCGTGGTGCGCACCAGCATGTTGCGCCAGCCCGCGACCTCCTCCGGATAGGCCGCCCGGTAGCCGGCCGAGAACCAGCGTTCCATCACCGCGTCGCCGATCGAATCCAGCCCGCCCGCGCGGATCGCCTCGATGCGCTGGTTCCAGGTCTCGGCCGTGCCGATCCGATGGGCCGTGTCCATGAGCACGAGCGCGCGCACCAGGTCCGGCCGCGCAGCCGCCAGCCCCTGCGCGATCAGCCCGCCGATCGACAACCCGACCACCACCGCGCCCCGGATGCCGAGTGCATCGAGCACGCCCGTCAGGTCGGCGACATGGAGGTCGATCGTGTAGGGCTCGCGCGTCGCCCCCGTCAGCCCGTGGCCGCGCTTGTCGTAGCGCAGCATGCGCAGGCCCTTCGGCAGGAGCGGCACGACCGCGTCCCAGACCCGCAAGTCCGTCCCGAGCGAGTTCGCGAACACGACCGGCATGCCCCCCTCCGGCCCCTCGAGCGCGATATGGACCTCGATGCCGTTCGCCCTGACCATGCGCATGGGTATCCTCCTCCGCCGCCCGCCGAGTATGGCCGGGCCGGGGGCGGCGTGGAAGCCGAGACCGGAGGATTGCGCCGCGGCCGCGACCCTCCGCCGCCGGGGGGATCGGCCGGACCCTGCGTCCCGCGCCGACTTGCCCGCTTGCACCGGCTTGCGCGCCGGCCGATACGGAGGCTCCGACCAGGAGACCGCCATGGCTCGCCCCGAACCGACCGTCCGCGCCCGCCTCGAGTCCATCCTCGCCGCCATCGAGGCGGCCGGCGGCGACGGGGGGCGCGCGTTCCGCAAGGTGCATGCCGCGGAGGCCCGCGCGGCCGCGGACGCCGCCGACGCCCGCGCCGCGGCCGGGTCGAGGCTCGGACCGCTCGACGGCTGCCTCGTCTCGGTCAAGGAGCTCTTCGACATCGCCGGAGAGACGACGACGGCCGGGTCCCGGCTCCGCCTCGGGGCGCCGCCCGCCGCCGAGGACGCCGAAGTGGTCCGCCGGCTGCGGGCCGCGGGCGCGATCCTGGTCGGCCGGACCGCCATGAGCGAGTTCGCCTTCTCGGGGGTGGGGATCAATCCGCATTTCGGCACCCCGGGCAATCCGGCCGACCCGGACCGGATCCCCGGCGGCTCCTCGTCCGGCGCCGCGGCGACGATCGGGGCGGGCTACGCCGACCTCGCCATCGGCAGCGACACGGGCGGGTCGAGCCGGATCCCGCCCGCACTCTGCGGCCATGTCGGCCTGAAGCCCTCCACCGGCCGGATCCCGATCCGCGGCGCCTTCCCGCTCTCGACGACCCTCGACACGGTCGGCCTGCTGGCCGGCTCCGTCGGCCTGGCGCGCGCGGCCTTCTCGGTCCTGGCCGACGGCGCCGGCGCCCCGCCCGGCGCGCCGGACCCCGCCCGCCTCCGTCTCGGGCTCGTCCGCAGCCCGCGCCTGCTCGCCGAAACCGAGCCCGAGATCCTCGCCGCCTTCGTTGGCGCCTGCGGCCGCCTTTCCGCCGCCGGCGCCGCGATCGAGGAGGTCGGCATGGAGGACCTGCTCGACGGGATCGCCGGCCTGAACGAACTCGGCACCTTCCCGGGGATCGAGCTCGCCGCGACCCTGAAGGGCGAGTTCCCGGCGCGCGCCGCGCTCATGGATCCGCTCATCGTCGCACGGCTGGAGCGCATGCTGGCCGTGCCGGCGCTCGACTACGTCCTGATGCAGCGCCGCCGCGCCGCGCTGCTCGAGGCCGTCCGCCCCCGCTTCCGCGACCTCGACGCGCTGATCCTGCCCACGGTCCCGATCCGTGCCCCGCGGATCGCCGACCTCGCCGACCCCGCCGCCTTCGCCCGCGCCAACCTCCTCCTCCTGAGGAACACGATCCCGGCCAACATCCTCGACCTGCCCTCCGCGTCCGTCCCCCTGCCCATGCCGGCCGGCAGCCTTCCGGCCGGCCTGATGCTCATGGGCGCCTCCGGCACCGACGAGACGCTCTGGGCCGTCGCCGAGACGGTCGAAGCCGTCCTGGCCCGCCCGGCCGCCGCCGCCTGAGGACCGCCCCGCCGGGTCCGGACCGCGGTCGGGGCGCGCCCGAGCGGGACGGGTCGGACGAGCCGGCCCCGCCTCCCGCTTCCGCCGAAGCGCCGGCCACCCGACCGCCCGGCCGCCCGGCCGCCCGGCCGCCCGCGCAGGGGAGCAGCCGACTATTCCGCTTGCAAGCAACGCCGCCCCTGTCTATATCCACCCCTGTCCAGGCGGTTCGCCGCCCGCTGCTCCCATCGTCTAGCGGCCCAGGACGTCGCCCTCTCACGGCGAAAACAGGGGTTCGAGTCCCCTTGGGAGCGCCATTTTCTCCGATAGCGGCTGGTCTCGATCCGGATGATCCCGTCCGGATCTCTGCGCGCGCGATGAGACGTCCTCGGCGGGCCTGGGGCTGCGCGTGACGTCTCCGGGCGGGCCCGGCCGATGTCCCGAGCGCCGGGGAGCCCGATCCTCGCTGCCTTGCCGGAGCCTCGTGGGGCGACCGGCGACCAGGACCTCGGACCGTCCGGGATGCCTTCGCGCTCCCCAACACTTGCGCTGCTGGCGGACAGCAGCGGCCCGGCGGCCCGTGGCGGTCGACGGGGGCGATGAGGTGCTTCACGAGGACCGGAGACGAGGGCCTTCCCGGCGGCGCCCTGCACCTGCCGTCGTGGCTCCGCACCGCGGCCGGCGAACCAAAGCCAAGCCTCCGAGTTGGGGTACAAAGCTTTCTGGCTCTGCCAGTCCAGCGATGACGGAGGCAAGGCTCTCATGAGGAGTGGGAAAGGCAGGCTCGTGGTGGTCGCGGGGGGCGCCGGATTTCTCGGCTCGCACCTCTGCGACGCGCTGATCCGCGACGGCGCGTCCGTGGTCGCGCTCGACAATCTTCAGACCGGCCGACGACAGAACCTGCTGCATCTCGAACGCGAGCCGCGCTTCGACTTCGTCGAGGCGGACGTGATCCGTCCCCTGCCCCGGCGCCTGCTGTCGAGCCGCCTCGCGGTCGACGCGGTCTTCAACCTCGCCTGCGCCGCCTCGCCCCCGCACTACCAGGCCGATCCCGAGCACACCATGCTGACGAGCGTGATCGGCACCCACGGCCTGCTGACCTTCGCCGAGAGGAAGCGCGCCCGCTTCCTGCTCGCCTCCACGAGCGAGATCTACGGCGACCCGGAGACGCACCCGCAGTCGGAGACCTACTGGGGCCACGTCAACCCGACCGGTCCGCGCGCCTGCTACGACGAGGGCAAGCGCGCCGCCGAGACCCTGACCTTCGACTTCGCCCGCGCCGGGCGGCTCGACGCCCGGGTCGCCCGCATCTTCAACACCTATGGCCCCCGCATGCGCGCCGACGACGGCCGGGTCGTCTCGAACGTGATCTGGCAGGCCCTGGCCGGCGAGGACATCACGGTCTACGGCGACGGCAGCCAGACACGGTCTTTCTGCTACGTCTCCGACCTGATCGACGGCCTCATGCGCCTGATGGCCCACGAGGGGCAACTGCCCGGCGCCGTCAACCTCGGCAATCCCGTGGAACTGACCGTCTCCGACCTGGTGACGCGCGTGCAGGCCCTCACGGGCTCGCGCTCCCGCATCGTGCACCGTCCCCTTCCGGTCGACGACCCGCGCCGGCGCCGTCCGGACATCACACGGGCCTCCACGCTGCTCGGCTGGACGCCGCGCACCCCCCTCGACGCCGGCCTGAAGGCGACGGTCGCCTGGTTCGCCGAGGAGCGGCGGAGCGCCAAGGGCCCGGGCCGTGCCGCCGTCGCCGCCTTCGACGGCGCGGTGCCGGTCTGAAGGGCGGGCGGGCCATGCCGGACGCGGCGCGGACGGTCGCGGCAGACTGGGTGCCGAACCTCACCTGGATCACGCCGCGCCTCGCCGTCGGGGGGCGCTTTCCCATGGAGCGCGCCGGCGACCTCGCCCGGCACCACGGCCTGCGCGCCCTGGTCGACCTCCGCCTGGAGGCCTGCGACGACGCAGCCGTCCTTGCCGGCCACGGACTCGCCTTCCTGCACCTCCCCACCGAGGACCACGCCGCCGTCGGCCAGGCCGGCCTGGACGAGGGCGTGCGCTTCGCCAACGACCATCTGGACCGCGGCGGGCGCGTCCTCGTCCATTGCGAGCACGGCATCGGCCGCTCCGCCACCCTGGCGCTCTGCGTCCTGGTCAGCCGCGGCGCGGCCCCGCTCGACGCCCTGGAACTCGCCAAGAGCCGGCGTCCGCTGGTCTCCCCGAGCCCGGCCCAGTACGAGGATTGGATCGCATGGCTCCGGCGCTGGCGCGGCCGGGCGGGCGCAGATTGGCCCCTGCCGGACTTCGACACCTTCGCGGCGATCGCCTACCGGCACCTCCGGGACGCACCTGGATGATCGTCTACGGCGACGCGGTTCGCCTGGAGGCCGCCGGCGACGCGCTCGGGGCGGTCCGCCGTGCCTTGGCCGAGCCCGCGCGCCGGCCGCCGGGCCTCCCCCGCCACGCCGCGCTGGTCTCCGCCTTCGTCGCCGCCGCCGAGCTCGTGCAAGCCCTCGCCGACGCGGAGTTCGAGGCCCGCGGCTGCGACGAGCGCTCGCCGGACGCCGAGGCCGGCACGGCCTTCCTGGTCGACCTCGCCCGCGCGCTGGACCGCTCCGTCCGCGACGGCTTCGCCGGCTGCATCCCCCTGCCCGCCCTGCCCGACCTCGGCGATCCCAACCGCCCGCTCCGCCTGAAGACGGCCGAGGGCTACGCCTTCTACGCGCTCTACCCCGAGGCCTATCTCGAAGCCGCGCGGCGGTCCGGTCTCGGCCCGGACACCAGGGTGATCGGCATCCGCAGCATCGGGCTCGGCCTCGCCGCCCTGGTCGCCGCGGCGCTCGGCGCCGCACCGCCGGTCTCGCTGCGCCCGGTCGGCCATCCGTTCCGGCGCGAACTCCGCATCGGCCCGGCCCTCGCCCGCGACCTCGCGGCCGACCCGGCCCGTCCCGTCGCGGTGGTGGACGAGGGCCCCGGCCTCTCGGGCAGCTCGGTGGCGTCCGTCGCCGACTGGCTCGTCCGGAACGGCGTCGGCCGCGATCGGATCCACGTCTTCCCCAGCCATGCCGGCTTGCCCGGACAGGCCGCATCCCCCGAGATCAGGGCGTTCTGGAGCCTGGCCCCGCGCCATGTGGTCGCCTTCGAGGATCTGCTCGGCCCGTCGGCGCCCGGCGGGCTCGCCCGCTGGGTGGAGGATCTGGTCGGACCGCTCGACGGCCCGCTTGAGACCCTGTCGGGAGGCAACTGGCGCGCGCACCGCTACGCCCGCGAGGCCGACTGGCCCGCCGCCGATCCCGGCCGGGAGCGCCTGAAATACCTCGCCAGGACCCGGCGGGGGGACTGGCTGGTCCGGTTCGCCGGGCTCGGCGGCGAGGGCGAGCGCAAGCTCGACGCCGCCCGCCTCCTGCACGGTGCCGGCTGGGCCCCGGAGCCCGCGGGGCTCTGCCACGGCTTCCTGGTGGAGCGATGGATCGGCGCGCCCGGCCTCGACCGCGCGGCCTTCCCCCGGGCGCGGCTCGTCCTGCGGCTCGGGGACTACATCGGCTTCCGCGCCCGCGAACTACCGGCCCGGCGGGGCGGCGCATCCCTCGCGGACCTCGCCGCCATGGCGCGCCACAACACCGGCGAGGCCCTCGGCGCCGACGCCGCGCGCAGCCTCGACCGGATCCTCGAGGGCGCCGCCGCGCTCGAGCCGCGCGTGCGGCGGGTGGACGTGGACGGCAAGCTGGACGTCCACGAATGGCTGGTGGACGGCGGCCGGCTGGTCAAGACGGACGGCCTCGACCACAGCGGCGCCCACGATCTCGTCGGCTGCCAGGACATGGCCTGGGACGTGGCCGGGGCCATGGCGGAATTCGGTCTGTCGCGGACGGACTCGGAGGACCTCGCGCGCGCCGCCGGCCGGAAAGCCGGCCGCGCGGTCGACCCGGATCTGGTCGCGCTCCTGCGTCCCTGCTATCTCGCCTTCCGGCTCGGCGCCGCCACGATGGCGGCCGCCTCGGCGGGCAGAGACGAAGCGGGTCGTCTCCGGCGCGCCGCCGACCGCTATGCCGAGGCGATCCGGCAGGTCGTGCGGGCGTCGTGAGCCGCGGCGGGCAGTAGTTACTGCGGCCGGGCCAGGTCCAGGCGTCGCAGCTCCCGCAAGGTCGCGAGGTCGACGACGAGCAGCGTGGCGCCCGCCGGCGTCTCGACGGTGACAAGCAGGCGCCCGCCCTCCAGGCTGGAGCCGACCACCTTGCCGCCCACCGGGAGCGCGAGCGAGCCCGCCAGCGGCTTCTCGAGGGCGGTCGACGCCGGGTCCGGGTTCTTGTAGGAGGTGCGGTAGAGCACGGCGGCGAAGACCGCCAGGATGCCGAGGCCGAGCGTCGCGTAGCCCACCATGAGGAGCTTGCGGAACTTGGCCTGCAGCCGCAGCTGGACGGGGTCGAGCGGCGGCTCCTTGTCGTCGTCGTCGAGGATCGGGTGGGACATGGTCGGGGGAGCGCTCGGGCGTTGATGACGACGGAAGGGACAGGGGCGGAACCGGCGACGGACCGGGACGACGACGACCTCGACGGCCCGGCGGGCGCGGCGCGGCGGATCGACCTCGACCCGGAGCCGGGCGGCGGCCGGGAGCGCCTCGACGCTCTGCTGGCGCGCCGGTTCGCCGACCTGCCGGACGGCGCGCTCTCGCGCAGCCGCCTGAAGGCGCTGATCCTGGAGGGTCGGGTCGCCGTCGACGGCGCGACCGTAGACGACCCGTCCGCCAAGATCAACGCGGCCGCCGCCCGGGTGAGCCTCGACCTGCCCGCGCCCGCCGCGGCCACCCCGGTGCCCGAGCCGATCCCGCTCGCGGTCGTCCACGAGGACGTCGAGCTGGTCGTGATCGACAAGCCGGCCGGCCTCGTCGTCCATCCCGCGGCCGGCCACGCAATGGGCACGCTCGTCAACGCCCTCCTGCACCACTGCGGCGCCTCGCTGTCGGGGATCGGGGGCGTCCTGCGGCCCGGCATCGTGCACCGGCTCGACAAGGACACCTCCGGCCTGATGGTCGTCGCCAAGACCGACCGCGCCCACCAGGCGCTCGCCGCCCAATTCGCCGACCACGGCCGCACGGGCCCGCTCGAGCGCGCCTACCTGGCGCTCGTCTGGGGCGTGCCGCGCAACCGGTCCGGCACGGTCGACCTGCCGGTCGGCCGCCACCCGCAGCGGCGCGACGAGATGGCGGTCGTCCGCTCCGGCGCGGGCCGCGAGGCGATCACCCACTACGAGGTGCTGGAGAGCTTCGGGCCGCCCGGCGCCGAGCCGGTCGCGAGCCTCGTCGCCTGCCGGCTCGAAACCGGCCGGACCCACCAGATCCGGGTCCACATGACCCACCTCGGCCACCCGCTCCTGGGCGACCCGGTCTACGGCACGGGTTTCAGGACCAAGACCGACAAGCTGCGCCGCGTCTCGCAGGCCGCCGTCGACGCGCTGGAGGCGCTCGGCCGCCAGGCCTTGCATGCCGGCCTCCTCGCCTTCGCGCACCCGAAGACCGGCCGCACCCTCCGCTTCGAGAGCCCGCCGCCTCCCGACATGGCGAGGCTGATCGAGGCCCTCCGGGCGGCCGGGCAAGGACCGGCTACTTCGGACACTCGGCGGTGAGGGAGAAGTCCTTCCAGCCGCTCACCGGAACCGCCAGCGTGGCGACCTCGGGGACGTAGAGGACCATCACGCCCGCGACCGCGAGCGAGCCGTCCCGCTCGATCAGGACGGGCCCGCCCGAACTGGCCGGATAGGTGTCGCAGGAGGTAACCCACAGCCCGCCCGTCTGCGACGTCGCCATGCAGGTGCGGTCGGCCATCAGGCGCTGGCGCCGGTCAGCCGGATAGGCCGCGTGGACGAGCGGCCGCCGGTCCTCGTAGACCGCGTCCGCCGCCACCGGGATCGGCTTCAGCGGGATCGGGTCCTTCAGGACGATGAGCGCGATATCGTTCGCCGAGTTCTCGACCGACGAACGCTGAACGTGCATGTCGGGGAGGTAGCGATCCGGCCCGGATTTTTCGGCTCCCGGCGGGAAGCGGTAGCACAGGGCCACCGAGTGGGCCGCGTAGCGGGCCTTGTCGACGCCGGCGAGGAAATGCATGTCGTGCGGCGGCAGGGGCTTCTTGTCCCAGGGCGCGATCAGGCAGTGGGCCGCGGTCAGGACCAGGCGCGGGCCGATCAGGGCGCCGCTGCAAGACCCGCGATACCTGTAGCCGGCATAGTTTACCTGTCCGACCGCCTGCCAGGGCCAGGCCGAGACATCCATCGGCTCGCGGTCGTCGGAGCCGAGCACGCCCGACGGGTTCGTCTGTGCGGCGGCCTCCCGGGGCGAGGCCGCGCCGGCCAGGATCGCCAGGACGGCGGATACGACGACCGCTGCCCTCCGGGCATTGCGCCGAGTTCCGCCCGGTGCGCGCCGCAGGGACCTTGGGCTGTTCGTCGGCATACCGATCTCCCGATTGCTGACCCATGATGACGCAACCGGCGTAAAATTACAGTCCGCTGTACCGCCAGCTTGCGCCCGGCGACGCCCGGCCGCAATCTGCCGCCACGGCTCTCTTGAATTCGGGCCCTGTCACGCTTAGTTCAATAATTCAAAACAATGTGACCGATCACGAGCCCGTGGGAGTCGCCATCTCGCCGCAAAGGCTCGTATAGTCACCATGGACGCGCCGGAAAGGGCGTCCGCCGCGCCTGCCGATGGTCGGGGGCCGGTGTTCATGTCGGGAGAACCGACGCCGGAACGGACAGGGAATTCGGGTGTTACGCCCACGACCCCGAACCGGACCGGCACCAACGGAGGAAAGGGCGCTCCATGGCCCGCACGCAGTCTCTTGCCCCGCTCGCCGCCCTCGAGGGCGGCCTCAGCCGTTATCTCGACGAGATCCGGCGGTTCCCCATGCTGGAGCCGCAGGAGGAGTACATGCTCGCCAAGCGCTACCGCGAGCACGCCGACCCGGAGGCCGCGCGCCGCCTGGTGACGTCCCACCTCCGCCTCGTCGCCAAGATCGCTATGGGGTACCGAGGCTACGGCCTCCCGATTTCCGAGGTGATCTCCGAGGGCAACGTCGGCCTGATGCAGGCCGTGAAGCGTTTCGAGCCCGAGAAGGGCTTCCGCCTGGCCACCTACGCCATGTGGTGGATCAAGGCGTCTATTCAAGAGTACATCCTGCGTTCGTGGTCGCTCGTGAAGATGGGCACGACCGCGAACCAGAAGCGGCTGTTCTTCAACCTGCGCAAGATCAAGGGCCAGATCCAGGCGCTCGACGAGGGCGACCTGAAGCCCGACCAGGTCAAGCAGATCGCCACCAAGCTGGGCGTCTCCGAGGAGGAGGTCATCTCCATGAATCGTCGCCTCGGCGGCGACGCCTCGCTGAACGCGCCGCTGCGCTCCGACGAGGACACCTCCGAGTGGCAGGACTGGCTCGTCGACGAGAGCGAGAGCGCCGAGACCCGCCTTGCCGAGAGCCAGGAACTGGACAGCCGGCGCAAGCTCCTGCAGAACGCCCTCGGCGTCCTCAACGAGCGCGAGCGCCGCATCTTCGAGGCCCGCCGCCTGGCCGAGGAACCGATCACGCTCGAGGACCTCTCCGTCGAGTTCGGCGTCAGCCGCGAGCGCGTCCGCCAGATCGAGGTCCGCGCCTTCGAGAAGGTCCAGGAGGCCGTCAAGGCCGGCGCCGCCGAGCTGATGGCGTCCTGATCTTCTCCGACCGACGCACTATGGACTCCCCGCGGTTTCCCCACCGGGACCGCGGGGATTTTCATGTCGCGTCCGCCGCGGCCAACCCGTTGGCCCTGGCGGTCGGGCGCCACGCACCGGCCCCGGATTAATTTTTCGTAAGGTTCTTGTCAGCTTGCTGTCAGCCCATACCTTCCCTAGCGGACGGCGAGGAGCCGGCCGAAACTGGGAGGAAACTCATGACTTGGAAGCTCGCAGCCGCTGTCGTTGCCCTGGCCCCGCTCGCCATCACCCCTGCCGCGGCCGCCACGGGCCAGTCCTGCAAGTCTTTCACGGAAGCCGAGGTCAAGGAGCGCTTCGACCGCTGGAACGCCTCGCTGGCGAGCGGCAGCGCCGATGCCGTGACGCTCTGGTATACCCCCGACGCCAAGGTCCATCTCGCCCTGAAAGACAAGCCCGCCGCCGACCAGAAGGCACTCCGGGCCTTTTACGAAGGCGCCATGATCAAGGGCGTGAAGGTCGAACTCAAGGACCGCAAGATCACCCTCGGCTGCAACACCGCCACCGACCAGGGACGCCTTGTCTACCGCGTCGGCAACGAGACGGTGACCGCCGACTACCGCAAGGTCTATGAGAACCGCGACGGCGTCTTCCTGCTGAAGGAACACACCTCGACCCGGGTCCAGTAACCCGGCCGACCGGTTCCGGCCGGGGGGTTCGGGGCTGCCGGCCGGATGGGGCTCGGGCGGACGGGAGACCGCCCGGGCCCCTTTCTCATGGGAAGGGCCCCTCTCAGGCGCTGACCGAGGTCGTCGCCGTCGCGGCCCGGTTCGGCTTGTAGGCGCTGGCGGCCCCGAGGAGGCCGAACAGCGCGAGCGCGTTGCCGGCCACGGCCCCGCCCACGCCGAGCCGATCCTCGATCGCCGCGATCATGGTGTCGGCCACGCGCCGCGTCACGGTCTCGGCGGTGCTGGTGGCGGTGTCGGCCGCGCCGAGGGGCTTGGTCCCGTCGTCCTGCCCGGTCGTCGATGTGGCGCCGGCATCGGCCAGCACGGAGTCGATGAAGCCCTTCAGCTCGTCCGCGCCGATCTTCCCGTCGCCGTCCGTGTCCACCGCCTTGAACAGCTTCTCGAGCCCGCCGTCCTCCTTGGACGCGGCCTGGAGCTGCGCGTCGATCAGCGTCCGAAGGTCCGCCCGCGCCATCGAGGCCGAAGCGGCGGCGCGGTTCATCACCTTGCCGATTGCCCGGCCGTTGTTGCCGCCCGGCAGATCCTGCCCGGTGCCCTGCGTGCCGCCCAGCGTCGAGGGGTCGTCGGGGCCGGCGCCGCCGGCCTGCTTGCGCGGGAGCAGCTGCCCCAAGAGTTTGCGGACCGACCCGGATCCGACCTGGTTCACCATGTCCTGCCTCGCTCTCGTCCGATGCCGACGGGGCCGAGGGCCCGCGTCTCGTCATGACGATCCCTAGCAGGGTCCGTGCCAGATCACGGGGCCGCGGACGGACGGCCCTTGCCCGCCAGGACGCGGGGCACGAGCGCCAGCGCCATCACCGGATGTAGGAGCGCATCGGCGGCGTTCTCCGAGCCGGTGATCCCGGTGAGCCAGGCGGCGAGCCCGAGCGGCCCGAGGAGGGCCAGGATCGGCCGACCGGTCGCCACGCCGGCGGCGAGCAGGATCGACGACAGCCCGATCGCCGGCCCCGTCTCCAGGATCAGCGCGTAGGGGTCGATCGCCGTCGCCCCGAGGCTCGCCGCGTAGAAGGCCGCGAGCCCCGCCCCGCCGGCCACGCTCTCCAGCCGTGACGGCGGCCGGAGCGGTGGCAGCCAGGGTCGCGCCAGCACCAGTCCCGCCACCACCGCCGCGCCGGGCGCGAAGGGCGCGAAGAGGCTAGCCACCGCGCCCGCGCCGAAAGCGTGGAGGCCCGGCAGCGTCATGACGGCCGCGACCGCCAGCCCGGCGACCCGCGCCGGCCGAGGCCCGAGCCGCGCCAGCCGCAGCAGGCCCGCGGCGACGAGCGCCAGCACCAGGAGCGCGCAGCCCTGCGCGTAGATCTCCGCCGCCGTCCCGGCCGCGATCCCCGTCATGGCCGCGCCTCCCCGCCCGCCCGGGCGAGTTCCTGCGCCACCCAGGCCTCGGTGAAACGCACCACTCGGATCCCGCCCCGGCTGCGGGTCGAGAAGGCGAGCGCGAAGGAGCCGTCGCGGAGCCGGATCAGCGTCGGGTAGCGGGCGTCGCCGGGCCGGGCGACGCCGTCCTCCAGAACGTGGATGGTGCGGAAGGTCTCGCCCTGGTCGGTCGACACGGCCAGCACCAGCCGGTCGCGCCGCTCTGGCCCGTCGTTGTAGACGACCACCACCGCCCCGCTCGACAGCCGCGCGGCGGCGGCCGGCGAGTTCAGGCTGGCCAGGGCCGTGCGTTCCAGCGGGCTCCAGGTCCGCCCCCCGTCCGCCGTCCGGGTCCTGAGCAGGAAGGTCCGGTCGCCCGAGAAGTTGCGCAGGTACGCGACGGCCCGGAGCCGGTCGAGCGGCACCACCACCGGCTGGATCCCGCCCATCCCGTGGCTCATCCTGACCTGCGCGAGAAGTCTCCCGTCGGGGGAAAGCCGCAGCAGCTCGCCGTAGCGGCCGATCTGCTCGTGGTAGGTGGGCAGCCCGATGGTCCCGTCGGCGAACAGGATCGGGTTGGCGCGCACCAGCGCCGACCGGTTCATCACCGGCGATAGCGGCAGGTGGCGAGCCGCCGGTCCTGGGGCGAGGCCGGCCCCGAGCGGCATCACGGCGATCTTCGACATGGCCCAGCCGCCGAACGACACCGTCGTGGCGAAGAGGAGCGGCGGCCCGCCGGGCGCCTGCGCGACCACGCTGTTGCCGAGCTTGCGGAGCGCCTGCTCCGGCCGGACCGCCGCCTGCACCTGGGGTGCCGACACGAGAGACTCCGGCGCCGGCCCGATCCGTGGTCCGCCGGGCCCGCGCACAACCATGCGGCCGATGACCACGTCGGTCGCCCCCTCGCGGCTGCCGTCGAACCAGAGGGCCGAGAGCGTGCCGTCCTCGGCCTCGAAGAGGCTCGGCGAATGGGCGTGCCCGGCGGGCTTCACATAGTCGAGCAGATCCTCGAACAGCGGCGGCAACGCGCGCGCGCTTGCGGCGAGTTCCTCGGGCTCCAGCGCGAAGCCCCAGCCGAGCGGCGCCGGCGCCCGCGTCAGCGCCACCGCCGACAGGCCGAGCCAGGCCACGGCCGCCACGCCCAGGATCGTGTTTCGGACGGACGGCAGGGCGGATCTCCTCCGGCAGGGCCGCCCGGTCCGGCCGCCCGCGCTTCCCAGTTAGGCCCCCGCCCCCGCGTCGTCAACGGGCGGGGCGCCCCGTTGCCGGAGCCGCTTACCCGCCCTCGTGTTTCGTGCTAGCAACCCGGCCGACGGACCCACCCGAGCGAGTGCCATGGACGACCTCTACCGCCGCCTCCCGCCGACCGGCTTCGCCCCGAGGGCGGGCGAGCTCCATGCCGAGGGCGTCCCCCTGTCGGCGATCGCGGCCGCGGTCGGCACGCCCGTCTACGTCTACTCGGCCGCACGGTTGCGCGAGCGCGTGCGCGCCCTGAAGGCCGCCGTCGGGCCGCTCGGGGTCGCCGTCCACTTCGCCATGAAGTCCAACGCCAACCAGGCGGTCCTCGCCCTCATGGCCGCCGAGGGCATCGGCGCCGACATCGTCTCGGGCGGCGAGATGGCCCGGGCGCTGGCGGCCGGCATGGCGCCGCGTCACGTCGTCTTCTCCGGCGTCGGCAAGACCGCGGCCGAGATCGCCGCCGCGCTCGACGCGGGCCTGCATCAGATCAATGTCGAGTCCTTCGAGGAACTCCGCCTGGTCGACGAGATCGCGGGCGCCAAGGGCCGGGTCGCCGATGTGGCGCTGCGCGTCAACCCGGACGTCGACGCCGAGACCCACGCCAAGATCACCACCGGCAAGAAGGACAACAAGTTCGGCATCGACGCCAGCACGCTCGGCCGCCTGGACAACGAGGTGAAGGCCCTGCCCCACGTCCGGGTGGTCGGTCTCGCCATGCACATCGGCTCGCAGATCATGACCCCCGCGCCCTTCCTGACCGCCTACGGCCGGGTGGCGGCGCTCGCCGAGGAACTGCGCCGCAAGGGCTACCCGCTGACCCGCCTCGATCTCGGCGGCGGCTTCGGCATCCCCTACGAGAACGAGCTGGAGTTCTCCTTCGCCGACCTCGCCGACGCGATCCGGGCGACCGTCCACGGCCGGGGTTTCGACCTCTCCATCGAGCCCGGCCGCTCGCTGGTCGCCGACGCCGGCATCCTGCTCGCACGCACGATCTTCGTGAAGGATGCGGGCGGCATGCATTTCCTCGTGCTCGACGCGGCCATGAACGACCTCGTCCGCCCCGCCATGTACGAGGCCCACCACGACATCGTGCCGGTCCGCATCCCCGCGCCGGCCGCGCCGACGGTCGAGTACGACATCGTCGGGCCGATCTGCGAGAGTTCCGACACCTTCGCCAAACGCCGCCGCCTGCCCGCGCTCGCCGCCGGCGACCTCGTCGCCATCGCGACCGCCGGCGCCTATGGGGCGACCATGTCGTCGACCTACAACGCCCGCCCGCTCGCCCCCGAGGTGCTGGTCGACGGCACCCGCTGGGCGACGGTCCGTCGCCGGGTCGAGGTGGCCGAGCAGATCGGCTGGGACCAGGTCCCCGACTGGATCGGCCCGGCGAAGCCGGGGCAGCGGGCGGCCGAGTAGCCGCCGCTCGACCGTCTCACTTCGGCGCCACCGCGTA
This sequence comes from Prosthecomicrobium sp. N25, assembly GCF_037203705.1. NCBI lineage: Bacteria > Pseudomonadati > Pseudomonadota > Alphaproteobacteria > Hyphomicrobiales > Kaistiaceae > Prosthecomicrobium > Prosthecomicrobium sp. N25. Next base: position 582,074 of record NZ_JBBCAT010000003.1, read on the forward strand.
GGTCTCGACCGGCGGCACCGTGTCGATCAGCCCCTTGGCCTTCAGGAACGCCGCGAAGCGCTCGGTGCGGCCGACGTCGAGCGCGGCGGGCCGCTTGGCGAAACGCGGCAGCGTATCGAAGAAGGCCCGGCGGTTCAGCTCGTCGTCGAGCTTCTTGTCGGACGCCTTGAACAGCGCCCAGGCCTCGGCCGGGTTGTTGGTCAGCCACAGCGTCGCCTTCTCGACCGCCGCCAGGAAACGCGGCAGCCGCGGATCCCCGGTCCGGTCCCGGCGGGCCAGATAGATCAGCTCGTCATAGGCCGGGATGCCCAGCTCCTCGGGAAAGAAAGCCCGCCCCTTCTTGCCGGCGAGCTCCAGTTCGGTGAGTTCGAAGTTCCGGTAGCCGCCCACGACCGCGTCCACCTGCCCTGACAGGAGCGCTCCCGTCAGGGCGAAGTTGACGTTGACGAGTTCCACGTCCTTGGCCGTCAGGCCGGCGCCCTCCAGCATCTGCAGCAGCACCGCGTCCTCGAAGCCGGACACCGAGTAGCCGACCTTCTTGCCCTTGAGGTCCTTGACCGTCTTCACCGGCCCGTCCGCGAGCACGATGACGGTGTTGAGCGGCGTCTCGACCAGCGTGCCGAAGCGGGCGACCGGCAGCCCCTCCTTGACCGCGAGGTGCAGGCTCGGCTGGTACGAGATCGCGACGTCGACCTGCCCGGCCGCCAGCAGCCGCGGCGGCGCCGAGGGGTCGGCCGGGGCGATCAGTTCGACGTCGAGCCCTTCGGCCGCGAAGAAGCCCTTCTCCCGGGCGACCACGAGCGGCGCGTGGTCGGGATTGACGAACCAGTCGAGCGCGACCGACAGCTTGTCGGCGGCGCCCGCCGGGGACGCCAGGATCAGGCTCAGGGCGGCGGCGGCGATGAGGCGTCGCATGGATCGGCTCCTGTTGTGGGGGTTGGGTCAGGCCGTCTCGGGCAGCCAGGGCACGAGGCGGCGCGTGAGGAGGTCGACGGCCAGCCGGAGCGCGACCGCCAGGGCCGCCACGATGACCAGCGCGGCGAACATGGTGTCGGTCTGCAGCCGCGCGTTGGCGTGCATCATCAGGAGGCCGAGGCCCGAGGAGGACCCGACCCACTCGCCGACCACCGCCCCGATCGGCGCGACGGCGGCCGCCATCCTGAGGCCCGAGACGAGCGCCGGCAGCGCCGCCGGGATCCGGATCATGGACAGGGTCTGCCAGCGCCGGGCGCGATAGAGGACGGCGAGGTCGAGGAGGCCCGGGTCGGTGCGGCTCAGTCCGTCGTGGAACGCCGAGGCGACCGGGAAGAAGATGATCAGGCTCGCCATCACCACCTTGGAGGCGAGGCCGAAGCCGAACCAGAGCACCAGCACCGGCGCGATGGCGAAGACCGGCAGCGACTGCAGCACCACGACGACGGGCAGCACCAGCCGGCGCGTCGCCGGCCAGTAGGCCATGCCGAGCGCGGTCGCGAGGCCGACGGCGGTGCCGAGCAGGAGCCCGAGCACGATTTCCCCGCCGGTCACCAGCGTGTTCGCCGCCAGGTCGTCGAAGCGGGTGACGAAGGCCGCCGCCACGCGGTCCGGTCCCGGCAGCAGGTAGGGCGGCGGCGCGAAGATCAGCACGGCCGCCCACCAGAGCGCGATCAGGCCCGCCGCCACCCCGGCGAGTTCGGCCACGAACGACAGGGTCGGCGACCGCGCCCCGTCGAGCGGCCGCACGGCGCCGCGGCCGGGCTCCGCGCCGGCCGGTTCCGTCCCGCGGGTCCCGCCCCGCGCAACCGGCAGGCGCCGGCCGATCTCGTGTGCGATCGTCATGGATCTCCGCTCCGGAACGGCGACGCCCGCGAGGGCGGCGTCGGGTGGAGATCCGGGGACTCTGGCTGTCGGAAACGCGGAAGATCCCGTCCCTTCGCCGGCATGACCCGGATCAGGTTCAAAGGGTCCGGTGCTCGCGCACCATCTCAGCTCCGGATCGGAGCACCCCTCGGACAAAGGATAAGATGGACCACCCCGGCCTGGCATGCAAGGGCGCGGCGCCCATGCGTTTCGAGGCGATGGTCGCACCGGGCCGCTGCCCCGGACGCGAAAACGCCGCGGGCGAGGCCGCGGCGCGTCGACAAAGACCCCTTCCCGATGGTCTTCTGATCCGTTCCGGCCCGGCGAGAACTCGCCGGGGCCGGACCCTTCTGCGGTCTCCGGGCTGAACATGCCGGGACCGGGGGAGGCCGTCTGCGTGACGGCCAGGAAACCGGAATCGTCTGCGGCGCGACGCCTGGACTCGGGGGCCGCTCCGATCCCGCCGGGGCTCCTCGCCTCCGGGGTAGCGCGTCAGTGGATGGTGACGCCGGACTTCAGACGGGAAATCTCATCTTTCAACAGCAGCTTGCGCCGCTTCAGGTCCGCGATCTCGAGGGAATCGATGCTCGGATGGGCAAGGGCGTCGCGCAACTCGTCCTCGAGGGCCGCGTGGCGACGATTCAGTTCCGCAAGATGCGATTCGATGGACATGCTGAAAGCCTCCCATTCTCGCAGGACTTGGCTACAGGAGCATGACAGCGAGCCGCCATGCCCGCAAGCTTGGATGTGGTGAATACGGATCCGCTTTCCACCCCCTCGCTCACTTTTTCGGTTACCGAATGGTTTACCCTGCGCCACGGCGCCCCTACGGCAGCTTGGGCGGCGGGGTCCCCTTTTGCCGCGCTTCGGTTTATGATTGCCGGACCGTTTCGCAGTCGGGCCCGGAGCCCACGACCGGAAAGACGCGGCGCAGTCCATGACCGAGCAGGAAGAGCAGGAAATCCGCCAGGAACTCGTCGGCTTGCGCCAGGAGCACCGCGACCTCGACACCGCCATCGCCGCGCTGGTCGAATCCGGCCGGGCCGATCACCTGACCATCCAGCGGCTGAAGAAGCGCAAGCTGGCGATCCGGGACCGGATCCAGCATCTCGAGGACCGGCTCGTCCCCGACATCATCGCCTGAGCGGATCGTCCCCGGGCACGCCCTGCCGCTCGCGCTTGTCGCGGAACATGTCCCGGTCCGCCCTGAGGATCGCGCTCTCCGCCGTGTCCTCCGGCTCGAAGGCGGCGATGCCGACCGACGCCCGGATCTCCACCGGGACCCCGTCCACCACGACCGGCGCCGCCTCCAGCGCCGTCCGTAGGCTCTCGGCCTTTCGCCTCAGCCCCTCCGGATCCACCTGCCGAAGCACGACCAGGAACTCGTCCCCGCCGATCCGCCCGGCCGCGTCGGAGCTGCGGATGACGGACCGGATCCGCCGCCCCGCCTCCGTCAGGAGCCCGTCCCCGACCGCATGGCCGTACCGGTCGTTCACGGTCTTGAAGCTGTCCAGGTCCACGAAGGCGAGGCCCGCCGCCGCCCCGTAGCGGCGTCCGAAGTCGATGACGCGGGCGATCTCGGCGAGCAGGCCGCGGCGGTTGAGGAGCCCCGTGAGGTCGTCCTCGTGGACCATCGTCTCGAGTTCGGCGATCCTGGCACTCCGCCGGGCCAGCTCGACCTCGAGTTCGCGGATGCGGCGCCGGAGCCCGTCCTCGCCCCCGGTCCCGACGCCGTGGCCGGCCGACCGGCGGATCTCGCCGCCACCCTCGTCCGACGGGGCGTCTTCACGCCGCGGATCTTTCATCGACTGCCGCTTTCGCAAGGGGAGATGGTGCCGACAGTAGCCGCCTCCCGCCCTGGAATCAAAGCCGGAATCTGAGACGGGCGCGCTTGTGGAACCATCGCCCTTCCCCTATAAACCGGCGCTTTCCGGGGGTCATGGCCCCCGGTCGATCAGGGGCGCATCACCATGCCGGACAGCGCGGCGCCGGTCGCGATAATCATGGGCAGCCAGTCCGACTGGGATTGCATGCGCCACGCCGCCGACACGCTCGACCGGCTCGGCGTCGCCCACGAGGTCCTCATCGTCTCAGCCCATCGCACGCCCGATCGCCTCTACGCCTTCGCCAAGGGCGCCCGCGCGGCCGGCCGCAAGGTCATCATCGCCGGCGCCGGCGGCGCCGCCCACCTGCCCGGCATGACCGCCGCCCTGACGCCCCTCCCCGTGCTCGGCGTTCCCGTGGAATCGAAGGCTTTGAGTGGCGTCGACAGCCTGCACTCGATCGTCCAGATGCCGGGCGGCATCCCGGTCGGAACGCTCGCCATCGGCAAGCCGGGCGCCATCAACGCGGCGCTCCTCGCCGCCGCCATCCTGGCCCTGTCGGACGACGCCCTCGCGGCCCGCCTCGACGCGTTCCGCGCGGCGCAGACCGCCGCGGTCGCCGAGCGCCCCGCCACCGGGAGCGCGTGAGAACGCCATGTCGGCCCCGAGCGTCGCAACCATCGGCATCCTGGGCGGCGGCCAGCTCGGCCGCATGCTGGCCCTCGCCGCCGCCAAGCTCGGCCTCTCCACCCGCGTGCTCTGCCCCGACCCGAGGAGCCCAGCCTTCGAGGTCGCGCGGGACCACGTCGTCGCGGACTACGACGACGAGGCCGCCCTCGCCCGCTTCGCCGAGGGGGTCGACGTCGTCACCTACGAGTTCGAGAACGTCCCCGCCGCCACGGCCGCCTTCCTGGCCGCCCGCGTCCCCGTGCGGCCCGGCCTCGGCGCGCTCGAGGTCGCCCAGGACCGCCTGTCCGAGAAGACATTCCTCAACGGCCTCGGCATCCCGACCGCCCCGTTCCGGGCCGTCGACGACCTCGCCCAGCTCCGCCTCGCCCTCGCCGAACTCGGCTACCCCGCGGTCCTGAAGACCCGCCGCTTCGGCTACGACGGCAAGGGCCAGGCGAAGATCGCCCGCCCGGAGGACGCCGAGACGGCGCTGGCCGCCATGAAGGGGCACGCCGCCATCCTGGAGGGTTGGGTGCCCTTCGCCCGCGAGGTCTCGATCCTGACCGCCCGTGCGCTCGACGGCAGCCTCGCCTCCTTCGACGTGCCGGAGAACGAGCACCGCGACCACATCCTGAAGTTCTCGCGGGTCCCCGCCCATATCCGCCCGGCGACCGCCGAGGCCGCCCGGGCGATCGGCGAGCGGGTCGCCACCGCGCTCGACTATGTCGGCGTCCTCGCCGTCGAGCTCTTCGTCGTCGAGGACGAGACCGGCGAGCGCCTCGTGGCCAACGAGATCGCGCCGCGCGTCCACAATTCGGGCCACTGGACCGAGACCGCCTGCGTGGTCTCGCAGTTCGAGGCGCACCTGCGCTGCGTGGCGGGCCTGCCGCTCGCCAGTCTCGCGCGCCACTCGGACGTGGTGATGGAAAACCTCATCGGCGACGAGGCGGCGCGGGCCCCCGCGATCCTCGCCGAGGCCGGCGCCGCCCTGCATCTCTACGGCAAGCACGAGACGCGCCCGGGCCGCAAGATGGGCCACGTGAACCGCATCCGGCCGCGCGCGTGAGAAGGCCGCGATCGGGCCGAGAGCCATGGACAGGGCCGATCGATTCTGCTAGCTAGGCGCCACTTTGGCGACGCTCCGGCGGCGCAGGGGAGCTTTTCCCCGCCTCAACCCCATCTGCAAAGACAAGGGATCCACGCGTGCAGGTTCTCGTTCGCGACAACAATGTCGACCAGGCTCTGAAGGCCCTCAAGAAGAAGATGCAGCGCGAGGGCATCTTCCGGGAGATGAAGCTCCGCGGCCACTACGAGAAGCCCTCCGAGAAGAAGGCGCGCGAGAAGGCCGAGGCCGTCCGCCGCGCCCGCAAGCTGGCCCGCAAGCGTGCCCAGCGCGAAGGCCTGATCCCGGGCAAGCCGGCGACCACGCCCGGCGCCAAGCGCTGATCCGCGGGGGCTCGCCGGGAGCCCGTCCCGCACCGCCGACGCTGAACCGTGCCGCCCCGAGGGCCGCACGGTTTTCGCATTGCGCCCGGTCCGTCGTCGCGCACCGTGGCGCCGTTGCGACACGCTCCGCAGTCCGTGTCACGAGACCGTCATCCGCCCCGGCTCGGACACGATCGTCTGCTGCGGTGGCCCGCTCCCGGATGTGCCGTCCGGTGCCGTGCGCCGCGGCAGGACGGCAGCCGAGGGGACCCGTGCCGAGCCGGCCTCGGAGCCGGAAGCCTGCCTAGCCCGCCGAGACCCGGAGACCGCCGTGCCCCCGACCGCCGATCCCTCGCCGTCCCGCCGCGCCGCGCCGGGCCGTCTCCTGGCCGCCGGCCTCGCACTGGCGCTCGCGACGGGGCTCGCGGGCTGCGGCGCCAACTTCGGATCCGTCGGCGGTCCGACCGGCAACCTCGCCGATCCGGACGGGGCCGGCGGGTCGCAGGCCAATATCGCCTCCCTGAGCGAAGTCGTCCGCGCCAACCCGCGCGATGCCGGCGCCCTGAACATCCGCGGCACGGCCTATGCGCGCGCCGGGGCCAACAACGAGGCGCTCGCCGACTTCTCCGCCGCCCTGACGATCGACCCGACGCTGCACCAGGCCTATGCCAACCGCGCCCTCGTCCTGCGCCGGCTCGGCAAGTACGACCTCGCCTTGCAGGACTACACCAAGGCGATCGAGCTGAAGCCGGACTACGACCAGGCCTATGTCGGCCGCGCGAACGTCTTCCGGCAGACCGGCCGTGTCGACGCCGCCCTCGGGGACTTCGCCGCAGCCATCCAGATCAACCCGCAGAACCCGGGGGCCTATCACGACCGCGGCCTGATCCATCAGCTCCGCGGCGACCACCAGGCCGCCATTTCGGATTTTTCCGCCGCGATCGAGCGGGATTCGACCGCCCCCGAGCCCTTCAACGGGCGTGGCCTCTCCAAGCTCGCCACCGGCGACGCGAAGGGGGCCCTCGACGACTTCAACGCCGCGCTGACCATCAACAAGGACTACGCCGACGCCTGGTTGAACCGCGGCATCACGCAGGAGCAGCTCGGCGACCGGGAGGGCGCCCGCGCCGCCTGCCAGCGGGCCCTCGCCCTCGCCCCCGGATCGACCGTCGCGCGCAGCTGCCTCCAGCGAACGGGCGGCGTGCTCTGATCCTCGATCTCGCCCCGGTTGGCGAAGCGCTGCCGTCCGCGGGCGCAACGACGTATGTCTTTTAGCATATATGCGGACGTCCTCGGTTTTGACATCATCACGCTGAGGAACGAGTAACTGCCATTGATGCCCGGGGCTGTTGCGGGCGGGTAGAGACCAAGCGAAATGCAGCGCCCAGGGCGGCCTCGAGGACGAGCCGCCCTGGGCGCCATCGAGATAGAAACCGGAGCTCGAACCACCCATGGACCGGCTGACGTCCTGTCGCGCCTGCCTTGCCGCCGACCCCCATCTCTTCATGCCCCTGGGCAATCATTCGCCCGCACAGATGCTGATCAGGCCCGAGGACCTGGACAAGCCCCAGCCCAGCTTTCCGCTGAACGCACAGGTCTGCCTCGAATGCGGGTTGATCCAGGTCGCCGACCAGATCCCGGCCGGCTTCTTCCGCCACTATCTCTACGTTCCCTCCGGGGCCGCGACCATGCACCGGCATTTCGGTGAGCTTGCCGGCGTGCTCGCCGCCAAGGCCGGCCCGGACGGACTGATCGTGGACATCGGCTGCAACGACGGCCTGCTGCTCGCCGCTTGCAACGCGCTCGGGGCCAAGACCCTCGGCATCGATCCGGCCGAGAACATCGCCGAGATCGCGCGCGGGCGCGGCGTGAAGGTTCACGTCAGCTACTTCGACCCCGACACCGCCCAGGAGATCCACGACCGGCACGGCGCCGCGAAGGTCATCGTCACGACGAACACCTTCAACCACATCGGCGACCTGCACACCTTCATGCGCGGCATCGTCCGCCTGCTCGCCCCGGACGGCGTCTTCGTCATCGAGGTGCCGCGCGCCAAGGAACTCCTCGAGCACAACGAGTTCGAGAACATCTACCACGAGCACGTCTCGGAGTTCAGCCTGCTCTCGATGGTCAAGCTGGGCGCCTTCTTCGACCTCGAGGTGACCGACGTCCATCACTTCCCCAACATCCACGGCGGCTCCATGCGGGTCTTCCTGACCCGCAAGAGCGCCGGGGTGCCCGCAGCGCCGGTCGTCCGCGCCATGCTGGACGAGGAGCGCGAGGCCGGCATGCTCGATCCGGAGAGCTATGCGGCGCTCGTCCGCAAGGTCGACGCCATGGGCGCCGAGATCCGCGCCATGCTGGACGACATGAAGGCGCGCGGCCTGAAGATCGCCGGCTACGGCGCCTCCGCGCGCGGGAACACGCTGATCACCTACTTCGGCATCGACAAGAAGTACCTGGATTTCCTGGTCGACAAGAACCCGCTGAAGCACGGGCTCTATTCGCCCAATACCCGGATCCCGATCAAGCCCGTCGAGGCCCTGGAGACCGAGAAGCCCGACGTCCTCTTCGTGCTCGCCTGGAACTTCTTCGAGGAGATCAAGGAGCAGCAGCAGGCCTTCCTGGCCCGCGGCGGCAAGTTCCTGGTCCCGCTTCCCACGCCGCGCATCGTCGGCTAGAGCAGGACCGTACCGGCCGGAGCCCCGCCTCCGGCCGGACGCGGGACCACGACGTCGTCCCGGGACCGGCCGCCCTACCCGCCGCGGCCGCCCGGGACATGCGGCGCGACGAGGCGAGATGGCGCGTATCCTGATCACGGGGGCCGGCGGCTTCGTCGGCTCCCATCTCGCCGCCGCCTGCGTCCGGCGGGGCGACGACGTTCACGTCCTGCTGCGTGCCTCCACCGGCCTCGGCCGGCTCGAGCCCATCCTCGACCGCATCACCGTCCACCGGCTCGACCTCGGCGCCGAGCCGGACCTCGTCCGCTGCCTGGCCGCGATAGGGCCGGACGGCATCTACCATCTCGCCAGTGCCACCCGGCGCCGGGAGGACCCGGACCTGGGGGACGCCGCCGCGAGCGTCGCCGACGACGTCCTCCCCCTGCTCGGCCTCGTCCGCGCCGCCGCCCTGGCGCCGCGTCCGCCCGCCTTCCTGGTGCGGGCCGGAACCCTGGCGGAGTACGGTCCTGTCGCGGTGCCCTACCGGGAAGACAGGCGCGAGGCGCCGGCCGGGGTCTACGGTGCCAGCATGCTGGCGGCGACCCATCTTCTCGCCGCGCTCCAGCCCCGCCTGCCCTTTCCCGTCGCCACCGCCCGCCTCGCCCTCGTGTACGGACCGGGCCAGTCGCCGGAGTTCCTGATCCCGCGCATGATCCGGGACTGTCTGGACCGCATCCCGGTCACCATCCGCCATCCCATGGACCGTCGCGACCTCATCCACGTCGACGACGCGGTCGCCGGCCTGCTGGCGCTCGGCGACGCCGGGCTGCCCGGCCCAGTCCTCGTCAACCTGTGCAGCGGGGTGGCGCCGACGATGCGGGCGGTCGCCGAGACCCTGCGCCGGATCATGGGCGCGCCGGACTCGGCCTTCCTGTGGGGAGCCGACGGGTCCGCCTCGCCGGTGCCGAACCTGCGTGGCTCGCCGGCTCGCGCCCGACGCCTGCTGGGCTGGCGCTGCGGGATCGGCCTGACACGCGGGCTGGAAGCGACGGTGCTCGCCTTCACGGCGGAACGCGCCGCGCCGGATCCGAGCCGAGCGCCGGCGACCCGTTAGGCGCCGGCGGGCCGCCGCGCCGCCTTGGTCATTCCGTCCGCATCACCACGAGCGCGATGACGGCCGGGCCCGAGAAGCGGTCGGACCGCAGGTCGCCGCCGGGTCCGCCGCCGAAGCCCGACATGACGAGGTGGGGCGGCTTGGCGAGGAGCTGCGGCAAGTGCTCCTGGTCCGGGTGCACGAGCACGCCGAAGCCGGCCATGCGGGTGTTGCTGGTCGAGTCCATCAGCCGAGCCTCGGGGCTCGCGGCGCCGCTGCCCACGAGGCGGGCGAGCGGGTCCGTCCGGTCGCCCTTCGGCGCGGAGCGGGCCGCCGCGGCCGCGCGCGTCGCGTCGGACGCGGGTGCCCCGGGCTGGACGGCCGCCGAGGGCGGCAGGGAGGCGAGCACGAGGCCGGCGCCGGCGGCGCGCGACACGCTCGTGCCCGCGCGCGGCTCGATGCCGGCGGCCTGGAACGGATCCGGCTTGGCGGCGGGCGGCGGCGCGTAGCCGAGGGGCCCCGGTCCCGGCGGCGCGGGCGGCGGAGCCAGGACCGCGACCGCGTCGGCCACGCCCGTCGAAGCCGGCTTGGCGCGCGGCTGGACCGCGGCCGTCTGGTCGAGGGCGGCGACCACGGTGTTGGATCCCGGCTTGGCGGCCGGCACGGGAACGTCGACGGGCGTCGCGGCGGCGACCGGACCGGGCTGGCCCTGCGGGCCCTGCACCCAGCCGGGCGGGAGCCCGTTTCCTGTGGCCGCGGGAGGCGCGGCGGCGATCAGGGACCCCGGGGCGCGCGGCGCGGCCTGCGGCACCGGCAGGGCGACGAGCGATCCCGGCGCGGGGGGCGCGGGCGGCGGCGGCACGGCGGTCGCGGACGCCACGACCGGTCCCTTGGGCGGGGGAGGTGGCGGCGGCACGAATTTCTCGCCCTCCTCCTCGGCCAGCGCCACCTTGGCGGGCGAGCCGGCGGGCAGCGGCCCCTGGCGGAGCTCCTGCGGACGCGGCGCGGCGCGCGGGACGGCGCCCTCCTCGTCGTCGTCCTCCGCCTGTGGTGCGGCGGACCCGCCGCCGAAGATCGCGGCGAAGATGGAGCGGCCCGAGCCGGAGCCCGATGCGCTCGCCACCGCGGTCTCGCCACGGCCCTTGCGCGCCGCGACTTCGGCCAGCGCCTCCTCGTAGCGCGGCAGCGGTGCCCCGTCGGCCGGCAGGTGGGCGGTCTTGCCGTCCGGGAACAGCCGGACGAGCTGGTCGCGGGTCATCCGCGGCCAGGCGCGCACGTTGCCCGTGTCCATGTGGACGAAGGGCGAGCCGGACGTCGGGTAGAAGCCGACCCCGCCGAACTGCTGCTTCATGCCGATCCCGCGCAGCCGGTCGAGCGGCACGTCCGGGAGGTAGAAGTCCATGGCCCGGCCGAGCATGTGCTGGCTGAACTTGGCGACGCCGCGCGAGCGGGACCGGAGCGCATTGTTGGTCGCAGGCGAGCGGTAGCCGGAGACGATGTGGATCGGCTGGGCCGACCCGGACTCGCGGTAGACCTCGTAGATGAGGTCGAACAGCTGCGGGTCCATCTTGGTCGACTCGTTGCGGCGCCAGTCGCGCAGCATCCGGTTCAGTTCCCGCAACCCGTTCGGGTCGAACTGGCCGTCCCGCTTGAAGACGATGGTGGCCCGTTCCTGCGTGTGCGTGTTGAGGAGCGAGAGGGCCCGGGTCTCGGCCCCCGCGGCCGACGCGGAGGCGAGCACGACGAGAGCGCCGAGGAGGGCGGGCGTCCGGTTCAGACGGATTTCACGGGACATGCGCCTCGCTCGACTTGGGTCAGCCGTGGACATCCCGGGAGCTATGCAGCGAATCGTGGCCATGCAACGGCGGAGGTCTCCCGGTCGCCCCAAATTCGGACCGACTGGTTAACGAACCGTTCACCGTAACGGCGCGCCGCGCGGTCAGCGCCAGGCTGGACGGCGCTCGTGGCGATGCGCGGCCGGACGGGTTTCGGGAACGCCGGACATCAGAGCCCGAGCAGGCGCTTGGTCTTCTCGTTGTGTCCATAAACGTCCGCCCGCGACTCCACGTGTCCGTCGTCCGCAACGAAGACCGTGAAGTAGGCGAGGTGGACCTCCAGCTTGCGCTTCAGCCACAGCCAGCGCTCGCTGCCCCCCACCATGGCCTTGAGCTTCGAGCCGTCGAGCCCGCTGGGCTCCTCCGACAGGACGGCGTCCGCGAAGGCGAAGGGCTCGTTGACGCGCACGCAGCCGTGCGACAGCGCCCGGTAGCTCTGCTGGAACAGGCCGCGCGACGAGGTGTCGTGCAGGTAGACGGAATGCTGGTTCGGGAACATGAACTTGATGTTGCCCAGGGCATTGCCGCCGCCAGGCCGCTGGCGCACCCGCACCGCCGCCGGGTTGACGGTCGACCAGTCGACCGCCGAGGCACTGACCACCTTCGACCCGACCACGACCTCGTAGTTGCCGCGGTCCAGGTAGGCCCCCGACGTCGCCTGGATCTTGTCCAGCATCTCCTTCTTGAGGATGGAGACCGGCACGTTCCAGTAGGGGTTGACGATGATGTGGGTCATCGTCTCGGAGAAGACAGGCGTCTGGTTCTGCACCTTGCCGACGATGACGCGCGTGCGGTGGATGGCCCGCCCGCCGGCGACCACGTCGAGGTGGAAGTCCGGGATGTTGACGAAGACGTGCAGCGAGCCGAGGTCGCGCGGCAGCCAGCGCCAGCGCTCCATGTTGGCGATGATGTCAGCGACCTTGGGCTCACCGGCTCCGGCCGGCGCGGCCCCGGCCGAGGCCGGCCCGTTCAGCGCCGCCAGGGTCGCCGGCCCGACCACGCCGGTCGCCTTGATGCCGTTCTCGCGCTGGAAGGCGCGCACGGCCTCCACGAGCGCCGGATCGTAGCTGTCCGCGTCCGACACCGAGGTGCCGACGCCGAGCCGCTCTCGCAGCACCGCGACCCGCTCGTCCCGCTGGCCGGGCTTGAGGCTCGGCCCGTCGGGCACCCGCGCCTGGAGGGGCGTCGCCACGCCGGCCGAGACGGGCCTCTCCATCTGGGCGAGCCGGGCGCGCAGCCGGCGGTAGCCCTCGTGGGGCGGATTGTAGGCCTGCAGGGCGGCCGAGACGTCCGTCGCCGCAGCGGTCTCCGCCAGGACGGCCGCCGGGTCGATCTGCGGCGGCTTGGCCGTCACCAGCGCCGAGAGCCGGGTCGGGTCGAACCGCCCCGACATGGCGTGGGAGGCGTAGCGCAGCGCCGACTGGGCGAAGGCGAGTTCCACCTGGGCGAGGTCGGCCGCGCTCGCGCCCGGCGCCGGCAGACGCACCGCGTAGTCCGACGCGTCGAGCCCGTCCTCCCCGGCGCGACCGAACCGGTCGGCCGCGGACCGGGCGCGCTCGGTCAGGCCGCTGCCGCCGGTCCACACCGGTTGGTAGGCCCGTCCCTCGTAGAAGGCCTGGATGGCCGCCCGCGTCTTGCGCTCCTCGCCGGTCGCCTTGTCGCGGCCGAAGTCGGCCACGGCGGCCTGGATCGCCGCCGCGAGCGCATCGTCGGGAACCGCAAGGGCCGCCGCCGCCTGCGGCGCCACCGCCGTCACCGAGCCGGTGCGGACCGGCTGGGCGGCGGGCACGGGCGTCGCCGCGGGGACGGGCGCGGCCGGCGCGGGCGCGGCCGCGATCGACGGCATGGCCGGCGCGTCGGTCGGCAGGGTCAGCGGGTGCGGCAGGCGTGCGGCGATCTCGGCGGCGGTCGGCGGCTCCGGCGCGGGCGCGGCGGCGATCGCCGGCACGGGCGGCGCCTCGGTCGGCAGGACGATCGGGTTGGAAAGCGTGAGGTCCGGCGCCTCCTCGGCCCGGACGGGCTCGGGCGCGGCCGCCACGGTGGCGTCGATGCCGGGACGAAGTTCGCCGGCGAGCGCGTTCGGGGCGGGATCGGCCAGCGCGCCCGCCTGCCCGAGGCTGACGCCGTGCGGCGCGGTCTCGACCGCCCGTTCGGCGATCTCGGAACCCGAGGACGATCCGGCGGACGGCTCGGCCGCCGGGGCCGTCACCCGCGCCGCCTCCTCGGCCGCGACGGCGCTCACCATGAGCAACGCCAGGGCTGTGCCACCCACGAACGACGACCACGAGCGGCGAATCATGCCGAGCTCCCGAATGAAAAACCGGCTTCGAATGACCTTACGCCAGCTGAAGCGCAGGCCCGGTGCGGATTCAACTGCCATCGCACCGGTCTGCGGCTCTATTCGGCCGCTTCGACGCCAGGTGTGTCATCCAAACCATATTCCTTCAGCTTTCGGTAGAGGGTGGATCGGCCGATCCCGAGCCGCCGCGCCACTTCCGACATGCGCCCGCCATAGTGTTCGATGGCGATCCGGATCATCTCCTCTTCGATCCCGGTCAGAGTCCGGACGTGCCCGTTGGCATCCAGGCTCCTCAGGAAACCGAAGGGCGCCGGCCCGCTTCCCGACGCGAACCCGTTCGGGTCCGGCGACCAGCCGGACATCGGCGACAGGCTCGCGACAGGCGCCGGCGGCGGTGCGGCGGCCTCCGGGGCGGAGGCGGCCGGCGCGGCGACGCTCACGTCGAATTGAGCCGGATGGCGCGAAAGTGTGGCCGGCGCGGACCGCGGCAGCTGCCCGAGCTGGGCGGCGATCTGCGGGAACTCGTCGGCCCCGAGGTAGGGCACGTCGTCGGCGAGCACCACGGCGCGGAAGACCGCGTTCTCGAGCTGCCGGATGTTGCCCGGCCAGTCGTAGCGCTGGAGGAGTTCTGTCGCCTCCCCGTCGATGCCGACCAGCCGCCGCTTCTTCTCCTCCGCGGCGAAGCGGGCGATGAAGTGGCGGACGAGGTCCGGGATGTCCTCCTTGCGGTCCCTGAGCGGCGGAATCCAGATCGGGAAGACGTTGAGCCGGTAGTAGAGGTCCTCCCGGAAGCGGCCCTCGCGCGTCATGTCGAGCAGGCTGCGGTTGGTGGCCGAGATCAGGCGGAAATCGACCTTCACGGTCCGCCGCCCGCCCACGGGCTCCACCTCGCCCTCCTGGATGGCGCGCAGGAGCTTCACCTGCATGTCGGGCGGCAGCTCGCCGACCTCGTCGAGGAACAGCGTCCCCCCGTGCGCCTCCTGGAACTTGCCGAGATGACGCTCCAGCGCCCCCGTGAACGAGCCCTTCTCGTGGCCGAACAGGATGGACTCGACCAGGTTTTCCGGGATCGCCCCGCAATTGACGGTGACGAAGGGCTTGGACCTGCGATCGGACGAGCCCTGGATCGCCCGCGCGATCAGCTCCTTGCCGACCCCCGACTCGCCCTCGATCAGGATCGGGATGGTCGAGGCCGCGGCGCGCTCCCCGAGCCGCAGCACCCGCGCCATCGCGGGGCTCTTGGTGACGATGTCCGAGAAGCCGAGCGTGCCGGACTCCGCCCGCTTGATGCGGCCGACCTCGGTCTCCAGCGACGCCACCTTGAGGGCGTTCTGGATCGAGACCTGCAGGCGCTCCGGCGAGACCGGCTTGACCACGAAGTCGAAGGCCCCGGCCCGCATGGCCGAGACGACCACGTCGATGCCGCCGTGGCTCGTCTGCACGATAACGGGCTTGTCGATGCCGGCCTTGCGCAGGCGCGTCAGCACCGCCATGCCGTCCAGGTCGGGCATCACGAGGTCGAGCACCACGAGCCCGACGTCCTGCCCCTCCGGCGCGGTCAGGATGCGGAGCGCCTCGGCCCCGCTGTCGACCGCCCTGGCCGGATGTCCGAAGCGCTTGACCGCCTCCTCCAGGAGCCGGCGCTGGATCGGGTCGTCGTCGACGATGAGGATGCGTTCGGCCATGGAGCGGGCGCGGTCCGGTGCTGTTTCAGATCGGGACCGACTCTGGAAGCGAAGTCTTAACCGGCTCCTAAGACTTTGGCCGCCGGCCGGGAATTGCGGGGACGGGCGCGGTCCGGCGCGCCCGGGGCGATCGGCGGCCCGGCCGATGCGGCGTTGATTGCGGCGGGTCCGCGGTCCATATCTAACCCGCCTCCCCGCCCGGGGGGCCGCCTGTCAACGACGAGGATACCGCTTCCATGCCGTTCGCGCCCGCCTCCGCCGTCCGTTCGCCCGCCGCCATCGCCGGCGCCGCCGAGGCGGAAGGCCTGCCCGAATGGAACCTCGCGGACCTCTATCCCTCCATGGATGGTCCGGAGGTGAAGGCCGACACCGACAAGGCGCTCGGCTGGGCCCGGTCCTTCGAGGAGAGCGCCAAGGGCAAGCTCGCCGGCCTCGCCGAGGGCGGCGCGGCGACCCGCATCGCCGAGCTGGTCGCCGAGTACGAGGCCCTGCAGGAGTTGCTCGGCCGGCTGATCTCCTTCGCGGGCCTGATCTATTCCGGCGACACCTCGGATCCGAAGCGCGCCAAGTTCTATTCCGACCTGCAGGACAAGATCACCCAGGCCTCGACCCACCTCATCTTCTTCGAGCTGGAGCTGAACCGCCTCGACGACGGCCTCGTCGCCGGCCTCATGGCGAAGGAGCCTCGGCTCGACCACTACCGGCCCTGGATCGAGGACATCCGCAAGGAGAAGCCGCACCAGCTCGAGGACCAGCTCGAGCGCCTCTTCCACGAGAAGTCGACGACCGGCCGGTCCGCCTGGAACCGCCTCTTCGACGAGACCATCTCGTCGCTCCGCTTCCACGTCGAGGGCAAGGAACTCGCCATCGAGCCGACCCTCAACCTGCTCCAGTCGCCCGTCGAGGCGACCCGCCGGGCCGCCGCGGACGCGCTCGCCGAGACCTTCAAGGCGAACATGCGGGTCTTCTCGCTGGTCACCAACGTGCTCGCCAAGGACAAGGAGATCTCCGACCGCTGGCGCGCCTTCGCGGACGTGGCGGATTCCCGCCACCTCGCCAACCGCGTCGAGCGCGAGGTGGTCGACGCCCTGGTGGCCGCCGTGCGCGCCGCCTTCCCGCAGCTCTCGCACCGCTACTATGCCCTGAAGGCGAAGTGGATGGGCAAGGACAAGCTGGACCACTGGGACCGCAACGCGCCCCTGCCCAAGGCCGAGACGCGCGACATCCCGTGGGGAGAGGCCCGCGACACCGTTCTCGACGCCTACGGCCGCTTCTCGCCCGACATGGCCGACATCGCCCGGCGTTTCTTCGACAAGGGCTGGATCGACGCCCCCGTGCGCCCCGGCAAGGCCCCGGGCGCCTTCGCGCACCCGACCGTGCCGTCCGTGCACCCCTACGTGCTGCTCAACTATCAGGGCAAGACGCGCGACGTGATGACCCTGGCGCACGAGCTCGGCCACGGCGTGCACCAGGTGCTGGCCGCGCCCAACGGCGCGCTCATGGCCCCGACCCCGCTGACGCTGGCCGAGACCGCCTCGGTGTTCGGCGAGATGCTGACCTTCAAGGCGCTCCTCTCCAAGGCGGCCTCCCCGGCCGAGAAGCAGGCCATGCTGGCCTCCAAGGTCGAGGACATGCTGAACACGGTCGTGCGCCAAATCGCCTTCTACACCTTCGAGCGCAAGGTCCACGTCGAGCGCCGCGAGGGCGAGCTGACCGCCGAACGCCTGTGCGAGATCTGGATGGAGGTGCAGGCAGAGAGCCTCGGCCCGGCGATCCGGCTCGGCCCCGGTTACGAGACCTACTGGACCTATATCCCGCACTTCATCCACTCGCCCTTCTACGTCTACGCCTACGCATTCGGCGACTGCCTGGTGAACTCCCTCTATGCCGTCTACGAGAACGCCGCCGAGGGCTTCCAGGACAAGTACTTCCAGCTCCTCAAGGCCGGCGGAACCCGCCACCACAAGGAGCTGCTCGCCCCCTTCGGCCTGGACGCCGGCGACCCGGGCTTCTGGTCCCTCGGCCTCGGCGTCGTCGAGCGCATGATCGGCGAGCTCGAGGCCATGGACGCGGCCCGCTGATCCGGGGCGCCCGGGCGGCCCGCGCCGCTCGGCCCGGGCTTCACCGCGGCCGGCATCGATGCTATCCGGAAGCACCGTCTCGGCTCTTTCCGGCAGGTCGCATGCGCAGGCTCTTCCAGGTGGTTCTCGGCGCGATCGTCGGCTTCGTGCTCGCCACCCTGATCAACGCCGGCCTGCTCTACTACCGGGCCGGCTGGGCGACGCCGGTCCCCCACCAGCACATCGCCTACGTGTCGCAGGCCCTCGGCGCCGCCCAGGACCGCATCGACTTCAGCGGCATCAACGACGGGGAGTGGTCCTGGCTCTGCCTGTTCGGCGGCGGGACCCAGCCGATCCTCTTCATGCGGACCGAGGCGGCCCGGCGCGGCGAGAGCGTCGAGATCCCGAGCGAGGTCGGCCGGCTGTTCTTCAACGGCGAAAAGGAGCCGGGCGCCCTCGGGCCCGACGACGGGGCCCTGTCGGTCGTCGACCCGCTCGGCAACCTGTCCATGGTCCGCTTCACCGGCCTTCCGCCGATCGCCGGCCTCAAGGGCCCGGTCTGCACCGACCGCAAGAACCCGGTCGTCAGCCTGGGCGGAGCCTGAGCCGTCCGGCATGCCCGCCCCCGCGCGATCCCGCATTGGCGGCCGTTCCCTGCCGGTCTAGCCTGCCCCGATGCCGACCTTCGCCCATACCCCCTACGACGGCTCGAAGAAGCCCTTCTCGATCGGCCTCTCGCCGATCCCGGAAGAGCGCTGGCTGGAGCCGGACGAACGCCTCCTGGTCGAGCTCGCCGAAAAGGACGCGCTCCTCGCCGAGAAGCGCGACGTGGTCTTCCGTGCCGAGCCGGACACGGAGGCGAGCCAGCGCGAGGTGCTGGACGCGATCCTGGCCCATCTCCTCGCCCGCCACCCCGATCGCTACCGCTGGGACCGCGACCACATCCTCGTCGACGGCAGCCGGTCCGTGCCGCTCTCTGCCGCCGAGCCCGCCCTGGCGACGGCCGCCCGCCTCGTCCAGGACGACCTCGTCCTCATGCGCCCGGGCGGCGCCGCGGGCTATCGCCTCGTCGCCGCCGCCCTGTGCTTTCCCTCCGCCTGGTCGCTCGCGGAGAAGTTCGGGGCCTCGCTCGACGGCCTCCACGGCAACGTGCCCGGCTATGCCGAGCACCTGGGGGTTCGGATGAAGCGGATCTTCGAGGGCCTCAAGCCCGGCATCATCGTGGAGCGGCTGAACTGGTCGATCTACCCGGACGCCGAGCTGCATCATCCGGAATCGAAGGAGCGCCCGCGCGACTGGTTCGGCATGGACCGCAGCGCCTTCATCCGCGTGGAGCGCCAGACGCTCCGCCGCATGCCAGCCTCGGGCGACATCCTGTTCACGATCCGTGTCCTGGTCGATCCCTTCGGGGCCTTCGAGACCCACCCCGACGGCCGCCGGCTCGCCGCCGGCCTGCGCGCCCAGCTCCTCGCCCTCGACCCCGACCAGCTCCGCTACAAGAACCTGCAGGATCACCGCGATCTGGTCGCCGCGGAACTGGCCCGGATCGCGGGGTTATCGGGGCCATGAGGCCGGCCGGGCGCGCCCGGCCCTCCCATCGCTGTGAACGGACGCGTTGTACGTTGCGTATAACGGGGAGCAGCGTTATACCATTCGTACAACGAGACCGGAGCAAGTGATGAAACTCGAGATCAAGAAGATCGGCAATTCGGCCGGGCTCATCCTGCCGAAGGAGTTGCTCATCGAACTCGGCCTCGCCCAGGGAGACGTCCTGACCCTGACCCGGCAGCCGGACGGCAAGATCGTGCTCTCCCGCCGGGACGACACGTTCGAGAAGGGCATGGAGATCGCCCGGAAGGCCATGAAGACCTACGAGAACACCCTCCGCGAACTCGCCAAATGACCGACATCGTCTGGCTCGCCGCGGACCTCGTCGTCGCGTTCCACGATGAGCAACTGGCGCGTTTCGGAGGTCCGCCGGGCATCCGCGACATCGGGCTGCTCGAGTCCGCACTCGGACGTCCGATGAACAGGTACGCCTATGAAGGCGAGGAGGACCCGGCGGCGCTCGCGGCGGCCTATGCCTACGGGATCGCCCGGAACCATCCTTTCGTGGACGGAAACAAGCGCGCCGCCTTCCTGTCCATCGTGGTCTTCCTGGGCCTCAACGGCGTGGACTTCAGGGTCCCGGAACCGGAGGCGGTGGTCGTGATCCTGAGCCTCGCGGCGGGGACCATGGACGAGGAGGGCCTGGCCCGCTGGATCCGCGACCGGATCGCGGACGCCCCGGCCGGATCCCCGGAGGACTGAGTCTCGTGGCATCCGGCTCCGCGCCGGGCTCGTATCGGCGGGGGGGCCGGCCTATCTCAAGCCGGTCCCGATTTCGCACTCACCGAGGCAATGCCGGATGGCTCCCAATGACGACGAGAAGAACCGCCTCTCCGGCCGCGTCTCCCGCTATGCCCGCGTGGGCACCGGGGTCGGGTCGGCCGCGGCGCGCATTGCGGGCGCCCGCCTGTTCGGCGGCGATCCCGACCTGAGGCGCGAGGGCGAACTGCTCGCCGCCGCGCTCGGCCAGCTCAAGGGCCCGCTCATGAAGGTCGCCCAGCTGATGGCGACCATTCCGGACGCGATCCCCGCCGAATGGGCGGCCGAGCTGATGCGCCTGCAGGCCGACGCGCCCGCCATGGGCTGGGCCTTCGTCAAGCGCCGCATGATCGCGGAGCTGGGGCCCGGCTGGGAAAAGCGCTTCGCCTCCTTCGAGCATCAGCCCGCCCACGCCGCCTCGCTCGGCCAGGTCCACCGGGCGGTCTCGCTCGAGGGTGCGCCCCTCGCCGTGAAGCTGCAGTATCCCGACATGGAATCGGCCGTGGAGGCCGACCTGAGGCAGCTCGGCATCATCTTCTCGCTCCACAAGCGCATGCGGCCGGCCATCGACACGACCGAGATCCGCCAGGAGATCGCCGCCCGCATCCGGGAGGAGCTCGACTACGCCCGCGAGGCCCGCCACATGGCGCTCTACGCGGACATCTTCGCGGACGATCCGGACATCCGGGTTCCGACCCCCGTGCCGGCCCTCTCCACCCGCCGGCTCCTCACCATGAACTGGCTGCAGGGCAAGCCCATCCTGGCCCACAAGGAGGGTACGCAGGAGGATCGCAACCGGCTCGCCGCGGCCATGTTCAAGGCCTGGTGGTATCCTTTCAGCCACTACGGCGTGATCCACGGCGACCCGCATCTCGGCAACTACACGGTCTTCGAGGCGGACGGCGCGCCGGCCGGCATCAACCTCCTCGACTACGGCTGCATCCGGCTCTTCCCGCCCCGCTTCGTGAAGGGCGTCATCGACCTCTACCGCGGCCTCATGGAGGACGACCAGGACCGCATCGTCGCGGCCTACGAGAGCTGGGGCTTCCGCGGTCTCGACACCGAGCTGGTCGACATCCTGAACATCTGGGCGCGCTTCATCTACGGCCCGCTGCTGACCGACCGGGTCCGGCGCATCGCCGACGGCGTCTCCCCGACCGAGTACGGCCGCCGCGAGGCGATGCGGGTCGCCCAAGCCCTGAAGGAGAGGGGCCCGGTCACGGTGCCGCGCGAGTTCGTCTTCATGGACCGCGCCGCCATAGGCCTCGGCGGGGTGTTCCTGCATCTCGATGCGGAGCTGAACTTCTACCGGCTCTTCAACGACCAGATCGCCGGCTTCGACGTCGACCTCCTGGCCCGCCGGCAGGCCGATGCCTTCGCGCGGTCCGGGCTCACGCTCGGCGAAGCGGCGGCTTGACCCGTCCTGGCATCTGGTATACCAGTTTTGGTCGAAGGCTGGAGCGGCACCGCAGGTCGCGGCGGTGCCCCGGGTCCGCCGGAAAGTGCCGGAACGGGCCGCGCTGAGGCAATCCGTGCGTTGCCCGCGCCCCGGGCTTCTCCTATAAAGACGCGGGCCCGGGGCTGCCTGCCGGGACGGAACATTCGAAGGACGAACGAGGGGCTCGAGAGATGGCCGAACATCCCGCCATGGACTACGCGGAACACGAGAAGACCTACAGGATGTTCCTGGCGCTGACGAAGTGGGGCACGATCTCCATCATCGTCCTCCTCATCCTGATGGCGATTTTCCTCGTATGATCGCGCGCCGCCCCCGGGTCGACCGGCGGGCGGCGTCTTCGTCGCGGGCCCGAGCGGTCGAGCGCCTTCCGGGGCTCTCCTGAACGTCACGGACTGTCCGGCCGCGCCGGACCGGCACGCGGGCGCCCGCCCGCTCGCCTACCACGATTTCCCGGCGCTCCTCGGCTGAAGGGGACGCCGTGCAGGGGGTTCTCATGAAGATAGCCGTTCCGAAGGAACGCGACCCGCAGGAGGGCCGCGTCGCCGCCACGCCGGACACCGTGAAGAAATTCAAGGGTCTCGGCGCCGAGGTGGTGGTCGAGGCGGGTGCGGGGCTCAAGTCCCGCATCCCCGATGCCGACTACGAGGCCGCCGGCGCCACGCTGGCGTCCGATCCCGCCGCCGTCCTGGCCGATGCCGACATCGTGCTGACGGTGCGGCGGCCGAACCCGGGCGACGTCCGCGGCGCCAAGCCGGGCGCCCTGCTCATCGGGGCGCTCGACCCCTATGGCCAGAAGGAGGCCATGCAGGGTCTCGCGGACGCCGGCTACGCCGCCTTCGCGATGGAGTTCATGCCCCGCATCACCCGCGCGCAGGTCATGGACATTCTCTCCTCGCAGGCGAACCTGGCCGGCTACCGCGCCGTGATCGACGCCTCCGCCGAGTACGACCGCGCCTTCCCGATGATGATGACCGCCGCCGGCACCGTCTCGGCCGCGAAGGTCTTCGTCATGGGCGCCGGCGTCGCCGGCCTGCAGGCGATCGCCACCGCCCGCCGCCTCGGCGCCGTGGTGACCGCCACCGACGTGCGCCCTGCCGCCAAGGAGCAGGTCGCCTCGCTCGGCGCCAAGTTCGTCGCCGTCGAGGACGAGGAGTTCAAGCAGGCCGAGACCGCGGCCGGCTACGCCAAGCCGATGTCCGCCGAGTACCAGGCCAAGCAGGCCGCCCTCGTCGCCGAGCACATCAAGAAGCAGGACATCGTCATCACCACGGCGCTCATCCCGGGCCGGCCGGCCCCGCGCCTGATCACGGCCGAGATGGTGCGCTCCATGCGGCCCGGCTCGGTGATCGTGGACCTCGCGGTCGAGCGTGGCGGCAACGTCGAGGGTTCGGTCGCCGGCGAGGTCGCCACCGTCGACGGCGTCAAGATCCTCGGCCACCTCAACATGGCCGGCCGCGTCGCCGCCAGCGCCTCGCTGCTCTACGCCAAGAACCTCTACGCCTTCGTCGAGACGCTGATCGACAAGAAGGAGAAGAAGCTCGCCGTCAACTGGGACGACGAGCTCGTCAAGGCGACCCTCATCACGAAGGACGGCCAGATCGTCCATTCCGCGCTCAAGAGCTGAGGCGAGACCCATGGCCAATCTCACCACCGAACAGGCGCTCGAACAGGCGCAGGCGGCCGCCCGGGCCGCGCGCGGCGCCGCCGACCAGGCCGCCGCCTATGCCAACCAGGCCCAGAACGCGGTCGACCAGTTCGCCGCCGCCGCCGGCGCCGCCGCCCACGCCGCGACTGGGGGCGCCATCGACCCCTTCGTGTTCCGCCTCTCCATCTTCGTGCTGGCGATCTTCGTCGGCTACTACGTGGTCTGGTCGGTCACCCCGGCGCTCCACACCCCGCTCATGTCGGTGACGAACGCGATCTCGTCCGTCATCGTGGTCGGCGCGCTCCTCGCCGTCGCGGTCCCGGTCGTAGCCGACGACTCCGGCCCGGTCTTCGCCCGGGTCTTCGGCTTCCTCGCCCTCGTCATGGCCAGCGTCAACATCTTCGGCGGCTTCCTGGTCACCCAGCGCATGCTGGCGATGTACAAGAAGAAGGAGCGGTGAGCTCATGAGCGCGAACATCACCGCCACCCTCTACCTCGTCGCCGCCGTCCTGTTCGTCCTGTCCCTGCGGGGGCTCTCGAGCCCGGCCACGTCCCGCCAGGGCAACCTCTACGGCATGATCGGCATGGGCATCGCCATCGTGGTGACGCTCATCGCCGCCCGGCCCTCCTTCGGCTCCGGCTTCCTGATCCTCCTCGGTCTCGCCGTCGGCGGCGGCATCGGCGCCTACACGGCGAAGAAGATCGAAATGACCGCGATGCCGCAGCTGGTCGCGGCCTTCCACAGCCTCGTCGGCATGGCCGCCGTCTTCGTGGCGGCCGGCGCCCTCTACGCCCCCCAGGCGATGGGCATCGGCACGGTCGGCCACATCCACGGCGGCAGCCTGGTGGAGATGGTGCTCGGCGTCGCCATCGGCGCCATCACCTTCTCGGGCTCGATCATCGCCTTCGCCAAGCTGAACGGCAACATGTCGGGCAAGCCGATCATGCTGCCCATGCGCCATGCCGTGAACATCGGACTGGCGGTGCTGCTGCTGATCCTGTCGATCGTCTTCGTGCGCACCGAGAGCCATCTGGCCTTCTGGGTCATCACGATCCTGAGCCTGATCCTCGGCGTCCTCATCATCGTCCCGATCGGCGGCGCCGACATGCCCGTCGTCGTGTCGATGCTGAACAGCTACTCGGGCTGGGCGGCGGCCGGCATCGGCTTCACGCTCGGCAACTCGGCGCTGATCATCACCGGCGCGCTCGTCGGCTCGTCGGGCGCGATCCTGTCCTACATCATGTGCAAGGGCATGAACCGGAGCTTCATCTCGGTCATCCTCGGCGGCTTCGGCGGCGAGACCGCGGGCCCCGCCGGCGGTCCGGCCGAGGCCCGTCCGGTCAAGCAGGGCTCCGCCGACGACGCCGCCTTCATCATGAAGAACGCCGAGAAGGTCATCGTCGTGCCGGGCTACGGCATGGCGGTCGCCCAGGCCCAGCATGCGGTGCGCGAGATGGCCGACAAGCTGAAGCACGCCGGCGTCGAGGTGAAATACGCGATCCACCCGGTGGCCGGCCGCATGCCCGGGCACATGAACGTGCTCCTGGCCGAGGCCAACGTCCCCTACGACGAAGTCTTCGAGCTCGAGGACATCAACAACGACTTCGCCCAGGCCGACGTCGCCTACGTGATCGGCGCCAACGACGTGACCAACCCGGCCGCCAAGACGGACCCGGCCTCGCCGATCTTCGGCATGCCGATCCTGGACGTCGAGAAGGCCAAGACGGTGCTGTTCATCAAGCGCGGCATGGGCTCCGGCTATGCCGGCGTCGAGAACGAGCTGTTCTTCCGCGACAACACCATGATGCTCTTCGGCGACGCCAAGAAGATGACCGAAGAGATCATCAAGAACCTCGATTGACGGTCCGCCGCTTCGGTCGGACGTCGAGGGGCCGCTCCGCGAGGAACGGCCCCTTTTCTTTTCGGGTCCCACGGACGGCCGCGTGGCGTTACCAGGTGATCTTCTCGATCCCCTGGAACGCCACCGAGCTGCCGTCCGCGAAGTCGATGTGGCCGGAGGAGTCGTTGCCTAGCGTCATCTCGGCGCCGCTCTGCGACGTGATGCTGAATCCGTTGTCGAGCACCAGCGTCCAGCCCGTCTGGGCCGCGAGCCCCGAGAAGCCCTCGAGCGCGATCGTATCGGTCCAGCCGCCCCCGGCCCCGCCGTCGATGGTGTCGCTGCCGTCACCGCCGGCATAGAGGAAGACGTCGCTC
Organism: Prosthecomicrobium sp. N25; assembly: GCF_037203705.1. Lineage (NCBI taxonomy): Bacteria > Pseudomonadati > Pseudomonadota > Alphaproteobacteria > Hyphomicrobiales > Kaistiaceae > Prosthecomicrobium > Prosthecomicrobium sp. N25. The sequence continues at coordinate 607,148 of NZ_JBBCAT010000003.1, forward strand.
CCCGACCCGCCGGTGAGGACGTCGCCGCCGGTGTCGCCCCGAAGCGAGTCGTTGCCCGTTCCGCCGTCGAGGGCGTCGCTGCCCCCGCCGCCGGAGAGCAAGTCGTTGCCGGAGCCGCCCCACAGGGCGTTGGCGCCGGAATTGCCGGTCAGCGTATCGGCATAGCTGGAACCGACCAGGTTCTCGACCTCGTTGAGCGTGTCCGTACCGGCGCCGCCGGTCGCCTGCGCGGCCGTCGTCGCCAGGCTCACAGTGACGCCCGCCGTGGCATTCGAATAGCTGACCGTGTCGGTCCCGGTGCCGCCGTAGAATGTGTCGTTCCCCGAGCCGCCCTGCAGGAAGTCGTTGCCGGCATCGCCCATGAGGCCGTCGCCGCCGCCGCCGCCGACGATCGAGTCGTCGCCGGCACCGCCCTGCACCCACTCGTACGCCGATGAACCGGTGATCGTGTCGTTGCCGGACCCGCCCAGGACCTGCTCGAAGCCGCTGATCGTGTCCGAGCCGATCCCGGTCCCGCTCGCGAGGCCGGTGGCGAGGTTCACGGTCACGGCCGAGGTCTGGTCGGAGTAGTCCAGGAAGTCCCAGTAGGCCGAACCGCCGTCGAGGGAATCGTTGCCGGCGCCGCCCGAAATGGTGTCGTTGCCGTTGCCGCCCTGGATCGTGTCGGCGCCGTCGCCGCCCGACAGGGAGTCGTTGCCGTCGTTGCCCAGGATGGTGTCGACGCCGTCGCCGCCCAGCACCGTGTCGTCGCCGGAGCCGGCGTCGATCCAGTCCTCGCCGAACCCGCCGAGGATGCTGTCGTTGCCCGCCTCGCCGTAAAGAAAGTCGTTGCCGGACAGGCCGCTCAGGACGTTGTCGCCCGCCCCCCCGCGGATCGTGTCCGCCTGGTTCGACCCTGTCACATTCTCGAAGTTGAAGGCCTTGACGGTGAGCGAGCCGGTGTAGGTCTGCTTGCTGGTCGGCCCGATGTCGATGTTGACGTTGCCGCTGGCTGCCGCGAACGACAGGGTGTCGATCCCCGCACCGCCGTCCACGGTGGCGCTGCCCATCCCGATCTCGATCCAGTCGTCGCCGCCCTGGCCTTCGATGGAATCGGTGCCGGTACCCGCGTAGATCGTGTCGTTGCCGTCCCCGGCGAAGGCCGTGTCGTCCCCCGCCCCGAGATCGACGATGTCGGCGACCACTTGGCCGTTGGGAGTGTCGAAGATGTCGTTGCCGTTGCCGAGCGTGTAGGTGCCCGCCACGCTGCCGCCGAAGACCCGGTCGCCGTAGCTCGACCCGATGACGTTCTGGATGTTGGCGTAGCTGTCCCCGTTGGCGTCGCCCGCGAGGCCTCCGGCGGAGAAGTTCGTATACTGGCCGTCGCTGCCGATGCCGTCGGGGTCGTCCGAGTAGGCCTGGAGGGCGACCACGACGCCCGCCCCGGCGTTCGCGTAGCTGACCGTGTTGGTGCCGCTGCCGCCGTCCAGGAGGTCGCTGCCGGCGCCGCCGATCAGCGTGTCGTTGCCCGCGCCGCCGAAGAGGCTGTCGTTCGACGACCCGCCGTTCAGCGTGTCGTTGCCGCCGTTGCCCCAGATCGCATCCGCGCTCGAGGTGCCTGTCAGGCTGTCGGCCCCGGCCGTCCCCGAAGAGAGGATCGTCGATGTCGAGATGGTGCGGTCGGCGAACTGGAAGGACTCGACGTTGGTGACGATCTCGGTGCCGTCCGGCGACCCCGAACGCATGTCCGCGACCGTGTAGGTGGTGACCCCGCCCACGACCGCGACGGTCACCGCGTAGTCCGCCGCATTGCCGGCGAACCTGACGACGTCCGTGCCGGAACCGCCGTCGATCGTGTCGGTGCCGCCCGTGGCCACGATCGTGTCGTTGCCGGCGCCGGCACTGATGGAGTTCGCCCCGGACGTCCCGGTGATGCTGTCGCTTCCGGATCCGCCGCTGAGGTTCTCGAAGTTCGTTACGGACGCCACGATCGACGGCGAGCTCGTGTCGTAGACTGTCCCGCTCCCGAGGTCGACGACCAGGTTGTAGCTCTGGTTGGAGATGTCGAGCGTGTCCGTCCCGGTGCCGCCGTCGAGCGTGTCGAGGCCGCCGTTCGAGACCACCGTATCGTTGCCCGCCCCGGCCGAGATCGCGTTGTTGCCGGTGGTTCCGACCAGGCTGTCGTTGCCCGATCCGCCGGTGATGTTCTCGAACCCGGAGAGCGTGTCGGTCGCCCCGCCGCCGTCCGTCGCCGTGCCGGTGGCGAGATTGACCGTGACCCCGTTCGTCTCGCTCGCATACGAGACCGTGTCGGTGCCGGAACCGCCCACGAGCGAATCCGCCCCGCCCCCGCCCTCGATGGTGTCGTCGCCGCCCCCGCCGTCGATCGTGTTGGCCGCCGAGGAGCCGGTCAGCGAATCCGCGCCCGAGCCGCCCGTCACGTTCTCGAAGCCCGAAATCACGTCGCCCGCGGCCTGCCCGCCCAAGGCGGACGAGGTCGAGAGGTTGACGGTCACCCCCGAGGTATCCGCCGCATAGCTGAGCGTATCGGTCCCCGCCCCGCCGATCAGCGTGTCGGCGCCCGCGCCGCCCTGGAGGGTGTCGTTGCCGGCATCGCCCCAGATCGCATCCGCTCCCGCCGTTCCCGTCAGGCTGTCGGCCGCTCCGGAGCCGGTCGACAGGATCGCCGAGGTGGCGATGGTCCGGTCGGCGAATTGGAGGCTCTCGACGTTGGTGAGCGTCAGGGTCCCGTCGGGCGTGCCCGAGCGCAGGTCCGTCAGCGTATAGGAGGTGACGCCGCCGACGCTCGTGACCGCCACGTCGTAGTCCGAGGCCTTGCCCGAGAGCGCAACCGTATCGGTGCCGGTCCCGCCGTCGATCGTGTCCGCCCCGCCGCCTCCGCGGATCGTGTCGTTGCCGGCGCCGCCCGAGAGCGCGTTGGCGCCCGAGCTGCCGGTCAGGCTGTCGTCGTAGAAGCTGCCCGTGAGGTTCTCGATGGAGCCGTCGAGGGTGTCGATCCCGCCCCCGCCGGTGTTCTGGGCCGTGGTGACCGCCAGGTCGACCGTGACCCCGCTCCACACCAGACTGTAGTCGACGGTATCCGTGCCGGTGCCGCCCGACAGGCTGTCGTTCCCGCTGCCGGACCGGATCGTGTCGTTTCCCGCGCCGCCCAGCAAGGTGTCGTTGCCGTCCGACGAGCCGAGGAAATCGTCGCCGCCGTTGCCGGACAGCAGTTCGTCCCCAACCGTGCCGGACAGGAAGTCGCCCCCCGATCCGCCCTGCACGGCCTCGAACCCCGCGACCTTGGCGGTGCCGATAATCGACCCGATGGCCGTGCCATGTGTGAGGTTGACCGTCACGCCGGTCGTCTGCGCGCTGAGGTCGAGGACGTCGAAGCCTGCGCCGCCGTCGAGCGTGTCGCCGCCCGCGCTGCCCACGACCGTGTCGTTGCCGGCGCCGGCGCTGATCGAGTTCGCGGCCGCGGAGCCGGTCAGCAGGTCGTTGCCGCTGCCGGTGGCGAGGTTCTCGACGTTGCTGACCTTGAGCGTTCCGAAGTCGGTTCCGGTGCCTTGCGCCGCCGTCGAACCGAGATTGATGGTGACCGCCGCGGTGGACGCCGACGCATCGAGGAGGTCGATGCCGGCTCCGCCGTCGATCGTGTCGCCCCCCGCCGTGGCCACGATCTTGTCGTCGCCCGCCCCGGCGTCGATCGAGTTCGCCCCGGTCGAGCCCGTCAGGGTGTCGGCGGAGGCGCTGCCGCGGAGATTCTCGAATCCGGTTGCCGTGATGAGACCGGCGCCGCCGGTGTTCTGGGCACCGGCGGCGCCGAGGGAATAGGTCACGCCGGCGCCCACGGTGGAGAAGGACAGCAGGTCCGTGCCCGTGCCGCCGTCGAGCGTGTCCCCGCCGCTGGTCGCCTCCACGGTGTCGTTGCCGCCGCCCGCAGAGAGGCTGTTCGCCACGCCCGCAGCCCCGGTGAGCGAGTCGTTGCCCGATCCGCCCGTGACGTTCTCGAAACCCGAGATCACGTCGCCGGCCGCATCTCCGCCGGAAGCGGTGCCGGCCCCGAGGTCGACCGTCACGCCGGTCGTGTCGGCCGCATACGAGAGCGTGTCCGTGCCGCTGCCGCCGAACAGCGTGTCGGCCCCGGCCCCGCCCTCGATCGTGTCGTTGCCCGCATTGCCCCAGACCACGTTCGCACCCGAGGTGCCGGTCAGACCGTCTGCGGCGGCAGACCCGGTCGACAGAATCGCCGAGGTCGAGATCGTCCGGTCGGCGAACCGGAAGCTCTCGACGTTGGTGATCGTGTCGGTGCCGTCCGGCGAGCCCGAGCGGATGTCCGTCACCGTGTAGGCCGTGACCCCGCCCACGACCGCGACCGTCACCTCGTAGTCAGCCGCATTGCCGCTGAAGACCGCGACGTCGGTGTTGCTGCCTCCGTCCAGGCTGTCGTTGCCGGCCCCGCCCGTCAGCGTATCGTTGCCGTTTCCGCCCAGCAGGGTGTCGTCCCCGCCGCGTCCGTCGAGCACATCGTTGCCGCTCTGCCCGTCGAGAACGTTGGCGCCGCCGTCGCCCCACAGGAGGTCGTTGTAGTAGTTCGTCCCCTTGATGTTCTCGATCCCGACGAGTGTGTCGCCGGTGGCGAAGCCACCCGTTGCGGTTCCGGCCTGCAGGTCCACGGAGACCGCGGCGTCGGAATAGAAATAGTTCGCCGTGTCGCTGCCGGTTCCGCCGTCGAGCGTATCCGCGCCGAGAGACCCGTCGAGGGTGTCGTTCCCGGCGTCTCCGTAGAGGGCGTCGTTGCCGGTGTCGCCGAGGGCGTTGTAGTCGACATGGCCGAGGAGGCGGTCGTTGCCGTCGCCACCGTAGATGGTGTCGTTGCCCACGCCGCCGCGCAGCGTGTTGTCCGACGCGTTGCCGACGAGCAGGTCGTTGTAGGTGGAGCCTTGCACCACCGAGACGCCAATGTAGGTGTCGCCTTCGGCGTCGCCGCCATGGCCGACTCCGGCCCCGAGATCGACCGTGACGGCCGCGCCGGAGGCCGTGTAGTCGATCTTGTCGGCATTGATGACGTCCGCGCCCCCGCTGCCCATGGCGGTGTCGTTGCCGGCCCCGCCCACCATGGTGTCGGCCAGGCTGCTGCCGATGAGCAGGTCGTCGCCGTCGCCCCCGACCAAGGACGCCTGCTCGGTTCCGGCCGTCAGGGTGTCGTTGCCGGCCGTGCCCGTGATCGTGTCGATCACGTCCGTCAGGTTGACTGTGACCGTCTCGGTCCGGGTGTGCCCGGCCGCATCCGTGACCGTCAGGTCGAAGGTCCGGGTCCCCCCGGCCTCGAAATCGAGCACCGCGCCCGACGCGACCCGGATCTCGTTGCCGACCACCACGAAGCTCGCGGCATCGGTTCCAGACAGGCTGTAGGTGAAGCTCTCGCCGGTACCCGCATCGACCGTCGACAGGGTGGCGACCACCGTCCCCGCGGCCGAGTTCTCTGCGACCGTCCCGCCCGAGAGCTGGATGTCCGCGGGCCCGTTGTCGTTGACGTCCGTGAGGTTGACCGTGACCGTCTCGGTCCGGGTGTGCCCCGCCGCGTCCGTGACCGTCAGGTCGAAGGTCCGGGTCCCCCCGGCCTCGAAGTCGAGCACCGCCCCCGGGGCGACCCGGATCTCGTTGCCGACGACCATGAAGCTCGCGGCGTCGGTTCCCGACAGGCTGTAGCTGAAGGTCTCGCCGGTATCGGCATCGACGGTCGACAAGGTGGCAACGACCGTGCCGTCGGCGCTGTTCTCGGCGATCGTGCCGCCAGAGACCAGGATGTCAGAGGGTCCGTTGTCGTTGACGTCGGTGAGATTGACCGTGACCGTCTCTGTCCGGCTGTGCCCCGCCGCGTCCGTGACCGTCAGGTCGAACGTCCGGGTTCCGCCCGCCTCAAAGTCGAGCACCGCCCCCGGCGCGACCCGGATCTCGTTGCCGACCACCACGAAGCTCGCGGCATCCGTGCCGGCGAGACTGTAGCTGAAGCTCTCGCCGGTATCGGCGTCGACCGTTGAGAGCGTAGCAACGACCGTGCCGCCCGCGCTGTTCTCGGCGATGGTGCCGCCCGAGACCAGGATGTCGCTCGGCCCGTTGTCGTTGACGTCGGTCAGGTTGACCGTGACCGTCTCGGTCCGGCTGTGCCCGGCCGCGTCCGTGACCGTCAGGTCGAAAGTCCGGGTTCCGCCCGCCTCGAAGTCGAGCACCGCGCCCGGCGCGACCCGGATCTCGTTGCCGACGACCGTGAACGAGGCGGCGTCGGTCCCGGCCAGGCTGTAGGTGAAGCTTTCCCCCGTATCCACGTCGACCGCCGACAAGGTGGCGACAACCGTACCGCCAGCGCTGTTCTCGGCGATGGTGCCGCCCGAGACCAGGATGTCGCTCGGCCCGTTGTCGTTGACGTCGGTGAGGTCGACCGTGACCGTCTCGGTCCGGCTGTGCCCGGCCGCGTCCGTGACCGTCAGGTCGAAGGTCCGGGTCCCGCCCGCCTCGAAGTCGAGCACCGCCCCCGGCGCGACCCGGATCTCGGTGCCGACCACCACGAAGCTCGCGGCATCCGTGCCGGCGAGGCTGTAGGAGAAGCTTTCCCCCGTATCCACGTCGACCGCCGACAAGGTCGCCACGACCGCGCCGCCAGCGCTGTTCTCGGCGATCGTGCCGCCCGAGACGACGATGTCGCTCGGCCCGTTGTCGTTGACGTCGGTCAGGTTGACCGTGACCGTCTCGGTCCGGCTGTGCCCGGCCGCGTCCGTGACCGTCAGGTCGAAGGTCCGCGTGCCCCCCGCCTCGAAGTCGAGCACCGCGCCCGGCGCGACCCGGATCTCGTTGCCGACCACCACGAAGCTCGCGGCATCGGCGCCGGCCAGGCTGTAGCTGAAGCTCTCGCCCGTATCCGCGTCGACGGTCGACAAGTTGGCAACGACCGTACCGCCCGGGCTGTTCTCGGCGATGGTGCCGCCCGAGACCAGGATGTCGCTCGGCCCGTTGTCGTTGACGTCCGTGAGGTCGACCGTGACCGTCTCGGTCCGCGTATGCCCGGCCGCGTCCTTCACCGTCAGGTCGAAGGTCCGCGTGCCCCCCGCCTCGAAGTCGAGCACCGCGCCCGGTGCGACACGGATCTCGTTGCCCACGATCGTGAAGAGCCCGGCATCGGTCCCGGCGAGACTGTAGCTGAAGCTCTCGCCGGTATCCGCATCGACCGTCGACAAGGTCGCCACGACCGCGCCGCCAGCGCTGTTCTCGGCGATGGTGCCGCCGGTCACGACGATGTCGCTCGGCCCGTTGTCGTTGACGTCGGTCAGGTCGACCGTGACCGTCTCGGTCCGGGTGTGCCCGGCCGCATCCGTGACCGTCAGGTCGAAGGTGCGGGTCCCGCCCGCCTCGAAGTCGAGCACTGCGCCCGGCGCGACCCGGATCTCGTTGCCCACGATCGTGAAGAGCCCGGCATCGGTCCCGGCGAGACTGTAGCTGAAGCTCTCGCCGGTATCCGCATCGACCGTCGACAAGGTCGCCACGACCGCGCCGCCAGCGCTGTTCTCGGCGATGGTGCCGCCGGTCACGACGATGTCGCTCGGCCCGTTGTCGTTGACGTCGGTCAGGTTGACCGTGACCGTCTCGGTCCGGCTGTGCCCGGCCGCGTCCGTGACCGTCAGGTCGAAGGTCCGCGTGCCCCCCGCCTCGAAGTCGAGCACCGCCCCGGGCGCGACTCGGATCTCGTTGCCGACGACCACGAAGCTCGCGGCATCGGTCCCGGCGAGACTGTAGCTGAAGCTCTCGCCGGTATCGGCGTCGACCGCCGACAAGGTCGCCACGACCGTGCCGCCCGCGCTGTTCTCGGCGATCGTGCCGCCCGAGACCAGGATGTCAGAGGGCCCATTGTCGTTGACGTCGGTCAGGTCGACCGTGACCGTCTCGGTCCGGCTGTGCCCGGCCGCATCCGTAACCGTCAGGTCGAAGGTCCGCGTCCCCCCCGCCTCGAAGTCGAGCACCGCGCCCGGTGCGACACGGATCTCGTTGCCGACCACCGTGAACAGCCCGGCATCCGTGCCGGCTAGGCTGTAGTTGAACGTCTCACCGGTATCGGCATCGAGCGTGGAGAGGGTGGCGACCACCGTCCCGCCAGCGCTGTTCTCCGAGATCGTCCCGCCGGTCACGACGATGTCGCTCGGCCCGTTGTCGTTGACGTCGGTCAGGTTGACCGTGACCGTCTCGGTCCGGCTGTGCCCGGCCGCGTCCGTCACCGTCAGGTCGAAGGTCCGGCTCCCGCCCGACTCGAAGTCGAGCACCGCGCCCGGCGCGACCCGGATCTCGTTGCCGACGACCACGAAGCTCGCGGCATCGGTCCCGGCGAGACTGTAGCTGAAGCTCTCGCCGGTATCCGCGTCGACGGTCGACAAGGTCGCCACGACCGCGCCGCCAGCGCTGTTCTCGGCGATCGTGCCGCCGGTCACGACGATGTCGCTCGGCCCGTTGTCGTTGACGTCGGTCAGGTTGACCGTGACCGTCTCGGTCCGGCTGTGCCCGGCCGCGTCCGTGACCGTCAGGTCGAAGGTCCGCGTGCCCCCCGCCTCGAAGTCGAGCACCGCGCCCGGCGCGACACGGATCTCGTTGCCGACGACCACGAAGCTCGCGGCATCGGTCCCGGCGAGACTGTAGCTGAAGCTCTCGCCGGTATCGGCGTCGACCGCCGACAAGGTCGCCACGACCGTGCCGCCCGCGCTGTTCTCGGCGATAGTGCCGCCCGAGACCAGGATGTCAGAGGGCCCGTTGTCGTTGACGTCGGTGAGATTGACCGTGACCGTCTCGGTCCGCGTGTGCCCCGCCGCGTCCGTGACCGT